>NZ_AJXU01000031.1 GCF_000264315.1 Rhodanobacter fulvus Jip2
GGGTTGGGGAGGGGTCGCTCTTTGCCCCGGCAAACCCAAAAGCGCCCCTCCTGACCTCCCCTGCGACCAAAGGAAGTCACTTTAAGGGCAAGCAGGGGAGGAACCTGCTTGTGCCTCACTGATGCCGCCGATTCGCCTCACGCACCGCATCGACAAACCCGCCAAACGGAATGTCGGTAATGCCCACCAGCCCCACGTGACTGTTCTCCCCATCGAGCAAGCGGCCGGTAACGGGCTGATCCAGATACTGGAACCAGTGCGCGCCCACGATCTGCGGATCATCGGCGGCCGCCGCCAGAAAGCGTGTGTAGGCCTCGCCGCGTTGCGCTTCGCTCGCCACCGCCACCACGCCGTTGCCGAACGGTCCGCGGTCGTCGGAGCCGAAGTGGAATTCGCTGATCAGCACCGGCTTGTCCAGCGCGCGCATCGCGGCGGCATCGAAGCCGTGTTGCGGCAGGTCGGCGTAGACGTTGAAACTGACCACGTCGCAATAACGGGCGCAGGCCGCCACCGCCTCCGGCGTATTCACCGCAAAGCGGCCGCCCAGGAACAGGTGATGCGGATCGTGCCGGTGGATGGCTTCCGCCACGGTGCGGAAATAGGCGTCCGCGTACTGCCGCAGCCACGCGCGATAGTCGTCGGCGATGGCCGGATGCGCCGCATTCGGCAGCGGCGCGGCAAAGCCGGTGGCGTCGAGTGCGCTCCATGAGGTCAGCGCGATGCCCCAGGCGTTGGCCAGCGTTTCGGGTGCCACATATTTCTTGCGCAGTGCGGCGATGAACGCCTGCTTGGCCGGGCTGGCCGCGTTGCCCGCCAGCGTGCCTTGCGCCAACCCCCAGCGCCCCTGCGCGCCCGCGCCGGCCCAGGCCAGTTCGTTGTCGGCGAAATAGCCCAGCAGCCACGGGTCGTCGCGCACGCCGGCGCTGGCCTTGATCACGGCGACATCGGTCGCCTGCACAAATCGCGGGTCGAACGGGTCGGGCATGCGGCCCCAGTAATCCAGCCCGCTGGCGACATTGGCGTAAGCGCCGGCGATATTGATCGAGCGCGTGTACGGCAGGCGATGCGCCTGCCCCAGCGCCGGGTCGCTCCAGTCGCCCAGGGTGTTGAAACCCCAGGCCTGCAGCCGATCCAGCGCGCGCGTGCGCCACGCGGCCAGCCAGCCCGCACCATCGACGCGATACAGGTTGGCCGCGTAGAAATCGAACCAGCGCCCGTGGTTGTAGCCGATGCCCTGGCTGGCGCCCTGCTCCGCGCTGCGATTGTCGCCCGTGCCGTAGAACGCGGCCCATTCGCCATCCTGCGGCGGCAAACCGGTGAACATGAACTCGCGGCCTTCGACATAGCTGCGCCCACCATCGGCGGCCACCGCGTTGACGCCCAGCGAGAAGAACGCGTGGCCAGCAGGCGTCACCAGATGCCAACGCTCGCCCAGCTTCTGCGTGTGGAACCAACCGGTCGTGGCGAGATTATGGACGTCCAGACGTCCACCGTACTCGTCCTGATCGGCGCGCATTCTGGCCTTGTCGAGTGCAACGCGCTCGCTGGCATGCGCGGCGCGCAGGGCGGCGTCGGACGCGATCTTCTCCGGCCACTGGCCGCGCGTGGCCTGGCCGTAGCGATCGACAATGCCGGTATAGGCGGCGCGCTGGAGCGCCTGCCCGGAAACCGCCTCGACGCGCCCGAACAGCAGTGTCTGTGGCGCCTGTGGTGCCGGCACCCCGAAGCGCAGTGTGTGCGCCGTACGCGGTTCAAGCCGGCCTTCCACCGTGGTGGCGAGAAGAACCGGCCTGCCGTCGTCGTCGAACGGCATCGGCGGCGCAACCTGCATGCCCATCTGACGTGGGCTCGTCGCATGCAACGGAATCACCAGCGTCTGCGGCGGTCCGGCCGGCAAACCCACCTGCGCGTGCAGGTGCTGGTCGGGGTTCGCCCCGCCGATGTCGATGGTCAGCGTGACCGACCACGGCATCGCGTTCTGCACCTGAACCTGCACCTGCAGCTCATCGCCGGCAGCCAACGCGTTGGCCGACGTCACCGTCAATGCCGGCGAGGCGGCCGCCTCGAAGGTGAAACGCTGCAGGGTGATACCGTCGATCACCTGCGGTGCGCCGTCGCGGTGCACACGCTCCAGCGTGACGGGTGCCGTTGCGGCGGGCGCGGCCAGGTCAATCGGCGTCATCGATGCCTGCGCGTGGCAGCCGCACAACAGGCCCAGGCAACCGGCGAGGACAATCCGCTTCATGTTTCCGCCGTCTCGATCGAAACGTCGAGTATGGCGCGCGAAGGTGAAGCGCAGCCATCGCCGCGCGCACACCGAACGCAGCATTCAAACCGCCTTGCGCCCTTCCAGCCAGCGCCAGCCGTAATACACCGGCACGCCCAGCGCGATGATCAACAGGCTCATGCCTGCGTCACCGGGGCGGTTGATCGCCGAGGCCACGATCACGCCGAACACGGTGATCACGAACACCAGCGGCAGCAGCGGATAGAACGGCACCCGGTACGGCGCCGGGTCATCGATGAAATGCTTGCGGTACCAGAACAGCGTGGCGATGCCGAACACGTGGCCCAGCCATTCGCCCACCGTGGTGTAGTTGAGCAACTGGTTGAAGCTGCCCGACAGCGTCAGCACGATCGCCCACGCGCCCAGCGCCAGCAACGCGATCTGTGGCGCCCGCGTGCGCGCATCGATGCGCCCGGCCGCGCGAAAGAACATGCCGTCGGCGCCCATCGTCTGCAGCACGCGGGCGCCGCCGGCGATCGCGATGCTGCAGTAACCGAAGGTGGAGCAGGCAATCCCCGCCGCGATCACGGTGGCGCCGTGCGGGCCGAACAGCTTTGCCATCAGGTCCGCCGCCGGGGCCTCGCTGGCGGCCAGGCCCGCATGGCCCAACCCGCCCAGATAGGCCAGGTTGGCCAGCACGTAGCAGATCACCACGCCGCCCATGCCCAGGCCCAGCGCGCGCGGCAAGGTGCGCTGCGGATCGCGCACCTCGCCCGCCAGGTCGTTGAGATAATGGAAGCCGCCGTAGCTGAAAAGCACCGGCAGCAATGCGCCCGCGAAGGCCCACGACGACACCGGTCGCGTGCTGTCGGTCGACAGCGCCAGGCCGAAGTTGCCGTCGGCCAGGATCAATCCGGCCACCACCAGCAGTGCCAGCGCGGCCAGCTTCAGCACGGTGAACGTATTCTGGATCAACGCACCGGCGCGGATGCCGAACAGGTTGACCCCCACGATGAACACGATCGCGCCCACCGCCACCGGCGACGCATAGAGCAGCGGCAGGCCGATCGCCGCACACAGGTAGCGGGCGAACATGGTGGCCACCGCGGCCACGCTGCCGGGGTAGTTGATCAGCGCCATCGTCCAGCCGAACAGGAACGCCGGCAGCAGGCCGAACGCCTCGCGCAGATAGACGTAGATGCCGCCCGCCTGCGGCCGCCGCGCGCCCAGCTCGGCGTAACACAGCACGCCGGCCAGGGTCAGCAAGCCGCCGATCGCCCACAGGATCAGCACCTCCGTGCCCGAACCCGTGTTGCGCGCCACCGTGGCGGGCGTGAGGAAGATGCCGGCGCCGATGACGCCGCCGATCACGATCATCGCCGCGTCCCAGGTGTTCAGGCGGCGGGCGTAGGCGGCAGGTTGGTTGGTCATGGCCGCCACCTTGCCATTGTGCAGGTGGTTTCGGCCAGCCCCATTCGTACCGCGGGATCGGCCGTCGGCATCACTGCTGACACATGCCGGCAGTGGCCGGCTCTAGAATCCGGGCATCAGTATTCCGGTTGTGCGCGTGTCCGTTCCTCCACGAAAAATCCTGCATATCGACATGGATGCGTTCTACGCGTCGGTGGAGCAGCGCGACGATCCGTCGTTGCGCGGCAAGCCGGTGGCAGTGGCATGGCGAGGCGCGCGCTCGGTGGTGTGTGCGGCCAGCTACGAGGCGCGCGTGTTCGGCGTGCGCTCGGCGATGCCGGCGATGCGGGCCGAGCGCCTGTGCCCCCAACTGATTTTCGTGCCGCCGGATTTCGTGCGCTACAAGGCCGTGTCGCGGCAGATCCGCGAAATCTTCGCCCGCCACACCGACCTGATCGAACCGCTGTCGCTCGACGAAGCCTATCTGGACGTCACCCAACCGAAGACCGACCTGCCCTCGGCCACCGCCACCGCGCAGGCGATCCGCGCCGCGATCCGGGCCGAGACGGCGTTGACCGCATCGGCCGGCGTGGCGCCGAACAAATTCCTGGCCAAGATCGCCTCGGACTGGAACAAGCCGGACGGGTTGTGCGTCATCCGCCCGCACCAGGTCGAGGCGTTTCTCACGCCGCTGCCCGTGGGTCGCCTGCCCGGCGTGGGCAAGGTGATGGAGGCGAAACTGGCAGCCCTGGGCATCGCCACGGTGGGCGAGTTGCGCACCCACGCGCTGGCCGAGCTGGAGCAGCGCTTCGGCCGCTGGGGTCGCCGCCTGCACGAACTGGCGCAGGGCATCGACCACCACGCAGTCGAGCCCGAACGTCCCACCCTGCAGATTTCCGCCGAGGACACCTTCGAGCACGATCTGCCGCTGGACGAGATCGAACCGCACATCCGCCGCCTGGCCGAGAAGGCCTGGGCCGGGCACTTGCGCCAGCATGGCGCCGGGCGTCACGCCCGCGTGGCGCGCACGGTGGTGCTGAAGCTGAAGACCTCCGATTTCCGCACGCTCACCCGCAGCCTCACGCCGGCCACACGGCCGGCGTCAGCCCACGCGCTGGCCGACATCGCCTGCGCGCTGCGCGACCGCGTGGATGCATCGGCGGATCATCGCTATCGGCTGGTGGGCGTGGGCTTGTCAGGCTTCATCGAGGCCGAGGACGACGCCGCCCAGGGCGACCTGTTCGAAGACCACGGACAACCGTGACCGCGCGTCATGCCACGGACGGCATGGCCAGACGTAGCATCTTATGGACGTCCAGACGTCCATAAGATGCTACACGCACGTCAGTCCTCCACCTCGTGGCAACGGCGCTCGGTGGTGTAGTAGGTCTTCTTGTCCTGCGCATTCTTCTGCACGCGATTGCCCACGTAGCCACCGGCCACGGCACCGCCCACGGTGGCCAGGGTCTTGCCCTTGCCGCCGCCGACCTGGTGGCCCAGCAAGCCGCCGGCCACCGCGCCCACGCCGGTGCCGATCAGGCGTTTGTCGTCCTTCGAACCGTTGTGCTTGACCTGCACGTTCTCGCAGACGGTGTGGCGCTGGCCGGTCTGCGCGGCGGCCGGCGTGGCGGTCAGCGCCGGCACGGCCAGCGCGAGCGAGGCGATCAGGGCGAAGGAGGCTTTCATGGCGGGACTCCAGAGTGGCGATGCCTCTGGATATCCCGCCCTCCGTGACGGCCCGGTCAAGCCCGCGCCAGCCGTTCAGTGCCGGTTGGCGCTGGCCGCCGGGAACCCGGCGGCAGCGGGCCTTGGGGCCGCTGTTTACTTCTTCTTCGGGATGTACAGATCGGTGATGGTGCCTTCGTAGACCTCGGCCGCCATGCCCACCGATTCGCCCAGGGTGGGATGCGGGTGGATGGTGAGGGCGATGTCGGCCGCCTCGCTGCCCATCTCGATCGCCAGCGCCAGTTCCGAGATCAGCTCTCCCGCGTTCACGCCCACGATGCCGCCGCCGACGATGCGGTGGGTTTGCTCGTCGAAAATCAGCTTGGTGAAGCCCTCGGTGCGATCGACGCCGATGGCGCGGCCGCTGGCCGCCCACGGGAATTTGCCCACGCCCACCTTCAGGCCCTTTTCCTTCGCCTCGCGTTCGGTCACGCCGACCCAGGCAATTTCCGGGTTGGTGTAGGCCACCGACGGGATCACGCGCGCATCGAAATGGCTCTTCAGCCCGGCCACCGCCTCGGCCGCCACGTGCGCCTCGTGGGTGGCCTTGTGCGCCAGCATCGGCTGACCGACCAGGTCGCCGATGGCGTAGATGTGCGGCACGTTGGTGCGCATCTGGGTGTCGACGTTGATGAAGCCGCGCTCGGTCACCGCCACGCCGGCCTTGTCCGCACCAATCTTGTTGCCGTTGGGCGAGCGGCCGACCGACACCAGCACGCGGTCGAACAGGGTGGTTTCGGGGATGCTGTCGCCTTCGTAACCCACCTCGATGCCCTTTTTGGTGGCCTTGGCGCTGACCACCTTGGTCTTCAGGTGGATGCCCTTGAGGTGGCTGCCGAGACGCTTGGCCAGCGGCTTGATCAGGTCGGCGTCGGCGCCGGGGATGATCTGATCCATGAACTCGACCACGGTCACTTCGCTGCCCAGCGCCGAATACACCGTGGCCATCTCCAGGCCGATGATGCCGCCGCCGACCACCAGCAGTTTCTTCGGCACGTCCTTCATTTCCAGCGCGCGGGTCGAGTCCAGGATGCGCTCGTCATCCCACGGGAACATGCCCAGCTTCACCGACTGCGAGCCGGCGGCAATGATCGCGTTCTCGAAACGGATCAACTTCACGCCGTCGTTGGTCTGGACTTCCAGCTCGTTCGGCGAAACGAAGCTACCCGTGCCCTGCACGGTGCGCACCTTGCGCGCCTTGGCCATGCCGGCCAGGCCGCCGGTGAGCTGGCCGACCACCTTTTCCTTGAAACCGCGCAGCTTGTCGAGGTCGATTTTCGGCGCGCCGAAACTCACGCCATGGGCGGCCATCGCCTCGGCTTCATCGATCACGGCAGCGGCATGCAGCAGCGCCTTGGACGGGATGCAGCCGACGTTGAGGCAGACGCCGCCCAGGCTGGCATAGCGCTCCACCAGCACGGTGTCGACGCCCAGGTCGGCGGCGCGGAACGCCGCGCTGTAGCCGCCGGGGCCGGAGCCGAGGACGACGAGTTTGCATTCGATGTCGGGCGTGCGGCCGGACGCACTGGCAGCCTGCGGGCTCTTTCCCTCTCCCTGTGGGAGAGGGTGCCCCGAAGGGGTGGGTGAGGGTTCGGCCGGAGCGGGAGACTTCGCTTCGCCCGTACCCTCACCCCCAGCCCCTCTCTCCCGCAAGGGGACTTCCTGTCGGTCGCCGGAGGGAGAGGGGGGCGAAGCTTCGCCCGCCGCTTCCAGCACCACAATTACCGCGCCTTCGGAAACCTCGTCGCCCACCTTCAGCTTCACTTCCTTCACCACACCCGCGGCGCTGGACGGAACCTCCATCGTCGCCTTGTCCGACTCCAGCGTGACCAGGCTCTGTTCTTTTTCCACGGTGTCGCCGGCTTTCACCAGCACCTCGATCACCGGCACGTTGTCGTGGCCGATATCAGGAACTTTTACTTCGATGGTGTTGGCCATGGTTTTTCCTCGGGAGTTGCGGGCTGGCGGCGTGTGGCCGCCGGCCACGGGATTCAGGAGACAGGGATAGCGCGTTGGGGCCGCCGCAACTGCACGTCGCGCTGCGGCAGGGGAATCGTTATGCCGTGCGCCAGCAAGGCATCATGCAGCGCCCAGTTGTAGGCGGCCAGCGCGGCGCCGGGGCGGCGGGTGGCCTCGGCATTCAGCCACACCACCAGCTCGAACTGCAGCGCCCAGTCGCCAAAGGCCACCAGTCGCACCTGCGGTGCCTTGTCGCCCTCGGCGTCCAGCGTGAACTTCACTTCGTGCACGGCCTGAAGCGCGGCTTGCCGCACGGTTTCCTTGTCGCTGGCATAGGCCACGTGGAACGGGACCTTCAGGCGCCGGAAGCCCTCGCGCACGGTCCAGTTGACCACGCGACCGTTCACGAACTCGGAGTTCGGCACCAGGATGTCGATGTCGTCGTTGGTGGTGATGCGGGTGGCGCGGATGTGGATGTCGCGCACGCGGCCATGCACGCCGGAAGCCAGGTCGACGAAGTCGCCCACCTTGAGGCTGCGGTCGAACAGCAGCACCACGCCGCAGACGAAGTTGTTGAAGATGGCCTGCAGGCCGAAGCCCAGTCCCACGCCCAGCGCGCCGGCAAACACGGTGAAGCGGGCGATCGGGATGCCGCTGGCGTTCAGCGCCAGCAGCACGCCGACCAGCAACAGCAGGTAGTGCATCAAGCGTCCGAACACATAGATGGACGACAGGTTGACGTGCTCGTAGCGCCGCGCATAACGGCGCAGCAACTGCCGCACCAGCATCGACAGCAGCACGCACAGGCCGAACAGCAGCACCGCCGCCGTGAGCGACCCCACGGTCAGATCAAAGCCGCCGCCGCGAAACAGCGGGCGATTCAACCACTCGCTGACCGGCGTAGCTGCGGGCTCCGCGGGAATCAGTGCCGCCGCCAGCAGCATGCGGCCCCCGTCACAGCAGCAGGCGGCGGATGTCGGCCAGCTGGTTGGCCACGAACACGGCGAAACGGGCGGCCAGCGCGCCGTCGATCACGCGGTGGTCGTAGGACAGCGACAACGGCAGCAGCAACCGCGGCGCGAACTCCTTGCCGTTCCATACCGGCTTCATCGCCGACTTGGACACGCCCAGGATGGCCACTTCGGGCGCGTTGACGATCGGCGTGAAATAGGTGCCGCCGATGCCGCCCAGCGAGCTGATCGAGAAGCAGCCGCCGGACATGTCGGCCGGGCCCAGCTTCTTTTCGCGCGCCTTTTTCGAGATCTCGCCCAGCTCGCGGGCCAGATCCAGCAGGCCTTTCTTGTCGCAGTCGCGGATCACCGGCACCACCAGGCCATCGGGCGTGTCCACCGCGATGCCGATGTGGAAATACTTCTTCAGGATCAGCTTCTCGCCGCTCTCGTCCAGCGAGGCGTTGAACTGCGGGAACGCCTTCAGCGCCGCCACCACCGCCTTGATCTGGAACACCAGCGGGCTGATCTTGGTGTCCTTGTTTTCCGCGCCCAGCTGCTTGCGGAACGCCTCCAGCTCGGTGATGTCGGCGTCTTCGTGCTGGGTGACGTGCGGGATCATGGCCCAGTTGCGGGCCAGGTTGGCGCCGGAAATCTTCTGGATGCGCGACAGCGGCTTTTCCTCGATCTCGCCGAACTTGGCGAAATCGACCTTCGGCCACGGCAGCAGGCTGAGCCCGTTGCCCGCGCCCACCGCACCGCCGGCCACCGGACGCGCGCCGGAGGCCAGCGCGTGCTTCACATAGCCGCTCACGTCGTCGCGCTGGATGCGGCCGCCGCGACCAGTGCCCTTGACCTGCGCAATGTCCACGCCCAGCTCGCGGGCAAACGCGCGCACCGCCGGGCTGGCGTAGGGCGCATCGCCGGGCATCACCACGCTGGCATCCACCGGCGGACGCGCCACCGGCAGGTTGCTGCGATCGGCTTGCGGTGCGGGCGCAGCCGCCACGGGTGCCGGTGCCGGTGCCGCAGCGGCTGCCGGAGCAGCGGGCGCGGCATCGCCGCCCTCGATCATGGCGATCACATCGCCCTCGGAGAGCTCGTCGCCCACCTTCACCTTCAGTTCCTTCACCACGCCGGCGAATGGCGACGGCACTTCCATCGTGGCCTTGTCCGACTCCAGCGTGATCAGGCTCTGATCCTTGGTGACGGTGTCACCAACCTTGACCAGCACTTCGATCACCGGCACGCCGGAGTGGCCGATGTCCGGCACCAGCGCGGGGCGCACGCCGCCGGCGGATGGCGCGGGCGCGGCGGCGGCGGGCGCCTGGGGCGCCTCGGCCTGCCTGGCGGGCGCCGGGGCGGCGGCCTTGGGCGCTTCCTGGGCGGCGGGCGCGGCGCCAGCACCGTCGGCCTCGATGATGGCGATCACCGCGCCTTCGGAGACTTCATCGCCCACTTTCAGCTTCACTTCCTTTACCGTGCCGGCGAACGGCGCGGGGACTTCCATCGTGGCCTTGTCCGATTCCAGGGTGATCAGGCTCTGTTCTTTCTCGACGCGGTCGCCGGCCTTGACCAGTACTTCGATGACCGGTACGTCAGCGTGGCCGATGTCGGGAACACGAGCTTCTTTGAGATCGGCCATGAATGGCTCCTGGAAAATGGCGGGGACAATGGTGCGCCGCCGGAGGGGGATCGCGGCGGAAACAAGTGCCAATCATAACGAACAGGCGGGTCTTTCGCCCACTATGCGGCGGAGTATGCGGGTCGTGGGGACGCTCGGCGGCGACGCACCGGCCCATGACGGATGCGGTGGACGGATGCGATGGGCGGTGCGATGACGCGGGTCACGGATCGACGGCTGGGGTCGACTGCGGGGCGGCGGCGCCCGGGGCCGAAATCACCGGGGTTGCGCCTGGCGGGCAGCGCGTTCTCAGCGGCGCCGGTCGTCGATGTCACCTACCGTGCCATCGATGATGGTCACCGTGGTCAGGTGGTTGCCGCGGCGGTATTGCCACTGTTCGCCACGATCGGCGTCGGTGATGACGCGCACGCCACGGCCGCGGCGCGACGGGGCGGGACGGCGTCGGAATTTGCGCGACGGCTTTCCCAGCAGCTCGACCACGCGCATCACGCTGTCGCCGGTGGTGAGGACCTGGTTGCCGACGCGCAAGGTATTGGAGGCGAGGGCCGGCGTGCTGGCGAGGCCGAGCGCGCAGGCGAGTGCCAGTGCGAGCGGCAGGGAGGTGGTGGGTTTGGGCATGGTCGTTCCCGATGGCGAGGTAACCCGTGATGGGCGTCGATCAGGCTGGCGCGGTGCGCCGCCGGGCGGTATCGGAAACCGCTGCATGTCCGCGAAGGGGTTCGCCGGCATCGGCGCCAGTGCGGCGCCGGTCGATCAGAAGCCAGCGCCCGGCTGCGCCAGGTAGATCGCCTCCTCCGCCGTCGACGAACGGCCCAGCACCGCGTTGCGGTGGGGGAAACGACCGAAGCGCTCGATGACGTCGCGATGGCGCCGCGCGTAATCGAGAAAGCCCTCGAACGATGCCCGCTGTTCCGGTTGGGATTCGGCGCGGAGCGCCTCGAACAGCGCCACCGAGCGGTGCTGCACGGCGAGATCCTCGGCGTGTTCCAGCGGGAGGTAGGCGAACACGCGCTGCAGCGGCGGCAGGGCCTGGTCGTCGCCGCGTTCGATGCCCGCCAGCGCCAGCGACAAGGCTTTGGGGTCTTGCGCCCAGGCCCGGGCATCGTTGCGGTGGAGGTTGCGGCTGAACTGGTCCAGCAGGATCAGCAGCGCCAGCCAGCCCAGCGGCGTACGCGTCCAGCCATCGAGTTCACCGTCGGCCGCGGCGGTGGCGACGGCACCGAAACGGGTGCGGATCTGCGCGTCGAACGCGGCGTCGGCGGCAAACCAGTGCGCGGCGCTTTCCTCGGCAAACCAGAAGGCAAGCACGGCCTCGGCGGTCGGCGACATGGGCTCTTCCTTCAATAGCGCGCGGTGCCACCCAGGCCATGCATGTCCAGGTGGATGCCGTGCAGGCGCGGCAGTTGCCGGCGCAGCACCAGCGCCACGTCGGCAGGGGCGGTGGCAATGGTGGCGCGTTCGAATTGGTGCAGCAAGCGCACTTCGTGCCGGCTCAGTGCGTGGATCCAGTCGTTGTCCGTGCGCGAGGCGTTGTTGGGCATGCCCGCCGCCCACTGCGCCCGCAGCGTGCCGCGCCAGGTGCCACGCTGCCGGGACGGTTCACCGGTCGTGCGCTGTTGTGCCTGCAGGTCGGCCACCACCAGCATCAGCGTCTGGGCGTTTTCGTTCAGCACGCTGCGCAACCCCGGCTCGCGCGCGGCGGTGGCGGCGCGGCGGTACAGCCGGCACAGGTCGATGCTGTGCTGGATCAGGGGTTCGTAGATGGAACGGGGAGCGAACAGCGCCACAATCGGCTCCAGCGGATGATGAAGCGAGATGACGCGTCATCCTCGTCGCTCACCGCTTAGGGTGCCCTGAACGGCGATCAGGCGGTCACTGCCCGATGTGCAGCAGCTTCAGCGGCTGGCCATTGCTGCCACGCACGCCCTGCTGCAGTTCGGCCAGCCGGGTGATCGCGGGGCACAAGGCGGCGATCTGCGGCTGCAGCGCCTGCATCCGCTGTTCCAGTCGTGGCCGCAGGCCGCTGGCCAGCCCGGTGGCCTGGTCGCGCAGTGCCGCCGCCGTCTGCAGATCACCCCGCATCGCCGCGTCGAGCGCCTGTTGGCCCAGGTCGTTGGCCAGCAACGGCAGCACGTCGGCGGCGATCTGGTTGGCGTACTGGTCGATGACGTCGCTCTGCCAGTCGTGGGTGCTGTTGCTGGCGGCGATGCGCTGCTTGAAGGTGGCGGCATGGCTGGCCAGGCGACGATCGAGCTCGGCCCGGGTGTCGGCGCCGAGGCTCATGCCCCGGGTCTCCTCCTTCAGCGCCCGCACCGCCAGATCCAGCCCGTGCTGCGCCACCGTGCGCACGCGCGGCGCCAGCGCACGCAGCTCGCGCTCGAACAGGGTCAGGCGATCCTGCTGCTCCGCGTTCAGGGGTACCGCGGTGCCGTCGGTACGCAACGTGCCTTGTTGCATCTCAACGTGGAACGGGGCCGGTGACGGCCGGTCGAACAGGATGCTCGAAGGCTTCAGGGTGACGTCGTAGCTGCTGCTGGCGTGGCAGGTGGTCGCCCATTCCTGCGCCGACAGCGAGGTGGCCGTCAACGTTGTGCACAGCAAGACAAGCAGGCGAAGGCGCATCGGATGGATCCCTGGAAAACGTTCATCACCCATAGCGGCCGGCACACCAATCCCTGCTGAATGCGCCCGCGGGCAAACGTCCATCAGCGCCGGTGCATGAACCGGGCACGCACGTCCGGCCGACCCAGCCGCCACGCCAGCCACAGCAGCACCGGCACGGCGACGGCCTTCATCCCCAGCGCCAGCAGGTAACTGTGCGGAAGCTGCGCCACCATCAGCGATACGGCGGTGTCCGCCGGAAACAGCGCCCGCATCGCCGAAGCCAGCAGCACGCCGCTGGCCAGCGCCCACGCCGCCAGCAGCACGGCGGCGACGCGCAGCGCGGAACGCGCCCAGGCCTGGCGCAGGATCACGCCCGCGCACAGCACGATGATGACGAATGCGACCAGCAGGTAAGCCGCATCCCAGGCCAGCATGCGCTGCAGCGCCGGCACGTGGTCGGTGTCGCCCGCGGGCCAGCGTTGCAGCTCACCCCAGACGGCGCTGCCGTGATTGATGTATTGCACGCCACCGATCGCGGCGAACAGCAACAGCAGCCAGGTCACCACACGCCATGCCGCCAACCCGCGTCCGGGCGCCACCCGGCCTTCGGCGCGAACCAGCAGCGGCATCAGCCTGCCGCCTTCGACGCGGCGAGGTCGGCCAGCACCTGGGCGGAGTTCTTCTCCGGGTCGACGTCCTCATAGACCTTGGCCACCTTGCCCTGCGGGTCGATCAGGAAGGTGGTGCGTCGCGCGTAATGCGAGTCGCCGCGGGACGCCAGGACGCCATAGGCGGCGGCGACGGTGGTATCCGCGTCGGACAGCAACGGGAAGGGCACGTGGTATTTGCGCGCAAACTCGGCATGCGATTTCACGTCGTCGAGGCTGATACCCACCACCCTGGCGCCGGCCTTGCGCAGCTTGGCGATGTCGTCGCGGAAGGTGCAGACCTCGGTGGTGCAGCCGGGGGTGAAGTCCTTCGGGTAGAAATACAGCACCAGCCATTGGCCGTGGAAATCGGACGGCTGCAGCCAGTGACCGTTCTGATCCTGCAAATGGAAGGCCGGCGCGACCTGCCCCACCTGTGGTCCCGCTGCCCATGCCGGGGCCGCCAGACCGAACAACAAGGCCACGACAAGCAAACAGGAAATGCGACGCATGAGCGGACTCTCCATGGATGACTGGAAAAAGCGACAGTCCGCAGTTTACGCGTAGAAACGAGGAAGGGCGCCACCGGCGCCCCTCCTTTTTCATCCCGCCTGTCGGCCCCGCTCAGCGTCGCGTGATGGTGAACTTGCCCACCGACACGCCGAGGTTGACGCCCTCACCCGTGCCCGCCAGTGCCAGGGACGTGGTGCCCTTGGTCAGCACCTGCGCACTCGAGCTTTTCACCACGCCCGCCTCGGCGCCGGCCTGGGCGTAATCGCCGAACACATCGGAAATATCATGCACATCGCTGATCTCGCCCTTGCCGTTGTTGATGCGGTACTTGCCGGCGGTGAGGCCGCCGCCGACCACCTCGATTTTCACATTGGCTTTCTGGCCGTTTTCGCAGGTGATGGTGCCGGTACCCTCGGCGTGCTTGTAGATCAGCGACCAGCCGGACAGGTTGTAGACCAGATGGCAATCCACCTTGGCATCGGTTGCCCGGGCCTGGCCGGCCGGCATCATCGTCGCCGCACCCGCGCAGGCCAACACGAGTGCCGCCAGTCCAAAAGTACGCTTGATCATGGTCATCTCCTTGAAAGGTGGGGAGGGCGCAGCGTGTACATCGCCGCGTGATGCGAATGTGCAGACAAGACGGCCATATCCCGCGCGATGAACACGGCGTTCATCGCGCGCGGAACGCGGTTTGTCGCACGATCGCCGCGGTTTGTGTTTGTGCCGACAGGGCTTCTAGACTCGTTGCGTCCGATATCGAACGGCGCCGAGGAGCAACCATGGTCAAGTATTCGCTGGTGGGTTACGACGGCTCCGATGCATCACGCCGCGCTTTCCAGTTCGCCATCGACCTGGCCCGTTGCAACCACGGCCGCGTGCGCGTGGTGTCGGTGCTGCAGGTCACCGAGGGCGGCGCCGATGTGTCGGCCTTGTTGATGGCCGACTCGGGCACCCGGCGCGCGCGCGAGTTGCTGGACGAGCTGACCGCCATCGTGCCCGACGCCAACGAACTGGTGGACGTGGAACTGACCTACGGCAGCCCCGGCGACGTGCTGCTGAGCCAGATCGAACAGCACGGCGTGGATCACCTGGTGATCGGCCACACCGAGCGTGGCGCGCTGGCGCGCTGGCTGCTGGGTTCGGTCTCCAGCAACGTGCTGGCCAGGGCGCACGTGCCGGTCACCGTGGTGCGCTGAAGCGATCCGCCGCGCGGCCGGCAAGTCGGGTGGCGTTAATCCGCCGGCACCCACACGACCTATCCTGTCTCATCCCCTCGTCATGTGGCCGCGCGCAAGATGCCGCCACATCCGATGACTCACAGGAATCGCGTTGACCTATACCACCGCCCTGCCCTGGACCCTCGAAAGCCTGGACCTCGGCCGCATCGACATTGCCCGCATCCGCCACAACGAGGATCTGTTTTTCCTGCTGTGCAGCTCGTCCTTCGTCGAAAGCGGCTCGGACCTGTACGCGCAGAATCTCGTCGACCACTTCGCCGACGACGCCGAGTTGCAGGCCTGGCTGATCGAACACTGGAAACACGAGGAACTGCAGCACGGCCGCGCGCTGGCCGCCTATGTGCGCGCCGTGTGGCCGGAGTTCGACTGGGACGCGGCGTTCGCCAGGTTCTGGCACGACTACGGCGCGGTGTGCACCGCCGAGCAGTTGGAGTCGTGTCGCGGGCTGGAGCTGGCCGCGCGCTGCGTGGTGGAAACCGGTACCGCCAGCCTTTACCGCGCCCTGCACGACATCACCGACGAGCCGGTGCTGAAGGAACTGACCGGCTACATCAAGAGTGATGAAGTGCGCCACTACAAGCACTTCTACCGTCACTACCTGCTGTACCGGGAACGCGGGGACTTCGGCCGCTACAAGGTTTTCCGGGCGATCCTGCGGCGGGTGCGCGAGATCAAGAGCGAGGACAGCGACATTGCCCTTCGCCACGTGTTCAACCAGTGCTACCCGCACCAGCGCGAAAACGAGGCGGAGTACCGCCGCATCAGCGACCGGGCGCAGGGCCTGCTGCGCCGACACATTCCCGCGGAAATGACGGTGAAGATGTTGATCAAGCCACTCGACCTGTCACCGTGGATGCAGAAGGCCATGGCCCGCCCGCTGGCGCGCATCACCGAGAAACTGTTCCTGCACTGAGCCGGCGTGCGCTATCGCCGCCGCGTCGCGCTATTTCTTTTTCGGCTTGTCCAGCTTCTGCCACTTCGCGGGATCGAAACCGCCGACCTCGTACAGCAGCGTTTCCTTCTTTTCGCCATCGGCCAGGCTGACGTCCATGGTGATTTTCGTCGCGCCGTGCAGCAAGGTGAGGAATTGCTTGTCATCGCGGATCATCAGCGCCGGCTCGCCGCTGGGCGGTGCAAACGCCTTGATCCCCACCGGCTTGCCGTCGACGGTCGCCTTGATGGTGCAATTGCCGCGACAGACGAAGCCCGCGCCCGAACCGAACAGGAACACGCTCTGGCCCCAGTCGGTATGCCGCCGCAGGATCAGGCGCACGCTGTCGTTGCCACCGGGCTTGCTGCTCTGGATGGTGGCGGTCGACTGGGTGCCGCCCTGCATTGGCGAAACCTGATACAGCCACAACCCTGCCAGGCGGTTTTTCTCGCTGGTTTCGCGATAGCGCTTCTCGATATCCGGCAGGGTCTTCTGCACTTCCGCGGCCGCAGCGCTCTGCGGGAAACGGCGCACGATGTCCTGGCCCATCGACACGGCCATCTGGTCGTTGCCGATGCGCACCAGCTGGCGATACGTGTCGAGATTGGTGGCAGCCGCCTGCGCTTTCGCGGTGGCCTGCTGCTGCTCCGCGCTCGGTGCCGGCGCACCGCCGCCGGAACAGCCGGCAAGCATCACCAGCCCACAGGGAAGTGTGGCCAGGGCCAGGCGAAAAATCGTCAGTCGGATCATCGGCAAAGGCTCGCAGGGACAAAGCCTTTAGCTTGAATCGTCCACCGTTGTGGCGCAACCGCAGCTACGGCACGGGTGCGGTCACGCCCGCAACGGTGCATTCGTATCGAGCTGCTCCACGTCGGTGATCTGGTCGAACCATACCCGTCGGCGCCAGTCCGACAGATTCAGGTGCTCCAGCTCCACCACACCATTGACGCCCTCCTTGCCGGTGCCGTCATAGAACATCTGCACGGTGGGGCGGGCGCACACCACGCCCTCGCAATGCTGGCCATCGACCAGATGCAGGCGAACGCGTGCGCCACCGGACAATGCCTGCACCAGCATCTCGAAGCGCTGGATATCCCGTGGCTCGGTGTAGACGTGCGTGGCTTGCCTGGTCATGGATGCATCCGTCGAAACGCGTTGCCGCCACGCTAGACGCCGTGGCGGCAACGCGGTGTCAACGTGCGGATGCGGTCACCCCGGAAAGCAAAAAGCCCCTCCGGCAGGGCCGGAAGGGCTTTCGAATGCACTGCCAGAACGGGTTATTTGCCGTTGACGTCCACTGTCGTCGCCGGCAGTTTCACCGCCACGCTGGCCTGCGGATCGAGCGCGGACCTGGCCACGGTCACCTGATACTCGCCGCTGGCGATTTTCCAGGTCTTGTCCTTGCTCTGGTACATCGCCAGCAGGCGCGGATCGACCTTGACGCTGACCTTGCGGCTTTCACCCGGCTTCAGCGCCAGCTTCTGGAACGCGCCCAGGCGCTTGGGCGCTTCCCACGAGCCCTTCGGCGAGGCGACGTAAACCTGCGCCACGTCCTTGCCGGCCACCGCACCGGTGTTCTTGATCGTGAAGCTCACCGTCAGCTGGCCATCGGCCCAATGGGCGGCCAGACCGTCGTAGCTGAAGCTGGTGTACGACAAGCCATAGCCGAACGGGAACAGCGGCTTCAGGCCTTTCAGGTCGAACCACTTGTAGCCGACGGCCGCGCCTTCGCTGTAATTGACGTCGAAACGCAGCTCCGGCTTCTTCGGGTCGCCATCGAGCACCGGACGCGGCAGCTGCTGCTCCGAGGCCGGGAAGGTGATGGGCAGATGGCCCGACGGATTCACCTCGCCGAACAGCACCCGGCCGATGGCTTCGCCACCGCTGGTGCCCGGGTACCACGCCTCCAGCACCGCCCCGACATCCTTCAGCCACGGCATCAGCACCGCGCCACCGGTTTCCAGCACCACGGCCGTATGCGGATTGGCCTTGGCCACCGCGGCGATCAACGCATCCTGGTTGTCCGGCAGCGACAGGTTGGGCACGTCAAACGCTTCGGCCGTCCACTGGTGGGCGAAGACGATGACCAGGTCACTCGACGCAGCCAGCCGAGCTGCCACTGCAGGATCGGAACCGTCGTTGAACGTGACTTGGGCGCCGCCGGCGCGGGCCTGGATTGCCTTCAGCGGCGACGACGGGAAGTACACCGTGGGGCCGGGGAATGAATCGGGACCCAGCCCCTTCACCGCCATGCCACCCACCGGATAGACCTGCGACGAGCCACCGCCGGAAAGCACGCCCACGTCGGCATGGGAACCGATGATGGCGATTTTCTTCAGGCCCGTCTTGATCGGCAGCAGCGCGTTGTCGTTCTTCAGCAGCACCATGCCTTCTTCGGCATCGTTCTGCGTGACCTTCGCATGGGCGGCGAAATCGATGTTGTTCTTGGGGCCGGTGACCGGATCGTCGATCAGCTTGTGCTCGAACATGGCGTACAGGACGCGCCCGGCCATGTCGTCCAGCCGCTTCTGCGGCACCCAGCCATTGGCCACGGCCTCGCCCAGCGCGTCGCCGAAATAGCGCGACTTGTCGAACGGCACGCCGGACTGCTGGTCCAGGCCGTTGTTGGCCGCCTGAACCGTGCTGTGGGTCGCGCCCCAGTCGGACATCACGAAGCCCTTGAAGCCCCAATCACCCTTCAGCACCTCGTTCAGCAGGTACGGATTCTCGCAGGCATAGATGCCGTCGAGCCGGTTGTAGGAGCACATCACCGAACCGGGGTTGCCCTGTTCGTTGGCGATCTGGAACGCCAGCAGATCCGACATGCGCGCCGCCGCATCGTCGATCTCGACGTTGAGGAAGTTGCGGCCGGTCTCCTGATCGTTCAACGCGTAGTGCTTCAACGTCGAGATGATGTGGTTCGACTGGATGCCCTTGATCTGCGCACCGACAATGGTGCCGGCGAGCAGCGGATCTTCACCGCCATATTCAAAATTGCGCCCGTTGCGCGGTTCGCGCACCAGGTTGACGCCACCGGCCAGCATCTCGTTGAAGCCGGACGAACGCGCCTCGGCACCGATCATCGCGCCGCCGGCAAAACCGACCTCGGGATTCCAGGTGGCCGCGGTGTTCATGCCCGAGGGCAGCGAGGTGCGCTCGCGCACGTTCGGGCCGCGCTGCGACGCCACGCCCACGCCGGCATCGGTCTGCCACTGGTTGGGAATGCCCAGGCGCGGGATGCCGTAGACGAAACCCGCGGACTGGTGCAGCGATTCCTTCGGCCGCTTGTAATGCTTGCCGTCCAGGTCGGTGCCGAAATACCCCATCACCAGGCGCAGCTTTTCCTCCTGGGTCATTTCCTTGAGGACCAGCTGGGTGCGTTCGGCGGCGCTCAGGTGGGTGTTCATCCACGGCTTGCCGGCGAGTTCCTGGCGCGTCGGCGCGGGTGCCGGCTGCTGGGCAAACGCGGGCGACGCCATCAGGCCGCCGAGCGCGCACGCGGCGATCAAGCCGATTTTCCTGGGTACCGTCATGTTTCGTCCTCGGGTTGCGTTGGGCGACGCGCCGGCCGGATGCCACGAGGGTTGTGCCGGGCGGGAACGTCGATGGGGAAGGAGCGTTTTGCGCCCGGTCGGGTGTCCGGAAGTGGCTGATTCCGGACCGGGACACCGCCGATTCATCACCCCTTCAGAACCGCCCTACAGTAGTTGGAGCGCGGTTCGGATGTCCAGACGACGTTGATGGCTCGGCGACCACTCGGGGCGCCTGCCGAGGACGCGAATCGGGCATGCTGTGATGCAGTGCGGCATGCTTGCGCACACGACCGGCACGCCGGACAACACCCACCCCCTCGCCCCTTTGCGGAGCCTTCATGATCGTTGTCCACCATCTCAACAACTCGCGCTCGCAACGCATCCTGTGGCTGCTGGAGGAGTTGGGCGTGCCGTACGAGATCAAGCGCTACCAGCGCGACCCGAAAACCATGCTGGCGCCGCCCGAACTGCGCGCGGTGCATCCGCTGGGCAAGTCGCCGGTGATCACCGACGGCGAGCTGACCGTGGCCGAGTCGGGCGCCATCGTCGAATACCTGGCCGATCGTTACGGCGCCGGTGTGCTGATTCCCGCGCACGGCACGCCCGAGCGCCTGCGCTGCAACTACTGGCTGCACTACGCCGAAGGTTCGGCGATGCCGCCTTTGCTGCTGAAACTGGTGTTTCATCGGGTGGAAAATGCGCCGATGCCGTTTTTCGCCAAGCCGTTCGCCAGGGGCATCGCGCGCAGGGTGCAGCACGATTTCGTCGATCCGCAACTGGCCCTGCATCTGGACTACCTCGAATCCCGGTTGCGAAACAGCGACTGGTTCGGCGGCGCCACCTTCAGCGTGGCCGACATCCAGCTGAGCTTTCCGCTGGAAGCGTTCGCCGCCCGCGGCGGGCTGGACGAGACGCGGCCGAAACTGTGCGCATTCCTGCAACGCATCCACTCACGCCCGGGCTACCAGCGCGCGTTGCAGCGTGGGGGCGAGTACCAGCTGGGCTGAACGGTACCCGCGCCCAACCGCGCGGGTATACGCCTCACTCACGAACGCGCTGGCAGCCTGTGACGTCAACAGAGTCCAGGAGAACGCCATGCACAGACGTGATATCGAACGGCAGATTCGCGATGCCAGCGAGCAGGCCGGCCAGCGCGTTCGCCAGTCCGCGAGCGGCGCGGTAGACAACGCGCAGAACCTCATCGACCGCGGCCGTCGCCGCATCCAGGAGCGCTTTGGTGCGGGCGATGGCCGCTATCGCCGGCAGCTGACCCGCGCCGCGGAAGACCTGGCCGACGAAACCAACTACCACTACCGCCGCATGCGCCGCCAGGTGAATCGCCACCCGGTCGCCACGGTGGCGATCGTGGCCGGCACCATTGGCGCGTTCCTGCTGCTGCGCCGCGCCTTCAGCAGCGACGACGATTGAGAAACGAGGGCGCGCAACGCTGACATCGGAAGATAAAAAAACCGCCCGGAAAGGGCGGTTTTTTTATTGCTGCAAGGTCGATCAGACGCTCAGCGGATTCGGCTTTTCCGGATCCAGGTTGTACTGCTTGATCGCGCGGCTGACGTCCTTGGCGCTGACCTTGCCTTCCTTCGCCAGCGCGGCCAGTGCGGCATGGGCGATCCAGCGGCGATCGACCTCGAAGAACTCGCGCAGGTGCTCACGCGTGTCGGAGCGGCCGAAACCTTCGGTGCCCAGCACGGTGTAGTGCATGCCGTCGGGGATGAACGCACGGATCTGGTCGGCGAATTCGCGCACGTAGTCGGTGGCGGCAATCGCCGGGCCGGCACGCCCATCCAGCAAACCGGTGACATACGGCACGCGCTGCTCGGCTTCCGGATGCAGGCGGTTCCAGCGCTCGGCATCGAAACCGTCACGACGCAGCTCCACGAAGCTGGGGCAGGACCAGATGTCGGATTTCACCCCGAAGTCCTTCTCCAGCAACTCGGCCGCCGCAATCACCTCACGCAGGATCGTGCCCGAACCCAGCAGCTGCACGCACGGCGCCACCGCCTTGCCCTTGCCCTTGCTCTTATCCGAATCCCGACTCCCGACTCCCGAATCCCGGAGCAGGTACATCCCCTTGATGACGCCTTCCTCGCAGCCCTTGGGCATGTCCGGATGGGCGTAGTTCTCGTTCATCACGGTGATGTAGTAGTAGTGGTCTTCCTGCTCCTGCAACATGCTGCGCACGCCGTCCTGCATGATCACCGCCACCTCGTACGAGAACGTGGGGTCGTACGCCTTCACGTTGGGAATGGCGCCGGCCAGCAGGTGCGAATGGCCGTCCTCGTGCTGCAGGCCTTCGCCGTTCAACGTGGTGCGGCCGGCGGTGCCGCCGACCAGGAAACCGCGCGAACGCATGTCGCCCGCCGCCCAGCAAAGGTCGCCGATGCGCTGGAAGCCGAACATCGAGTAGTAGATGAAGAACGGCAGCATCGGCTGATTGCTGATGCTGTAGCTGGTGGCCGCGGCCATCCACGAGGCCATGCCGCCGGCTTCGCTGATGCCCTGCTGCAGCACCTGGCCCTTCTGGTCTTCGCGGTAGTACAGCAGTTGGTCGGAATCCTGCGGCCGGTATTTCTGGCCGAACGGCGCGTAGATGCCGATCTGCCGGAACATGCCTTCCATGCCGAAGGTGCGCGCCTCGTCGGCCACGATCGGTACCACGCGCGGGCCGATGGCCTTGTCGCGCAACAGCAGGTTCATGCCGCGCACCAGCGCCATGGTGGTGCTGATCTCGCGGTCGCCGGTGCCCTTGGTGATCTGCTCGAACGCGGACAGGTCCGGCGCCTTGAGCTTCACGTCGGTGGTGCGGCGACGCTGTGGCAGCGCGCCGCCGAGTGCCTTGCGGCGCTCCAGCATGTACTGCACTTCCGGGGAGTCCTTGCCCGGGTGGTAGTACGGCACTTCGTGCAGCTTGTCGTCGGGCACGGGGATGTTGAAGCGGTCGCGGAACGTGCGCACCGACTCGTCGTCCAGCTTTTTCTGCTGGTGGGTGGGGTTCTGCGATTCGCCCGAGCCCAGGCCCATGCCGTAACCCTTGACCGTCTTGGCCAGGATCACCGTCGGCATGCCCTTGGTGGCCGACGCGGCGTGGTACGCCGCATACACCTTGTGCGGGTCGTGGCCGCCACGATTCAGGCGCCAGATGTCGTCGTCGCTGAGGTTGGCCACCATCTCGCGCGTCTCCGGATACTTGCCGAAGAAATGCTCACGCGTGTACGCGCCACCGAAGGCCTTGCAGGCCTGGTACTCGCCGTCGACGGTTTCCATCATCAGCTTGCGCAGCACGCCCTTGCTGTCGCGCGCCAGGAGCGGATCCCAGTAGCTGCCCCAGACCAGCTTGAGGGCATTCCAGCCGGCGCCGCGGAACACGCCTTCCAGCTCCTGGATGATCTTGCCGTTGCCGCGCACCGGGCCGTCCAGCCGCTGCAGATTGCAGTTGATCACGAAGATCAGGTTGTCTAGGCCCTCGCGGCCGGCCAGCGAGATCGCGCCCAGGGACTCCGGCTCGTCGCACTCGCCGTCGCCCATGAAGCACCAGATCTTGCGATCGCTCTTGGGCACCAGGCCGCGATTCTCCAGATACTTGAAGAACTGCGCCTGGTAGATCGCCTGAATGGGGCCCAGGCCCATCGACACCGTGGGCACCTGCCAGTAGTCGGGCATCAGCCACGGGTGCGGGTAGGAGGTCAGCGAACGGCCACGGCCGATCACGTCGGCGCGGAACAGGTCGAGCTGGTCGGCGTCGAAGCGGCCCTCGAGGAACGAGCGGGCATAGATGCCCGGGCTGGAATGGCCCTGATGGAAAATCAGGTCGCCCGGATGCTCGGCGCTGGGGGCGCGCCAGAAATGGTTGAAGCCCACGTCGTACAGCGTGGCGCTGGAGGCGAAGCTGGCGATATGGCCGCCCAGTTCGCCCGGCTTGCGATTGGCCCGTACCACCATCGCCATCGCGTTCCAGCGGATCAGCGAGCGGATGCGCCATTCCATCGCCGCATCGCCGGGGCTCTTGGCCTCCTGGCTGGGCGGGATCGTGTTGACGTATTCGGTGGTGGGGTTGAACGGCAGGTAGCCACCCGAACGGCGGGTGGTATCGACCATCTTTTCCAGCAGGAAATGCGCACGCTCGGTGCCATCGTGATGGATCACCGCATCAAGCGAATCGATCCACTCGCTGGTTTCGGTAGGGTCGATGTCCTGGTTGAGGATATCGTCGAGCTGATCCATGAAGATTCTCCGCGGCGCCGTGCGGTGCCTGACTTGATGTGGGAACCCGCAGCCGGGGATGCAGCGAGCCCATCAAGTTTAGCGGCCGGCCCACCCGTGCGCCACCGCACGGTGGCGGTCCGGTATCGCGGCAAGGCGGTCGCGAGCCCCCTCAGGGCGTCGTTTGAACCTTGGCGCCGATGCGGATCTGCGCCTCGACCGAGGCCACGGCGGTCATGTTGACGATCCGCCGCACGGTGGATTGCGGCATCAGGATGTGCGCCGGCTTGGCCACGCCCATCAGAATCGGCCCGATCACCACGCCGTCGGTGAGCATGCGGCTCATGTTGTACGCGATATTGGCCGCATCCAGGTTGGGGAACACGAACACATTGGCCTTGCCTTCCAGCCGCGAGTGCGGAAACAGCTTCTCGCGCAACGCCGGGGTGAGCGCGGTATCGGCCTGCATCTCGCCCTCCACTTCCAGCCGCGGCGCCTTGGCGCGAATCAGCTCCAGCGCCTTGCGCATCTTGTGCGCACCGCAGCAGTCGCGGCTGCCGAAGTTGCCGGCCGACAGCAGCGCGATCTTGGGCGTGATGCCGAACAGCTTCAGCCGGATCGACGCCTGCAGCGTGGCTTCGGCGATCTGCTCGGGCGTGGGGTCGTCCAGCACGTGGGTGTCGAGATAGAAGAACGTGCCCTTCTCGGTGGCCACCGCCGCCATCGCCGAGGCCGAGCTGACGCCCTCGTCCATGCCGATGATGTCGCGGATGTATTTCAGCTTGCTGGGAAACTGGCCGACCATGCCGCACAGCAGCGCATCGGCCTCGCCACGTTCCACCATCAGCGCGGCGATCGCGGTGGGACGCGAGCGCACCACCGCCTTGGCCATCGACGGCGTCACCCCGCGGCGCTCCATCAACTGGTGGTAATGCTGCCAGTAGGCGTCGAAGCGCGGGTCGGAGTTGATGTTGCAGATTTCCACATCCACGCCCGGCTTCAGCCGCAGGCCGGCGCGCTTGATGCGCTTTTCGATCACCTCGGGGCGGCCGATCAGGATCGGCATCGCCAGGCCCTGGTCCACCACGGTCTGCACCGCGCGCAGCACCGTCTCCTCTTCGCCTTCGGCGTACACCACCCGCGCCGGCGCCGCCTTGGCGCGCTCGAACACCGGCTTCATCAGCAAGCCGGTGCGGAACACGAAACTGGTGAGCTTGTCGTTGTAGGCGACGAAATCCTCCATCGGCCGCGTGGCCACGCCCGATTCCATCGCCGCCTTCGCCACTGCGGGCGGCAACTGGATCAGCAGGCGCGGGTCGAACGGCTGCGGGATCAGGTAATTCGGCCCGAAACTGGGCGGCTTGCCGCCGTAGGCACGCGCGCTGACGTCGGACGACTCGCGCCGCGCCAGCGCCGCGATGGCCTTCACGCAGGCGATCTTCATCGCCTCGTTGATTACCGTGGCGCCCACATCCAGCGCGCCGCGGAACAGGTACGGGAAACACAGCGCGTTGTTGACCTGGTTCGGATAATCCGAACGGCCGGTGGCCATGATGCAATCGGGCCGCACTGCCTTGGCGTCTTCCGGAGTGATCTCCGGGTTCGGGTTGGCCAGCGCGAAGATGATCGGCCGCTCGGCCATGGTGGCGACCATCGCCGGCTTCAGGATGCCGCCGGCGGACAGGCCCAGGAAGATGTCCGCCCCGACGACGATCTCCCCCAGCGTGCGCATGGGAGTGTCGCGCGCATACCGCTGCTTGTCCGGGTCCAGGTCGGTGCGCTCGCTGTGCAGCACGCCGTGCACGTCGCAGGCCAGGATGTTCTCGCGCTGCACGCCCAGCGCCACCAGCATGTCCAGGCAGGAGATGCCCGCCGCGCCCACGCCGGTAGTGGCGATGCGCACGTCCTCGATCCGCTTGCCCACCACCACCAGCGCGTTCAGCACCGCGGCGCCCACGATGATCGAGGTGCCGTGCTGGTCGTCGTGGAATACCGGGATCTTCATCCGCTCGCGCAGTTTGCGCTCCACGATGAAACACTCCGGCGCCTTGATGTCCTCAAGGTTGATGCCGCCGAAGGTCGGCTCCAGGCTGGCGATGATGTCGACCAGTTTGTCCGGGTCGTTCTCGTCGATCTCGATATCGAACACGTCGATGCCGGCGAACTTCTGGAACAGCACGCCCTTGCCTTCCATCACCGGCTTGGCCGCCAGCGGCCCGATGTTGCCCAGCCCCAGCACCGCGGTACCGTTGGTGATCACCGCCACCAGGTTGGAACGGGCGGTGTAGTCGGCGGCCGAGGTGGGATCGTCCACGATGGCGTCGCAGGCGGCGGCCACGCCGGGCGAATACGCCAGCGACAGGTCGCGCTGGGTCAGCAGCGAGGTGGTCGGGGTGACCTTGATCTTGCCCGGTCGCGGCAGGCGATGATATTCGAGGGCGGCAAGACGCAGTTCTTCGGGAAGAGTCATCGATGCGCTTTTTATGGGAGGAAGACAGAGAAATCCGCGCGGCGGATATTCCTTTTCGATGTTAGCACCGGGTTAAACGAGGTGCCTGTTACGAAAGTACCGTTGCGCATTGTTCGCCTGTAGGAGTGGCTTCAGCCGCGATGCCTTTTCGAACACATCCAGCGCATCGCGGCTGAAGCCGCTCCCACAACGGCGCTTTAAACGCCGATCGACAATTCGTCGGCCTGCACGTTTTCCATCTGGATGCCGTTGATGAACAGCGAGAACGCCAGCTTGCCCGCCAGCCCGTGCATGTGTTGCATCCACGGTGGCAGCCAACGCGGGGGCAGGATGGCGCCGGAATCGAAATATGGTTGCAGCGAGATCACGTCGTGCAGCGCCAGCTTGCCGGCGAACAGATGACGCAGCAGATCCATCCGTCGTTGCTTCAGCGCCCAGCGGAAAAACGTGTGCACGGTGAGCAGGCCGGACAGATAGACGTTGTCCTTGGCGAACGCCGCGCCGCCCTCCAGCGGTACGCCGCGGAACACGCGTTGGGCCGAGTGGAAGCTGTCGGCCACGCTTTGGCCACAGGCGCTGAAGTACTGGTAGACCTCGACGAAGTTGGCGCCGTTGAGCGCCATGTCGATCGCCACGATGCGCAGGCTGATGCGCTTGAGGCGGGTGATGTCGATCGCGCCGGACATCAGCTCGGCGAAGACCGCCAGCCCTTCCTGTGTGGCCGTCACCCGCGGCGAGGTGCGCGCCAGCGAGGCCAGCAATGGCTGGCGGCGACCGTTCAACGCAGTCAGCGAATGGACGAAAGCCTCGTGCGCCAGCAACTGGTGGCGGTCGTATTCGCTGAAGCAGGTGCCGCCGCGCAGGCGGATGCGGGTGGCGCCGGCGGCGGCCTTGGCGGTGAGCTCCGGATCGACCTCGACGCGGATCACGCCCTCGCCGAAAAACGCATCCAGCGTGGCGGCCACGTCGCTGCGCAGGGCGTCCGCCGGTACCGGCATGCCGCTTTCGTCGGCGAGCAGGTCCGCACCCAGTTCGTCGGCCAGTTCCACGAAATAGCGGGCCGCATCGAGGTTGCTGCGCTGGCTGCCGGGGATCGGATCGTCGGGACGTCCGTACAGCGCGATCGACGGCGCAGTGACCGCCGCGGTACCCACTGATTCCAGCATGTCGGCGGCGATGCGCCAGGACTCGGCGGTGCGGCGCAGGTAATCGTCCAGCGGATCGATGTCCCGCGGATCGTTGCCGCCCGCCGCCGCCTCGATGGCGGCCAGTTCGGCCCGGGCCGCGGCCAGCTTCGGCCGCGTATAGGTGATCGGCGGCAGCGTGAAACGGCCGTTGCCGTAGGCGCGGATCATCTGGCTTTCCAGCGAGGCCGGCCACGCCACGGTGGGCAGGATGCGGATCTCCCGCACCGCGGCCAGCAGGCGCTGGTCGAGCGCGGCGCAGCGCTGCAGTTGTGCCGCGCTGGCGGGCGGCGTGCTCAATCCCTGGCCCTGCCGGTCCGACGGCACAACGCAGGGGCGACGCGGCTGATTCGGGCGGTGCACATGGGTCGACTCCGGCAGGCTCGCATGGCTGTGGATGGGGCGCTCGGCTAATCGCGTTCGCGTTGCCCGCGGGGGCTGTGCGGGCGGTCGATCGGGCGGCCCCCGCGCTGGCGGCGCAAGCGCGCTTCCAGGGTGGCGGCCTGCTCCTCGCGCTCGTCGTGCAGTTTCAGGTAATTGCGCCAGCGGCCGGGGCTGAGTTCGCCATTGTCCAGCGCGATCTGCACCGCGCAGCCCGGCTCGCTGCCGTGGCCGCAGTCGGCGAAGCGGCATTGCTCGGCAAGCAGTTCGATGTCGGCGAACAGGTCGAGGTTTTCCTCGCCGGTGAGTTTCAGCTCGCGCATGCCGGGCGTGTCGATCAGGCAGCCGCCGCTGGGCAGCGACAACAAGGCGCGATGGGTGGTGGTGTGGCGGCCGCGGCTGTCGTGGCTGCGCACTTCGGCGGTGGCCATGGTGGCCGTGCCCAGCAAGGTGTTGGTGAGGGTGGATTTGCCGGCACCGGAGGAACCCACCAGCACCGCGCTGTCGCCCGGCTGCAGGTACGGCGCCAGCAAGGCCGCACTGGCCGGGTCCTTGCCGTTCAGCGGATGGATCGGCGTGCCGGCCGGCAGCCGTTCGCGCAAGGCAGCGATCAGTTCGTCGGCATCGTCGCGGGTGTCGAGCTTGCTCAGCAGCACTACCGGCTGCGCGCCGGAATCCTCGGTCAATGACAGGTAGCGCTCGATCCGGGCCGGGTTGAAATCGCCGTCCAGGCCGGTCAGCACCAACACGTAGTCGATATTGGTGGCGATCAATTGGCGCTCGTAGCGCTCGCCGGCCGCCGCCCGCGACATCACGGTACGACGCGGCCGCACGGTGACGATATGCGGCGGCGCACCGTTGGCCACTTCGACGAAATCGCCGACCACCGGCCGCTCCGCCGGGTCAATGCCGCGCTTCAGGAAACGGCCGTCCGGCTGGGCGCCGAACAGCACCTCGCCATCATGCAATTCATAGCCGGCGCGATGCTGGGCCACCACCCGGGCCAGGCGCAGGCCGGCGGCGGGCAAGGTATCGCCACGCCAGCCGATACGGCGCAGGCGTTCGATGGTTTCGGCGTCACTCATGGCGGGGATCTGCTTGTGTTGTCCGGCGGAACCGGAAGGTTGGGACGGTCGTGTCGAGGCGGCCAGCCCGGGGATCAGAGGACACGGCGATTATGCCTTGCCCGCAGTTCGCCGCACGATAGCCCCTTATTGGCCCTTGGCCGACCTCGCGCTGCACTGCATCACGCTGGTAGCATTCGGTAACCGGCGGTGGCGTCGGCCTGACTCACGAGGATGCCGGTGGTGGCTTCGATCAAACCCAGTGCGCACCTGGCGGAAGTGCGCTACGAGATCCGTGGCGCGCTCAACCGGCGCGCGCGCGACATGGAGGCCAGCGGCCTCGACATCATCAAGCTGAACATCGGCAACCCCGGCCGCTACGGTTTCGAAGCGCCCGCGCACCTGCGCGAGGCCGTCGCCAGCCACCTGCACCAGAGCGACGCCTACGGCCACGAACAGGGCCTGGAACTGGCCCGCGAAGCCATCGCCGAACAGCAGCGCGCCCGCGGCGCCCGTGGCGTCGACATCGAACACATCTTCATCGGCAACGGCGTCAGCGAGCTGATCGACCTGTCGCTGCGCGCCCTGCTGCAGCCGGGCGACGAAGTGCTGCTGCCCAGCCCGGATTACCCGCTGTGGAGCGCCGCCACCATCCTGAATGACGGCACGCCGCGCTATTACCGTTGCCTGGCGGAGAACGACCACCTGCCCGATCCGGACGAAATCGAGGCGCTGGTGACCCCGCGCACGCGCGCGCTGGTGCTGATCAACCCCAACAACCCCACCGGCGCGGTGTACCCGCGCGCGCTGCTGGAGCGCCTGGTGGCCGTGGCCGCACGACACAAGCTGCTGCTGCTGTGCGACGAAATCTATGACGAGGTGCTGTACGACGGCGCCGTGTTCCAGCCGCTGGCCGAGGTCGCCGGCGATCTGCCCTGCGTCAGCTTCGGCGGCTTGAGCAAGGTCCATCGCGCCTGCGGCTACCGCGTGGGCTGGATGAGCCTGTCCGGCAGCCACGCGCTGACCGCCGACTATCGCGACGCCCTGCAACTGCTGGCCGCGCTGCGGCTGTGCGCCAACATGGCGGTGCAATGGGCCGTACCGCCCGCGCTGCACAGCGCACCCACCATCAACGCGCTGACCGCCGCCGGCGGCCGTCTGCACGAGGCGCGCCGGCTGGTGATGGAAGGCGTGGCCGCCAGCCGCCACCTCGACCTGGTGGCCCCAGCCGGCGCCCTGTACGCGTTCCCGCGCGTGCGCGCCGAGAGCTTTGGCGAGTTCGACGACAACGCGTTCGCGCTGCGTCTGCTGGAGGAGGAGTCGGTGCTGGTGGTGCCCGGCAGCAGCTTCAACGTGCCCAGGAGCCACCATTTCCGGCTCACTCTGTTGCCGCCGCCGGCGCAACTGATGGAAGTGTTCGTGCGCATCGACCGGGTGCTGGAGCGCATGGCGAGCGAGCAGCCCCGACGCAAAGTCGCCAGCGCCGCCGCCTGATGACCGGCGGGCCGGCTGCCGCCATGCCGCTCCGCCACCTCGCCCTGGGCGATTCCTACACGGTGGGCGAAGGTGTGCCCGCCGATGCCAGCTGGCCGGCGCAACTGCGACGGCGACTGCACGAGGACGGCATTGCCGTCGATCCGCCGCGCATCGTGGCGGTCACCGGCTGGACCACCGACGAGCTGGCGGCGGGCATGGATGCCGCCGCGCTGGTGCCCGCGTGGGATCTGGTCACCCTGCAGATCGGGGTGAACAACCAGTACCGCGGCCGTCCGGTTGCCGAGTACCACCAGGAATTCGCCAACTTGCTGCAGCGCGCCATCGCGCTGGCCGGCGATCGCCCTGCCCGCGTCGTGGTCGTTTCGATTCCGGACTGGGGCGTCACCCCGTTTGCCCGCGACCCGCAGCGCGATGACGCCGTCATCGCCGCCGAACTGGATGCCTGCAACGCGGTGGCCGGTGCCGAGACCATGCGTCGCGGTGCCGGTTGGGTCGATGTCACGACGATCTCCCGCCAGCGCCCCGGCGATGTCGTCGGTGACGGTCTGCATCCATCGGGCGCCCAATACGCGGCCTGGGTCGAGGCGATCGCGCCCGCCGTGCGTGCCGCGCTGCGCTGATACCGCTGCGCGCAAACCTTCAGGCACGGCGATCGCCCGCAGCGCCTTGATCGGCGACAAGGTCCCCACATATCAGCCGGCGTATCATTACCCCCTTTTCGGAGCCTCCCCATGTCCCTCGACAGCCCCACCCGCGAACGTATCGAAACCCTGCTCAAGGACCACCGCGTGGTGCTGTTCATGAAGGGCGACCGCCAGCAGCCGATGTGCGGTTTCTCCGCCGCGGCCACCAACACGCTCAACGAACTGCTGCCCGAGTACCACACCGTCAACGTGCTGGAAGACCCGGAAATCCGCGAGGGCATCAAGCTTTACGGCGAGTGGCCCACGATCCCGCAGCTGTATGTGGAAGGCGAGCTGGTGGGCGGTGCCGACATCATCCGCCAGATGTACGGCAGCGGTGAGTTGCACGCGCTGTTCGGCGCCGCCGCGCCGGACCGCACACCGCCGGAAATCACCATCACCGACGCCGCCGCCGAGGCGATCCGCCAGGGCACGGCCAATGCGGCCGGCGTGGCGCTGCATCTTGAAATCGGCCCCGATCACAGCGCCGGCTTCCAGCTGGCACCGGCCGGCGACCATGACATCGTGGCGGTTTCGAACGGGCTGGAAGTGCATTTCGACCCGGCCAGCGCCCAGCGCGCCCGCGGCATCGTGATCGACTGGGTCTCCACCGTGCAGGGCGAGGGCCTCAGCCTGAAGTTCCCCGGCGCGCAGGAGATCGGCATGCTCACCGTGCAGCAGCTGAAGGACCGGCTGGCCGCCAACGACATCACCCTGGTCGACGTGCGCCCCGCCGCGGACCGCGCCAAGGCCGCGCCGCTGGCGCAGGCACGGGTGCTGGAAGACGAAGGCTTCGAGCAGCTGGCTGCGCTGCCCAAGGACACGGCGCTGGCCTTCATCTGCCACTTCGGCATGTCCAGCCGGGCCATGGCCGAGCGCTTCGCCGCGCACGGCTTCAGCAACGTGCACAACGTGGAAGGCGGCATGGACACGTGGTCGCGCGAGATCGACGCCAGCGTGCCGCGTTACTGAGTGACCCGACGGCGACGGCGACTCATTCGCCGTCGCCGTCCTCCTCGAAGCGCAGGTGCTTCACGCTGCGACCGTTGCGGCGCACCAGCTTCAGCGCCTCGATACCGATGCGGATGTGCGCCTCCACGAATTGCGAAGTGACGCCGCGGTCGCTGGCCTCGGTTTTCACACCCTCCGGAATCATCGGCTGATCAGACACCAGCAGCAGCGCGCCGCAGGGAATCTTGTTGGCGAAACCCGCCGCGAAGATGGTGGCGGTCTCCATGTCCACCGCCATGCAGCGGGTGCGGCGCAGATAATCCTTGAATGCCTCGTCGTGCTCCCACACGCGGCGGTTGGTGGTGTACACGGTGCCGGTCCAGTAATCGTGGCCGAGGTCGCGGATCATCGTCGACACCGCGCGCTGCAACTGGAACGCCGGCAACGCCGGCACTTCCGGCAGCAGGTAATCGTTGCTGGTGCCCTCGCCGCGGATCGCCGCGATCGGCAACACCAGATCGCCCAGCTGGTTCTTTTTCTTCACCCCGCCGCACTTGCCCAGGAACAGCGCCGCCTTCGGGCAGATCGCGCTGAGCAGGTCCATCACGGTGGCCGCGTTGGGACTGCCCATGCCGAAATTGATCAGGGTGATGCCGTCGGCGGTGGCGTTGGGCATCGGCCGGTCGCGGCCCTGCACTTCCACCCCGTGCCACTGCGCGAACAGCTCCACGTAGTTGCCGAAGTTGGTCAGCAAAATGTGTTCGCCGAACTGATCCAGTGCGGTGCCGGTGTAGCGCGGCAGCCAGTTGGAAACGATCGCCTGCTTGTCTTTCATCGGTATTCACGCGTGCGCAGCAACGGATGACCGGCATCTTAATGCGCCAGCCGGCAGGGGTCCGCCGAGCGCCAGCATTCACGGCCACATGCTATGTTCGAAGGCGTTACACGTAGCCGGGGACAACGTGATGCGCATGGGTCTGGCTGTCGATGCGTCCTGCGATCTGCCGCAGGCTTTCCTGCAACAACACAACATCGTGGTGATGCCGATCGCGGTGAAGGTGGACGACGAGACGTTTCTGGATGAGCGCAACCCGGCCGAGATCCGGCGTTTCCTGGATCGCCAGTTGGGCAGCCGCAGCCATTCGGCGGAAACCGAGCCGTGCTCGGTGCGCCAGATCGAGAACCTGTTCCTGGAACGGCTGGTACTGGAGCAGGACTGCGTGTTCTGCCTCACCATCACCGCCACCCGCAGCCCGATCTTCGACCACGTCAACCGCGCCAGCTTCGCCATCCTCAAGAGCTATCGCGAGGTGCGCAAACAGGCCGGCGTGCCCGGGCCGTTCATGATGCGGGTGATCGACACACGCAACCTCTTCGCCGCCGAAGGGCCCGCCACCATCGAGGCGGTGCGGATGATCGACGCCGATGAGCCCCCGGCCGCGATCCGCGAGCGGCTGCTGCACGTGGCCAACAACACCTACGGCTACATGCTGCCGCGCGACCTGTACTACCTGCGCGCCCGCGCCAAGAAAAAGAATGATCGCAGCGTGGGCCTGGTCAGCGCGATGCTGGGTTCGGCGCTGGACATCAAGCCCATCCTGCAATGCCATCGCGGCGAAACCGGCCCGGTGGGCAAGGCCCGCGGTTTCGAGCAGGGCGCGCAGATGCTGTTCGACCACGCCACCCGGCGCGTGCGCGCCGGCCTGCTGGTGCCGGCGATGTGCGTGAGCTACGGCGGCGACCTGGCCGTGCTGGCGCAGCTGCCCGGCTATGCCGAGCTGCGCGCGGCGTGCGCGGAAACCGGCGTGCAACTGACCGAAGCGCCGATGAGCATCACCGGCATGGTCAACGTGGGCGAGGGCGCCGTCACCCTGGGCTTCGCCGCCGAGGAGCATGAGGTGCGGTTCTGAGAGACGCACCGATGCTTTTGGAGCCGGGATTCGGGATTCGGGATTCGGGATTCGTAAAGGCATCGCGACTGAAGTCGCTCCCACAAGGGCTGCTGAAGCGCGGGCGCTGGCGCGCGACGCTTTTGCGATTCCCTATTCCCCATTCACGGCTCCATTGGGGCCTCAAAACCCGAAATTGAGAAAGCCGCCATCCACCCCCAGCACCTGCCCCGTGACATAGCTGGCTGCCGGCAGGCACAGGAAGGCGATGGCCGCGGCCACTTCTTCCGGCTCGCCGATGCGCTTCAGCGGCGTGCGCTCCAGCACTTCGTCCAGGTAATCCTCATCCAGCAGGGCCGGCTCCGAACGCTGCGTGCGGATGTACCACGGTGCCACCGCGTTGACGCGGATGCCGTCCACCGCCCATTCGGCGGCCAGGTTGCGGGTGAGCTGGTGCAGTGCGGCCTTGCTCATGCCGTAGGGTGAGCCGGTGCGCACGTGGGTCGCGCCGGATACCGATCCCACGTTCACGATCGCCGCATGCGCGTGCTGCGCCAGTTGCGGATGTGCCAGCCGGCACATCTCGAACGCGGAAACCAGGTTCTGTTCGAAGATGCCGCGCCATTCGGCTTCGCCGTATTCCAGCGTGGGTTTCACCACGTTGCCGCCCACGTTGTTGACCAGCAGCGACAGCGGCGCGCCGAGGTCGGCGATCCAGTCGAACACGGCCAGCCTGTCTTCCGGCTCGACCAGGTCGGCGCCGAACGCCAGCACCTCGCTGGCAGGGAAATCATCGGCCAGCTCCACCCGCACCTGTTCCAGGTAATCCTCGTCGCGCGCCACCAGCAGCAGGTTGGCGCCCAGCCCGGCCAGCTCGCGGGCGGTGGCGTAGCCGATGCCCTTGCTGGCACCGGTGATCAGGGCGGTGTGGCCTTGCAGCTGCCAGGCGTCGATGCGGCTATTCATGCGCGAAAGCTTACACGACGGCTTGCCGCCAGCCAGCCACCGGCGCAACACTCGACGCTTACCGCCGTCGACGGATCACGCGCATGAAAACCATCGCCCTGCCGCTGTTGTGCCTGTTCGCCCTGGCCGGCTGCTCCGGCACGCCCGCGCCGCCGCCCGGTGACCCGCCCAAGCCGCAGGCCAGCACGCCGTTCGATGCGCTGAAGGCCAGCGAGCAGCGCGCCCGTGACGTACAGAAAACCGTGGACGACCATGCGGCCGAGCAGCGCAAGCAGATCGACGCGGCGACCGAATAAGCCCGGCGCCTGCGCGGGCAACCCTTCACCTAACCAGCGCGGGCAACCCTTCACCTGAAGGGTCGCTTTTGAACTTCCCGCCAGCCCGGGCTACCCCCTCACAACCTCCCCCTGCGCGCAGGGGGAGGAGCTAGAGCCCGCCGCTCTTGCTCCCTCCCCTGCAACGCAGGGGAGGGTTGGGGTGGGGTGCTTTTGATTTTCGGTTGGCCGCCCGCCGCAATCGCCGATAATGGCCGTCCGTCCCCGTCCATGGCCATCGCATGAGTTTGTCCGTCATCCCCCCGCCCCACGACATTGCCGCCGGCGCCTCGGTCCTGCGCATCGACAACGCCAGCGTGATGCGTGGCCAACGGCTGATCCTGGATCGGCTCAGCCTGCAGGTGGACGCGGGCCAGCACACCGCGATCCTGGGTGCCAACGGTTCGGGCAAATCGACCCTGGTGCAATTGATCGCACGCCAGCTCTATCCGCTGGTGCGTACCGACGGCGGCGGTCCCAACGTCAGCGTGTTCGGCCGTGACCGCTGGAACGTCAGCGAATTGCGCCAGCTGCTGGGCATCGTGTCGCCTGCGCTGCAACTCGACTACACCAGTGACGCGCCGCTGGAAGTGTTCGACGCGGTGGTGTCGGGCTTTTTCTCCGCACGCGGGCTGGGGCTGGATCACCAGGTCAGCGACCGCATGCGCGAGCAGGCGCAGCAGGCATTGCAGCAGATCGGCGCGGCGCACCTGATCGGTCGGCCGATGGCCACGCTGTCCACCGGCGAGGCGCGCCGCGTACTGATCGCGCGGGCGCTGGTGCACCAACCGCGCGCGCTGCTGCTGGACGAGCCCTGCGCGGGGCTGGACATGGCCAGCCGCCGCCGCTTCCTGGAGAACCTGCGCGAACTGGCCCGCGGCGGTACCACGCTGATGCTGGTGACCCATCACGTGGAGGAGATCGTGCCGGAGATCGCCCAGGTGCTGTTGCTGCGCGAGGGCCGCGTGCTGCGTCAGGGCAGCAAGGCCGAGGTGCTCACCGGACCGACGTTGAGCGAGGCATTCGGCATGCCGGTGCAGGTGCAGCGGCATGGCGATTACTACGCGGCCACGCCGGCCTGAGATCCTGTGAAGCGTGTTCTTCCTTCCCCCGCCTGCGGGGGAAGGTGCCCGACAGGGCGGATGGGGGTGCTTTTCGCAGTGCAAAAGCAGGATCAAGAGCGCCCCCATCCGCCTTACGTGCCGCTCCTGCGGCACGCCCATCGGGCCGGCTTCGCCGTTCGCTTCCGCATCCTGCCTTCACAGTCGGCACCTTCCCCCGCTTCGCAGGGGAAGGAATAATCCGACGCCGCGCCCGCCCGTCGAATTTTCACGATCTCTGAGGGCGCGGCGCGCTGCTTACCAGGGCGCGCAGAAACAGTCGGCGTAGACGTTGGGCTTGCCCGCCTCCGCGTTGCGCAACAGCCGCAGCGGCCCCGACATCGCCGGCAACTGCGCAAACCAGCGCGGCAGGTGCACGCCCCAGCTTTGCAGCGTGTGCACGGTGGCATTCTGGCCAAACCCCAGCATGAAGCGTTCGATGCCGCCCAGCGGCGTCTCCTGGTAGCGCACGCCGTAGTCCTTGCCCAGCTTGGCGCGCGTGGCGGCATCGGCGATGGCGTCCTGCAGGCCGCCCAGTTGATCGACCAGCCCGCGTTTCAGCGCCTGCTCGCCGGTCCACACGCGGCCCTGGGCGATCGCGTCGATGGCGGCGTAGCTCTGCCCCCGCGCCTTGGCCACGTTGCCCACGAAATCACGGTAGCCCTTGTTGATGATGGCCTGGATCACCGCACCCACGTTCGGGTCCAGCGGGCGGGTGATGTCGAACGCGCCGGCCATCGGGCCGGTGGCCACGCCGTCGCTCTGCACGCCCAGTTTCGCCAGCGTGCCGGGCACGGTGTAGAACAGGCCGAAGATGCCGATCGAGCCGGTGATGGTGTTGGGCTCGGCGAAAATGCGGTTGGCATTCATCGAGATCCAGTAGCCGCCGCTGGCCGCCACGTTGCCCATCGAGACGACCACGGGAATGCCGGCCGCGCGGGTCAGCGCCACTTCGCGGCGGATCTGCTCGGCCGCGTAGACCTCGCCGCCGGGCGAGTTCACCCGCAGCACCAGCGCCTTGGTCTTGTTGTCCTCGCGCGCGGCGCGGATCAGCGCCGCGGTGGATTCACCGCCGATCGATCCGGGCGACTGCTTGCCACCGGTGATCTCGCCCTCGGCCACCACGACGGTGACGCCCGGCGCGCGTGCATCCTCGCGATCGGGCTGGGCGGCGGCGTAATGCGACAGGCTCACCTCGCGGAAGCCATGGCCCTTCTTGTCGGCCGGCACGCCCTGCTTGCGCAGCATCGCGATCAGTTCCGCGCGGGTGGCGGTGCCGTCCACCAGATGCTGGTTCAGCGCCAGTTGCGCCAGGTCGCCCTGGGTGCCGGCGATGTGCTGCGGCAGCTGGTCGATGTCGTCGCGCAGGGTTGCCGGCGCGATCTTGCGCAGCGCCGCCACTTCATCCAGGTAGCGGTCCCACAGCCCGTTCATCCAGTAGCTGTCCGCCGCCTTCGACTCGGCCGAGGCGTGGTCGAGGATGTACGGCTCGGCCGCGCTCTTGAATTCGCCCACGCGGAACAGGTGTACGTCCACGCCCAGCTTGTCCAGCAGGTCCTTGTAGAACAGCCGGTAATTGGCCAGCCCGGTCAGCATCACACCGCCCTGCGGGTCCACCAGCAGGCGGTCGGCGTGGGCGGCGAGGTAGTACTGGCCCTGGTCGAGATTGACCGCCCACGCGATCACCGGCTTGCCCGCGGCGCGGAAGCGGTCCAGCGCCGCGCCCACGTCGCGCAGCGCGGCAAAACCGCCACCCTGCAGACCATCGGGCAGCAGCAGGATGCGGGTGATCCGCGGGTCGGTCGCCGCTGCGTCGATGGCGCCGACCAGGTCGCGCAACTGCACCTGCTTGGGGTCCTCGCCGGACAGTCGCGCCAGCGTGCGCTGCATCGGGTCGATGCTGTACTGCTCGACCAGTTGGCCATCCAGCTTCAGCACCAGCACGCTGTGATCCTCCACCGAGCGCTGCATGCGGCTGCCGGCGATGCCAGCCGTCACCAGCAACAGCAGCACGAACAGCACGCCGAAAAACACCAGGTTGATGATCACCAGCCGGACCACGTTGATGCCGCGCCCCAGCGTGGCCAGGAACGCGCCGAAACCACGGCGACGACGGAACGGGGGCGGTGGCGTCATGCGCGTTCTTCCACGGAGGTCAAAGTGGCAGCGTAGCCGGTCGGGCCGCCGTGGTCATGCACGCGCCAGCGTTGTTTCCAGGCGCTGCGCCAGAACCGCACGAACAGCATCACCGCCGCCACCGACAACCCGGCGATCAGTCCCATCCACATGCCGCGCGCGCCCAGGCCATGGTGGAACGCCAGCCACCAGCCCACCGGCATGCCGATGATCCAGTACGCAAACAGGGTGATCGCCATCGGGATGCGGGTGTCCTTGAGCCCGCGCAGCGCGCCATTGGACGCCACCTGGATGCCGTCGGAAAACTGGAACAGCCCCGCCAGCATGATCAGCTGCATCGCCAGCGCGATCACCTTCGGGTCATTGGTGTAGAGCGCGGCGATGTAATGCGGCAGGGTCAGCATCAGGCCGGCCGAAAACAGCTGCGTCACCAGGGTCAGCCCGATCCCGCAAAAACCGGCATAACGCACGCCGCGCGCATCGCCGCGACCCACCGCGTTGCCCACCCGCACGGTGATCGCCATGGCCAGCCCCAGCGGGATCATGAAGAACAGCGAGGCGATGTTCAGCGCCACCTGGTGGCTGGCGATCACGTCCTCGCCCAGCGTGGCGATGATCAGCGCGGTGGCCACGAACAGGCCGGCCTCGGCCAGCAGCGACACCGCCATCGGCAGGCCGATGTGGATCAGCGCGCCGATGCGGCGCAAGTGCGGCCGTTCGAAACGGTCGAACAGGCCCAGCCCGCGGTAGTTGCGATGGCGCAGCACATAGAAGCCGAATGCCAGCATCTCCAGCCACAGCACGGTCGCCGTGGCCACGCCGCAGCCGTGTGCGCCCTGCGGCGGGATGCCCAGCTTGCCGAACATCAACACGTAGCCCAGCGGTACCAGCAACACCAGCCCGCCCAGGCTGAAATACATCGACGGCCGCGTCAGCGACAGCCCTTCGGACAGCCCACGCAGCGCGAAATAGCAGGTCAAGGCGGGCGCGCCCCAGCTGATCGCCAGCAGGAATCGCTGCACCTCGTCCCGCAAGCTGGGCGTCACCCCGATCAGGTCGATCAGCGGCGCGGCATGGCGCACCGCAAACCACAGCAACACGCCCATGCCAAGCGCCAGCCACAGCGCCTGGTGGAATACCGCGCCGACTTCCGCCCGGCGGCCCGCGCCATCGAGCTGCGCCACCGACGGCGGCACCGCCATCATCATGCCGATGCCGCTGACGATCGCCAGCGACCAGATGCTGGCGCCCACCGCCACCGCGCCCAGCACATGCGCGCTGACGTGGCCGGCCAGCAGCGCGTCGATCACATTGCTGCCGATGGCGGCCAGCTGGGCGGCGATCAACGGCAGCGCAAGATGGACGGTGGCGCGCACCTCATGCAGCAGGCGGGCACGCTCGGGACGGAAGGATTTCATCGATGCACGGGCTCTGGGGGCGGCCATTCTAGCGGAGCCACAGGTCACGCCCGTGTGCCGGTCGGCCTGTGCGAAAATCGCCCGCTGCACCGGATGGGGACCGCGATGAAGCAACTGACCAGCTACGAGGGAGTGCACTGCGCCAATTGCGGTGCCGCGATGCAGGGCGAGTTCTGCCACGAATGCGGCCAGTCCATCCACAGCGTGCTGAAACCAATGCACCACATGGTCGAGGAAACCGTGGAGACGGTGCTGCACATCGACGGCCGCATCGTGCAGACGCTGCCGCCGCTGCTGCTGAAGCCGGGCTTCCTCACCCTGGAATACTTCGCCGGCCGCCGCGTGCCGTACATCGCGCCGTTCCGGCTGATGTTCGTGCTGTGCCTGTTGTCGTTCTTCGTGGTGCATCTGGCGATCAACCGGTTCACCAGCAAAATCGACGCCCACGACTTCCCGTTGGTGAAGGTGGAGAGCACGGCGATCGATACAGCCAACAGTCCGGCGGAGGTGCGCGAGGCATTGCATGGCCAGCTGGATGGACTGCGCGCCGCCCGAGACACCGGCGTGCTGCCTGCCAAGGCACTGGAACGGCTCGACGCCTCCGCGGTGGAGCTGCAGCAGAAGGCCAGCCGCCGCCTGGTCGCACTTGGCGCGGCGCCGATACCGGCCCGTTCCCTCGCCGCGCCTTTGAGCGGTGAGGTGGTGGCGAAACCCGTGCAGCAGGGGGAAAACGACCATGCGGCGAAAAAGGTGGATGGCGGGGAATCGAAGCCCGTGCGGATCAGTTGGCTGCCGAATGCGGTGAATGCGCATCTGACCGAGCTGGGGCACCGGATGCACGACAACTGGCGCACCATGAAGGACAGCGACGACCCGGTGGAGCGCGCGGAAGCCAAGCAACGCATGATCAATGGCGTGTTCGGCAAGCTGCCGGCGTCCATGTTCATACTGATCCCGGTATTCGCCGGCCTGCTGAAGCTGTTTTATGTCTTCCGCCGGCGGCTCTACATGGAGCACCTGATCGTGGCCCTGCACAGCCATGCCTTCATGTTCCTGGCCCTATTGCTGATCACCCTCACCGGCATGCTGTCGACCTGGCTTCGTCCGCACGCGGCCTGGACCGGCACCGCACTGGGTTGGGTGCAGGCCGCGCTGATCCTGTGGATCCCTGCTTACCTCCTGCTCATGCAGAAGCGCATGTACCACCAGGGCTGGCCGATGACGGTGCTGAAATTCTGGTTCATCGGCTGGTGCTACTTCTGGTTGCTGACGTTCGCGCTGATGGTTGCCGCGGCGCTGGGCATAGCCCATTGAGGTCGCTTTCAGACGGCTGTCATGGCGGGTTTTGCACAGCGTAACGGGACTGTCAAGGCGCCTTCGGGGGCGATGACAATTGTGTGAACCCTGCCCCAACCGAATTTGCAGGTTGTTGAAATAACAGATGTTTTTTTGCCTGACCAAAACATGGTCAAGGTGACCAAAAAGGCGCTACGGCGCGCTTCGGGGCACCCCCTCCCCGCTGCATCCACAGACTTATCCACAGCTCTTGTGGATAAGCATAAAAACCGCCAGCGGTTAGTCACTTACCCCCGCTTCCTCGATAGGCGGGCAGCAAAGTGGCGCAACTCGATCCATGCGATTTGCCTGCCATCGCGGCGGGCGAAACCTGGGGGTCGACCGGTGCCGCCGCTACACTGGTGCGCCACGAGGTAACCCATGCCCGCCGTCCTTCGCGTCGCCCTGCCGGTGCCCTTGCCCGCCCTGTTCGACTACCTGCCGCCCGCGGTCGGTGAGGCCGGCGTGGGCGCGCGGGTGCTGGTGCCGTTCGGGCGCCAGCGGCTGGTTGGCGTGGTGGTGGCGATCGACGCCGAAGCCGCCGTGGAAAGCCGCCGGCTGAAGCAGGCGCTGCGCCTGCTCGACGACGACGCGCTGCTCGACCCCGAACTGATGCAGACCCTGGCCTGGGCCGCCGACTATTGGCTCGGCGCGCCGGGCGAGGCCTACGCCAACGCGCTGCCGCTGGCCCTGCGCGAGCCGAAACCGCTGCCGCCGATCGGCGACGAATACTGGTCGCTGACCCTGGCCGGTCGCAGCGCCCATGACGCCGGCAGCCGCCGCGGCGGCAGCAAGGCGCTGCTGACCCTGCTGGTCGACGGTGCATTGAGCGCGCAGGAGCTGACCGAACGCCAGCCAGGGTGGCGCGAGGCTGCTCGCCGGCTGGCTTCAGCCGGCCTGCTGGAGCGCAGCGAGCGGGCGCCCGCGGACCGTGCGCTGCCCGCCTCCTCCGCACCGCAACTCAACGACGAACAGCAACAGGCGGTGGCCGTGGTGGGCGCCGCCCTGGGCGACTACCAACCCTTCCTGCTCGACGGCGTCACCGGCAGCGGCAAGACCGAGGTCTACCTGGCCCTGATCGAGCAGGTGCTGGCGCAAGGCAGGCAGGCGCTGCTGCTGGTACCGGAGATCGGGCTGGCGCCGCAGACCGTGCGGCGGCTGCGCCAGCGGCTGGGCGTGATCGTGGAAGTGCTGCACTCCAGCCTGTCCGAGGGCGACCGCGCGCGCGCCTGGCTGCGCGCCCGCGCCGGCAGCGCGCGGGTGATCCTGGGCACGCGCTCGGCCGTGTTCACGCCGCTGCCGCAAGCCGGTTTGATCATCGTCGACGAAGAGCACGACAGCGCCTACAAACAGCAGGAAGGCTTCCGCTACCACGCCCGCGACCTGGCCTTGGTGCGCGCGCGCGCGCTGGGCGTGCCGGTGCTGCTGGGCTCGGGCACGCCGTCGCTGGAATCGCTGGCCAACGCCGCCGCCGGCCGCTACCGCACGCTGCACCTGCGCGCCCGCCCCGGCGCCATCCGCCCGCCGCAGGTGCAGATCGTGGACATGCGCATGCAGCGGCTGCAGCACGGCATGTCGCCCGCGCTGCTGGCCGCCGTGGCCGACACCGTGGCGCGCGGCGAGCAGGCGCTGGTATTCCGCAACCGCCGCGGCTACGCGCCGGTGCTGCTGTGCCACAGCTGCGGCTGGCATGCCGGCTGCCCGCACTGCGATCGACCACTGACCCTGCACGCGGGCCGGCGCCAGCTGATCTGCCATCACTGCGATCACCGCCAGCGCATGCCGCAGGTGTGTCCGGTGTGCGGCGTGGGCGACCTGAAGCCGCAAGGCCAGGGCACCGAGCGGCTGGAGGAGGCGCTGGTGGCGCAGTTCCCGCAGGTGCCGGTGCTGCGCGTGGATCGCGAAACCACCCGCCGCCGCGATGCGTTCGAGCAGCTGCTGGCGCAACTGCAGGATGACGCCCCCGCCATCCTGGTCGGCACCCAGATGCTGGCCAAGGGCCACGACCTGCCCAACCTCACCCTGGTGGCGATCGTAGGCGTGGACGAAGGCCTGCACAGCATCGACTTCCGCGCCGAGGAACGCCTGGCCCAGCTGGTGGTGCAGGTGGCCGGCCGCGCCGGTCGCGCCCGCAAGCCCGGCCGTGTGTTGCTGCAAACCCATCAGCCGGAACACCCGTTGCTGCGCAATCTGCTGGCACGCGGCTACGCGGCCGCCGCTGCCGACCTGCTGGACGAGCGCCGCAAGATTCAATTGCCGCCCTACAGCCACCAGGTATTGCTGCGCGCCGACGCGCCCCAACGCGAACACGTCGACACCTTCCTGCGCGACGCGCGGGCGCTGCTGCCCGAGCTGGACGCGTTGCAGATCGCCGGCCCGATGCAGGCGCCAATGCCCCTGCGCGCGGGCCGCCAGCGCGGCCAGCTACTGCTGGAAAGCACCCAGCGCAGCGTACTGCGTGCGATGCTGCGGCCATGGCAACACGCGCTGTTCGCGCTGCCCTCGGCGCGGCGGGTGCGCTGGTCGCTGGATGTGGATCCGATCGATCTGTATTGACCCGGCGCCCAACTTTCGCCACGGGCCGTCATCGACATGGCGGTGGCATACTCGCTCTTTTGCCGGCCCGGAGCCTTCCATGCGATTCCTGTCCGCCCTCGCCTTCGGCACGCTGATGCTGCCGCTGGTTGCCCTGGCCAATGATCCCAACTCCTACGCCCAGCCCGACCAGGTGCGGGTGACCCATCTGGATCTGGATCTCCATATCGATTTCCCGCACAAGCAGTTGGATGGCCAGGCCACGTTGAAGCTGGACTGGACGAACCCGCAGGCGCAGTCGCTGGTGCTGGATACGCGTGACCTGAAGATCGCGAAGATCGAAGCGGTCGGCAGCGACGGCAAGACCACGCCGCTGAAATATGCGCTGGCGCCGCGCGACAAGGTGCTGGGCAGCAAGCTCACCATCGCCACGCCGAAGCATCCGGCGCAGGTGCGCATCGTCTACACCACCTCGCCCGGCGCGTCGGGCCTGCAGTGGCTGACGCCCGCGCAGACGGCGGACAAGAAGTTGCCCTTCATGTTCTCGCAGTCCGAGTCGATCCACGCCCGCTCGTGGGTACCGCTGCAGGATTCGCCGGCGGTCCGCTTCACCTACGACGCCCACGTCACGGCGCCGAAGGACATCCGCGTGGTGATGAGCGCGCCGAACGACGCCAGGCATCCGCTGGACGGCGACTATCGCTTCAACCAGACGCACCCGATCCCGTCGTATCTGCTGGCCATCGGCGCGGGCGATATCGCGGCAAAGGAAACCGGCCCGCGTTCGGCCGTCTATGCGGAGCCGTCGGTGGTGGCCAAGGCCGCGCACGAGTTCGAAGACACCGAGAAGATGATCGCCACCGCCGAGCAGTTGTACGGCCCGTACCGCTGGGGCCGCTACGACATCCTGGTGCTGCCACCGTCGTTCCCGTACGGCGGCATGGAAAACCCCAACATGACGTTCGCCACGCCCACCGTGCTGGTGGGCGACAAGAGCCTGGTGTCGCTGGTGGCGCACGAGCTGGCGCATTCCTGGTCGGGCAACCTGATCACCGCCGCGTCGTGGCGCGACATCTGGCTCAACGAGGGCTTCACCACCTACGTGCAGGGGCGCATCACCGAGGCGCTGTACGGCAAGCCGCTGGCTGATGAGGAAGCGCTGCTGTCGGCGCGCGCGCTGCAGAAGGATATTGCCGCGATGCCGGCCAACGCGCAGAAGCTGGCGCCCGATCCGCGCGGCGTGGGTGCCGACGATTCGCTGTCCGACGTGGCCTACGACAAGGGCTCGTGGTTCCTGCGCACGCTGGAGCAGCGCTTCGGTCGCGCCGATTTCGACGCCTACCTCAAGGGCTATTTCGACCACTTCGCGTTCCAGAGCATCACCACCGAGCAGATGCTCGACTACCTGAAACCGAACCTGATCGAGAAATACCCCGGCAAGATGAGCTGGGACGAAGTGAACGCCTGGGTTTACGGCGAAGGCATTCCGAAAGATGCGCCGCTGCCCGATTCGCCGCGCTTCGACGCGATCGACAAGCAGCGCGGCGACTTCCTGGCCGGCACGCTGGCCGCCGCCAAACTCGATGCCAGGGGCTGGAACACGCAGGAGTGGATGTACTTCCTCGACCGCCTGCCCGACGCGCCGCCGCTGGCGAAAATGCAGCAACTCGACGCCGCCTGGCACCTCACCGGCACGCCCAACGCGGAGATCGGCATGCGCTGGTACAGCCACGCCATCGCCGCCGGCGACAAGGCCGTGTGGCCCGCCGCCGCCGAGCACATGATCCGCATCGGCCGGCTCTACCTCACCACGCCGCTGTACAAGGCCTTCGCGAAAACGCCTGAAGGCCTGGCCTATGCCGAGCAGGTCTACGCCAAGGCCAAGGCCGGCTACCACCCGCTGACGCAGCAGGCGGTGGAGTCGATCATCGCCAAGGCGAAGAAAGCGAACCACTGATTGCTCCTCCCCCTGCGCAGCAGGGGGAGGCTGGTGACCGAAGGGAATCCTTCAGGTGAGGGGGCAAAGCTCTTGATCTCCCATCAAGATCAAAAGCTGACCCCTCCCCAACCCTCCCCTGCGATGCAGGGGAGGGAGCCGCACCTCTCCGACTCCTCCTCCAAGAAACCGCCCATGCCGTCATCACCAGACACCACCACTCCCCTCTGGAAACGCATGCTTTTTCGGCGGCTGAAATTCCTGGCCTGGCTGGCCGGCCTGCTGGTGATCGTGCTGGGGGGCAGCTACCTGTTCGCGCCGCAGTGGCTGCTGCAGGCCAACCTCAAACGCGAGGCGATGGCGGCGCATCTGCAGGTGCATGCGGTGCAGGCCGGCGATACCCGCTGGGCGTATTACGAAGGCGGCGAAGGCCCCACCATCGTGCTGCTGCACGGCTTCGCCGCGGACAAGACCGAGTGGCTGAAGGTGGCGAAGGAGCTCACGCCGCACTTTCACCTGATCATCCCCGACCTGCCCGGCTGGGGCGATTCCTCACAGGTGGCCGGGGCCAGCTACACCATCGAGGCGCAGGCGGCGCGGCTGGATGCGTTCGTGCAGACGCTGCACCTGGGCCAGTTCATGCTGGCCGGCCACTCGATGGGCGGCGCGATCGCAGGTATCTACGCCAGCGAGCACCCCGACCACGTCGCCGGCCTGGCGCTGCTGGACAGCTTCGGCCTGAAGAATGCGGGCAACGCTTTCACCCGCGACGCTGCGGCCGGCAGGAACCCGTTCGTGTTCGACAACCGCGCGGGGCTGGAGCGCGCCATGGCATTGGCATTCACGCAGCCGCCCGAACTGGCCGGGCGCTTTGCCGACGTGCTGGTGGCGCGCAACCAGCGTGACCGCGCTTTCATCGAAAGCAGCTTCAACACGCTGCGCCAGCCCTCGCAATACCTGTCGCTGCAGCAGCGCCTGAGCCAACTGACCATGCCCGTGCTCGGCCTGTGGTGCCACGACGACAAGGTCGTGGACATCTCCGCGCTGGACAGCCTGCGCAACGGCCTGGTGTCCGCCAGCGCCATCAGCACCAGCGTCATCAGCGGCTGCAATCACATGCCGATGCTGGAAAAGCCCGAGCAGACCGCCACGATCCTGACCAGCTTCGCGCTGTCGCATTGATGGGACATGAAGGGCGGGCGCGAATCCCCCCGCTCCGTGATGCGTCACCACGGGTGACATGGGAGAATGCGCGGGTCCCGGGCCGACAACGGCCTCGACGTCCCTTGCACGATCACGGAACCATGCAGCGATGATGCGAAACCCTGTGCGCAACGGCGTGGATGCGATCGTGCGGATGTCCTCCACCCGCACCAACTACTGGGGCGAACTGGCGGTGGACGTGGTGCTGGGCGTCGTCCTGATGGTTGAAGGCGCACGCCGCCACCCCGGTGCACTACTGGGAACGCTGGCCATCGCGCTGGGCCTGTTCGCCTTCAGCTTCGTGGAATACTTCTTCCACCGCTGGATGTTCCACACCCGCATCCCGCTGTTCGCACAAGGCCACGAGCTGCATCACCAGCACCCGCTGGGCTACGACTCCCTGCCGTTCTTCCTGCCCCCGCTCATCCTGCTGGCCCTGACCGGCGTGTTCGTGGCCCTGATGCCCACCGGCTTCGCCCTGCTGCTCGCCGGCGCCATCACCTTCGGCTACATCCTCTACGGCCTGGCCCACTTCACCATCCACCACGTCCGCTTCAAGCAACCGCTACTGCGCCGCTGGGCCGGCGCCCACCACGTGCACCACTACCATCCCGACAGCAATTTCGGTGTGACCACACCGCTGTGGGATGTGCTGCTGGGTACGCGTTATGTGCGGCAGGCGCGGGTGAGCTGATCGTTTTTCGCCTCCTTCGGTAACGGTGTGGAAGGGAGAGAACGGAAGCATCCGACTGAGCGTGCGCGATGCGATTTCGACTGGCGGTGTGGAAATTCCCATGGACGAACGAAGAAAATGATGAGGGCACCTTGACCGCGCGCGGACGCTGCATCGCTCAAGGCAAAAGCCCGCGCAGTTACGATGCGCCCACGATGCATGCCCAGCCCTCCACCAGAACCATCGGCCTGCTCGCCTACGACGATATGCAGGCACTCGATCTCGTCGGTCCACTGGACGTGTTTGGCGCGGCTAATGCGTTTGCGCCGGGGCCGCAGGCCTATCGGCTCTGCGTCATCGGCCTGAGCACGCAGTCGGTGCGTGCGGAGAACGGCTTGCTGGTGGTGCCCGAGCACACGCTGGAAGATGCGCCGCCGCTGGATACGCTGCTGATTCCCGGCGGCATGGCCGCCCGCCACGGCATGAGTGGCGACGCGCGACTGCTTGGCTGGCTAAGCGAGCGGGCGGCGCTCACACGGCGCGTCGTATCGGTTTGCACCGGGCTGTACATTCTTGCGGCGACGGGTCTGCTCGACGGACGCGCGGTTACCACGCATTGGCGATACGCGGACGATGCAGCGCGTCGCTATCCTGACCTGCGCATTCAACCGGACCGGTTGTTCCTGCGCGATGGACGTTTCGCCACGGCCGGCGGATTGACCGCCGGCATCGATCTTGCGCTTGCCCTGGTGGAGGAAGATCTTGGTGCGCCCGCTGCCCTCAGCGTGGCGCGCCAACTGGTGATGTACGTGAGGCGGCCAGGCAATCAGGCGCAATTCTCCGCACCGCTGGCGGCGCAGGCGCAGGGCAACGGGCGCATGGGGCCGCTGGTGGACTGGCTGCTGGCCCACCTCGATGGCGAGCTGACCATCGAGCGCATGGCCGAACAGGTCGCGATGAGCGCGCGCCATTTCCGCCGCGTGTTCGCCGAGACCTTCGGCATGACGCCAGCGCGGTTCGTGGAGAAGCTGCGGCTGGAGCAGGCGTGCATGCGCCTGACCATCAGTCGCGCGTCGGTGGAACGCATCGCCGCCGGCGTGGGCTTCAACAGCGCCGATGCGTTCCGCCGCGCGTTCCATACGCGTTACGGCGCAACGCCCCACGAGTACCGCGAGCGCTTCTCCAGCTGATATTTGGCCGGAATCGTCGGCAGCGCGTCCTTCGCGGCACACATTCCCGCAGCACACTGCTCCCACACTTCTTTGGGGGCTTCGCGTGCAGATTCGGTCCATTTACTTGATGCTTTCGATCGCCGTCGCGCTGCCGACTTTGGCCGTCGCCCGCGATGCCATCACCGCAAACACCCACGCTCCCGCTTACACCGCGGACGACAAACTGATGCTGCCCGCCGACTATCGCGAATGGGTCTACCTGAGCTCGGGCCTGGGGATGAGTTACAGCGAGAAGGCGCCAAACAGCGACCCCGTGTTCGACAATACCTTCGTCAATCCGGAGAGCTACCGCGAGTTCCTCCGTACCGGCACCTGGCCCGACAAGACGCAGATCGTGCTGGAACTGCGCGGTTCGACCAGCAACGGATCGATCAACCAGCACGGCCATTACCAGAAGGGCGACGTGCAAGGTGTCGAGGTGCATGTGAAAGATACCGCGCGCTTCAAGGGAGGCTGGGCCTTCTTCGGCTTCGATGGCGGCGCCGTCGCGGAAAAGATCCCCACGACCGCATCGTGTTATTCGTGCCACGCGGCCCACGGCGCGGTGGATACGACCTTCGTGCAGTTCTATCCGACCCTGCTGCCGATCGCGCGGCAGCACGCCACGCTCAGTGCGGCGTTTCTGAAGGAAGAAGGGATCATCAAATAGGCACCGTGCAGAGCGGCGTTACGACAACGTCCGCCATCAACCGGTTCAGCGCCGCACCGCTAAAGCCGCGGCGACAGCGCCTGCACAAAGTAGTCGGTTACGCGGTGCACGCGTGCCGATATGAAGCGACGTTGCGGCCAGACGACGCTGACGTCCCGGGTGCCCATCACAAAGTCGTTGAGTATCGTGACGACGTCGGGATGCGCCAGTTCGTCGGCAAGCGACGCTCTCGTGAACATGCCGATACCCACGCCGGCCAGCACGCCCGTGCGTATCGCGTCGACGCTGTTGGATGAAAAATTGCCACGCACGGGTACGTTGAACGGCCCTTCCGGACCGGTGAAGGGCCAGTGCGTCGACTCCACCATGCCTTCGTATACAAGGCAGTTGTGATCGATCAGGTCGGCGGGCGTCCTTGGCGTGCCCTTCAGCTCGAAATAGCGGCGTGACCCGACGCATACGAGGCTGGTGCTGCCTATGCGTCGCACCACGGCGTCGGGTTCGTTGACGGTGCCCACCCGTATCGTCAGGTCGATACGGTCTTCCACCATGTCGCGCGCGGCATCCGACAGGAGCAGCTCCACCTTCAGCCCGGGATGGCGCGACAACAGCCCGGGTATGAGCGGAAGAACGTGGAGCCTGCCGAACGTCGAGGGCGCGGCGATCCGCATGCGCCCGGAGATATCGAGGATGCTGCTGGTCAGCTCGTTGTCGGCCGCACCGATCTCGTCGAGCAGCGGCTTGGTGCGATCGAAATAACGCTGGCCCTGATCCGTCAGGGTCACGCTGCGCGTACTTCGATTGAACAGCACCACGCCCAGGCGTTTCTCCAGCGCACCGATGGCCTTGCTGATGGCGGACTGGGAACTGCTGGTTCGCCGCGCGGCGGCGGAAAAGCCGCCCGCCTCCGCCACGGCAATAAAGGCGCTCAGTTCTTGAAACCTGTCCATCGCGCTCCCTCAGGCCGTACGGCCAATTGATTCCAATACGGAATTGAGCTTATGAGAAATCGCCTGATTATCATTTCTTCCAGCGCTAATTACGATCTCTCCGCACTGCAGCAACAGCATTCCACCTTCCAACCGGAGAGACACCATGCGTTACGCCATCATCGGCGCGGGTCAGATCGGCCAGGCCCTCGCCCACGCTTTTGCCCGCAAGAACATCGACGTTGCCGTGGCGAGCACACGCCCACCCGAAGCGATCGCCCCGCTCGCGAAGTCGATCGGCCCGACGGTCGCGCCCCGCTCGCTGAAGGACGCGCTGGAAGCGGACATCGTTTTCCTGGCGGTTCCCTTCTGGTCGCATCGGGATGTCGCGAAAGCGGTCGAAAGCTGGAGCGGCAAGATCGTCGTCGACGTGACCAATGCATACGGCGTGCCCCTGGAACAGCTCGACGGCCTGCCCTCTTCCGCCGTCATCGCCCGGGCCCTGCCGGGGGCGCGGCTGGTCAAGGGCTTCAACCACCTGCCGGCCGGCGTGCTGGCCGAAGACCCCTCGGTCAAGGGTGGAAGGCGGGTGGTTTTCCTGTCCAGCGACGACGACGCGGCGATAGCCCCGGTGGCCGCCCTGGCGGAGCAACTGGGCTATGCGCCGGTTGATCTGGGACGGCTCGACGAAGGCGGCGCGCTGGTCCAGGCCCGGGGCAACCGCTGGACCCAGCTTATTTTCCAGGACCTCATCAAATTCGATTGAACGCTCGATCGAGCGGCGTTGCATCCCGTCGCGCCGTACTTCCGGCGCGCTCAAAAACGGCGCGCTCGCAAACCCAAGGAATCCATCATGAAAATCGATCTTACGGGCCGCAAGGCCGTGGTTACCGGCTCCACCGCGGGCATCGGCCGCGCCATTGCCGAGGGGCTGGCGCTTGCCGGGGCCGCGGTCGTCATCAATGGCCGCACTGAGGAACGGGTCGCCTCGGCGCTGCGCGAGCTGCGCGCGAAATTTCCCGATGCAGAGTTTGTGGGCGTCACCGCCGACCTGGCCACGCCGGAAGGCTCGGCGGTGCTGGTGGCGCAGGTGCCCGACGCCGACATCCTGGTCAACAACGTGGGCACGGCGCACCTCAACAACTTCTTCGACCAGAGCGACGACGAATGGCTCGACCTGTTCCAGCTCAACGTCATGAGCGGCGTGCGCGCCGCCCGCCATTACGTGCCGAAAATGGTGGCACGAGGACGTGGGCGCGTGGTGTTCATCAGCAGCGAGTCCGGGCTCAACATCCCCAAGGAGATGATCGATTACGGCGTCACCAAGACCGCGATGCTGGGCGTTTCGAGAGGTCTGGCCGAACTGGTGGCCGGAACCGGCGTCACCGTCAACGCGGTACTGCCCGGCCCCACGAACTCGGAGATCCTGTCGAACTGGATGCAGGGGACGGCGCGGGAGCAAGGCATTACGCAGGACCAGGCCGAGCAGCAATTCCTGGAGACCCAGCGCCCGACGACTCTGATCAAGCGCTTCGCGACCACGGAAGAAGTCGCCAACATGGTCGTCTATGTCTGCTCCGACCAGGCATCGGCCACCACCGGCGCGGCCTTGCGCGTCGACGGCGGTGTCGTGCGGTCCATCGCCTGAGGACGCACTCGCACGGCGTGGGTGCAGTCGGCCGCCAACACGCTGGTCGGTCGACTTGCCCTGCGTCGAATCAGTCGGCCACGTCCCCGATCAGCCGGTCCAGCTCGGCTTTCAAGACCGCCCCGTGCTGCCGCAGCCAGGCGCGCTGTTCGCGCCAATCCGGGAACAGGTTTTCCACCTGCGTCCAGAACCGTGGCGAATGGTTGCGTACCTTCAGGTGACACAGCTCGTGCGCCAGTACGTAGCGCAGCGCGGCCGGTGGCGCCAGGGCCAGCGCCAGGTCCAGGTTGATGCGGTCGCGGGTGTCCAGGCTACCCCACAGGCTTTTCATGGGACGGATGCGCAGCGACGTGGGCGCCAGCCCCAGTTGCGGCACGTAGCCCGCCATCCAGCGCGACACGTCGCGGCGGATCTGCGCTTCCAGGTGCGAGGCCAGCAGGCCGCGCGCGATCGGCAGCGCGCGGGTGTGCGGGCGCGGGATCACCAGGGTCAGCCCTTCGGCATGCGACTCGATCTTGGGGTAGCTGCCTTCGGCCCAGTCCAGCTCGACCAGCTCGCCGCGCAGCGGGAACGTACATGGATAGCCCAGCCGCAGCGGCGGCAGCGGCTTCACCATCAGGTTCAGCTCATCGAGCTTCAGCTCCAGCCATTCGGCGTGGCTGCGCAGAAAGGCGCTGACCTGGGCCGGATGGGTACCGTGCGGATAGGTGACGCGGGCGCCCTTCGGCGTGACCGTGAGGCGCAGCCGGCGGGCGCGCGGATGCGCAGTCTTCAGCACGCGGATGATGCGCCCGCCTACCGTCGACAATTCCAGCCAATCGCCTTCCAGATGCTGCGCCATGACCTCGCCCATTGCCTGATCGCCTTGCCCGCCGGTGGCGGATCGTGGGCGCTGCCCGTCCGCCAAGCTTCCACTTACCGCCGGCCGGCCGCAAGCACGGAACGCGCGTCAGTGCGTCGCAGCGTGACGCCGGTTCAGCTGTCGGCCGGGCGCGGCAGGCCGAACCATTCCTCCAGCTTGCCCAGCAACCGCTCCAGCTCCAGCGTCAGCAGGGCGAAACTGGCGTCCATCTCGGCGTGGGCGTCCTGCTGGCTGTCGCCCAGCTCGTCCATCACCACGTCCAGGAATTTCAGCTTGCGGATCACCAGATCCTCGCCCAGCACGAAGCTGATGCGGTCATCGAAGGTCAGCCCCAGCATGAACACCTGCTTGCCGTTGCGCAGGTGCTCCTTCACTTCCTCGGCGTCCAGCTCCTGCCGGCGGCAGCGCGCGATGGCGCCGGTGGCGGTGGCCGGGTCGCGCAGTTCGCATTCGTCGCCCAGCGCCAGGCCGGCCGGCAGGTTGCCGGTGGAGAGCCAGTCGGTCATCAGCACGCGCGGGCCTTCCTCCGGCGCCAGCGGCACGGCGGGGAAACTGCCCAGCGCCTCGCGCACCTGGGTCAACGCGTTCTCGGCCGACTTGCGGCTGGAGGTATCCAACACCAGCCAGCCGTTTTTCTTGTCCACGTAGGCGGCCATGCGCGAGTTGCGCACGAAGGCGCGCGGCAGCAGTTCGGTCAGCAGATCCTCCTTGATTCGCTTGCGCTCGCGGCCACCGACCTTGCGGCCTTCTTCTTCGGCGATCTTCTGCACCTTGCGATGCAGCTCGTCGTTGATCACGGCGGCCGGCAGCAACTTGTCCTCGCCGCCCACGGTAACCAGGGTGCATTGCTTGACGCTGTGCGTCAGCGGCTCGCCCTCGCCGCGGCCCACCGGCGGCACGAAGCCGCGGGTGAACATTTCCAGCGGGCCGCAGGGGCGCAGGCGATGCTCGGCCAGGGCGTCGTCGAGGCGGTCGAGATCAGTGGCTACGGCGGGGGAAAAGCGGAACAGCGTGAGATTGCGGAAAAACATTCAATGTCCGGATCGGTGCGGTGATGTGGGAGCGACTTCAGTCGCGATGCTCTTGCTCTGAGGCTGAAAAGCAAAAAGCATCGCGGCTGAAGCCGCTCCCACAGGGTTTTGGCAAGGTATCAGCTGACCGCGGCGATGGCGGCCACCACGGCATCCAGGTTGGCCCGGTTCAGCGCGGCCACGCAGATGCGGCCGCTGGTCAGCGCGTAGATGGCGAAATCCTCGCGCAGGCGCTCGACCTGGGCCTTGCTCAGCCCGGAGTACGAGAACATGCCTGCCTGACGGTTGATGAAGTCGAACTGCGGCAAACCCGCCTCCGCCAAACCATCGACCAGGCCCGCGCGCATCTCGTGGATGCGCGTGCGCATGCCGCCCAGCTCTTCTTCCCACGACGCGCGCAACTCGGGATTGCCCAGCACGCCGGCCACCAGGTACGCACCGTGAGCGGCGGGGCTGGAGTAGATCGAGCGGATGGTGGTCTTGATGCGCGACAGCACCCGCGCGGCCTCGTCGCGGTCACGGCCGACCATGCTGATCGCACCCACGCGCTCGCCGTACAGCGAGAACGACTTGGAGTACGAGTTGGCCACCACGAACGCTTCGATACCGGACGCGGCCAGCAGCCGGATTGCGGTGGCGTCGGCGTCCAGGCCCTTGTCGAAACCCTGGTAGGCGGCGTCGACGAAGGGCAGCAGCTTGCGCTCCTTCATCAGTTCAATCGCCTGCTGCCACTGCGCCGCGTCCAGGTCCACGCCGGTGGGGTTGTGGCAGCAGGCGTGCAGCAGCACCACGGTACCTGGCTCAAGCTTGCCCAGATCCTCCAGCATGCCGGCGAAATCCAGGCCGTGGGTGCCCTTGTCGTAATAGCGGTATTCCAGCAGCTCGAACCCGGCGGTGCGGAACACCACGTGGTGGTTGCCCCAGCTGGGGTTGCTGATGGCGATCTTGGCGCCGGCGCCGGCGCCGGCGGTCTGCTTCAGCAGATCGGCGGCCACGCGCAAGGCGGCGCTGCCGCCGATGGTCTGCGCGGTGGCCACGCGGCCTTCGGCCAGCAGCGGCGAATCGGCGCCGAACAGCAATTGCTGGGTCAGCTCGTTGTAGGCCTTCAACCCGTTGATGGGCAGATATCCGCGGGGATTTTCCGCTTTCGCCAAGGTCTGCTCGACATCGCGCACCGCTTTCATCAGCGGAATCTTGCCCTGCTCGTCGCAATAGATGCCCACGCCAAGATTGATCTTGCCCGGGCGCGGATCGGCCACGAAGGCCTCGGTCAGGCCCAGGATCGGATCGCCTGGAGCCATTTCAACGGATGCAAAGAAAGACACGAGCAGCCCTCTGGTAAATGGTGGAATGATCAAAACCCGCGGTTGGACTCCAGCACCGCTTGCCGCGGCGCCCGGGATGCATGCCGGCAGGCCATCGCGCACTTTACTGCTTTGCACCATGACTTGTCCCGTGACCGGCCCGCGCCGCGGCTGGTCAGATACTGACCAGCCGCGCACAGCGGCGCTACACTTGCCAACTTCTCCACTTGTCACCGGCCCCGCCATGCAGGTTCAGGATCACGCTGAAATCGCCCACTTGCTCGCCGAGTTGCGGATGGAGCATCGCGATCTCGACGCGGCGATCGAACAGCTGGCCACCACGCTGGGCCGTGACGAACTGCAGCTGACCCGGCTGAAGAAACGCAAGCTGCTGCTGAAGGATCACATCTCCCGCCTGGAGAGCAAGCTGATCCCCGATCTGGACGCCTGACCGCAGCGACTTTCCCTGCGCCCGCTGGAACCCACCAATGACGACTCCCGCCCCGACCCGCCTGCAGGACGACCACGTCGTGCTGGAGCCCCTGAGCCTGGATCACGTACCCGCCCTGGAGGCCGCCGCCGCCGACGGCGCGCTGTGGAACCTGTGGTTCACCGGCGTGCCTGCACCCGGCGAGACGCAGGCCTATGTGGAAAAAGGCCTGCTCGGCCAGGCGGAAGGCCGGATGCTGCCGTTCGCCATCCGCGAGAAAAGCAGCGGCGAGATCGTCGGCACCACGCGTTACTACGATATCGTGCCCGAGCTGCCGCGACTGGCCATCGGCTACACCTGGTACGCAAGGCGCTGGCAGAAAAGCCACCTCAACACCGCCTGCAAGCGCTTGCTGTTGCAGCACGCGTTCGAGGTCATCGGCGCCGTGGCGGTGGAGTTCCACACCGACCTCCGCAACCTCGATTCACAACGCGCCATCGAACGCTTGGGCGCCCGCCGCGAAGGCGTGCTGCGCGCGCACAAGCGCCGCCGCGACGGCAGCCTGCGCGACACCGTCTGCTACAGCGTGCTGGCTACGGAATGGGCCGACGTGAATCGCTGGCTGGATTTGCGGTTGGGGCGGTTGAGTAGCGGGCGGTAAGAGCGGCCCCCTTCCGCCCTTCGGGCACCTTCCCCCGCAAGCGGGGGAAGGAAGCTGGCTAGTACGAGGAGTCCGATCGCTCCCTTCCCCCGTCCCACGGGGGAAGGTGCCCGAAGGGCGGATGGGGGTGCTCCAGAAAACCCTCAAAGCAACCGATTCACCAACCGATCCAGTCGCGTGCGATTGAGCCGCCGCAGATGCTTGCGCACGACCGCTGGATACCGGCGCGGGCTTTCCAGTGCGTGGTAATCGGACAGCCGCGTGGCGTGCTTTTGCAGCGCGGCCCATTCGGCCTGATGCCGGGCATGCAGCAGCCGCTGCGGGTCGCGCAGCAGCAGGCCGTTTTCCAGGTCCAGCGCCCAGGCGCGCGGATTGAGGTTGTTACCGGTGAGCACGGCCATGTCGTCATCCACGAACAGGCCTTTCAGGTGGTAGCTGTTGCTGCCGTGGCGCCACAGGTGGATGTTGAGCTGGCCGCTGTCGATCTGCCGCCGATGCGCGCGGGCAAACCGGCGCAGGTTGTTTTCGTAGAGGTAGGGCAGCAGGCCGATGGTCTTGAACGGCTGCTCGGGCGGGATGTAGAAATCGTTGGCGGTCTTGTCGCCCACCATCAGGTGGATTTCACAGCCGCGACGCAGCAGTTGCCCCAGCACCGCCCGCACCGGGCGCGGCAGGTTGAAGTACGGCGTCAGCAGGATCACTCGCTCGCGGGCGCCGCGCAGCACGGCCAGCAAGGTGTCGTTGAGCGCGTTGTCGGTGCGGCCGAAACCCAGCAGCGGCGTCACCGCCACCTCACCGTCGCCCAGGCTGTCGTCGGGAACGGCGTAGGCCGCCTGATGCAGCGACTGGCGCAGGTCGCGGATGGCCGGCTGCAGCGCCTTCGTGGTCGGCGCCTCACCGCTGTTCAACCGGCATACGGCGGGGCTGGCGACAAACTGCCGCTCGACGAAGCCGACCATCGCGTCGGCCAGTTTCGCGTCGCGGAACAGGTGGTAGCGGTCCAGTCGGTAGCGGCCGTGACAGGCGAGGTAGACATCGTTGAGACTGGCGCCGCTGTACAGCACGCTGTCATCGATGACGAAGCCTTTCAGGTGCAGCACGCCAAACAACTCGCGGTTCTGCACCGGCACGCCGTAGATGGCCACGCCCGGCCCCAGGCGCCTGGCGTATTCCCGATACATGCCCGCGTTGCCTTCGCTTTTCTGCTTGCCGATCAGGCCGCGGCGGGCGCGATGCCAGTCGACGAACACGGAGATTTCCAGGGCCGGATGGCGCGCTTTCGCCGCGTACAACGCCTCGAGGATCTCGCGGCCACCATCGTCGTCCTGCAGGTACAGCGTCACCAACACGATGCGGCGGGTGGCCTGGGCGATGTGCTGCAGCAACGTGCGGCGAAACGCGGCGGCATCGTCCAGCACCGCGATGGCGCTGGCCGGCACGGCGAAAAAAGGCAGCGCATCGAGCGGGTCGGCGCGCTTGCGGCGGAACGGCAGCATGCGTCGCGCCATCCGGCCGGGGGCTTTCAGCAAGGTGGTTTTCGAAGGCATGCGCTTGATCATGCCGGCCATCATCGCAAACCCGCGTGTACGCGCCGGCGTGAAAAAAGGCGCCCGCGGGCGCCTTCGGCGTGCTGGAACGGCCAGCTCAGTTGCCCTTGACCGGGAACGTCTGCGCGTTGCCGGGCGCGGGCGTGGCCGCGGGCGTGGCGGACGAGCGCACCGGGCTGATCGTGCGCGTGCCACACTGGTACACGCCCCACGCCTGCGAGCCGTCGGCGGGTTCGGCCAGCGGCTTGACGGTGTCGGCGTGCATCTTGGCGGCCTCGTTGCGAGCCATCACTTCCAGCTCCTCGCGGATCGTCATGCCATTGCGGTTGACCGGGCCGATGTGGTCCATCACCGAGACGGTGACCTTGCCCAGTTCGTGGCAGGCCGACACGTCGCCATTCCAGGCCGTGCGCACGTTCTTGGCCGCTTCGTCCATGGTGATGCCCCACGTGCACGCGCTCAGCGCCAGCACGGGGACGAGCAACAGCAGGTTCTTGCGCATGGAAATCTCCGTGTGTGAACTGGGTGGAAAGATCGCGCCGCGACCGCGCGGCAAGGCGCCATCGTAGCGCGAGGGCGGTGCCGCGTGCCGGCGGATGGCACGCGATACCCCGCCCGCGGGGCTTATTTCGGCGCCACCGGTTTGCCGTCGGTATCCAGCACCTGGATGTCACCCAGTTTCAACGCACGGATCGGCGCCTCGACCTTTTTCAGGTCACCCACGATCACCCACGTCAGCTGGTCGGGATGGATGATTTCCTGCGCGGCGGCCTGCACCGAGGCATCGGTCTGCGCCTCGATGCGCGACTTCAGCGTGCGCACGTAATCGTCGGGGCGGTCGTACTGCACGATGTCCTGCAACGCGCCCATCACCGCCGAGGTGGTCTGGTAGCCGCCCGGCATGCTGCGCACGTCGCCGACCTTGATCTTGTCGATCTCCTGGTCGGTGAGCGGTTGCGGGCCGATCACCGCGCGGGCCTCTTTCAACAGCTCGGCGATGGATGGCGCGGTCTTGTCGGTCTGCACCGGCGCGTACAGCAGGAACGGGCGTTGGCCCAGGGCATTCTGCAGGATGCTGAAGGCGCCGTAGGCCCAGTGCTTGTCCTCGCGCAGGTTCATGTTGAGGCGCGAGGTGAAGGTGCCGCCGAACGCGCCGTTCATGGTCTGGATCTGCAGGTTGTTGGGCGCCTCGGTGGACGGCGCGAGGCTGCCGGCCAGGATCAGGCTTTGCTGCGCGCCGGGGCGGTCGATCAGGTAGACGCGTGCACGCGGCGGCGGTGCCACCTTGCCGATGTTCTTCGCCGGCACTTTGCCCGCGGGCGCCTGCCACTGGCCGAATGCCGCATCCAGGGCCGGGATGATCTTCGCCAGCGTGGTGTCGCCGGCGACCAGGATGCGCACGTTGTCGGGCCGGATGTAGTCGGCCATGAAGCGGCGCATGTCGGCGGCCTGCAGCGCCTTGATCGACGCATCCGTGCCCGAGCCGGTGAACGGGATGGCATAGGCGTGGCCCTTGCCGTACAGCAGCGGCGGCAAGGTGCGCAGCGCGATGCCGACGGGCTGGCTCTTTTCCTGCGCGATACCGGCCAGCCACTGGCCGCGCACGCGGTCGATATCGGCCTGGCGGAAGGCGGGCTGGCGCACGATGTCGGCGAACAGCGCCAGCGATGGCTGCAAGGCGTCATCCAGCGCGTTCAACGAGGCGTTGCAGAAATCCAGCCCGCAATCGGTGTCGATCAGCGCGCCCAGCCGCTGCTTGCGCTTGGCGATTTCGACCGAATCCAGCTGCGTGGTGCCCTCGTCCAGCATCGACATGGTGAAGCTGGAGGTACCCAGCTTGCGGCCCTGGTCGGCGGCGTAGCCGGCATCAAACAGCAACCGCACCTGTACCGCCGGCACGGTATGACGCTCGGCCAGCACCACCTCGATGCCGTTGGCCAGACGGCCGCGCTGCACGGCCGGGAAGCTCAGGTCGGGATAGCTGTCGACCTTGGGCACGCCCTTGCCGCGGTCGACGCGGCTGTCGACGGTGCGGAAATCGGCGGCGCGCGAAAGCACCGGCGCAGGCTTGCCGGGGGCGGCGGCGCGACCGGCGGCGGCAGCGCTGTCGACGCTATCGACCTTGCCCGGTACCACGGTCAAGGTGTAATCGCCGCGGGCGATCCAGCGGTTCGCCGCGGCGGTGACGCTGGCCGGCGTGGCGGCCATGAACTCGTTGAACTGCTTCAGGTAGGCTCCCGGATCACCGTGATAGAGCTGCCCCTGGGCCAGGATCGACGCCTGCGTGTTGACGCGCTCCAGCCCGCGCACGAACGAGGCGCGGGTTTCCGTCTTCACCCGCGCCAGCTCGTCGGCGCCGGGACCGTGCGCCAGGAAGTTGCGCCATTCATCGGCAATGGCCGCTTCGACGCGTGCGGGGTCGACGCCTTGTTTCACGTCGACCTGCAGCTCGAACAGGCTGGCCAGCGAGTGTTGCTCCACATCCACCGAGACGTCGTCGGCCAGCTTGTCGCGATAGACCAGCCGCTGGTACAGCCGCGAGGTCTTGCCGCCGCCCAGCACCGCGGCGGCCAGTTCCAGCAGGTTCTCGTCGGTGCTGCCGCGCGGCGGCACGTTCCATTCGCGGTAGATGCGCGTCTGCGCCACGTTGTCGGTCATCGTGCCGCGGGTGGACTGCTCGCGCGGCGCCACCCACGGTTGCGGCCGCGGCACGCGCGGGCCGGCCGCGATATCGCCGAAGTACTTCAGCATTTTCTCTTTTGCCACCGCCGGCGTGATGTCGCCGGCCAGCACCACCACCGTATTGGCGGCGCCGTAGTAGTCGCGGAACCACTGCTTCACGTCGCCCAGCGAGGCGGCGTTCAAATCGGCCATCGAGCCGATGGTGTCGTGGTGATAAGGATGGTTGGCGGGGAACGCCTCGGCCTGGATCAGCTCGCTGGCGCGCCCGTAGGGCTGGTTTTCGCCCTGGCGTTTCTCGTTCTGCACCACGCCGCGCTGCTCGTCGAGCTGCGGCTGGCCGATGGCGCCCAGCAGATGGCCCATACGGTCGGACTCCATCCACAGCGCCATGTCCAGCGCGGTGGTGGGCACGGTTTCGAAATAGTTGGTGCGATCGAGCCAGGTGGTGCCGTTCTGGTCGGTGGCGCCGGCCCGTTCGAACGGCTTGAAGAACTCGTCCTTGTGGTTTTCCGAGCCCTGGAACATCAGGTGCTCGAACAGGTGCGCGAAACCGGTCTTGCCCTTGGGCTCGTACGAGGAGCCCACGTGATACCACACGCTGACCGCCACCACCGGCGCCTTGTGATCCTCGTGCACCACCACGGTCAGGCCGTTGGGCAAGGTGAACCGCGTATAGGCGAGCGCGGGAATCGTGCTGGCGGCATCGGTGACCGCGGGTGGGTCGGCCAAAACCGGCACGATGCCCACGGAAAAAGTCAGCAAACCGGCGAGCCACAACGCGTGCGTTTTCAGGGCCACGGTAATTCCTTGGCATGGGTGAAGGATATTGAGCCTAGGCGGCACGGCGGCCGCAGCGCAACTGGCGCCAGGCATGCCGGGCGACGGCATGCGGACATTGTTGTCCGGCGATGTCCGCGCCCGTTCGGACGATGTCCGCGGACAGCACGCGCATTTTCCAGACCGGATTTTTATTCCGGAAAATCACCAGCTTGCGCTATTCCGAAAGGCTGGCACGGCGATTGCTCTCTTGGTCATGCAGGGGTTTTCAATCACGGAAAAGGAAGAGCGATCATGAAATTCGAAACGATAATGTTGCACAGCTTGTTTGCGGCCTGCTTCGCACTGTGCGTGCTGGTGATGGGCGCGATGCTGCACGCGCAGCCGGTGGCACACACGGCGCCGGGCTCCTCAGTCGCGACGATGCTGCTGGACGCGCCCGACAGCTGCGTGCTGCCGCACGACGGCGTGCTTTGCCCGCCATCCACGCAGGTGTTGTAAGACCGACGCAGACGCGGGGGCGATGAATGCCGATAATGGCCGGATGCTCCATGTGATCCTGTTTCGCCCCGAGATCCCGCCGAACACCGGCAACGTGATTCGCCTGTGCGCGAATACCGGTGCCGCGCTGCACCTGATCCGCCCGCTGGGTTTTGAACTCGACGATGCGCGGCTGCGCCGCGCCGGGCTGGATTATCACGAGTACGCCAGCGTGGCCGTGCACGACGACTTCGCCGCTTGCCTCGACGCCATCGGCTCGCCGCGCGTGTTCGCCTTTTCCACCCGCGGCCAGGTAGCCCACGTCGACGCGCGCTTCGCCGATGGCGATGCGCTGCTGTTCGGCTGCGAAACCGCCGGCCTGCCTGCCGACGTGTTCGAGTCGATCCCCGCCAACCAGCGCCTGCGCCTGCCCATGTGCCCGAACAGCCGCAGCCTCAATCTGTCGAATTCGGTGGCCGTGGCGGTCTACGAGGCCTGGCGGCAGCTTGGGTTCGTTGGGGCGGGGAATCGGGAATAGAGAATCGGGAATAGGAAAAGCAAAAACCTCGGCACCCGCGGCATCCTTTCCGCCGGCGAAACACCGCTCTTCCAATTCCCCATTCCCCATTCCCCATTCCCCATTCCCCATTCCCCATTCCCGGCAACGCGGGCGACGCAAACGCCGCACAGCTACAATCGCCGGGATGAACTCCACGCCCAATACCTGGATGCCGCAACCGCTGCGCAAGCTGGCCGGCCGCGCGCTGCAAACCGCGTTGAACCACACGCTGTCGCTGGACCCGGACACGCAGCAGAAACTGGCCGCATTGAACGGCCGCAGCGTGCAACTGCACCTGCGCGGACCGGAGCTCGCATTGGCGATCACGGTCGACGACGCCAAGCTGGTGGTGGGTCCGCCACAGGAAAGCAGCCAGCTGCGCGTCGCGGCCACGCCCGGCAGCCTGCTGGCGATGCTGTTTCGCCGCGACGACGACGGCATCGCGCCGGGCAAGGTGGAGATCGCCGGTGATGCGGAACTGGCGCGCCGGCTGGAAAAACTGGCCAGCAAGTTCGCGCCCGATTTCGAGGAAGCATTCGCGCGCAGCTTCGGTGATGTGCTGGGCGTGCCGCTGGCCAAGGCCGTCCGCCGCGGCCTGAGCCACGCCCGCGAAAGTGCCGCGCACCTCACCGAGGACGGCGCCGACTGGCTGCGCGAGGAAGCGCGCGTGGCGCTGGCACCGGGCGAGGTGGAGGACTTCCTCGACGGCGTGGACCATCTGCGCGAGCGCAGCGAGCGGATGGAATCGCGCGTGCAGCGGCTCATCGCGCGGCTGCAAGGCAGCGCCGCATGACGCCGCTGGGAGTCGTGCCGCGGCTGCTGCGGGTGGCCTCGGTGTTGCTGGCGTATCGGTTGGACGAACTGGTCGACGCCACCCACCTGTACCGTCCGCTGAAACTGTTGCGCCCGTTGCTGGCGCGGCCGCGCGCCAACGTGGCGCAGCTGTCGCGCGGCGAGCGGCTGCGGCTGGCATTGACCGAGCTGGGCCCGATTTTCGTCAAGGCGGGCCAGGTGCTGTCGACTCGCCGCGACCTCGTCCCTGCCGATATCGCCGACGAGCTGTCGCTGTTGCAGGACCAGGTCGCGCCGTTCCCCGGCGCCGAGGCCCGCGCCATCGTCGAGCAGCAGTTGAACGCATCGACCGACCAGCTCTACGCGCACTTCGACGAAAGGCCGCTGGCCTCCGCCTCGATCGCCCAGGTGCACGCGGCTACCTTGCGCGATGGCCGCGAGGTCGTGGTGAAGGTGCTGCGTCCGGGCATCGATGCGCGGATCGCCCGCGACGTGAAGCTGTTGCGCTCGCTGGGCGAACTGGCCCAGCGCTGGCACCCGAACGCCGACAAGATCCGGCCGCTGGACGTGGTGGCCGAAGTCGAGAAGATGCTGGAAAACGAGCTGGACCTGCAGCGCGAAGGCGCCAGCGCCAGCCTGCTGAAGCGCAACTTCGACAGCGGCGTGGATCTCTACGTGCCCGCCGTGCACTGGGAGCTCACCGCCGCGCGCGTGCTGACACTGGAGCGCGTGCACGGCGTCAGCAGCGACGACATCGCTGCCATCGACGCGGCCGGCATCGACCGCAAGGCGCTGGCGGCCAAGGGCGTGCGGGTGTTCTACGAGCAGGTGTTCCGCGACAACTTTTTCCATGCCGATGCGCACCCCGGCAACATCTGGGTGGACACCGCGCGCACCGGCGAGCCGCGTTTCATCGCGCTGGATTTCGGCATCATGGGTTCGCTACCCGAGGCCGATCAGTACTGGCTGGCGCAGAATTTCATCGCCCTGTTCGAGCGCGATTACGCCCGCATCGCGCAACTGCACGTGGCCGCCGGCTGGATGCCCGCCACCCTGCGGCTGGACGAACTGGAAGCGGCGGTGCGCACCGTATGCGAGCCGTACTTCACCCGCCCGCTGTCGCAGATCTCGCTGGCCGAGTTGGTGGTGAAACTGTTCCAGACCGCGCGCCGCTTCGAGCTGACCCTGCAGCCGCAGCTGATCCTGCTGCAGAAGACCCTGCTGAACATCGAAGGCGTGGGCCGCATGCTCGATCCGCAGATCGACATCTGGGCGGTGGCGCATCCGGTGCTGAAACGCATCCTGCGCGAGCGCTACAGCCCGCTGCGCACCCTGCGCGACGTGCGCAAACGGCTACCCGAGTGGCTGCACCACGCACCGGAATTTCCCGAACTGGTCCGTGACGCGCTGCGCCAGGCCGGCCGCGGCGAACAACGCACGCTGGCCGATCCGCTGGCCCTCGCCCTGCTGCACGACAACGCGCGGCGCCAGCACAAACTGCTGGCGTGCAGCTTGTTGGGCGCCTCGTTGCTGATCGGCGCCGCCCTGCTGTGGACGCTGGCTCCGCAGCACGGTCCGTGGCCGCCGCTTGGCGCCGCCGTGGCCGGATTGCTGGCGTTTGCATGCGGCTGGCCCCGCTCGCGCTGACACTCGACACCATCGGCAAGAACGGGATGGTGGGAGCGGCTTCAGCCGCGATGCTCCTGCTTTGGGGTCCAGGAGCAGAAGCATCGCGACTGAAGTCGCTCCCACAAGCCCCGCGAACCTTCCGCACGGATTCCCATGCTTGAAATCCTCTACCAGGACGACGCGCTGATCGCGGTGAACAAACCGGCGAATCTCGCCGTGCACCGATCGAAGATGGTCGGCAATGCGGAGGAATTCCTGATCGACCAGCTGCGCGAGCAGATCGGCGACAGCGTGTACCTGGCACATCGCCTCGATCGCGCTACCAGCGGCGTGCTGCTGGTGGCGCGATCACGCGATGTGGCCGCGGCGTTGGGTGAGCAGTTCATGGGTCGCCACGTGCACAAGCATTACCTGGTGGTGGTGCGCGGCTGGCCGGAGCCGGCGGAAGGCGTGATCGACTACGCGCTACCCGGTTCGCGCGAAACCGGCCCGCGGCGCGAGGCACGCACGCATTACCAGCGGCTGGCCACGATCGAGGTGCCGATCGCGCTGGGTCGTTATCCGCAGCAGCGTTACGCCCTTGTGCTGGCGGAGCCGGAAAGCGGCCGCTTCCGCCAGATCCGCAAACACCTGGCGCACATCCATCACCCGGTGGTGGGCGATTGCCAGCACGGCCGCGGCGATCACAACCGGCTGTACAAGCAGCACTTCGGCTGTCACCGGATGCTGCTGCACGCGTGGCGGATACGCTTTGCGCACCCCGTCAGCGGCGCGCCGATGCAAGTGGAGGCGCCGCTGGATCGCGCGTTCGCGGACCTGCTGCAGCGCTTCGGCTGGCGCGTGCCCGCCGCTGAGTAGCGGCGCGCGCACCACGCGTGCCTCACTCCGCTTCCCTTACACTTCCCCTCATCATGTTGACCATCAGCCCCAGCCTCGCCCTGCCCGAACCCGAACTGGTCGAGCGCTTCCTGCGTGCCGATGGTCCCGGCGGGCAGCATGTGAATCGCACCGAGAGCGCGGTGGAGTTGCGGTTCGACGTCATCAACTCGCCCTCGCTGCCGGACGAGGTGCGCGAACGGCTGCTGGCTCGGCGCGATCGCCGGCTCACCGCCGAGGGCGTGCTGGTGATCCAGGGGCGCCGCTTTCGTGACCAGGCGCGCAACCGCGACGACGTGCGCGAACGGTTGGCCGAACTGATCCGCAGCGTGTTGCGGCCACCCAAGAAACGCGTGGCCACCCGCCCCACCCGCGCCTCCAAGGAACGTCGCCTGGCTGGCAAACAGCAGCGCGGCAAGATCAAGCAGACGCGTTCGCGCGAATGGAGCTCCGAATGAACGCACCGATGTTGCCGCCCACCCCGCCGCTGGCGCCCCACCTCAACAGCCGGTTCTGGCCATGGCTGGCGCGCGTCATCCTGCGCCTCAGCGGCTGGCGGTTGCTGGGTGAACTGCCGAACCTGCCGAAGCTGATCCTCATCGGCGCGCCGCACTCGTCGTACTGGGATGGCGTGTGGGGATTGGTGATGAAAGTCGCGCTGGGCGTGGACATCAGCATCATGATCAAGCGCGAAGTGCTGAACGGCCCGTTCGGCATCATCCTGCGACCGCTGGGCATGATCGGCATCGACCGCCGCGCCGCCGCCAACGTGCCCGCGCAGATGGTGCAGCGTTTCGCCGAGCGCGAACGGATGTGGCTCGGCATCACGCCCGAGGGCACGCGCAAGCCGGTGCGGCGCTGGAAGCAGGGGTTCCTGCGCATCGCCCACGGCGCCAACGTGCCGATCCAGACCCTGTTCCTGGATTACCCCACGAAAACCTTCACCCTGGGCCCGCTGGTGCACGCCAGCGGCGATGTGGACGCGGACATGCCCACGATCCGCGCGTTGTTCAAGCCGTACCGGGGCAAGCATCGCAATACGGAGTGAGCGGCAGGCGCTTCGACCTCTGCGCATGTGGCGCCCGATGATGCCCGCGTTCGCGGCATGCCTTGGGCGCGGCGCAAACTTTCAACCGCCGCCTTCGTCAGCCTCGAAGGGCTACTTCTGCAGCAGCACGTACTGGCCATTCTTGCCATAGCGCTGCGGGTTGCTGCCGACTTTCGCGCACAGCGAATCGCCGCAACGGGTAAGGGCGCCACGGTGGGTTGCCTGCAGGATGTCCTGGCCGAAATGCGCTTGCGCCACCTCCTGCATGCTGCGGTGGACGATCCACGCGGCCGCCCCCACGCTCAGCAGCGAGCCGATCAGCAAGGCACCCAGACCGTTCCAGACCAGCGTGCGCCGCGCAGCGGTCAAGCCCTTGCGCTGCACATCCATCGCTTCCGCCGCTGCCCGGACGCTGCTCGCGCTGTGCTGCAACTGCTGCCGAAAATCGCCCAGGGCCTGGCCGGCGCCCTGGTGGACCGTCTGCTGCACGTTGCTGCCGATCTGCTGCAACGCCGTGTTGGCAAATCGTTCGCCATCCGCATTCAGGCGCAGAACCCCCTGATCCAGCGCAGCAACCGCCGCCTCGATCCGCTGCGTGCTCTGCGTATTTCGCGCCTCCAGGCGATCGGCAATCGCCATCAGCCGGATCAATGCCTGCCGAACCGACTCCACATCCCCGTCGCGGGAGATATCCATGGCCTCATCCTTGATGGTCTAACGGCTGAATCCCGGTTGCGCCTGTTGCATCAACTGTTGCGCGGCCTGGTGCTGAGCCTGCCATGGCAAGTCCCACGACATGTTCAGGTCGTTGGCCTGTTGCTGGAACTGCTGACCGTCGGGGGAGCGCAGATAGTCCTGCGCCACATCATGCTGTGCCCGGTCCCAGAACGCGTTGTCCGGATGCTGCGAGGCCGCGTACATGCGGTCGATCCATTGGTCGAGTTCGCTGCCAGGCACGTCGTGCCGTGGTTCCGCTGCGGACGGCAGCGGGCCGTTCGGCATCGCCCGACGTTGAAACTGCGCGCTCAGCGCTTCATCACGCGGCTCCGCGTTGAACGCATCGGCTACATGTTTCGAATCGCGTCGTGATACCTCCAGTTCGTTATAGCCATCTGGCTCGAACCGGCTCACCTTGGGCGAGATGCGGAACAGGAACATGCCCTCTTCCGAATGGTGGATCACGTTGAGGCGCGGATCGTCGGGCTCGGCGTACTTTTGCAGACTTGGCTGGTCGCTGAATCCGTTGATGTAGTCGATCGCGAAGTTGCATGAACGGATCGACAAACCATCCCGGTGATAACCACCGCCCACATCCGAGTGCGCACCGGGCACATAGATGCCGGCGAACCTCCCATCCGGCGTAATACCGGGATCAATGATGCGGTCGGATTTGAACAGGCTGCGATGCTCATCCATCGCGATGAACTGGATGCCGGAAATCACGGACGGCGGCAGCCGCCGGTCCTCATGCATCGCATGACCGGTACCTACCGGATCGAACAACACCACCGCCTGCGCCACCTGATGCGGCGGCACCAGCGGCGGCTTGGTGTACTCGACGTGCTTGATATGGTGGTGTCGATCATAGGTGTAGTGGGCGCCGGATGGATCCTGAACACCGCGCTCATCCACCATGCGGGAGAGCAACGCGACCGACTCCCCGCCTCGACTGAAGCCGATGCTGGCGACACGAATCTGCACATCAGGATCGTCGCGCCTCCACAGCTTGGCCTGCTCGATGAATCGCCTGTACATCTCTTCTGCGCGCTCGTCCACTGAATAGCCGAACGCGTTATCAAATACCCACGCAATTGGACGGTGTTGCTGCGTCCCGGCGCCCGAAACATACTCGGAGTCGAAGTTTGAACCGCCGCGATCCTGAATTTGGTTGGCAATGAGAGCCACATTGGTTGCGTGCTCGGGATCATGGATGAAGTCATTGCCGGTGCCATCTAGAGCTGCGAAAAACAGGCGTTCATGCGGATTACTCGCATGGATGAGGATCGGCACCTTAAAAGATTCGAGCTGCACACGGTCATCGGCATAGATTGGCAAACGCAAGGTTGCAGGGTCGTTGCGAACTCCATCGCTGAGGATGCCATCCGGATCCATCCTGTCGTGCTCGCTCATGTGACGTTCCTTGTCAGTATGTGTGGGTCCAAGCCAGGATCACGTCGTCGCGGAAATTGCTGTCTTTGTTGCCCGGGATCTGCTCAGCTTTGGTCGCAATGAACGCCTTCATGTAGACGCTGATCGTGCGATCGTTGATTTCGAGAAATATCCCCGGCTCGCCGCCCCAGGAACCATCCGGAATTTGGTTATCTGGCACTTGGTACAGCACGCGTTCGTTCTTGAAAATGGCGCCTATATCGACTTGGGCCGTGTGCGCCACACCATCGAGAGATGTCCAGTTCACCTCGGCGGGCAGTGGGAAGTTGGGAATGCCGGCATAGGACGCGAAGGGCCAATGATCCCGGTAATCTTCAGATGGTGGAGCTGGCGACGGTCGCTCATCTGCCTTGTAGGGCGTGAAGTTGAAATCGTTGTAAATGGCGTGGCAGCGAACGGTGTTGTAGCAAAACACCTGGAAAGCATGATTCACGAATCGCAGCGGAAACATGGATGAGGTCGTTTGATGCTCGGTGGAATCGGGCTTGTTCGACATCGCGGGCGCGCATCCTGTGATCAATAGAAATGCGGCGGCCAAAAGAGCACCGCGCAGGGTGGGAAAACAGTCACGCATAAGGAACATGCCTCGATTAATGGCGGCGTCACACACTGCGGCCTTGAGGGTTTGACGGCCCACGACCATTCTGAAGTCCCATCGAATAGCCGTCCGCGATGGGAGACCCTTCCCGCAGGGTAATCGAAACACGCAACCCACCACATCAGGGAATTCCCACGCGGGCGTGCGGCATCGCCATGGCTTCAACGCCACGAATGGTCTGGATCGTCGTGCTCGCGACGGGTCAGCGGGCCGGGGCGGCTTGCGGAACTGAACACCTTACTTCCGCCACCAGACGCACGGCCTCCGCCTTGCATTCATTGGCACGACTCGGAGTGGACCAGGCTACTCGCGCAGACATGGGTCGACGAGATGAATTCCGATTGCCCGATGACCAGCCGGTAGCGCCCGGCTCCGGTACCTACACCACCGTCGGCGGCACCAGCGCGATCACGGTCCAGCCCGGCCGCGGCTCCAGCTCGCGCTTGGACGACGCCACCCGCAGCACACCCTTTTCCTCGATGCCGAACATCAGCACCGTATCGGAGCCGTACTGCTCGATGAAATGCGGCCAGTCGAAGGTGGCGGTGAGCCGGGTCGACTTCACGCGCCAGCCGTTGGCCAGCATCTCGCCGAAGCGGCCGTGGGTCATGTTTTCGTCGAACAGCGGCGGTGACAGCAGGCCACCGGAGAACGCCGCGCGCTCGGTGCTTTCCTGCGGTGTCAGGTTGCGCAGGCGATAGACCTTGTCGCGCCCGAACTCCTGCCGGTAATACACGCAGGCCAGCGAGTTGCGTTCGCGGTTGGTGCTCATGCCCAGCATGCGGCCGATGCCGGCAAGATCCAGGTGGCGCTCCGCATGCGGTGAGGCGGGGTTGCCGAAGAATGTGCTGAGCCCGTCCATCCGCGCCTGGCGGATGCCATCCCAGTCGTCATCGGCCAGCACCACGCGGAAACCGGCGTCCTTCAGTGATGTGCCGATCGCGCGCGCCACGTGGTCGGAGCCGAAGATAAGCACGCCACGCGGCTCCGGCTCGGCCACCTTCAGCCACAGTGCCAATGGCCGCGCGGTGGCGCTTTGCAGCACCACGGTGCCGATGATCAGGGTGAACACCAGCGGCACCAGGGCGTCGGCGCCGGGCACGCCCAGCGCGTCCAGCCGCAGGGCGAACAGCGCCGATACCGAGGCCGCCACGATCCCGCGCGGCGCCACCCAGCTGATCAGCGCCCGCTCGCGCCAGGTCAGGCTGCTGCCCATGCTGGACAAGGCTACCGTCACCGGCCGCACCAGCAATTGCGCGATGACGAACAGGGCGATGCCCGCGCCCAGCATGCCGTCGGGCAGCGGCCAATGCAGACGCGCCGCCAGCAGAATGAACAGCAGCGACACCAGCACCGTGGTGAGGCTTTCCTTGAAGTCGAGGATGTCGTCCATGTGCACGTTGCGCATGTTGCCCAGCGCGATGCCCATGATGGTGACCGCCAGCAGGCCGGATTCGTGGGTCAGCGCATTGGAGACGCTGAAGGCCAGCGGCACCGTCGCCAGTACGGCGTAATTCTGCAGGTACTCGGGAATCATCTGCCGCCGCAGCAGGAAGCCGATCGCCATGGCCGCCAGCCCGCCGATCACCGCGCCGCAGAGAATCGTGGCCACGAAGATGCCCAGCGTGTGGCCCTCCTGCTGCGACACGATGGCCTCGTAGATCAGCACCGCGAACAACGCGCCCAGCGGGTCGATCACGATGCCTTCCCAGCGCAGCGTGTTGGCGATGCGCGCGTTCGGACGCAGCGTGCGCAGCATCGGCGCGATCACGGTGGGGCCGGTAACGCAGGCCAGCGCGCCGAACAGCAGCGCAATCGGCCAGCTCAGCCCCGCCACCAGATGCGCGGCCAGCGCCAGCAGCAGCAACGCGGCGACCGCGCCATAGCTGACCAGCCCGCGCACCGCGTTGCCGATGCCCGGCAACTCGTTGAAACGCAGGGTGAGGCTGCCTTCGAACAGGATCAGCGCCACCGACAGCGACACGATCGGAAACAGCAGGTCGCCCAGCAGCTTGTCCGGGTTCAGCACGCCGGTGGCCGGCCCCAGAATGATGCCCGCCAACAGCAGAAACAGGATCGCCGGCAGCCGCACCCGCCAGGCCAGCCATTGCGCCAGGAAGCCGATCATCAGCATGCCGGCGAGCATCAAGCCGAGCTCGATAGTCATCGCATTCCTTGGGAATATCAGGGCGCCATCGAACCATGCGCCGGCCGGCGCGTCCAGACAGCGACGGATTGTCGCGCTACCGGCCCGGGCTCTGGACCCGCCGATATTGCAGCGCTTCGGCCAGGTGCTCGCGCTCAAGCAGAGCGGTGCCGCCGTCCAGATCGGCAATGGTTCGCGCCACCCGCAACACGCGGTGATAGGCGCGGGCCGACAAGCCCAGGCGCTCCAGTGCGGTCTCGAACCAGCGCCGTTCCGCGGGCCCCAGCGCGCAATCACGCTCCAGCTCGCGCACGCTGATCTCCGCGTTGGGCCGGCCCGCCCGCATCAGCGATTGCCGCCGTGCGGCCAGCACCCGCGCGCGCACCGTGGCGGAGTCTTCGTCATTTCCGGAACGCGGCCCGCCCAGGTCCGCCAGCGGTACCTGCGGCACTTCGACGCACAGGTCGATGCGATCAAGCAACGGCCCGGAAATGCGCGAGCGATAGCGCTGGATCTGGTCCGGCGTGCAATGGCAGCGTTGCGTGGGGTCGCCCGCGTAGCCGCAGGGGCACGGGTTCATCGCACCCACCAGCTGAAACTGGGCGGGAAACATCGACTGGCGCGCGGCCCGCGAAATCAGGATCTGGCCCGACTCCATCGGCTCGCGCAGCACCTCCAGCACCTGCCGGCTGAACTCGGGCAACTCATCCAGAAACAGCACGCCGTTGTGCGCCAGCGAAATCTCGCCCGGCCGCGGATACGACCCGCCGCCCACCAACGCCACCGCCGAGGCGGTGTGATGCGGCGCCCGGAACGGCCGCCGGCGCCAGCGCGCCAGATCGATGACCTGCCCCGACACCGACGCCACCGCGCAGGTCTCCAGCGCCTCGGATTCGGACAGCGGCGGCATGATGCCGGGCAGGCGCTCGGCCAGCATCGTCTTGCCGGTGCCCGGCGGTCCCATCAACAACAGGTGATGGCCGCCCACGGCGGTGATTTCCAACGCCCGGCGCGCCTGCAATTGACCGCGCACGTCGCGGAGATCGGGGCCGTCATCGGCGCCACCGGTGCTGGGCGTGGCGACCGGCGCGGGAAGCTCCTCCGCCCCGCGCAGCCAGCCGCACACCTCGGCCAATGTGCGCGCCACCCGCACATCCACATCCGGCACCAGCGCGGCTTCGGCGGAGTTTTCGTAAGGCACCAGCACCCGGCGTCCGCGCGCACGCGCACGCAGCAAGGCCGGCAGCACGCCCGAGACGCTGCGCAGTGCGCCGGTCAGGGCCAGCTCGCCCAGGAATTCGCAATCATCCAGCTTGTCGCGCGGCACCTGCCCGCTGGCGGCCAGGATGCCCAGCGCGATGGCCAGGTCGAAGCGGCCGCCATCCTTGGGCAGCTCGGCCGGCGCCAGGTTCACCGTGACACGGCGGCCGGGGTATTCGAAGGCAGTGTTCTGGATCGCCACGCGTACGCGGTCGCGGGCTTCACGCACCGCGGCCTCGGGCAAACCCACGATATTGGTAGACGGCAAGCCGCCGGACAGGTGCACCTCGACCATGACCTGCGGCGCGGAGATCCCTTCCTGGGCACGGCTGAGGGTGACGGCGAGGCTCATGCGGACACGGGTCGGCGCGGGGAACGATCGCTGACAGGCACGCCGGGCGACTCCATCCGTTGATAAATAACCGCCCCCGATCGTTCTCGGGGTGAGGTGACGGATCGGGGGCGGCTCCCGGGAGCTGGTGTTACGGTGTCCCGCGGTGGGCGACGGCAGCCTCCAGTTCGGCCACGCGTTGCTCGAGTTCGTCGATTTTCGCGCGTGTGCGCGCCAGCACCTGGGTCTGGACGTCGAATTCCTCGCGGGTGACCAGGTCGAGGCGGCGCAGTCCCTGCGCCAGAACATCCTGGAAGTTGGCTCGCAAATCCTGATGCGCCTGTGCCAGTCCTGGCGGTACCAACGACACAAGCCGCAGGGCAATCTGATCGATATCCTGCCTATCCATCATGGACAGCGCCTCGCACTCGTCGAGGTAAATACTAGGTGAACGGAATTCGGGTACGCCATCGGGATGCTCCGCCAGAATGTGTAGGGATTGTCCTACACGGCACCCGCAAGGCGACAGCGCCCGCGTGCGAAGGCAGAATGGGCGCCATGCACCGCGCGTGCCCCATCCCGAGGAAACTCCATGAAGCTGGTCGTGGCCATCATCAAGCCGTTCAAGCTGGACGACGTGCGCGAAGCGCTGGCGGAAGTCGGCGTGCAGGGCGTCACCGTCACCGAGGTGAAGGGCTTCGGCCGCCAGAAAGGCCATACCGAGTTGTACCGCGGCGCCGAATACGTGGTCGATTTCCTGCCCAAGATCAAGCTGGAGGTGGCGGTGACCGACGACCAGCTCGACCGCGTGCTGGAAGCCATCCAGCAGGCCGCCCGCACCGGCAAGATCGGCGACGGCAAGATCTTCGTCAGCCAGCTGGATCAGGTCACCCGCATCCGCACCGGCGAGATGGATCACGACGCGCTGTAAGCGGCTTGCGCAGGGCGAAACCCATACGCGGGCACCCGCTCACGTCGCCTCATGACGACGCCTCCACGCGAAAACCTGGTTTTAGCGCGCACACAAGTTATTGGGTTGACCGCACCCAACGTACCCGATATGTTGTGTGCGTCGGTGCCCGGCCGACACAACATCGGTCGGGCTTAAAAGGGAATCCGGTGTAAATCCGGAACTGCCCCGCAGCGGTAAAGCGGAAACGAACACCTCCACATGCACTGGTCCTCTGCGGCCGGGAAGCGGGGGCAAGTAGGTGGATCGCCGTGATCCTCGTCCGCAAGTCCGAAGACCTGCCGGCACATCGGGACGAACATGTCCCGGTGCGTAGTGACGGTTTCCGCGGGGAAGCACGTCGTGGCGCGGGCCTTTGTCGGGGCCGCGTGCGGCTCCCCCGGCATCCATCGCTTCAGGCCCTGCGCGCGGGAGCAGGTGTTTGATGTCCATGCCGGAGCCACCTGCCATGCAAGCCCTCGATACCGCCGAACGCGAGCGCGCCATCGCGCCCGCCGAATCCCCTGTCGCCATCGACGAAACATCCGCGGCCGAAACCGCGTTCACCCTGACCCCGCCGCACAGCGCGGCGTCGATGCACGTCACCAAGCGCAATGGCGGCCAGGAAGCCGTCGACGTCAACAAGATCGTGCGCGCCGTGACGCGCAGTGCCGAAGGCCTGCACGGCGTCGACCCGCTGCGCGTGGCGCTGAAGACCATCGGCGGCCTGTACGACGGCGCCACCACGCAGGAGCTGGACCAGCTCTCGATCCGTACCGCCGCCTCACTGACCGCCGAGGAACCGGAATACGGCCAACTTGCCGCGCGTCTGCTCGGCGCGTACATCGACAAGGAGGTCAGCGGCCAGGAAATCCAGAGTTTCTCGCAGTCGATCGCGCGCGGCGCCGAGTTGGGCATCCTCAACGACCGCCTGCGCGATTTCGTGGCCACCAACGCGCGCAAGTTGAACGACGCGATCGACCCGCTGGCCACGCGCCGCTTCGAGTACTTCGGCCTGCGCACCGTGTACGACCGTTACCTGCTGCGCCATCCGCAACGGCGGCTGGTGATCGAGACGCCGCAGCATTTCTTCATGCGCATCGCCTGCGCGCTGGGCGGCAACGAGATCGGCGAGACGCTCGAGCTTTATCGCCTGCTGTCCTCGCTGGAATACATTGCCAGTTCACCCACCCTGTTCAACGCCGGCACCTGCCACGAGCAGCTCAGCTCCTGCTACCTGCTGGATTCGCCGGTCGATTCGCTGGAGTCGATCTACGACAAGTACGCCGACGTCGCCAAGCTGTCGAAGTTTGCCGGCGGCATCGGCCTGGCCTATTCGCGGGTGCGTTCGCGCGGCTCGCTGATCCGCGGCACCAACGGTCATTCCAACGGCTTGCTGCCCTGGTTGAAGACGCTGGACGCCTCGGTGGCCGCCGTGAACCAGGGCGGCAAACGCAAGGGTGCGGCCTGCGTGTATCTGGAAACGTGGCACGCCGACATCGAGGATTTCCTGGAGCTGCGCGACAACACCGGCGACGACGCGCGACGCGCGCACAACCTCAACATCGCCAACTGGATTCCCGACGAATTCATGCGCCGGGTCGAGAGCGACGGCGACTGGTCGCTGTTCGATCCGAAGGTGGTGCCGCACTTCGTCGACAGCTGGGGCGAGACGTTCGATGCCGCGTACCGCAAGGCCGAAGCCGATGGCCTGGGCGTAAAAACGGTGAAGGCACGCGAGCTCTACGCCCGCATGATGCGCACGCTGGCGCAGACCGGCAACGGCTGGATGACGTTCAAGGACCGCTGCAACGCCACCAGCAATCAGACGGCCAAACTGGAAAACGTGATCCATCTGTCCAACCTGTGCACCGAGATTCTCGAAGTCAGCTCGGTCAACGAGACGGCGGTGTGCAACCTGGGCTCGGTGAACCTGTCGCGGCACGTCGTCGATGGCGTGTTCAATTACGACCAGCTCGCCGCCACCGTGCGCACCGCCGTGCGCCAGCTCAATCGCGTGATCGATCTCAACTACTACCCGATCCCCACGGCACGCACGGCCAACATGAAGTGGCGACCCGTCGGCCTCGGCGTGATGGGTTTGCAGGACGTGTTCTTCAAACTGCGCCTGCCGTTCGACTCGACCGAGGCACTGGCGCTGTCCACCCGGATTGCGGAGGAGATCTACTTCAACGCGTTGTCGCAGTCGTGCGAGCTCGCCGAGGGCGAAGGCATGCATCCCGGCTTCGCTGAAAGCCGCGCCGCAAATGCCGAATTGCAGTTCGACTATTGGCCGAACACCACGCCGCATAACACGGCGCGCTGGGACGCCCTGCGCGAAAAGATCAAGCAACACGGCCTGCGCAATTCGCTGCTGATCGCGATCGCGCCCACGGCCACGATTGCGTCCATCGCCGGCTGCTACGAGTGCATCGAGCCGCAGGTCAGCAACCTGTTCAAGCGCGAAACGCTGTCCGGCGACTTCCTGCAGGTAAACCGCTACCTCGCCGACGAACTGAAGGCGCTGGGTTTGTGGACGTCCGAAATCCGCGACGCGATCAAGCTGGCCGAGGGCTCGATCCAGAACATCAACGCGATCCCCGAGCGCCTGCGCGCGATCTACCGCACCGTGTGGGAACTGCCGCAGAAAGCGCTGATCGAACTAGCCGCCGCACGCGGCGCGTACATCGACCAGAGCCAGTCGCTGAACCTGTTCATGGAAAACCCGAACATCGGCCAGTTGAGCTCGATGTACATGTACGCGTGGAAGGCCGGCATCAAGACCACGTATTACCTGCGCTCGCGCCCGGCCACGAAGATCGCCAAGACCACGGTGTCGGCGGCGCCCGACCAGGCGCAGGCCACCGCCGCGGTGTTTTGTTCACTGGAGAACCCGGAGTATTGCGAAGCCTGCCAGTAGCGCATGAGGTGTCGCGATGAAACGTTACCGGAATCTCGACGGCCACTCCGGTGTCACGGCGTACGAATCCGGTGACGGCTTCATCCGCATCCGTTTCGTCAATGGCGATGTTTACGAATACACCGACAAGGCCACCGGCCGCGAACACATCGCGAACATGCAAAAACTGGCACAAGCCGGCCTGGGGCTTTCCACCTATGTCAGCCGCTTCGTGCACGACGACTATGCGCGCAAGTTGTAGTGCGTGCCACGTCATTCCAGCGTTCGCTGGGATTACGTGCTGGGTTCAGTCGCAAATCTCCGCGTACAAATCACGCCAGTACGGATTGGACTTCTCGATGAGCTCGATCTTCCAGATGCGCTTCCATGCCTTGATCGCCTTTTCGCGGGCAATCGCGGATTCCATCGTTTCGTGCAGTTCGAACCAGACGAGGTCGTGTACGTGATGCCGCCTGGTGAAACCCTCGCCCACGTTGCTTCGATGCTGCCAGATGCGCGCTGGAAGGTTGGAAGTAACCCCGGCGTACAGCGTGCCGTTGCGCCGGCTGGCGAGCAGGTAGACGCACGGCTGGCGTTCCCTCATCCCGATCTTCTCCGCGCCCCTTCAACCCCGTCATTCCAGCGAACGCTGGAATCCAGCGCCCTCGGTTTCTGCCGTGGCAACGCGTAGGCAGAAGCCACTGGATCCCAGCTTTCGCTGGGATGACGGTCAAGAAAGCGTCCGCGCCTCACCGGTTGCGACCCACCCAAGGAAAACACCCATGTCCGCCCAACCCACCCGCAACGCCCACATTCTCGACCCGGGTTTCGAACTCACCCTGCGCCCGATGCGCTACCCCGGTTTCTACGAGATGTACCGCAACGCGATCAAGAACACCTGGACCGTCGAGGAAGTGGATTTCTCGATGGACACGAGGGATCTGGACACGAAGATGTCCGCCGCCGACCGCCATCTGATCCGCCGCCTGGTGGCCTTCTTCGCCACCGGCGACACCATCGTGTCGAACAACCTGGTGTTGAACCTGTACCAGCACATCAACGCGCCGGAAGCGCGCATGTACCTTTCGCGCCAGCTGTACGAGGAGGCGCTGCACGTACAGTTCTACCTGACCCTGCTGGATACCTATATCCCCGATCCGGCCGAGCGCAACGCCGCGTTTGCGGCGATCGAGACGATTCCGTCGATCCAGCAGAAGGGCGCGTTCTGCTTCAAGTGGATCGACTCGATCCAGGGCCTGCGCCGACTGGAGACGCGCGCACATCGGCGCCAGTTCCTGCTCAACCTGATCTGCTTTGCCGCCTGCATCGAAGGCCTGTTCTTCTACGCCGCGTTCGCCTACGTGTATTACCTGCGTTCGCGTGGTTTGCTGCACGGACTGGCGGCCGGCACCAACTGGGTGTTCCGCGACGAGAGCTGCCACATGGCATTCGCCTTCGACGTGGTACGCACCGTGCGCGAACAGGAGCCGGACCTGTTCGACGCGGACATGCGCGCCCAGGTCGAGCAGATGATGGAGGAGGCGATCGCCTGCGAAACCCAGTTCGCCGAGGACGTGCTGTCCGGCGGCGTGGCCGGCATGTCGGTGAAGGACATGCGCCAGTATCTCGAGTACTGCGCCGACCAGCGCTTTGCGCAACTCGACATGCCGAAAAAGTACGGCGCGAAGAACCCGTTCGACTTCATGGACCTGCAGGACGTGCAGGAGCTGGCCAACTTCTTCGAACGCCGCGTCTCGGCCTACCAGGTCGGTGTACAGGGCGAGGTGGCGTTCGATATGGCGTTTTGAACGGGGATCGGAGATCGGGGATCGGGAATTCGGAAAAGCGCCAGAGGCCGGAGCTTTCGCCCCGGCCTCTGTGAACCAGTCAGCCCTTGGCGCTCACTTCCACGGCCACGCCTTCAGTTCGTATTCCTTCGGCGGCGTGTTGCCCGCGAGGTACTGCACGAAATAATCCCAGCGCCGACGGGTGGCGTACGGGGTGGATTCGGCGTAGCCGTGGCGGGCGTTGGGGATCATCAGCAGGTCGAAATCCTTGTTCGCCTTGATCAGCGCATCGACCACCAGCAAGGTGTTGGATGGCGGGACGTTGTCGTCCATGGTGCCGTGCACCAGCATCAGGCGACCCTTGAGGTTTTTCGCGAAGCTCTGGTTGGCCTGGGCGTCGTAGTTGGTCTTGCCGTCCTTGCCGGTCTCCAACAGGCCCTGCCATTTCTCGGCCCAGTCGTCCTCGTAGTTGCGGTTGTCGTGGTTGCCACTCTCGGCCCAGCCGACCTTGAAGAAATCGGGGTAATGGAACATCGCGCCTGCGGTGGCATTGCCGCCGCCGGAATGGCCCCACACGCCGACGCGATCGAGGTCGATCCACGAATGCGCCTTGCCCAGCTGCTTCAGTGCGGTGACCTGGTCAGGCAGCGTGTTGTCTTCGATGTGCTGGAAATAGGCATCGTGGAATGCCTTGGAGCGCCACGGCGTACCCATGCCGTCGATGGCCACCACGATGAAGCCCAGCTCGGCCATCGCCTGGTGATCGCTGCGTGCGGCCAGGAAGCTGCGCCCGCGCACCGAACCGGTCTGCGGGCCGGGATAGATGTAGTCGACGATCGGGTATTTCTTCGAGGCGTCGAAGCTGGTGGGCTTGAACATCATGCCGTACAGATCGGTCTTGCCGTCGCGCGCCTTCACCGTGAACGGGATCGGCGGCACCCACCCGGCCGCCTTCAACCGCGAGATGTCGGCAGTGGCGATGGGCGCCACGGTGCGGCCATCATCCGCGCTGCGCAGCGCAGTGACCGGTGGCGCGGTGGGGGTGGACCGGGCATCGACAAACAGACGTCCATCCGGCGACAGCGTGACCGTGTGGTCGGCCGCTTCCGGGGTCAGCAACACCGGCTTGCCGCCATCCAGGCTGACCTTGAAGAACTGCTGGTAATACGGGTTCACGCCCGCCGTGCGGCCCACGCCGCGAAACCACACGGTGCGGGTTTTCGGATCGAGCTTGAGCACCTCGGTGACATTGCCTTCGCCCGTGGTGATCGCGTGCTTGAGCTTGCCGTCGGTGAGGTCGTAGAGATACAGGTTGCCCCAGTTGTTGCGCTCGCTGAACCAGATCGCCTCGTTCGTCTCCGGCAGGTAGCGCCAATTCACCGCGCCATTGCCGCTCTCGTAATACGTCGGCACCTTTTCCTCGAACACGGTGCGCACCTTGCCGGTGCGCGCGTCGGCGATGCGAAACCATTCGTGTTTGTGGTCGCGCGAGGTGGAGACGAAGGCCAGCGTCCTGCCGTCGGGCGCCCACTTCACGTCATCCCAGCCGCCATCGGGGCCGCAGCTGACGTCGTCGCACAGGGTGGAGCGGTGCTGGTCCGGCGGCATCTGCAGGCGCGTGACCTTCTTCGCGGCGACGTCGATGATCACGCGCTCGATCATCGTCACGTCCTTGTCGCCCACCAGCGGATATTTCCACTTTTCCAGTTCCGGGTGGCCCACCCTGGTCTTGATCAGGTACATGTCGCCGGTCTTGCGCTGATCCTGCTGGAAGGTGGCGATCTGCTTGGAATCGGGCGACCACTCGAGGATGGCCTTGTCGGTGTGTTTCCAACCGGCGTTGTCGGTGGCGTAGCCGAAGTTCTCCACGCCGTCGGTGGTGAGCTGGGTCTCCTCGCCGCTGGCGACATCGCGCAGCCACAGGTTCCAGTCGCGGATGAACGCCTCGCTCTTCTTGTCCGGCGACAGGGCGCCGGGTTCGTCACCGGTTTTCACCAGCGTGGCGCGATCGACGCAGCTGGCCGTGGCGGCGGCCAGGTCGCACACGTAGTGCTTGCTGCGCACGGCGATGTCGATGCGGCCATCCGCCCTCGCCTCGTAGCCAGTCACCGGCAGCTTCTTCGTATCGACCGGCTTGCCGCCGGCGTCACTCAGCGCGGCGGCCAGTTTCGCCTGGTCGAACAAGGGCACGGTCTTGCCGCTGGTCGCATCCATTCGCACGAAATGATCGCCATTGGCGTCGTGGTCGACATACCAGAAGTGAGCGTCGTCCAGCCAATGAACCTCGGTCACCGCGTGATCGACCAGCGGCACGGTGTTGTAGCTCATGAACCGCTCCGCCTGTGCGTAGTCGCTCGCGCCCAGCGTGCGCCCCTGCGCGGCAACACCGCCGGACAACAAACCCATCACCACCGCGCCAAGCAGGCGTGGCTTGCCGATCATCGAATGCATGCGTTCCTCCACGGACGGATGGTGTGCCGCGCCACGCACCGCGCGCACACCTGTCCGCGGGATGCTAACGCATCGCCCATCGGCGGCCCCGTGCCAAAGGTCCATGCATCAAACAGGGTGGATTTCACGTGCCGCAGGCCCGGGCGGACGACAAGGCCCTCAGCACTGCGCTGCGGTCAGCTCCACCAGCCAGTCGATGAAAACCCGCAGGCGTGCCGGCATCTGCCGCTGCTGCGGATACAACACGGTGATGGGCAGCGACGGCGGTGGATACGCGGGCAGGATCTCGCGCAGACGGCCCGTCTTGAACCCCTCCGCGATGCGCTGGCGCGTCATCTGGGCGATGCCCAGGCCCGCTTCGCAGCAGCCGAGGTAGGCATCCATGCCGCTGACGCTGACACATCCGGGCAGCGTGACCTCGCGACGGCGGCGGCCCACCATGAACTCCAGCGGCTCGGCGCGACGGGTGTTGGGCGATACCCAGTTCACCGCGACATGGCCATCCTGCAGCGCGGCCAGTGACTCGGGCAGGCCGTGCCGGCGCACGTAATCGGCGCTGGCCACGGTGGCCTGTTGCAACATCCCCACCCGTCGGCCGACCATGCCCGAATCACCCAGATGGCCGATCCGCAGCACGCAATCCACGCCTTCGCGTACCAGATCCACGAAGCGGTCGCCGGTGCCGATGTCCAGCTCGATCTGCGGAAAGCGTGCGAAGAAAGTGGGCAAGGCGGGGATCACCAATAGCCACCCCAGCGAGGCAGGAAGATCGATCCGCAGCCGGCCTTTGGGCTGTATCGCGGCCTCGCGAAAGTCCGCCTCGACCTCGTCCATGTCGGCCAGCAGACGGCGGCAATGGCCGTAATAGGTATCGCCGTCGCCGGTGGGGCGCACGCGGCGGGTGGTTCGCTGCAGCAACTGTGCGCCCAGCCGCGTCTCCAGCCGCTTGATCGCGTGGGTGACAGTGGCGCGCGGCAGGTTGAGGTCATCCGCCGCGGCGGTGAAACTGCCCAGCTCCACGATGCGCGTGTACAGCCGCATGGCTTCGAGACGGTCCATGGCGATTGTTGGTCATTTTGGAATGGTGATGACCATTATTGACCATTTATCCGGCCACCGTGGCGGCGCATCATGCCTCCACCCTTCCACTACGGAGCCCCGCCATGCAGACCCGCCTCCTCGGCCGCAACGGCCCGCAAGTCTCCGCCCTCGGCCTCGGCTGCATGGGCATGAGCGCGTTCTATGGCGCGCATGACGACGCCGAATCGATCGCCACCATCCACCACGCGCTGGAGCGCGGCCTCAACCTGCTCGACACCGCCGACATGTACGGCCCGCACACCAACGAGGTGCTGGTGGGCAAGGCGATCAAGGGGCGCCGCGAGCAGGCGTTCGTTGCCACCAAGTTCGGCATCGTGCTCGACCCGGGCAACCCGCAGGCACGCGGCATAGACGGCCGGCCCGACTACGTGCGCGCCGCCTGCGATGCCAGCCTGAAGCGGCTGGGCATCGACACCATCGATCTGTACTACCAGCACCGCGTCGATCCGAGCGTGCCGATCGAGGACACGGTGGGCGCGATGGCGGAGCTGGTGACTGCGGGCAAGGTGCGTTACCTGGGTTTGAGCGAAGCATCTGGCGCCACGCTGGAGCGCGCCTGCAAGGTGCATCCGATCGCCGCGCTGCAAAGCGAGTTCTCGCTGTGGACGCGCGATCCGCAGGAAAACGGCATGCTCGCCGCCTGCCGCAGGCTCGGCGTCAGCCTGGTCGCCTATTCGCCGCTGGGCCGCGGCTTTCTCACCGGTGCGATCCGCACCCCCGACGATTTCGAGGCCGACGACTACCGCCGCCACAGCCCCCGTTTCATGGGCGACAACTTCGACCGCAACCTGCAGCTGGTGGAGAAGGTGAAGACGCTGGCCGCGGACAAGGGCTGCTCGCCGGCACAACTGGCGCTGGCCTGGGTACTGGCGCAGGGCGACGACGTGCTGGCGATTCCCGGCACCCGCAAGCGCAGTCGGCTGGACGAGAACCTGGGCGCGCTGCAGGTAAGGCTCCGCGACGATGAGCTGACCGCGATTGACGCCGTTTTTTCGCCCGGGGCCGTGGCCGGCCAGCGCTACACCGGAGCAGGAATGCACATGGTGAACGTCTAGGCGGCTTTCGCGCTCCTGCATCCGTGGGAGCGACTTCAGTCGCGATGCTTCTGCCTTCGTCCTAAAAGGATCGCGGCTGAAGCCGCTTTCACAGAGGCTCAGCGGATAAGGTGGGCAACACCCACGTTGCCGCCGAGAACGCCTTGACTGATCCGCTCGCATTGAACGAAACGCTGCAGCGCATGCGCCACGCGCAAAGCGGCAATCCCCTGCCCGCATGGCCGGTGCGGGCGGGCCGGTTGCGCGCGCTGCGCACGCTGCTGCATGACCATCGCGCGGCGCTGGCGGCCGCCATCGACGCCGATTTCGGCTGCAGGCCAGCGCAGGAAACCGACCTGCTGGAGCTGTTTCCCAGCCTCTCGGCGATCAGCCATGCACTGCGCCACGGGCGGCGCTGGATGACGCCACGACGACGCCTGGCCGGCGTATTGTTCCTGCCCGCGCGCATCGAGCTGCGGCCGCAGCCGCGGGGCGTGGTGGGCATCATCGTGCCGTGGAATTACCCGCTGTACCTCGCCGTGGGGCCGCTGGTCGATGCGCTGGCCGCGGGCAACCGCGTGATGCTGAAGATGAGCGAATTCACCCCGCGTTTCTCGGCCCTGTTCGCCGCGCTGGTGGCGCGCTATTTCCATGCCGACGACGTGGTCGTGGTCACCGGCGCGGCGGACGTGGCGCAGGCATTTTCCGCGCTGCCGTTCGACCACTTGCTGTTCACCGGCTCGACCGCGGTGGGGCATCAGGTGATGCACACGGCAGCGGCCAACCTCACACCGGTGACGCTGGAGCTGGGCGGGAAATCACCGGCGATCATCGGCCCGGGCGCACGCTTCGAGCACGCGGTGGAACGCATCGTGTTCGGCAAGCTGGTCAATGCCGGGCAAACCTGCATCGCGCCGGATTACGTGCTGTTGCCGCGCGAACGCATGGACGACTTCGTGGCCGAGGCACGGCGTGTGATGGCGCGGATGTATCCACAACTGGCGCAGAACGGGCAGTACGCCAGCATCGCGTCCGACCGCCAGTACCAGCGGCTGATCGCCCTGCTCGATGACGCGCGCGGCCGCGGTGCCCACGTGCATCCGCTGGGTGACGCCGCGGCGGATGCCACGCGCCGACTGCTCACGCCGCAGCTGCTCAGCCATGTTGACGACAGCATGACGGTGATGCGCGAGGAGATCTTCGGTCCGCTGCTGCCGCTGCTGCCCTACGACACCATCGACGAGGCCATCGCCCGTGTGGCGGCGCGTCCGCATCCGCTGGCGCTGTACCTGTTCGAGAGCGACAAGGCACTGATCGAACGCGTGCTGTCACGCACGACCGCCGGCGGCGTTTCGGTCAACGACACGCTGTACCACATCGCCCAGCACGGCCTGCCGTTCGGCGGCGTGGGCGCATCGGGCATGGGCGGTTATCACGGCGAAGCGGGGTTCCGCACGTTCTCGCACCTGAAGCCGGTTTTTCACCAGGCGCGGTTCAACGGCACCAGCCTGTTCAATCCGCCCTATGGCGAGCGGTTTCGCCGCCTGCTCGACCTGCTGCTGCGCCGCGGCTGAACCGCAGCCACGGGGCGACGAGACACCTGCGCCGCGTATCAATAGACTTCCCGGCATGAATTCTCCCGAACATTCCCCGCTGGGCAAGGAAACGCCGTACGCCAACCGCTACGACCCTGCACTGCTGTTTCCCATCCCGCGCGACAGCAACCGGGCAGCACTGGGCCTGGCCGAGCCCCTGCCGTTCCACGGGGTGGACATCTGGAACGCGTATGAATTGTCGTGGCTGGACATGCGCGGCAAACCGGTGGCGGCGCTGGCCGAATTCCGTGTGCCGGCGACGTCGCCGCAGTTGATCGAATCGAAATCGTTCAAGCTGTATTTGAACGGCTTCGCCGGCGAGCGCATCGCGGACGCGGCCACCCTCACCAGCACGCTGGTGCGCGATCTCTCGACGGCGGCCGGCGCGGTGGTCGGCGTGCAGCTGAGCGACGCCCGCGCGGCGGTTTACCCGGTCAGCGATATGGACGGCCATCTGCTGGATCACCAGGCCATCGATATCGACGATTACGGCCCGCCGAACGCCGATTTCCTGCGGGCCGACCGCAACGCCACGCCGGTGGCCGAGACGCTGGTGTCGCACCTGCTGCGCTCGAACTGCCCGGTGACCGGCCAGCCGGACTGGGGCAGCGTGCAGATCGCCTATCGCGGCGCGCCGATCGACCACGCGGGACTGCTGCGTTACCTGGTGTCGTTCCGCAATCACAACGAGTTCCACGAGCATTGCGTGGAGCGCATCTTCGTCGACCTCGGCCGCTGCTGCGAACCGCAGCAACTGAGCGTGTACGCGCGCTACACGCGACGCGGCGGGCTGGATATCAACCCGTTCCGCAGCAGCACGCCGGTCACTCCACCCAACCTGCGGACGGTGCGGCAATGAAGAACGATCGGGCCAGTTTCCGGGCGGCAACCATCGCATGCCAGGCGCTGTGGCTGCTGGCACTGGGCGGCTGCGGCAAACCCGACACGCCGGCAACCACACCAGCACCGGCCCCCACCCGCACGGTGCAAGCACCCGCCAGCGTGGCGCGGGTGGTTCCCGCGCCGGTGTCCTCCACTGCGGCGACGCCCGCGCCGGCGACAAGTGTCGCAGCCACCGCCGCGATCAAGGTGATGCAGCTCACGTTGGGGACGAACGTCGATGACGCCCACAAGATCACCGCACCCGGCACGCACTTCGCGCCGGACGCCAAAACGCTGTACGCCAGTGTGGATACGCGTGGCCAGACCGCCAAGTCCACGCTCAACGCGCGTTGGCGCTATCTGGAGGGCGATGGCCAGTTGATCAGCAGCATCAGCCAGTCGATCGCCGCCGACGGCCCTGCCACCACCACGTTCACGCTGCACAATCCCGATCTGTGGCCCGAGGGGAAATACCGGATCGAGATTTTCCTCGACGGCGCGCCGGTGATCCAACGCGACTTCGAGATCGCGAAACCCTGACGGTGCCGGGTCAGCCGGCCCGTCCGCCGTTCTCCCGCGCCACCGGGCCAGCAAGGTAGCGGTACTGATCGGGCGGCAGGTACAGCGGAAACAGGGTCGACTCCTCCTGTCGCAACAGCCGGCCCAGCAGGCTTGCCGCGCGCGCCACATCGGGCACGAAGCGGCGGCGGCAGGTGGCGTCCCAGGGAGCTCCGAGATATTCCACCAGAATCGCCTCGATGCGCAGCACGTGTCGTTGGGCCTCGGTCTGCACTTCGTTGAAGTGCATCATCGCCATCGTGTCGTGCTCGAGCGCGCAACGCAGGTAGGGATAGAACTGCACGCTCTTGATCAGCGCCGTGCGCCGAAAGCCATCGGCAAAATCCTGCAGACAGGCAATTTGCGTGCTTTCGTCGGAACCGCGGCAGGCGTCGAGCAGGGCGCGCATCAAGCCCCTTGCGGTCGCTGCATCGAGCTTGAGTTCGGCGACCAGGCGCTGCCGGTAACGGACCGGAAACAGCGAGCCGCCTTCGCCGGAACTGGCCGTGGATTGGCCCTCCGAAGCAGACGCCCGTTCAAGAATGCCGCGCAACAAACGCATCGAACCCCCCGTCCCTGTACACCGGCCTCGCCATAGCGTCAGCGCCGGGTCGAACCGGAGTCTAGATTATTTCGGGGTCATTCGACGAAATCGTGCGCTGGCGCACGGAAATTTCCGTCCGGAGATGTTTGAAACGGCTGACCCTGCCGGCGGCGGTTCGACGCCCTGCCACACCGTTTCCGCGACGGAAAAAACGAATCGGATGCGGCGGCATCACGCACGCCGCACCCAGGGTCCGACGTCAGGCAGCGGCGTCTTTCAGCTTCTTCAGCGGACGCACCTTGATCTTGACCGAGGCAGGCTTGGCGGCAAACACCTGCTCCTGCTTGGTGAACGGGTTGATGCCCTTGCGCTTCGGCTTGGCCGGCACCTTGACGGCGGTGACCTTCAGCAGGCCCGGCAAGGTGAACTCGCCAGCACCTTTCTTGTTGACGGAGGCGGTGACGGCGCCTTCCAGCGCGGCCAGCACGGCGCGCACATCTTTCGCAGCCACGCCGCTGCTCTCGACCAGGTGCGCAAGCAGCCCGGACTTGTTCAACGGTTCCTTGATCGGTTTCGGAGCAGCGGCAGGTTTGGCCACTGCTTTGGGTGCTGCGCCCTTCGTCTTGTTCGTCGTCTTGGCCATGGATTAATTCCGTGTATTCGATGATGGATGGTGGGTTTGCCGCGAAAACCCCTCTCGGCAATGTGGAATGTAGGGCAAGCGTGTTGGCTCGCCAAGTCATGGTGCACGCAAAAAAGCGCTACATGTCGCACCGCGACGGCAAGGACGACTCAAGCCAGGGTCTTTCGCGCCGATGTTTCAGTGTCTGCGCGGGCGTGTTTTACTGCATGCGGCAGGCGAGGACGGTTGGATTCCCGGGCGGCTTTCCGGGGTCCATCGCTGCCGTTGCACTTGCAAGGCATGCCTTGGAGCGTTGCGGGCGGCATGATGGAGTCATCAGGGGGATGACATGACTGACGCCAGGCGGCATTTGCGGTTTCCGGTGACCGGCGCGCTGCTGGTGCCCGCGCTCGCGCTGCTGGATGCCTGCGGCGCGATGCTCGCCGGACCCTTTTCGATGGAACGCGTGGCGCTGGATGCGTTGCTGGCGGTGCTGGCTTTGTCGGCCTGGTCGACGGCGCGCGGGCGGGGGCGTGCCGGGCTGGTGCTCGCCCTGTGTGTCACGGCGTGGGCGGCGCTGCTGATCAGCGCCGGGTATGTGCCCGAAGCCAGGCTGCCGCTCTGGTACGTCACGCTGCTGATGGTGCCGGCCGCCATCTGCGCCACCGTCACCCCTTCCGCCGCCGTGCGTGCAGCGGCACGTGGCATCGCCATGGCCGCCGTGTTTGCGGGACTGGCCTACCTGCTGCGGGCGTGGAGCGAACCGCACACGGCCACGAGCCTGTTGCTCAACGCACTGCAGATGCTGGCGCTCAGTTGCACCGGGTGGCTGTTCGCTTCGTTGCTGGAGGAACCCGCGCGGCCTGCGGCCATCGCGCCGGCCGCGTTGTCCGGCATGGGCTGGATGGGTTTGCTGGGCTGGATGGTGCAGGCCACCGCGCTGGTGCAGGGCGGAACGTTCCTGGTGCCGATCGCGTTCAACACGGCGCTGGCCTTCGTGTTGCTGGGCCATGCCCTGTGGCTGCTGGGCAGCGGGCGCACGCTGGCGGCGTGGTGCCTGGGCGTGCTGTGCATACCGCTGGCGGTGTCGCCATTGCTGGCGGAGTACCTCGACCGGGTCGACGTCGTCGGCGAACTGTTGTGGCGGCAGCAGGCGATCCAGGCCGAGAGCGCGATCCCCGGCCGGCTGGCGCCCAACACGGCGTTGTCGTTGCTGCTAGCCACCGGCGGATTGACGTGTGCGCTGTTCGCGCGGCGAAACCCGGCCTGGTGGAGCGCCACCTGGGCCTGCGGCCTGCTGGTTTCGCTGGCCGGCGTGCTGGCGTTGGTCGGCTACGTCTTCGCGCTGCCGGGGATGCGCACGCTGGGCCCGCATACGCCGATGTCGCTGCCTGTGGCGCTGGGCATGCTGATGCTGGGGATCGGGCTGGCCACCAGCAATCCGCGCCCGCCATCGCAACACCACTACCGCACCGTGCTCTTCCCGGCGGTCATATGCCTGCTGACGGTAGCGTCGTCGCTGCTGTTGTGGCGGTCGCTGGAACAGCAGCAAAGTCGGCTGGAATGGGATGCGCTGCAAGGCCGGCGCGACAACGTCGCCAACCTGCTGCACGGGGGCATGAGTTCGCGGATGGAGGCCTTCGAACGGCTGGCGTCGCGCCTGGCCGGCATGCCCGCCGTTTTGCGCGAGCCGCTTTTTTCGCGTGACGCGGCGAACTACCTTCACGACATGGATGGTCTGCGCGCGGTGGGATATGCCGACGCCAGCCACGTCATGCGGCAGACCCTGGTACGGCCATCCGCGTCCAACCCTGGAGCCGCCGGTCAGTTGTTTGCGCCGGCGCGCATCTTCGATCAGGTCGACGCCGGCGAAAGCGCCGTGCTCAGCGCGCCGCTGACGCTGCTCAACGGCAAGCAGGGCCAACTGCTCGTGGTGCCGGTGCGGGCCGACAACGCGACACAGGGCTACGTCGTGGGGGCGTTCCAGTTCGACCGGCTTTTTCCGAGCCTGCTGGAAGCCATGCCCCGGTTGCACGGCCTGCTGATCACCCAGCAAGGCCAGACGCTGTACGCGCAGGGTGACAACGGCACGGCGCACGTCCCCGCCAGCATGGATCTGCAGCTGTACGGCCAATGGTTGAGCGTGAGCGTCTACCCCGGCACGGGCGGCGAGCATGGCCGCATACCGCAACTGGTGTTGCTGCTGGGCTTTGCCCTTGGCGGCCTGCTGGCGGTTGCCTTGCGGTTGTCGGCACTGGCGCGTGAGCGCACGCAACGGGCGGAGGCCGACAGTGCACGGCTGGGCGAACAGGGCCGCGAACTGGAGCGCGCGCTGGAGGCCTCGCGACTGGTGATGGACAGCGCGCCGGACGTGATCTGCGTGCTGGATCGCGAGGGCCGTTTCCTGCAACTCAGCGCCGCGGCGCAGCGACGTTGGGGTTTTGCGCCGGAGTCGCTGCTGGGCAGGCCGCTCACGGAGGTGGTGCACCCGGAGGATCACGAAAGCACCATCGAGGCGGCGGTGCGGGTGCAACAGGGTGCGCCCAACCCCAACTTCCGCAACCGCATCGTGAGCCAACAGGGACACGTGCTGTACATGCAATGGTCCGCCGTGTGGTCGGGGGCATCGCACTGCATGTACCTGGTCGGCCGCGACCACACCGAGCTCCATCGCGCGGAGGATCTGGAGCGGCGCCAGCGGCAGATCCTCACCGCCATCGCTCGCGGCCATGCCTTGCCGCAGGTGCTGGAATCGATCGTGGCCGCGTACGAAACGGCGCACCACGACGCGACCTGCTCGATCCTGCTGTTGCGCGAAGGCCGGTTGCACCACGGTGCCGCGCCCGGGCTGCCGGCCGGGTTCCGCCACGGCATCGACGGCTCGCCGATCGGTCCGGCGGCCGGCTCCTGTGGTACCGCGGCGTGGCGCGGCGAGCGCGTGGTGGTGACCGACATCGCCAGCGATCCGCTGTGGCGCGATTACGCCGCGCTGGCCCTGGCGCACGACCTGCGCGCGTGCTGGTCGACGCCGGTACTGGCCCGCGACGGCGCGGTGCTGGGCACGTTCGCGGTGTACTACAACGCGCCGCACGATCCGTCCGCCGCGGAGATGAGCGGCATCGACACGCTGGCGGCGCTGACCGGTGTGGCCATCGAGCACGCCGAGGCATTCACCCGGCTGAGCGAGAGCGAGCAGCGTTTCCGCTCGCTGTTCGAGCACCACCCCGACGGCGTGCTGGCGCTGGACCTGGACGGCAGGGTGGTACGCCGCAACCCGGCGGCCAATGCCCTGCTCGGGCTGGACCGGCCGCAACGGCTGGCCTTCGTGCACAGCTTTGCGCCGGTCGACGGCGCGCGCGTGCAAGCCGCGCTGGACAGCGCCACGCGCGGCGAGTCCGCGCGACTGGACGTGGCCGCGCTGGACGCGAACGACCAGCGCTTCGCGGCGCATCTGGTCAACATCCCGATCATCGTGCAGGGCGAACCGCGCGGCGTCTTCGCCGTGTTGCAGGATCACCGCGAACTGCGCCACGCGCAGCAGGCGCAAGCCAGCCAGCTGGCGCTGATCTACGCCATCGCCGAAAGCGTGGGCGAAGGCCTGGTGGCGGTCGATGCCGACGGCCAGCCGACCTTCCTCAACCGCACGGCCTCGCGCACGCTGAAGCTGCCGGCCGAACGCCTGCCGAGCGGCGACGAACTCCCCGACGGCATGCGCGACACGCTGCAAAAAATACTCGGCGGCGTGGCCCATGCCTCCGACGACGACGCCGCGTTCAGGCTGACCGACGGCAGCGTGCTGGACGTGGCCTACCTCGCCACCCCGTTGATCATCCGCAACCAGCTGGCCGGCGCGGTGATGGCGTTCCGCGACATCGGTGGGGTCAAGGCGGCCCGGCGCGTGCTGCAGCAGCGCAACCAGTTCTTCGAGATGTCGCAGGAGGTGTTCTGCATCGCCGACCCACGCAGCGGCACCTTCCTGCAGGCCAACCCGGCCTATGCGCGGCTGCTGGGCCTGGACGAGTCCGAGATGCTGGCCACGCCCTTCCTCGACCTGCTGCATCCGCTGGACAAGACACCCACGCGGCTGGCGATCCAGCGCCAGATCGATGGCGTGGAATCGATCAGCGGCCTGCTGACCCGGATGCGCTGCGCCGACGGCAGTTATCGCTGGCTGGAGTGGGTGTCGATCAGCGCCGCCGATGGCCTGCTCTACGGAGCCGCGCGCGACGTGACCGCGCGGCAGCAGGCCGACGTGGCGCTGGCGCGCGCGATGGACGACCTGCGCATCCGCAACCGCGAGCTGCAGGATTTCGCCTATGTCGCCTCGCATGACCTGCAGGAGCCATTGCGCAAGATCCAGTCGTTCTCCGACCGCCTGCTGTCACGGCTGTCCGCCACGCTGGACGAGTCATCCAGCGACTACCTGCAGCGCATGGCCCACGCGGCCCATCGGATGCAGGCGCTGATCGACGACCTGCTGACCTATTCGCGGGTGGCCACGCGCACCGTGGCGGTCAGCGCCGTCGACCTTTCGACCATCCTCAGCGCCGTCATGGACGACCTGGAGACGCGCATCACCGAGGCGCAGGCCGCGATCGAGGTGGATGCGCTGCCGGTGATCCAGGCCGACCCGACCCAGATGCGCCAGCTGCTGCAGAACCTGCTGGCCAACGCGCTGAAATTCCGCGCCGCCGACCGCCCCTGCCGCATCAGCGTCACCGCTGCCCGGATCGAAAATGCCGATGCCCGCGGTACCACGCGCTGGGAATTGCGCGTGACCGACAACGGCATCGGCTTCGAGAGCAGCTACGCCGAGCGCATCTTCGCCCCGTTCCAGCGCCTGCACCCGCGCAATGTCTATGAAGGCACCGGCATCGGCCTGGCCATCGTGCGGCGTATCGTGGAGCGCCACGGCGGCTCGGTACGCGCCGAGGCGCAGGCTGGACAGGGGGCCAGCTTCATCGTCATGCTGCCCGGGTCGGCCAGCGCGCCAGAACCGGCCGATCCGCAGGATGCCCCATTCATCGATGGAAAGTTTCTGGGAGTGGATTCATGAGTCAAGTCCGTGCCGCGCTGTCCATCCTCATGGCCGAGGACGATGCCGACGATCGCGTCCTGATGCGCGACGCGTTTCGCGACAGCGGCGTCGAGGTGGAACTGGAATTCGTGCCGGACGGCGTGGAACTGATGGCGCGCCTGAATGCGCTGATCGACGCGCCCGACGGCGAACTTCCCGACCTGCTGCTGCTTGATCTCAACATGCCGCGCATGGACGGCCGCGAGGCCTTGCATGCGATACGCGAGCACGACGGGCTGAAACACCTGCCGGTGATCATCCTCACCACCTCGCGCGCGCGGCTCGACATCCTGGCCAGCTACCAGCTTGGCGCCAACTCGTTCGTGACCAAGCCGAGCCGCTTCGAGGAACTGATCGCGGTGCTGCGCTCGCTGGAACGCTACTGGACCGACATCGTGCAGCTCCCGACCGAGAAACAGGGGAGCGACGAATGAATGCGGCGCCGCTGCGGGTTCTCGTGGTCGATGACGACGAGGACGATTTCGTCCTCATCCGCGACCTGCTCAACGATGCCCCCGGCAGCCACTACGCTTTCGACTGGTGCGCCACGCCGCAACAGGGCCTGGAGGAATTGCGCAAGGGCGCGCACGACGTCTACCTGGTGGACTACCTGCTGGGGCCGTCCAGCGGGCTGGACCTGATCGAAGCGGTAAGCCGCGAAGGCCTGTCGCGCGCCTTCATCGTGCTGACCGGGCGCGGCAACCACGCGGTGGACGTGGCCGCGATGGAGGCCGGCGCCAGCGATTACCTGGTGAAGGGAACGATCGATGCCGAGCGGCTGGACCGCAGCATCCGCTACGCCGTCGACCGCATGCATTTCATGGAGGCGCTGCGCGACAGCGAGGCGCAGCACCGGCTGCTGTTCGAGCAGAGTCCGGTGCCGCTGCTGGTGTTCGACCGCAGCACCCACGCCATCCTCAACGCGAACGCCGCCGCGCACGTGCAATACGGCTGGTCGCCCCTGCACCTGTTCGGGCAGAACATCGACTCCGTGCTGGCCCCGGAGGAGCGCCCCCGCTTCCTGGCGGACCTGGAGAGCGGCGAGCTGTTTTCCGCCACCGCGCAACCCTGGGACATCCGGCACAGCGATGGCCGGCAGTTGCAGGTCGAGGGCCTGTTTCATCCGCTGACCTACCACCGCGTCAACGCGGTGCTGGCGCACCTGCAGGACATCACCGAGCGCCGCCGGGTCGAGGCGCAGCTGCGGCTGCTTGAGCGCGCCATCCAGTCCACCGGCAACGGCGTGGTGATTGCCGACGCACGCGAACCGGGCGCGCCGGTGACCTTCATCAACCACGCGTTCGAACACATCACCGGCTACAACGCCGCGGAAGTGATCGGCCAAAGCTGCCGCCAGCTGGGTTTCGAGGACAGCGGCGAAAGCGAGCGCGCGATGGTGCGCCGGGCGCTGGCCGAACAGCGCGACTGCAACACGGTGCTGCGCGACCAGCGCAAGGACGGCACGCCGTTCTGGAACCAGCTTTATTTCGCACCGGTGCGCGAACCCGGCGGCGAAACCTCGCATTACATCGGCATCCTCAGCGACATCACCGAACATCGCGACACCGAGGCGCGGCTGGCCTACGCGGCCACCCACGACGTGGCCACCGGCCTGGCCCGCTTTCCGGTCATCGAGACAATGCTGCAGGAACACGCCGAGCAGCGGGCGGACGAACCCTTCAGCCTGGTGTTCGCCGACATCGATCGCTTCCACGCCGTCAACGAGGCGATGGGCTACGAAGTGGGCGACCGGGTCATCACCGAGCTGGCGCAGCGCCTGAGTGCCCATGTCGGAACGCGCGGCCGCGTGGCCCGCTTCACCGGCAACGAGTTCGTGGTCGCCCTGCCCTACATCGATCGCGAAGAGGCGACGGTGCTGGCCGAGCAACTGCGCCGCGCCGTGGCCGAGCCGGTGACGCTGGGTGATGGCGAGGTGCGCGTCACCATCAGCGTGGGCGTGGCCACCTACCCCGGCCGCGTGCACGACATCAACGACCTGCTGCGCCGCGCCGAGGCCTCCATGTCGCGCGCGAAACAGCTGGGCCGCGACCTGGTCTGCGAATATTCCACCGACGACATGCGCCGCATGGAAGACCGCCGCATGCTGGGCATCCGCCTGCGCCACGCCATGCAGCACGACGAGCTGCACCTGGTGTACCAGCCGGAAATCCGCAGCAGCGATCGCGCCGTGATCGGTTTCGAGGCGCTGCTGCGCTGGAACAGCCCCGAGATGGGTCTGGTGATGCCCGAACGTTTCATTCCGGTGGCCGAAGGCCTGGGCCTGATGCCCGAGCTTGGCGGCTGGGTGCTCGATCACGCCTGCGCCCAGTCGCGCGCGTGGATGGATGCCGGCCTGGGCGATTTCTTCGTGGCGGTGAACGTGTCGGCGCAACAGATCCAGCGCGGCAACTTCGCCGAACAGGTGGCCGAGACGCTGCGCCGCCACGGCCTGCCCGCCGACCGGCTGGAACTGGAATTGACCGAAAGCGCCCTGCTGGAAAACGTCGACCGCGCACTGCATTCGATGCAGCAACTGTCCGCCCTGGGCGTGCATCTTTCCTTCGACGACTTCGGCACCGGCTATTCCAGCCTGTCCTACCTGCGCCAGTTCCATGTCGACAAGCTGAAGATCGACAAGTCCTTCGTCTGCGACATCCCGCGGGACGCCAGCAGCGTCGCCATCGCCCATACCGTGGTGGCAATCGGCCATCAACTGCACATGACGGTGATCGCCGAAGGCGTCGAAACCGCCGAGCAGGCGCAGCTCCTGATCGAGATGGGCTGCGACGCATTGCAGGGTTACCTGTTCAGCCGCCCCATGAAGGGACCGGCCGTTGCCGAGTGGCTGGCGGATTATCAGGTCGAGGCGTGAGCGGCACCGGCTGGCGCGGGTAACAGCGCAAGGCCATCGAACCGCAACGGCATGGCCGATCGCGCAAACGGAAGGAGTCGAGGTGGTGCGCCCGGCGGGATTCGAACCCACGACCACCGCCTTCGGAGGGCGGTACTCTATCCAGCTGAGCTACGGACGCATGCATTGATGGCCGGCCGTTCCATGCAAGGCGCATGGCGGCGGACGCGCAGTATAGCCGAGTTGTCTACGTGCGCACATTGGATGCGCGCCATGTACGGATAGCTCGCGAGGACGCCGGGCGGCTGCCCCGTGGCGCCACATCGCGACGCGCCCCATGAAACGAAAAGCCTCCCCGTTCACACGGGGAGGCCTGGGTCGTGACTCGGGTTTGTCGGGGAATCAGAACTTGTACGTGGCCGACACGCCGAGCAGGTTGCCGTAGTCCTCGAAATTGCCCGCCAGCCGGTTGCCGGTGGAGTCGATGGTATCGACGTGCGCGTTGTTGACGAAGATATGCGCGTACGAGGCGTTGATCTCGAAGTTGTCGCTGGCCTGATAGCTCAGGCCTACCGTGGCCAGCTTGCGGGTGGAATCGGGCACACGCGCGCTGCGGGTGGCCAGATAGGTCGGCGTGCTGTCGACGGCAATGCCGGCGCGCACGGTCAGCTTGTCGTTGACGTTGTAATCGCCGCCCACCGACGCATACCAGGTGTTGCGCCAGTTGTAGTGCTCCGACGTCGACGGCTGGCTGTTGCCGTAGTTCACGGTCAAATCCTGGAACGCGCTCCACTTGGTCCAGGCCAGATCGATGCCGAGGCCGAAGCGTTCGGCCTGATGCCAGTAGCTGGCGCTGGCCACGGCCGGGGTGGTGAAGTCCGCGGTGCCGGTGGTGTGCTGGAACGGCGGGATGGAGGCGGCCAGCTGCGGGTTGGCGAGCAACGCGTCGTAGCCGGCGGTGGTGGTGAAGTTGCCGGTGCCTTCCAGGGTGTGGCTGATCTTGGAGCGGTAGTTCAGCGCCAGCTTGTCGTTGGGGCTCAGCTTCCAGTAGCCGCCCAACTGCCAGCCGTAGGCCCAGTCATCACCCTTGATGCGGGCGAAGCCGTCACCACCGACCGGCGTGGCGGCAGCCACACCGGCTGCGGCTGCCTGGGCTTCCTGCATGGCAGCCTGAATCATCGCCTGGGCGGTCTGCGCCGAAAGCTGGCCGGCGGCAGCGGCCGCCTGGATCTTCGCCACACCGGCGGCGGCATTCGCGCCGATGCCTTGCTGGATGCTCAGGCCGACCGCGTTGTAGTTGATGGCGCTGGTCAACTCGGCCGATGTCTTCTGCGCGATCACGCTAGCGCCAAGGCTGAAGTTGTCGGTGACGTCGAACGAGGCGGACAAGGTGGCGTCCATCGACTGGAACTTGGATTTGACCGCACCGTAGCGGCCCTTCCAGTTGCGGTCGTATTCGGTCTGGAAGCCGAACGGCACGGAGAAGCCGAAGCCCAGATGCATGCGGTCGCTGACCTGGGTGGCGAAGAACAGCGCCGGCACCGGCAGCGTGGTGCCGCCATCGCCGCCGTTGCCGCCCTCGATCGGACGTCCCAAGGCGTCGGTCGCCGTGCCGCTGAACTTGGTGCTGAAGTTGATCGCGGTGACGTCGGCCTGCAGATAGGTGCCCTTGAGGTCGCTCATCGCGGCGGGGTTGTTGACCACCACCGAGACGTCGCCGCCGGCGGTAGCCGAGCCGGCATAGGCGCGGCCCATGGCCTTGGCGCTGTTTTCCTTCAACTGGAAGGCGCTGGCATCGGCATTGGAGGGCGCAACCAAGGCACCCACGATGGCCAGGCTCAACGCGGCGAGCGTGAGCGGCCGGGCAGTGCCGGAAAGGATACGGAATGAAGTTTGCATCGCTTGCTCCTGCTTTTGTTCGTACGGGGCTCGGTTCGGGGTGGTAGTTCTGTATGAATTAATACAATCGTTTGAACGACCTTTGGGCACTTTGCACACTCTGCCAAGCAGTTGCAAGTGTGGCAGCAGCAATGTCCACGGCCCGCCAACGCGGTTTCTCGGACAAACGGGGCCGCGCCTGTCGCAGAGGGCCAGGCTGGCAGGTTCAGGTGGTACCGTGGAGAATCGTCGCACCCCCTTCCGGATGCCCGCCATGCCCTGTTTTGTCTACGCCAGCCTGCGCAAACATGACAGCTACGTGTGGCTGGCCGAGCGCGACGCGTTCGACGTATTGCCCGAATCGCTGATGCTGTTGCTGGGCGAATTGCGTTTCGTGATGGAGGTGCAACTGGACGAGCAGCGCAAGCTGCCGAACGAGGACACCTTGCAGGTACTCGATCACCTGCGCACCCAAGGCTGGCATCTGCAAGTACCGCCGCAGGAAACCCTGGCCGCCGCCAACCACCCGGCCTACCGGCGCGAACTCCACGGCGATCGCGACGATTGAAGATCGCCGGCGCATGCGTGGCCGGGAGGGCCCGCGTGGGCGTTAACGCTGGGTTATCGTCTGGATTCGTCACGGTTTCTATACTGTCGACATGACCCTGCCCAAATCGCGACGCCGCCCGCCCCTCCCGCATGCCCTTGCCTGGTTCATTCCGGGGCTGCTCGCCGTCGCCGCCGCCGGCCTGGCCACCCACCCGCTGACGCTGATACCGCTGTTGCTGGCCAACGCGCTGACGATGGCCGCCATCTGCCACGCGATCGGCTTCGACCCGGAACCCCGCTTCGTGCGTACGGTGTTGCGCCGGGGCGCGGCGCACCTGGTGATGTTCACCGGCTACACCGCGCTGGTGTTCGTGCTGGTGGCGTGGCCGATGCTGCAACTGAACCTGTCACACGGGCTCAGCGCCGCGCTGGCGCTGGCGGCCACCTGCGTGATTGCGCTGGCGGTGCTGTGGCGGCTGTGGCCGGCGTTCGGGCTGGTTTTCGTATGGGATGACGCCTACCCGCAGCAAAGCGATGGCTCGTGGATTTTCACCGCCACCTTGCGCAGCCTGGCGTTCGGTCGCCACCTGTCCAGCGAGGAACGTTTTTTCAGCCACTTCCTGCCGGCGGCCTTTTCGCTGCTGGTGATGGCGTTCGTGGCCATCGCGCTCACCGGTTTGTACGGCGTGCTGCCTTCGGAACTGCGCATCGCCGCACTCGCCATCTACGGCGTGGTGGTGTTGCCGCTGGGCTGCCTGGTGGTGGCCAACCGCACCTTGCGCGCCCTGCTCTGCACACGCAGCGGCAAACGTCGCAAGCAGCCTCTGCTGGCGGACGATGTGGAAAATCCATCGCGCCCGGCACCGCTGCCGTTGAACGAACAGGAGCGCATCGCCGGCACGCCCGAGCAGGCCCAGGCCTTGCTGGCGGCGACCCGCGACGGCGACATCGAGCGGGCACTGGCGCTGATCGAGGCCGGTGCCGATCCGGATACCGCGCCCGATCCCGCCGATCGCGACCAACGTCCCGTGCTGATGCTGGCGGCGCTGCTGCCGGACACGCGCCTGCTGCGCGCGCTGATCACCCGCGGTGCCGACGTCAATCGCGCCTCCGGCGGGCTGACGCCGCTGCTGGCCGCCACCCGCGACAGCCGCCACGGCCGGCCCGAGGCGGTACTCACGCTGCTGGCCAACGGCGCCAGCCCGACCGTCACGGACGCCGAAGGCAACACACCGCTGCATGGCGCCGCGTTGAGTGCCGAGCCCGGTGTCGCGGCGATGCTGCTGGATGCCGCCGCGCCGATCAACGCGCTGAACAAGGCCGGCATCAGCCCGCTGGCCGGCGCCTGCCGCGCCGCCAACTGGCCGCTGGCCAAATTCCTGCTGGAACACGGCGCCAAACCCGCTCCCGCCGATGGCGAACCGGCGCTGGTCGCGGCGGCGGGCATCGCCGACGACGACGTGGCCGGGGTGAAACTGCTGCTCAAGCATCGCGCGGCGATCAACGCGGTCGATGCCCGCCACCGCAGCGCGCTGCAAGCCGCCGCCGCGGAAGGCCACGAACAGATCGCCCGCGCACTGCGCGCCGCCGGCGCCGACGTCAACCTGGTCGACCAGCATGGCAGCACGGCGCTGATGGAAGCAGCCCGCGCCGGCGCCGGCGGCGTGGTGCAACTGCTGGCCGAGGCGCAACCGGACGCACGCCAGCGCGACGAACACGGGCGCGACGCGCTGACCCTGGCCTGCCAGTCGCCACACGCCCACGCCGAAACCGTCCGCGCGCTGCTGGCGCTCGGCGCCGAACCCAAGCGCCCCGGCGGTGATGGTCGCAGCGCGCTCGACCATGCCACCGCCGCCGGCCGCTGGGATCTGGTGGCACTGCTGGACCCGGAAACACCGCTGCCGGCCAACCTCAGCCACGACACGCTGGCCGAGGGTTCCGACACACCGGCGCATCTGCTCGATGCGCTGCGCTTCGGCCATTGGGCCGTGGTTTCCGGCTTTGCCGAGCGCGTGCGGCAATGGCCGCCAGCCGAGCTGGCGCAGCTGTATCTGCAACTGGCCACTCCCGGCCTGCGCCATGCGCGGTGCTGGCTGCTGGACCACGGCCTCGACGCCGAAGCGCGCCTGCCCACGCAGCAACTGGACGACGCCGAAACCGATGCCGGTGATCCGGCCGAAACCGCTTTTTCACCGCTGGGGCGGCGGCTGTTCGACGCCCTGCTGCAGCGACTCCCGGGTTCGGCCGAGGCGGTCGGGGAATTACTGCAGGCCGGCGCAAGCCCGGCCGGTGCCGGACTGCTGGCGCAGACCCTGGTGCGGCTGCACGGCACCACCGACTTCAACGCGCTGCCGCTGGAGATGCTGGAGCGCGGCGCGGACCCGTTCGGCCCCGATGTGCGCGAACGTTCGCCGCTGCACCTCGCCGTGGTCAACGCGCAAACCGACGTACTGCAGGCGCTGCTGGCGCGCGGCTGCGACCCGAACACGCGCGACCGCGAAGGCCGCACGCCGCTGTTTGCCGCACTCGAGCACGGCCCGCAAGCCCTGCCGCTGGTGCGCCTGCTGATCGCCCACGGCGGCAACCCCGAGGCCGCCGACGCCAACGGCGAAACCCCGCTGGGCCTGGCACTGGAAGACCCCGCCATCGAGCGCTGGCTGAACTGGGCCGACTGGCGCCTGCCGCGACGCCCGCTGCGCGCCGGCGACCTGCCGCTGGCCGCGGCCGCCGGTGCCACCGCAGCAGTGCAGCGGCTGCTGGAACTCGGCTTTGCCGTGGACACGCCCGACCCGCACGGCGCCACCGCGCTGCTGCACGCCTGCGGCGCCGGCCATCGCGACATCGCCAGCCACCTGCTCGATGCCGGCGCGAATGCCACGCTGGCCGCCAGCAACGGCGTGACGCCGCTGGGCGCCGCCGTGGCGGCGCGCCGCGAAGCCCTCGTCAACCTGCTGCTGCAACGCGACGTCACGGTCGACCAGCGCCTGCCCAATGAAGCGACCGCGCTGATGGTGGCCGCCGCGATGGGCTACCCGGAGATCGTCGAAACGCTGCTGGAGGCGGGCGCCGAACTCGGCGCCGTCGACGCCCGCGGTCGTGGCGCGCTGCATGCGGCGGCGCAGTTCGGTTTCGAGCACAACGACAGCTTGCGCGCACGGCGCCTGTTCGACGTGCTGCTCAAGCATGGCGCCGATATCAACCAGGCCGACGGCGAAGGCATGACGCCGCTGCTGTTGCTGCTGGGTGCGCAGTTGCGGCCGGGCAGCGCCTGCGACGCCACCCACATCGGCGCGCTGGTGCCGGTGCTGCTGGAAGCCGGCGCGCGCGCCGGGCATGCCGACCAGCGCGGCGTCACCGCCCTGCACGCCTGCGCGATGCATGCCCTGCTGCCGCCCGCCCGCGTGCTGCTGTCACGCGGTGCCGACCGCAATGCGGCCGACGCGTTCGGCCGCACCGCCGCCGACGTGGCGCGGCAACTGGGCTACGTCGACATCGCCCACGAACTGGCCGCCCGCGCCAGCGCCATCCCCAGCGTGCGGCAGACCTTGCGCCAGCCGGCGCAACCGGCCGACTGATGCTTCATCTTGAGCCTCACGAAGAGCGCCCCCATCAGCCCTCCGGGCAGCTTCCCCCGCAAGCGGGGGAAGCAACATGGGTGGCACTGAGGTTGGACCGCTTTATTCCCCGCTTGCGGGAAGCAACATCGGGGCGCTGAGGCTGGATCGCTTCCTTCCCCCGCTTGCGGGGGAAGGTGCTGAAGGCGGATGGAGGCGCTCTTGATCCAGGCGCCATTCAGGCGTCCAAACGCCGCCACCGCATCCAGCCTCAGGATTCCTCAGGCTTCACTGCGCCCTTTTCGCGCTCCCGCTCCGCACCAGGCTCCGCATCCGCCTCGAACAGCTTCTGCAAGTCGACCAGCGCATCGCGCGTGCTCTGTATCAGCTTGGTTTCGTCGTCGTAGACCAGCGCCTGTTTCTTCAGCAGATCCTCGTCGTAGCGACGAAACCGCTCGACCCGGTCGGCCGCGTAATCGTGCGGCAGGCCCAGCGCCTCCAGCGTCATGCGGGTCATCTTGAGGCTGGAGTGGAAGGTCTCGCGGATCGGCTCGTCCACGCCCATGTCCATCAGCCGGAACACGTGCTGGCGATTGCGGGCGCGGGCGATGATCTTCAGGTGTGGATACTGCCGCTTCACCAGCCGCGCCGTGCGCAGGTTCGCCTCCGGGTCGTCAGTGGCCAGCACGAACACCTCGGCCTTTTCCGCCTGCGCCGCGCGCAACAGCTCCGGCCGCGCGGGGTCGCCGAAAAACAGGTTGATGGTGCCGAAGCGGCGCGAGACATCGACCTGCTCGGCCGAATGCTCCAGCGCCACGAACGGAATGCCCTGCGCGCGCAGCACGCGGGCAATGATCTGACCCATGCGGCCGAAGCCGGCGATGATCACCCGCGGCGTGTCGGTATCAATCGCATCGAACTCGCGCGAGGGCTTTTTCGGCCCGCGCTGCAGGCCCCGCGACGCCAGCACCACCAGCAGCGGCGTCAGTGCCATGGTCAGCGTGATCGTCAGCACCAAGGCGTCGCGTTGGGCCACGGCGATCAGGTGCTCCTCCGCCGCCAGGCGCAGCACCACGAACGCAAATTCACCGCCGCAGGCCAGCAGCACCACCAGACGCAGCGTGTCGGAGCGGTTGAGCCCGCCCAGCAAACGACCCAGCGGCCACAGCAGCAGGCCCTTCAGCACCAGCAGCGCCGCGACCAGGCCGAAGATCAGGCCGGGCCGTTTCAGCAGCAGCGACAAATCCATCGACATGCCCACGCTGATGAAGAACAGCCCCAGCAGCAGGCCTTTGAACGGCTCGATGTTGGATTCCATCTCGTGCCGGTATTCCGAGTCCGCCAGCAGCATGCCGGCCAGGAACGCACCCAGCGTGGCCGACAGCCCCGCCAGCTCCATCAGAAAGGCCACGCCCATCACCACCAGCAAGGCGGTGGCGGTGAATACCTCCACTGAATCGGCGCGCGCCACGAAACGGAACACCAGCCGCAACAGGTAGCGACCACCCACCCCCACCGCCACGATCACCGCCACCGTGCGACCGATCGCCAGCAGATCGAAGCTCTGCGCCGTCGACGACGCCAGCAACGGCACCGCGGCGATCAGCGGGATCGCGGCCAGATCCTGAAACAGCAGGATCGAGAAAACCTGGCGCCCGTACGCTGAGCCGGCCTCCTTGCGCTCGGCCAGTATCTGCAGGCCGAACGCGGTGGAGGACAGCGCCAGACTGCCGCCCACGATCACCGCCGCCTTGCCGGTAAGGCCAAACAGGTAATACGCCACCGCGCCGATCGCCATGCTGGTGGCGACCACCTGCAGCAAGCCAGTGCCGAACACCGCGCGCCGCATCACCCACAGCCGCTGCGGCGACAACTCCAGGCCGATCACGAACAGCATCAGCACCACGCCGAACTCGGAGATCGTGGCCACGCCTTCGGTATCGCTGACCAGTCCCAGCAACGGCGGCCCGATCACCACGCCGGCCAGCAGATAGCCCAGCACCGAACCCAGCCGGAAGCGCTTGGTCAGGGGCACGGCAATGACCGTGGCCAGCAGAAAGACCACCGCCGTCTGCAAGAATTGGTGACTTTCCACGCGTATCCCGGCTTCGTCGCAAGCCTCGATTATTCCATGCGCCGCGCCGGCCCGGGTGACTCGCCGTCGACACACCGGCACGCGGCTCCGGCATCATGACGCCATGAAACGATTCGCCATGGTTCTCGCCTTCCTGGCCGCCTCCCTCGCCTGCGCAACGGCCGCCGCCAGCGATGTACCGGTTTACGGTTACACCGTGACGCACACCTGGCCGCACGACACCCACGCCTACACCGAGGGCCTGTTCTATCTGGACGGCTATCTGTACGAGGGCACCGGCAACGTGGGGCACTCGTTCGTGCGCAAGGTGGACCTGCAAAGCGGCAAGGTGCTGCAGCAGGTAGCCACGCCGGGGCCGGGGTTCTTCGGCGAAGGCATCGTCGCGTGGAAGGACCGCCTGATCGAACTCACCTGGCGCGGTCAGCAAGGCTTCGTCTTCGACCTGGCCACGCTGAAACCGCTGGCGCGCTTCAGCTACCCCGGCGAAGGCTGGGGCCTCACCACCGACGGCAAGCATCTGCTGATGAGCGACGGCACCCCGACCCTGCGCCTGCTCGATCCGGAAACCCTGCAGCAGGTCGGCCACATCGACGTCACCGCCGATGGCGAGCCGCTGGCCAACCTCAACGAACTCGAATGGGTGCATGGCCAGATCTACGCCAACGTCTGGCTGACCCAGCGCATCGCCCGCATCGACCCGGCCAGCGGCAAGGTGGTCGGCTGGATCGACCTGACCGGACTGGCGCCACGCGCCGAAGACACACCCGACCCGGCCAACGACGTGCTCAACGGCATCGCCTACGACGCCGCGAAGGATCGCCTGTTCGTCACCGGCAAGCGTTGGCCCCATGTGTATGAGATTCGCCTCACCGGGCCGCGCAGTGGCCAGCGATAACTCCGCGACCTGCCCATGGAAAGGGCGGTCTGTTTCCCGCATGGAGGGACGCTCAAGCTCGTCATCCCTGCGAAAGCGGGGATCCAGCGCCTTTGGCAGGCTGAAGTCACTGGATTCCTGCTTTCGCAGGAATGACGGAAATGAAGTTTCGCGCTTGAGGCAGTGCCATTCGATCCTGGTCGCTATTCCCCCCGCAACCACCGGGCCGCATCGATTGCGTAATAGGTGAGAATCGCATCCGCCCCGGCCCGCTTCATCGCCGTCTATGAGATTCGCCTGACCGAACCGCGCAGTGGCCAGCGATAACTCCGCGACCTGCCATGGAAAGAGCGGTCTGTTTCCCGCATGGAGGGACGCTCAAGCTCGTCATCCCCGCGAAAGCGGGGATCCAGCGCCTTTGGCAGGCTGAAGTCACTGGATTCCTGCTTTCGCAGGAATGACGGAAATGAAGTTTCGCGCTTGAGGCAGTGCCATTCGATCCTGGTCGCTATTCCCCCCGCAACCACCGGGCCGCATCGATTGCGTAATAGGTGAGAATCGCATCCGCCCCGGCCCGCTTCATCGCCGTCTATGAGATTCGCCTGACCGAACCGCGCAGTGGCCAGCGATAACTCCGCGACCTGCCATGGAAAGAGCGGTCTGTTTCCCGCATGGAGGGACGCTCAAGCTCGTCATCCCCGCGAAAGCGGGGATCCAGCGCCTTTGGCAGGCTGAAGTCACTGGATTCCTGCTTTCGCAGGAATGACGGAAATGAAGTTTCGCGCTTGAGGCAGTGCCATTCGATCCTGGTCGCTATTCCCCCCGCAACCACCGGGCCGCATCGATTGCGTAATAGGTGAGAATCGCATCCGCACCGGCCCGCTTCATCGCCGTCAGCGATTCCAGCACCACTGCCTTTTCATCCAGCCAGCCATTCTGCGAAGCCGCTTTCAGCATCGCGTACTCGCCACTGACCTGGTAGACAAACGTGGGTACGCCGAACGCATCCTTCACCCGACGCAAGACGTCCAGATAAGGCATGCCCGGCTTCACCATCACCGCGTCGGCGCCCTCGCTGATGTCCAGCTCCACCTCGCGCAGCGCCTCGTCGCTGTTGCCCACGTCCATCTGGTAGGTGTGTTTGTTGCCCTTGCCGAGATTGGCCGACGAACCCACCGCATCGCGGAACGGGCCGTAGAACGCGGAGGCGTACTTGGCCGAATAGGCCAGGATGCGCGTGTGGATGTGGCCAGCTTCCTCCAGCGCGTCGCGGATGGTGCCGATGCGGCCATCCATCATGTCCGAGGGCGCCACGAAATCCATGCCTGCGTCGGCCTGCGCCAGCGCCATTTTCACCAGCGCCTCGACGGTGGGCTCGTTCATCACGTAGCCGTCCGCGTCGATCAGGCCGTCCTGGCCGTGCGTGGTGTAGGGGTCCAGCGCCACGTCGCCGATCAGGCCCAGGTCGGGGTAGGCGGCTTTCAGTGCACGGGTGGCGCGCTGCATCAGGCCATCGGGATTCCACGCCTCGGCGGCGTCCTCGCTTTTCACCCGGGCGCCCGGCGACGGGAACAATGCCAGCGCGGGAATGCCCAGTCGCACGCATTCGCCGGCCAGTTTCAGCAGCTCGTCGATCGACAACCGCTCCACGCCCGGCATCGAGGGCACGGCTTCGCGCTGGCCTTCGCCGTTGATCACGAACGCCACCATGATCAGGTCGCTGGGCAGCAGGGTGTGCTCGCGCATCAAGGCGCGGGAGAAGGGGTCACGGCGCATGCGGCGCATGCGGACGGCGGGGAAATTCATGGGCGTAGGCTCGCGGAATCGATAGCCGCCATTTTAGCGCCTGGGCGCAAAACGGCACCCCGGAAACGGCGACGGGAAGGCCTTGAAGGCCCATTCCACCACGTATGGTTGGGCAAAACACTGGACGAACAGCCGCCGCAACGTGCACGCTAGGGGTTTTCCCGTCGTCAGGAAGATCATGAGTCAGCCCAGCCGTACCCCGACCTTGCTCGCCGATCTCGGTGGTACCAACGTGCGTTTCGCACTGGCGGACACCGATCTGACCGCGCCGCTGCTGACCGACAGCATCCGCCGCTACCGGGTAAAGGATTTTGACACCCTGGCCGAGGCGATCCGGCAGTATTTCGCGGACACCGGCTTCAGCGCGAAGCACGCGATCATCGCCGCCGCCGGGCGCATCGCCGACGGCGAGACGGTGCAGATCACCAACAACCCCTGGGCGGTTTCGGCGCAGCTGCTGCGCGACAAGCTGGACATGAATTCCGTGCGGCTGGTGAACGACTTCGCCGCCCAGAGCATGGCCGTGACCCTGCTGACCCCGAAAGACCTGGTGACCGTGGGCGCGCCGCCGCTGCCCCGGCTGGGCAGTCATGCATCGCAGACGTTCGTGGTGATGGGGCCGGGTACCGGTCTGGGCGTGGGCGGATTGCTGCTGCGCGACGGCAATTGCAGCGTGCTGGAAAGCGAGGGCGGCCATGCCGGTTTTGCCGCGCACACCGCCGAAGACGTGGAGATCCTGCACCGGCTCAACCAGCGCTTCGGTCGCGTCTCCAACGAACGCATGATTTGCGGCAACGGCCTGGTCAACCTTTACCTCGCACTGGCCGACATCGCCGGCCAGCCGGTCGAGGAACTGACGCCGGAAAACATCACCGCCCGCGCCGTCTCCGGCGAGGATCCGCTGTGCGTGCGCACGGTGGAGACGCTGGCCGGCATTTTCGGCAGCGTGGCCGGCGACCTGGTGCTGACCATGGGTGGCTGGGACGGCGTCTATCTCACCGGCGGCGTGCTGCCGAGCTTGCTGCCGTGGCTGCAGCACGGCGGTTTCCGCGAACGCTTCGAGGCCAAGGGCCGCTTCCGCGACACCATGGAACAGGTGCCCACGGTGGCGATCACCCATCCGGAACCGGGCCTGCTGGGCGCCGCCGCGCTGGCGATGCAGGAGACGGGGCACGCCCTGTGGGCTTCTCCAGGGCAAAATTGACAGCGCTATCAGGACCTCGCCGGACGCACTGAAACCACGTTGATGGCGAGCTCAGGGCCGGCATCGACTCGCGACCATCGGTCCGTCTGGACGGCCAATCGCGTTCGCACGCGCCTTGTTGTCACCGCGCTCATCGCCTGACCGTCATACTGGCGTCGACTACTCACTGGAGAACCCCGATGCCACGCAGCGACACTGCTTTCCTGTTCGATCTCGACGGTACGCTGGTCGACAGCGTCTACCAGCATGTGCTGGCCTGGAAGGAAGCGCTGGAGCGCGAAGGCGTGGAGCTGGCGGTGTGGCGCATCCACCGCAAGATCGGCATGAGCGGCGGCCTGTTCGCCAACATCCTGTTGCGCGAAACCGGGCTGGAGATCACCGAGGAACGCCTCGCACGACTGCGGAAGTGGCACGCCGAGGCCTACAACCGCCAGCACGCGGCAAGCGCCATCCGCCCGCTGCCGGGCGCGCGCGAATTGCTGGATTACCTCACCGCCCAGGACATCCCCTGGGCCATCGCCACCAGCGGCCGCATGGCGACCGCCGCGGCCAATCTGGAGGCGCTGGGCGTCGACCCGGCCAAGGTGCATGTGGTGACCCGCGACCAGGTACGCCACGCCAAGCCGGACCCGGACCTGTTCCTGACCGCCGCACGCCGCCTGGGCGTGGACATCCACCAGTCGCTGGTCATCGGCGACAGCGTGTGGGACATGCTGGCGGCCCAGCGCGCGCGTTCGCTGGGCGTGGGCGTGTTGTCCGGCGGTTACGGCCGCGGCGAGTTGCAGGAATCGGGCGCGTTCCGCGTCTACGACGATCCGGCCGACTTGTTGCGGCACATCGACGAGGTGGCGGCGCGCAACTGAACCGCAGCAGTAACCGCGCCTTGATGAAAAATTAATTCACTGCGCGGGCCGCGCGGTTACGCTGCGGAATCATCCGCAATCAGGAATGGCCATGCGTCGATACACCGTCGTCATCCCTTTCGCGCTGCTACTGGCGGCGTGTTCGCCCTCACCTACGGCCGATGCGCCCGGCGCGACGGCCGCGCAGCCACGCCCGGGCAGTTCGGCGCCGGCTGACGCCACCCTGGGTTCGCCGGCCTGGTATGCCTGGATCGATCGCACGCTGGGCATCACCGACAATGGCCACGGCCCCGACCAGGGCTCCGCCGAATGGAACCAGGCGGTGCAGCGCAAACTGGGCCAGGAGGCGCCGCAATCCGTACCCGGTTCGCCGGAATGGCAACAGTCGGTGGACGCGTTGGTGCGCACCCGTACATCCGTCACGCATTGATCCAGACCGCTCCTGCGTTTGCGTTTCCCAGGAGGTAGAGCGACGTTGCGCGTCTTCGCCTGACGTTCATGCCAGACTATTCCGGCCCACCGTTGGGGGTGGCGAGACGCACAGGACGAGCAGATGCCTTTCGTTTGGGGAATGGTGGGGCTGGTGGTGTTTGCCATCGCCGGCATGATCGGCGGCGCCGGGTCGGGCGGCGTGTTTTTCGGCATGGTGACGGGTGCCGTGCTTGGCGTGCTTTGGGGTCGGCAAGCGAAATTGCGCAGCGAACTGGTGCAGGTACGCGCGCTGCTTGAGCGTTCACTGACGCGGCAGGCCGCGGCGCAGGCGCCGGCGTCCGCGCCGGCAACGAAGAAACCCATCGCCCCGTTGGCGACGGAATCGCGCCTGGATGCGGCGTATGCCGATGCACCGACACCCGCCGCGCCGCCACCGTTACCCGCATCGCTGCCGCGCCCGAGCATCATTGCGCCGGTGGCGCCCCACGCGCCCGTGCAGCCCGATGCCGCCACCGTCCTGACCTCGCGCATCACGCGCTGGTTCACCGAAGGCAATGTGCCGGTGAAGATCGGCATGCTGGTGTTGTTTGCCGGCGTGGCCGCCTTGCTCAAGTACGCCGCCGACGCCGGCATGCTGCACGTGCCCATCGCGTTGCGGCTGAGCGCGGTGGCGGTGGCGGCGGTTGCGGCGTTGATCTTCGGCTGGCGTCAGCGCGATACGCGCCGGGGCTTCGCGCTGTCGCTGCAAGGTGGCGCCATCGGCGTGCTGCTGATCACCGTGTTCGCCGCGTTCCGACTGTATGCGCTGTTGCCGCCACAGGCGGCCTTCGTCGTGCTGCTGGTGCTGGTGGCCGGAGTCGGTGTGCTGGCGGTGCTGCAGGACGCCCTGGCGCTGGCGGTGCTGGCGCTGCTGGCAGGTTTCCTCGCACCGATCCTCACCTCGACCGGCCAGGGCAGCCATGTCGCGCTTTTCAGTTACTACGCCGTGCTCAACCTGGCCATTTTCGGAGTCGCCTGGAGGCGCTCGTGGCGGGTGCTGAACCTGCTGGGCTTCGTGGCGACGTTCGGCATCGGTACCGCCTGGGGCGTGCTGCAATACCGGCCGGAACTGTTCGCCAGTACCGAGCCGTTCCTGCTGCTGAATTTCCTGTTTTACCTGGCGATTCCACTGCTCTATCTGCGCCACGCCGAAGCGGAGCGCAGCAAGGTGATCGACGGCTGCCTGGTCTTCGGCACTCCGCTGGTCAGCCTGTTGCTGCAAGGAGCGTTGCTGCAGTGGCAGGCGCAACCGCTGGCATTTTCCGCGCTGGCAGCAGCAGTCATCTACGTGGCCGTGGCGTGGAGCGTGCGCGGTCGTGAACACCTCGGCATCCTGCGCGATGCATGGGCGGCGCTGGCGATCGCTTTGGCCACCCTGGCGGTGCCGCTCGCACTGAGCGCCAGCCTGACCGGCAGCGTCTTCGCGCTGGAAGGAGCGGGGCTGGTCTGGCTCGGATTTCGCCAGCAACGCTGGCTGTCACGCTGGGCCGGTGTGGCGCTGCAGGGGGCCGCTGCGTTCGCCGTGGTGATCGGCTATGGCTTTCATTATTTTGACCACGCGCCGGCGACGGTCGTGAGCTGGCTCGATCGCGACTTCCTCAGCGCGCTGATACTGGTGATCGCCGCTTTCGCCAGCGCGTCGTTCTACGCGCGGATGGGCAACGATGGCATCGCCCAACGCCGCACGGCGGTGCTGCTGTATGGCTGGGGTCTGTGCTGGTGGCTGGGTGACTGCGTTGTCGCAATCGGTCGGCACATCAGCTACGCCAGCGAGCCGGCAGCCTTGATGCTGCTGCTGATCGTCACCGCATGGGCCTGCGCCGAGGTCGCCCGACATCACCCGCGCTTTGAGTTGGGCACGATGGTGGCGTGGACCGCGCCGGCGCTGTTCGTCGTCATCGGCCAGATGGCGCTGGGCCAGCTGGCTGATGGCACGCAACCGCTGCTGGGCTGGAATTTGCTGGCTACCGTGGTGGGTGCATTGTTGGGCTGGCGCACACTGACGTGCTTGCGCGAGTGGGCGCCGCAGGCCGTGCTAGGCCAATGGAGTTGGCTGTGGCGCTGGACGGTAATTGCCAGTGCCGCGATCAAGGTCGCGTTGCCGGTGGGTGGCGACTGGCGGCTATTGCTGGTGATGTTGCCGCCGTGTGCGCTGGCTTGGCTCGCGCTGGCGCGACCGCGCTGGATCGCACTGCCGCTGCCGGCGCTGATGCCGCGCCTGCGCGGGCCACTGCTGTATTCGGCTTTTCTGGTGCTGGGCATTTACGGGTTCACCGGCCTGTTCATGGCTGGCGACACGGCGCCGATGCCGTACCTGCCGCTGCTCAACCCGCTGGAACTGCTGCTGATCGTCATCCTGCTGCTGGGCGCGCGCTGGCTGGGTGATGCATCCGCGCCTGCCACTTGGCGCTCGCGTCGGGCCGTCATTCTGGGAGCCGTCGGCATGGCCTTCGTTACCAGTGCCACCTTGCGCGCGGCGCACCAGCTGGGCGGCGTGCCGTGGAGCGAGGACGCGCTGTTCCATTCAAGCCTGGCGCAGATGGCGCTCACTCTAGTGTGGAGCGTGTTTGGTCTTTTCGCCTGGGTGTGGGGTTCGCGTCGCGGCCAGCGCTGGGTGTGGCTGGCCGGCGCGGTGGCGATGGGCGTGGTGCTGGCCAAGCTGCTGCTGATCGACCGCGGCCATCTGGGCAACCTGTTCGGCATCGCGTCGTTTATCGCCTACGGCCTGTTGTGCACGGTGATCGGCTACCTGGCGCCGGCGCCGCCGCGTCAGCTCGCGGCGGCGGAGAGCTGACATGTCGCGCAGCTCACGCCCATCGAAACGCCGTGGATGCTGGCTGCTCGCCTTGTGCTTTCCGTTGGCCATCCAGGCGGCCATACCCGACGACTTCGCTTACCGTTTTGCGCTGACGACCGATGGCAGCAGTGCCGCCTGGCGCGTCGAACTGAGCCCGGCCATCTATGCGGTGTCGCCGCCGGCCCACCGCTTGCGCGACATCATCGTGGTGAACGCGCAAGGTCGGCAGGTGCCGTTCGGGCCGCTGCCGCCGACAGCTCCGCGCGCGCAGGCGTTCATGCTGAAAACCGTCCTGTTGCCGCTGCCGTCGAATGATCCGGGCCACAACGACAGCGTGCGCATTCAGCGCAACAGCGATGGCGCCATCGTGATCGAGCAGCCATCCACATCAGCGATAGCCGCTCGACCAGGGCAATGGCTGCTGGACGCCGGCCGCCCGGTGAACCTGGCGCGCATCGAAATCACTGCGGCGGCGCTGGCGGGCGACGCGCGTTTTCATCTGTCGGTGCAGGCCAGCAACGACCTGCAGCACTGGGACACGCGCAGCGACGAGAATGAAATCGTCAGCGTGCGGCGCGGCACGGAGGCATTTGCACAACGCTCGATCACCCTCGATATCGACACGCCGGCGCGCTACTACCGGCTGAGCCTGCGCGATGGTGACCACGCACCGTGGGACAGCACGCAGACGCCAGACGTCGAGCTGCACGGCAACACCGTCGACACCAACGCCAGCGAGGCGGCACGCCAATGGCTGGACGCACCCACGCCGGTGGCATCCACGGCGACCGACGGAACCGACTACGACTACACCCTGCCCGCGTCACTGCCGCTGGAAGCGGCACGGATCACCCTGGTCGGCAGCAACACGCTGGCAAGCTACCGTCTGCTCGACCATGACGGCCCCGGCGATCGACTGCTGGCCGCCGGTACCGCCGTGCAGATCGGCACCGATGCTGACGCGAGTGCACCGATCACCTTCGCACCGGTGCGCATCCAGCATCTTCGTCTGCACACCGATACGCCGCTGGCGCAACCGCCCACATTGCACGTGGCATGGCGACCCGACGTGTTCGTGTTTCTCGCCGAAGGCGGCGGCCCGTACAGCCTGCTCGCCGGCAGCCACGCGGCGCGGCGCGGCGACTACCCGCTGCAGGCGGCGCTGGATCGTATCCGCCCCACCGACGCCGGACCCGCATGGCAACTTCCGCAAGCCCGGCTCGGCCCTCCCACCACCGCGGCGGGACCGGCCGCGCTGCTGGCGCCCAAGCCACCGTTCGACTGGACCCGCCTGCTGTTGTGGCTGGTGCTGACCGGCGGCGCGCTGGCCGTGGTCGCGATGGCCTGGAGCCTGTTGCGGCAATCGCGGCGCGACGGCGAAAAGCATTGATCGCGCAAGAAACAGTGCCGGCACGAGCCTTCCGAAACAACGGCCTGGCTGACTGCGCACGCGGGCGTCGCCGCGTCCCCAAGCCGGGCGGAGCCCTTCATTCACGCCACGCCGCGCCGCTCAGGAACAGACTCCTGGATATCCCAATGGCGTAGGTGCGATGAAATCGCCGGCCGGTCACTTGCCGCGGCAGCCCCGCTCCAGGCAGCTGTCATTACCGCGAGATCACAAGGAGGTTCCATGGAAAAGTACCGCTCCAGCATGCTGGCTCTGGTTCTGGTGATGGCGGTGTTCATACCCGCCATGGCGCGGAGCGCCAGCGGGGGCAACGCCCCCGCCGCGGAAAATCCTGCTGCTACGGCCACGAATCAGCGCATCTATTGCATGAGCGGCTGGGAACGCTTCCTGCCCGGGGATTACTACGCCTGCCGCGCGCGATATCACCTGCAGCGGCAGCACCCCCACCAGGCCATCCACATGCTCAAGACCGCTGCCTACTGGGCGAACAAGGACGCGCAGCATGCGCTGGGCCTGGCGTACATCAATGGCGACATCCCCGGTATTGCGGCCAATCGCGCGTTGGGCATCGCATGGCTGGCGCTGGCGGCGGAGCGCAAGAATGCGGACTATGTGCGCGACTACTCGACCGCCGTCCTGCGAAGCTCACCGGGCGAGCTTTCGGACGCGTCGAAACTTTACGTAAAGCTGGGCAAGACCTATGGCGACCGTGTCGCCGGGAAACGGGCGACCGACCGTTTCGTGCGGGAGGTGAAGCCGTTGGACGATGCCGCCGCCATGGGCGGCAACACTGCCTACATCAGCGGGCTGACGCCGTTTCCGCAGGCGGCTTTTTCCCTGTCCAGGAAAGTCCACCAGCACGCCGAAAAGACCTTCGAGGGGTTGCAGGGCACGGTAACCGTCGGCGTGCTCGAACGCATCCATGCCCCTACGCCAGCGTTGCGGGAGCGATACGAGGCCGGATCGCCCAGCAAATAGATCTTGCGTTTGGCCGCCCGCGCTATCGGACCGGGACGCGGCTCAGCCCGCCGGCGCCAGCAAGGTATCCAGATCGAGCTGGTCGAAGCTGAGCTTTTCGCGGGTGCCGCCGCCTTCCAGCACGGCGTCGGCCAGTTCGGCCTTGCGTGCCTTCAGTTCCTCGATGCGCTCCTCCACCGTGCCGCTGGTGATCAGGCGGAACACGAACACCGGCTTGTCCTGGCCGATGCGGTGCGCGCGGTCGCTGGCCTGCGCTTCGGCGGCGGGGTTCCACCACGGGTCGTAGTGGATCACGGTGTCGGCGGCGGTGAGGTTGAGGCCCACGCCGCCGGCTTTCAGGGACAGCAGGAACAGCGGCACTTCACCATTCTGGAACCGCTGCACCGGCTCGGCGCGGTCGCGGGTGTCGCCGGTGAGGGTGACGTAGGGAATGTGGCGACGGTCGAGCTCGGCGGCGATCAGCTTGAGCATGCCGGTGAACTGCGAAAACAGCAGCACCTTGCGGCCTTCGTCGATCAATGCCGGCAGCATGTCCATCAGCAGTTCGAACTTGGCCGACTCGTGCACGCCTTGCGCCGCCTCCAGCTTCACCAGCCGCGGGTCGCAGCAGACCTGGCGCAGTTTCAGTAGCGCATCCAGCACCACGATGCCGGAATGGGCGATGCCGCGCTGGGCGATCACCTCGCGCAGTTCCTCGGTCAGCGCCAGACGCAGGCCTTCGTACAGGTCGCGCTGGCGGCCTTCCATCACCACGCGGCGGGTGATCTCGGTCTTGGGCGGCAGCTCGGTGGCCACCTGCGCCTTGGTACGGCGCAGGATGAACGGCGCCAGCCGCAGGTTCAGCCGCTGCTGGCATTCCTCGTCGCGCTGTTTCTCGATCGGCACGCGGTAGTGACGGCGGAACGCGCCCTCGTCACCCAGCAGGCCGGGCACGGCCAGGTCGATCTGCGACCATAGTTCGCCCAGGTGATTTTCCAGCGGCGTGCCGGTAAGGCACACGAAGCGCGGCGCGCGCAGGCTCAGCAACGCGCGGCGCGCCTGGGTGCGGGGGTTTTTCACCTGCTGCGCCTCGTCCAGCACGATCAGCGCAAAGGCCTGCTTTCGCAGCGCGACCACATCGCGCGGCAGCAAGGCGTAACTGGTCAGCACAATGTCCTGGTCGCCGAGTTGGGTGAACTCCTCGGCGCGCTGCGGCCCGTGCAGGGTCAGCACGCGCAGCATCGGCGCGAAGCGGGCGATTTCCGATTGCCAGTTCGGGATCAGGCTGGTCGGCACCACCACCAGCGCCGGTTGGGTCAGCGCGCCGTGCTGCTTCAGCGACAACAGGTGGGTGATCAGCTGCAGCGTCTTGCCCAGGCCCATGTCGTCGGCCAGCACGCCGCCCACGCCGGCTTCGGCCAGTGCATTCAACCAGCGCAAGCCTTCGCGCTGGTAGGGGCGCAGCTCCACCGTGAGCCCCTCGGGGACGACATCGCTGGCGCGCTCGGCGGCATCGCGCAGGCGCGCGGCGAAACCGAACAGCGGCTCGGCCGCATCCAGCGTGCCGCCACCGGGCATGGCGGCGGCCAGCTCTTCCAGCCGGCCGGCCTGCACCTTGGGCAGGTGCAGTTTCTGGCGCGGTTTTTCCAGGTATTCGGCCAGCGGCGCCAGCAGGCCGCGCAGCTCCTTCAGCCGCACGGGCACGCGGCGGCGGGCATCGACTGGCGCGTACCACACCGCATCCTCCGGCTCGTTCGGCGCGGGGCTGAGGTTCAACTGGTGCTCGGCCAGTGCCTGCGCCACGGCAGGCAGCAGGCTGTGGCGCTCGCCGTCCAGCTCGATGCCGACCTCCAGGTCGAAGGCGTGGTCATCGGCATCCTCCACCGCCTGGCCGTACCAGCGCACCGGGCCTTCGAGCACCTCGAACGGGAAGCTGGGCGCGTATTCCAGCTGGAAGTTTTCCTCCTCCAGCCGGGGCCGCAGCGCCAGCCAGCGCGCGGGCGTGTTGACCTCCAGCGCGCCGGCGTGACCGGTGCCGGGAAACAGCCAGGCGTCCTCGGGCAGGGTCTCGGCCACGTCCCAGGGCAGGCCCTCGGTATCCACGCCCGGCGTGAGGCCGGCGCGTTCGAGTTGCTCCATGGCGGAGAGTTCTTCCGCGCGGCGGCGGGTGATCTCCACCAGCTGGCCGTCGCGCACGCGCCGCACCAGCGGCTCACCGCCGCGGCCGGGGAGCCGCTCGCCGGCGTAGTCGAACGCCAGCCGCGCATAGGCCAGCGGCGGCGTGCCGGCGGCCAGGCGCGCATGGCGGGTCAGCGCGTGCAGGGTCAATACCGGTTTGGGCGCCAGTTCGGACCGGCGCATCTCGCCGAAAACCTGCGGCGGCGGCAGCCGCGTGGCCAGCCGGCTGGCCGGCAGCAGGTCGCGCAGGCGATGTCCGTCCTCCGGTTTCAGCGGCGGCAATTCCAGCCAGCGGGTTTCCTCTGACGCGGCGTCCAGCAAACCCAGCGCCGCGTGTTCGGCGTCGAGATACCACAACGCGTCGATGCGCAGCAGACGCTGGCTGTTGGGCAGCAGCGGCAGCAGGCGCTGGCTGCCGTCGGGCGCCATCGACCAATGCCAGTTCAAGGGATGCGGCCGGCTGCGCGACAGCCGCAAGCCGCCCAGGCCGCCCAGGAAACAGGGCGCGGTGTCCAGCATCTCGGCCAGCAGGGTGTCGCCCACGTGGCCGCTGAGCCGCGCATAGCTGCGTCCCTTGCGCACGCTCTGCGGCAAACCCAGCACGGTGGCGGCCAGACGCTGTTCGTGCGGCGCCAGTGTCACCTGCACCAGATGGCGGCTATCCAAAGGAACCGGGCGCGCGTATCGGCCGTGTTCGGCAACGGTGAGCAACACCGGCGCCGCATCCATGCAGGCGAAGGACGCGCTGTCCTGCGGTATCACTTCGAGGAAAAAGCCGAGCACGGCCGGCTCGTCGGCCGCCGCCACGCGCGGCTTGGCCAGCAGTCGTCGCCACGCTTGCGGAAGCGTGTCGTCAGCGTTGGCTGACGCGCCGCCGGCGCGCTGTTTCCCGTCCGGTTGCTGCATGCGCATGCGATCCATGGCGACAAGCAAAACGTTGAGCTTAGCAGGCACGCCACGCATTGGCGGCACCCTTGCCACTCACCGGGAACGGGGTTGGCCAGTGCGCGCACGCCGCGCGTTTTCGCGCTAACGTGGCGGGTTGGCCGGGTTCGATCAGTTGGTGCGGAACAGGCCCGGCGGGTATTCCGCCTTCTGTTCGCGCGCCATCAACCGGCGCAAGGCGTCCACCGGAGTGACCTCGCCGTGCAGCACCGCGTGCACGGCGGCACTGATGGGAAGATCCAGCCCGTGCTTGAGCGCCAGGCGGTTCACTTCGTCGGCGGTGAGGACGCTTTCCACCACCTGGCCGATCTGGCGCAAGGCCTCGTCGATCGCCACGCCGCGGCCCAGCGCCAGGCCGAGACGGCGATTGCGCGACAGGTCGCCGGTACAGGTGAGCACAAGATCGCCCAGGCCGGACAGGCCGATCAGCGTTTCCGGGCGCGCACCCAGGGCCATGCCCAGGCGCAGCATCTCGTTCATGCCGCGGGTGATCAGGCCGGCGCGGGCGTTCAGGCCCAGCTCCATGCCGTCGGCGATGCCGGTGGCCACGGCCAGCACGTTCTTCATGGCGCCGCCGAGCTCGCCACCGAGCACGTCGCTGCCCGAATACGCGCGCAGGTTCGGCGCGTGCAGCAGGCCGGCCAGTTGCCGCGCGAAGGCCTCGTCTTCCGAATGCACGGTGACGGCACTGGGCAGGCCAGCGGCCACCTCGCGCGCAAACGACGGGCCGGTGACCACCGCGGTGGCACGGCCCGGCAAATGTTCCGCCACCAGCTCGTGCAGGAAGCGACCCGTGCCCGGCTCGAAACCCTTGGTGGCCCAGGCGATCGCGCTGTCCGCATCCAGCAGCGGCTCCAGCTCGGCCAGCATGGAGGCGAAGGCGTGGCTGGGCACCGCGATCAGCACGATGTCCGCGCCACGCAAAGCGGTGGCCAGGTCGCTCTCGCAGCGCAGGTCCGGCGGCAGCTCCACATCCGGCAGGTAACGCTGGTTGCGATGGGTTTGCGCGATCGCGGCCAGCGCGGCGGCGTCGCGGCCCCACAGGCGGGTAGGCACGCCGTTGCGGGCACTCAGCGCGGCCAGCGCGGTGCCCCAGGAGCCGGCGCCCAGCACGACCATGGTCGGGAGATCAGCCATCTTCGACTCAGCTGTTGAGCGTGGCCGGGGCCTCGTCGCCGCCCTGCAGGCGGCGCTGCTGTTCGCCATAAAGCGCGTCGAAATTGATCGGCTGCAGCAGGAACGGCGGGAAGCCGCCTTCCAGCACCAGCGACGAAATCACCTGGCGCGCGTACGGGAACAACAGGTTCGGGCAGTAGCTGCCGATGATGCCGGCGTGCTCTTCCTCGCTGAAGCCGGCGATACCGAACAGGCCAGCCTGCTCCACCTCGGCCAGGTACGCGGTGCGGTCGCCCAGCGTGCAGGTCAGGGTGAGGCTGAGCGCCACTTCGTACAGGTCGTTGCCCAGGTCGGTGGCCTTCTGGCCCACGTTGAGCTGGATCTGCGGCTGCAGTTGCTCGTTCTCGCCCATGGCCTGGAAGATCTGCGGCGCGTTGGGTGCCTCGAACGAGACATCCTTCACGTAGATCTTCTGCAACATCAGTTGCGGCTGGCTGCCCTGGCCATTGACCTGGCCGTTGTTGACTACTTCTGCCATCGGAAATCCCTTGGAACGCGCTTGCGTCGATTCAAAGGGGCTGATTGTTCCATACATCCCCCACTCGCGCACGCGCATTGCTCACCGATGATTGCGCATTGCCCTGTTTTTCTGGGAGAATACGCGGCTCGCCACGTCGACCTGATGCTTTGGGCCATCCGCCACGCGATGCGGATTCACGACATGCGACAGCACCACCCTCCAGCATCGCGGGGCGCGCAGGCGCCGCTGGGCCGATGCTGCCCTGGCCAACGGGCGGCAAATCAGGCTTCAAAAGCCCTTCAACGGAGGTCGTCATGGCCCGTGTATGTCAAGTCACCGGAAAGGGTGTGCAGAGCGGCAACAACGTCTCGCACGCCAACAACAAGACCCGTCGCCGCTGGTTGCCCAACCTGCATGAGCGTCGCTTCTGGGTCCCCGGCGAGAATCGCTGGATCAAACTGCGCGTTTCCAACCATGCGTTGCGCACGATCGACAAGAATGGCATCGAAGCCGTGATTGCCGAAATGCGCGCCCGCGGCGAAAAGGTCTGAGGATTGAATCATGGCTAGCAAATCACAAGACAAGATCCGCATGATCTCCTCGGCCGGCACCGGCCATTTCTACACCACGCGCAAGAACAAGAAGAACACGCCGGAAAAGTTCGAGTTCAAGAAGTACGATCCGGTGGTGCGCAAGCACGTGATCTACAAGGAAGGCAAGATCAAGTGATGTTCTGACCCGCTTGCGCATTGCGCGAGTGGCTTCGTCAGAATATCAGCGCCTCGTTCTTCGCCTTGCGCGAAAAAGAAAACCCGCCACCCGGCGGGTTTTCTTTTGCCCGACGCCCGCCCATCCCGCATCATCTCCGAATGACCTCCGTAGCCCTGTTCCCCAACCTGCTCGGCGACAACGCCTGGCGCTCGTTGCCCGCCGCCGTGCGAGCGATGCACGGAGCTGCGCCGATACTCCATGCGAACGGTCTGGCTGATGTCGCGGGTGCCGGTCATTTCCCCGCACGCTGGCTACGCCACCTGCTGGGCCTGCCTGCACCGGGCCCGCAGCAGGCACTGGCGCTGACGATCCAACGCAATGGCACGCGCGAAGTGTGGATCCGCCGTTTCACCGGTCGGCGCATGCAATCGGTGCTCGATCGCAACCCGGGTTCACCCTTGCTGTACGAACGGCTGGGCCCGGCCACGCTGGGTTTCGCGTTGCACCGCGACGGTGACGCGATCGACTGGCAACTGTGCAGCCTGCATGTCTTCGGCGTGCCCATGCCGCGCATCCTGCATGGCCAGGTGCTTTCACGCAGCGGCATGCGCGACGGCCGCTACCACTTCAGCGTCGACGTGCGGCTGCCCGTGCTGGGGCAGCTGATCGCCTACGAAGGCTGGCTGGAGCCGCTGCCCGATGGGCACTGAATATCCGCGGTCCGTGATCGTGTTCGACGGCGTCTGCCTGTTGTGCAGCCGCTGGGTGCGTTTCCTGCTGAAGCACGACCACGCCGCGCGCTACCACTTCGCCGCGATGCAGTCGGACAGCGGCCGTGCGCTGCTGCTGGCGCACGGACTGGACCCGGCTTCGCCGCTGTCCTTCCTGCTGGTGGAAGACGGCCGCGGCTACACCGACAGTGACGCCATTGCCCGCGTGCTGCACGGACTGGGTCGCCGCCGCTGGCGCTGGCTGAGCCGCGCGATGCGGCGGGTGCCGCGTTCGCTGCGCGATCCGACGTATCGCTTTATCGCCCGGCACCGCTACCGCATTTTCGGGCAGAGTCGCCGCTGTTTCCTGCCCACGCCGGAGTAGCGCGCACGCTTCATGCGGTAATGCTTTCCAGGCCGGTATCGATCGCAAAACCGGCGAGTGCCGCCAACGCCTCGTCCAGCGTGAACAGGCCCATGCACGGCATCGCTCCGCGCAACGGCAGCTCGCCATCGGCCAGCTTGCGCGCCAGCACCACCGCGGGCGTGGCGGGAATCTGCGGACCATCGCCAGCGGCAGCACTCAGCGACCAGCGCAGGCGCAGCGGCTGGCCGTGCGCATCGCGGCCGGACAACTCCACCACCATGCCGCCGACATCGCTGCCGGCATCGATAAACCACTCGCTGAGCCGACGCAGCCGCGGCGCGTGGCGGGCGAGATCGCGGACCAGGCCCAGCCGCACCAGCCATGCCGCGGCCAGAGTGCCGAAATGCAGCCGCCGGAGTTCCAGCCCCGCACGGAACAGCACGCTTTGCACGCCGGGATAGCGCGCCGGGAACAGCTCCAGATCCGGCACCTCGCACAGCCCGACCCAGCGCAGACCAAATGGGAATTGCTGATGCCGGGTCAGCATCCAGCCGTGACCGTGCTGCCAGCGGCCGTCGCGCCACAACCGCACCGGACGGCCGCAATAGCCGAGGATCGCCGCCACCGTCGCGTCGCCGCGCGGCGTGCGGTTGCCGGGACTGATCGCGTGCTCGATGCTCTCCAGCACGCCGAAACGCGGCAACAGCGCATCCACCACCGCGCTGCTGAACGCCGGCACGGTCGAGGCGCCGCTGACCAGCAGCCGTCCGGCCGCCTTGGCCTGGCCGTCCAGACGTCCGATGCCACTGACGAAGTCACGGCCATCGGCAAGATCGACATAGTCGCTGCCGCAGGCCAGGCAAGCCTCGGCCACCCGATAATCCTGTTGCTGGAACGGACCGGCTGCGTGGATCACCAATTGCGGTCGCAACGACGCGATAGTGGCTGGCAATGCCACCGCACCGATGTCGAGCGCCGCCACCTGTACCGACGGATCGCCCAGACTCTCGCGCAACCGCTGCAGGCTGGACCGCTGCCGACCGGCGAGGGTCAGCGCAAAGCGCGGGTCATGCGCCAGTTCGCGGGCGATCCGCGAACCGAACACGCCGCTGGCGCCCATCAGCAACACACGCAAAGCCATGCGTCTCCCCTCCGTCGCGGCCTCTCAAAAACAAAACCCGCCGGAGGGCGGGTTTTGCTGGAACAAATCGGTCGAAGCGCTCAGGCGGCGTTGGCAACCGTATAGCCCTTCAGCCGCTGGGCGAAGTCCTGCAGGGCGCGGATGCCGCTTTCCTCGGCTTCGTGGATCCATTGCTGCAGACCCTTCAACGCCTGCTCGGCGCCGCGCTGTTCCATCAGCGCCGCGAGGCGGTTGCGGAAGTCGCAGACGGTTTGCAGGGTGGGACGACGGGCCAGTACGGCCTGCAGTTTTGCGCTGCTGTCCTGGTCCAGCCAGCGGCCGCCGTCGGCCAGCGCGCGGCGCATGCGGCGCGGCATCGATTTGATGTTGTCGCCGGCGTGGGTCGCTTCTTCGCGCAAGGTGGGCACGATCACGCCGCGGTAGTAGTCGGTCATGGCCTGGAAGCGGTGGGTCAGCACGGCCTTCAGGGTATCGGCGTCAGGCAGGCGCACGTTGGGACGCACGTCCAGCGATGGCGCCACGCGCAGTACCTTGGCCAGGCCCACGGCGCGCAGGCCGCAGATCGCCGCCCAGCCGATGTCGAATTCCCACTTGCGCAGCGCGAACTTGGCCGAGCTGGGGAAGGCGTGGTGGTTGTTGTGCAGCTCTTCACCGCCGATCCAGAACGCCCACGGGATCAGGTTGCGCGCGGTGTCGGCGCTCTCGAAGTTGCGGTAGCCGGCCCAGTGGCCGATGCCGTTGACGAAGCCGGCGGCCCAGAACGGGATCCACACCATCTGCAGCGCCCACATCGCGGCGCCGATCACGCCGAACAGCGCCACGCTGATCACCAGCATCAGCGCCGGGCCCCAGTACGGGTGCGCGCCATAGAGCTTGTGCTCGACCCAGTCGTCCGGCGTGCCGCGACCGTACTGCACCATGTCCTGCTTGTTCTCGCAGGCGTCGCGGTACAGCGAGACGCCGTCCCAGAACACCTTCTTGATGCCGTAGATCATCGGGCTGTGCGGGTCTTCCACCGTCTCGACCTTGGCGTGGTGCTTGCGATGCACCGCCACCCACTCGCGCGTGACCATGCCGGTGGTGAGCCAGCCCCAAAAACGGAAGAAATGCGCCAGCGCGGGGTGGAAATCCACGCCGCGATGGGTCTGGCTGCGATGCAGGTACAGCGTCACCGTGAAGATGGTGAGCTGGGTGACGATCAGCAGATAGACGAGCTTCTGCACCCAGCTGGCGCCGGTGAGGCCGTCATTGAGGAAATTGAGTACCGCGTCGAGCATGGAAAAAATACCGGGAAGTGGATGGAGCAACGCGCGCGAGAACTGGCAACGCGCCAGCGCGAAACACAATGATACCAGTCGGTCAAGCGGGAAACGCTAACCGGCCGTTAGCTCTGGATGCATCCATGCCCTGTTGTCTAACAGTGGGGGCGCCGTGACAATCACGCAATGACCACGATCATCCCCTCCTCGCCGCCGGTCGTCCTGCAACTGGACCGACTCAGCCGCCGCCGCGCCGGCCGGCACGCCGTACGGGACCTCGACCTGTCGCTGCACGCCGGTCAGGTGCTGGGCTTGCTGGGCGTCAACGGGGCGGGCAAATCGACCACCTTGTCGATGATCGCCGGCGCCCTGCGGCCCGACAGCGGCGGCATCCGGTTGTGTGGCGAGGATTTCCTGGAACACCCGGAACTGGCCCGCAGCCGCATCGGCTGGCTGCCCGAACGCGCGCCGGTGTGGGCGGAACTCAGCGTCAGCGAGCATCTCGACGCGCACGGGCGACTGCGCGGCCTGAAAGGCGGCACCTTGCGTGCCGCCCGCGAACGCGTGCTGGACCGCCTCGACCTGCAGCCGCTGGCCCGCCGCCTGGCCGGCGTGCTGTCGCAGGGCCAGCGCCAGCGGTTGGGGCTGGCCTGCGCCCTGCTTCACCGGCCCGGGCTGCTGGTGCTGGACGAGCCGGCCAACGCGCTCGATCCGGTGCAGGCCGTGGCCTTGCGCGGGCTGATCCGCGAACAGGCCGCAGCCGGCACGGCGGTGATCCTGTCCACCCACCTGCTGGCCGAAGTCACCGCCGTCTGCGATCGCGTGGCGATCCTGCACGACGGCTGCCTGCGCCATGACGGCCCGGTGCAGGCGGACGATCACCAGGCGCTGGAACGCACGTTCTTCGAGATCGCGATGCACGGCGACGCCGCGGCGCGCGCCGCATGAGCGGCGTCGTGGCGGGTACGTTCGCGGTGGCACGGCTGGAATGGCGACGCATGCTGGTGCGCCCGCTGGCCTGGGTGCTGGCGGCGCTGACGCTGGCCTGGCTGGCGTGGAATTTCACCCTGTTGCTGGGCGGTTTCCTGGCCGGGCAGGTGCAGCGTGCCGCCTCGCCGGACGGGCCGGGTTTCACCGATCTGGTTGCGGTGCCGCTGCTGGGCCAGCTGGCGCAGCTGTCCTTCCTGGTGGTGCCGTTGCTGGGCATGTCAGTGATCGCCGGCGAGCGCCGCAACGGCACCCTGCCCCTGCTGTTTGCCGCGGGCCTGCCCGCCTCACGCATCGTGCTGGGCAAATACCTGGCGCTGCTGGGCTGGCTGCTGTCGTGGCTGGCGTTGACGCTGGCGATGCCGCTGGCCTTGGCGCACGCCACCGATCTGGACGGGGGCAAGCTGGCGGCCGCGACGCTGGGCCTGGCGCTGATGCTGGCCGCGCTGGCGGCGTTGGGTGTGGCCTGCTCCGCCTTCGCCTCGCATCCGGCGATCGCCGCCGCGGCCGCGCTGATCCTCGCGCTGGCGCTGTGGAGCGTGAACGTGGGCGCACAGATGGCCGGCATCAACGGCGGCGTACTGAACTGGCTGGCGATGAGTACGCATGAGCAACCGCTGCTGCGCGGGCTGGTTTCCACTACCGACCTGGCCTGGTTTGCGCTGCTGATCGTGGTGACGCTGGCACTGGCGTCGCGACGGCTCGACAACGAGCGGGAGCGCGGCTGATGCGCGCACTGTTCAGACGTCTGGACGGCTGGTTGTTCGCCGTGATGTTGCTGCTGGCCGCCGCTGCGCTGGGTTTTCTCAGCACGCGTTTCGCCCACGTCTCGGACTGGACCGCGGGTGGCCGCACCAGCCTGTCGGCGCAAAGCCGCGCGGTACTGGCAAGGCTGGATGGCCCGGTGGAAATCACCAGCTACGCCAGCCCGCAAAGCGACCTGCGCCAGACCGTGGCCGGCTTCCTGCAGCGCTACCAGGCGGTGAAACCCGACCTGCGGCTGCGCTTCGTCGATCCGCAGCAGGACCCGGCCGCGATGCGCAAGCTGGGCATCACCGTGGATGGCGCGCTGATCATCCGCTACGGCCAGCGCGAGCAGCGGCTGGACGAACTCTCCGAGCGCAGCCTCACCAACGCGCTGGAACGCCTGATCCGCGGCAGCGACCGCATGGTGGCCTTCGTCACCGGCGACGGCGAGCGGCGCGCCGACGGCAAGGCGAACGCCGACATGGGCACCTTCATGGCGCAGCTGGAAAGCCGCGGCATGCGCGCGGTGCCGCTGAATTTCAGCCAGGTCAGCGCGGTGCCCGAGCACACCGACCTGGTGGTGCTGGCCAGCCCCACGGTGGCGCTGCCGCCCGGCGCGGCGCAGGCCCTGGTCGATTACGTGCAGCGCGGCGGCAACCTGTTGTGGCTGACCGAGCCGGCGAACGACACGCTGGGCCTCGATCCGCTGGCCAGCGCGCTGGGCGTCCACGTGCTGCCCGGCGTGCTGGTCGACGGTTCCGGCGCCGCCCTGGGCCTGCACGATCCGCGCATCATCACGCGCGGCGACTACCCGGCGCAGGCGATCACCCACGGCTTCACCTTCACCACGCTGTTTCCGCAGGCGTCGGCGCTGGCGCAGGTCAGCCAGCGCGACTGGGCGGTGGCGCCGTTCCTGCGCTCGGGCCCGCAAAGCTGGACCGAGTTCCAGCCGATCGCCAACGATGCCACGTCGGATATCCGCTTCGATGCGGCCGCTGGCGAGTTGAAGGGGCCGCTGGATTTCGGGCTGGCGTTGAGCCGGCTTTCGCCCAGTCCGGACAAGAGCGAGCAGCGCGCGGTGGTGATCGGCGACGGCGATTTCCTCTCCAACACGTTCCTGGGCAACGGTGGCAACCGCGCGCTGGGCGAGCGTGTGTTCGACTGGCTGCTGGGCGACGACAAGCTGGTCGACCTGCCGCCGCGCGGCGCACCGGACCGGCTGGTGCAGATCTCGCAAGGCGGGCTCAACGCGATCAGCGTGGGCTTCCTGGTCGTGCTGCCGCTGCTGTTGCTGCTGATCGGCGGCACCATCGTGTGGCGTCGGCGGCGGCGCTGATGACGCGCGCCAGCCGCCGTCGCCTTACCCTGCTGGCCGCGGTGGTCGCACTGCTGGCCGCGGCGGGATGGCAATGGCAGCGCGACGCGCAGGCCGCACCCGGCAGCTTGCTGGCGCTGGACCCGGCCTCGGTCGATCGCATCGCACTGGCCATTTCGGGCGCGCCAGCGGTGCACTACGAAAAGCGCGACGGCCACTGGTGGATCGTGGATGGCACGCCCCGCCGCACCGATGACGGACGCCTCGCCGAGCTGGCCGATACCGCCGCCGCCAACGTGCTGAGCTGGCGGCCGGCCAGCGATTTCCAGCCCGCAAAGATCGGCCTGGTGCCGCCCGCCGCCGTGCTTACCTTGAACGGCCAGCGCATCGAATTCGGCGAAACCTCGGTCACCGGTCCGCAGCGCTGTGTCCGCGTGGGTGAGCGCATTGCGCTGGTTCCCGCGCACTACACGCCGCGGCCGCCCACCGGCCACGTCACCGATCTGCACTGACCGCGGAACCTCCGTGCCCGAACTCCCCGAAGTCGAAACCACCCGCCGCGGTATCGCGCCGTACCTGATCGGCCGCCGCGTGCTGGGCGTCACCCTGCGCCGGCCCGACTTGCGCTGGCCGATCCCGCCGCAGATCACCACCGTGCTGCCCGGCCAGCGCATCGAGGCGGTGGAACGGCGCGCGAAGTATCTGCTGCTGCACACCGAGGCGGGCAGCGCGTTGCTGCACCTGGGCATGAGCGGCGTGCTGCGCGTGCTGCCGCCGGACGCGCCGGTGGGCAAGCACGATCACGTGGATATCGCGCTGGAACGCACGCCCGCGCAGGCGCCGCGCATCCTGCGTTTCACCGATCCACGCCGCTTCGGCTGCCTGCTGTGGCAGGCGCCGGGCGAAACCCACGAACTGCTTGCCGGCCTCGGCCCCGAACCGCTGACCGATGACTTCGACGGCGACCTGCTGTGGCGCCGCTCACGCGGGCGCAAAGCGGCGGTAAAGCTGTTCCTGATGGACAACGCGATCGTGGTGGGCGTGGGCAACATCTACGCCAGCGAGGCGCTGTTCGCCGCCGGCATCGACCCGCGCCGCGCAGCCGGCACGGTGTCGCGCGCCCGCTACGGACGGCTGGCCGCCGAGGTGAAACGCATCCTGGCGTGGGCGATCGAACGCGGCGGCACCACCTTGCGCGACTTCATCAGTCCGGACGGCGCGCCGGGTTATTTCTTTCGCGAGCTCAATGTTTATGGCCGCACCGGCGAACCGTGCCACGTCTGCGGTACGGCGATCCGCCAGGTGACGCTGGGGCAGCGCTCCACGTTCTGGTGCCCGCGTTGCCAGCGGTGAATCGGGAATCGGGAATCGGGAATCGGGAATCGGGAATCGCAAAAGCATCGCCCACAGGGTGGGTTGCTGCACATCCATGGCTTCAATCGGGCCAATGGAAAGCTACGTAGGTGTTGTTGAACTGCGGGTCGTCGGCGCTTCCGCCGGGTTCGGCCACCATGTCGGTGGACAGGCCGTCGACGGCGAGTTCCTGCCCGGCGCGGAAGTGGCCGCCCATCGACAGGAACTCCATCAGCCGCTCGCACATGCTGCCGGCGCGGTCCAGCTCGCTTTCGGGCACGTTGCGCACGCTGAGGTCGGGGCGGCCGAACTTGCGCATGCCGCGGGTGCGTACCCAGGAGCGGTCGGGCGTTTCATCGGCGTTGCACAGGATCAGCACGTGATTGCGCGGCGGCGCACCACCCGGCACCAGGTAGCGCTGGCGCCACTGGTCGGCGCTGAACAGGCTGAGGATCTGCGGGTCGAGGATCGAGGTGCCGCCGACGTCGAGCAAGCCGGCCAGCACGCCCAGCGTGTCGTGCAGGTAGTCGAGGCTGTTGCGGTCGTCGATCTCGCCGCGCACCACCAGCACCTCGGGCGCGATGCGCGCCTGCTGGGCGACCTCGGGATTCTCGGTGTGCAGGATTTCGCCCAGCGCGCTCTGCAGCGGGTAGCCGTCCCACTGGCGCAGCACCGCGTTCTGGAAGCGCTGGATCTCGATGCCCTGGGGCAGGCCCGGGCTCTGGTAGCGCATCGACGGGATCACCAGCTCCGCGTCGAACTTGCCGAACACGTAGAACACCAGCACGGCTTTCTCGTCGCCCGGAGTCCAGTACGGGCGCGGCCAGGCGGGGCTTGTCTCGGTCATGCGGGATTCCTTGGAATGCGCGAAAACGGTGGGCGGTCGGTCAAGGTAACGGCAGCATTGTCGCCAGCGGGTGAGCCCGGCACTGTCATCGCGGCTCACCCAGCGGCAACACGGGCTGCTGCAGTTCGATGGAGCCGTCGCCCTGGCTGATCTTCTTGAACTCGGCGCGGCTCACCGAGACATAGCGCTCGTTGCCGCCGATCTCAACCTGCGGGCCATCGGTGACGGCGCGGCCGAGCTCGTCCACGCGCACCACCATGGTGGCCTTGCTGCCGGTGTGGCAGATGGTCTTGATCTCCTGCAGCTCGTCGGCCCAGGCCAGCAGGTACAGGCTGCCCTCGAACGGCTCGCCGCGAAAATCGGTGCGCAGGCCGTACGCCAGCACCGGGATGCGCAACTGGTCGACCACGTCGCTGAGCTGCCACACCTGCGCCTTGGCCAGGAACTGCGCCTCGTCGACAAACACGCAGTGCAGCGGGCCGTGCGCCGCGATATCGGCCTGCACCAGGGCCAGCAGGTTTTCATCGCCGCCGAAGCGGTGCGCATGCGCCTTCAGGCCGATCCGCGATGCCACGGTGACATCCTCAGCCAACTTCCCTTCTCCCGCTCGCGGGAGAAGGTGGCCCGCAGGGCCGGATGAGGGCGCGTCGTGCCCTCGGGTATCCACATCCGGTTTCAGGATCAGCGTGCGCATGCCGCGCTCGCGATAGTTGTACGCACTCTGCAGCAGCGTGGTGGTCTTGCCGGCATTCATTGCCGAGTAATAGAAATAGAGCTTGGCCATGGCGTGCGCAGGCGTCAGCGTTCGTGGTTCGGATGCGCACCTTCGCGCGGCGTGCGCAGCAGGGTCATCACCGCCTCGCGCGCCTCGTCCACGCCGGTGCCGGCGGACGAGGAAAAGATCTGCGCGGTGGCGTGCGGGCTGTTGCTGGCGAAGCCCTTGCGCAGGGCAGCCAGCGCCTGCGTGGCGGCGCCGCGCGACAGCTTGTCGGCCTTGGTCAGCAGCACGTGGCAGGGCAACTGGGTGGCGAAGCAGAACTCCAGCATCATCCGGTCGAACTCCTTCAGCGGATGGCGGATGTCCACGATCAGCACCAGCCCGCGCAGGCTGCGGCGCTGGTGCAGGTAGGCGTCGATCTCCAGCTTCCAGTGATCGCGCATCTCCATCGGCACCTTGGCGTAGCCGTAGCCGGGCAGGTCGATCAGGCGTACATCCAGCGGCGGTTGGCCGTCGACCTGTACCGGCGGCGGCAGGCTGAAGGCCACCATCTGCTGGGTGCGCCCGGGTGTCTTGGAGGTGCGCGCCAGCCCCTTGTGATTGGTCAACGCATTCAGCGCGCTGGACTTGCCGGCGTTGGAGCGGCCGGCGAATGCCACCTCGGCGCCCTGGTCGGCAGGCAACTGGCTGATGCGATGGGCGGCGAGCACGAACTGCGCGCCCTGCAAGAGTCTGCTCATGATGTCCAGATGCCCCGCGTTGTCGTCGAGTGGCTGCCAGGTGGCAGTGCGCGGCGCAGCGCCTGACTGGCCGTCAGGTCAAGCCGCGCGCTGCCGCCTGACGGCCACTCGACGGCAACCCTCCGGGCCGGGTCTGTTTGCGCGCAGGCCGGCGTCATCGCTCGGTCGTGGACGGACGTCCACTTCCTCACTCTTTCTTGGCCTGCGCGCAAACAGCTCCCGGCGCGGGGCGTCTGGACATCACGAGCAGGCTCTGAGGGATTCGACATGGGGATGGTTTGACCAAGGTACGGTGGCACAGGGATAATTCTGCGGTTTCTGCCGATCGCGGGCCTATGGGCGCAATCAACGGCAGTGTCTGCAGTCTCTCGGGAGTCAATTGTATGAGTTTTCGGTCCGCCGGTTTTCGGCCAGCTGTTCTCGGGGCCGCCGTAGCCCTTGCCTTGGTGCTGTCCGGCACGACCATGGCGCAGGATGCCCAGCCGGCTGCCGCCACCACGGCGGCCCAACCGGCCGCCGCTGCTGCGCCGGCCGTGGCTGCCGCGCCCGCCGCAGTGAAGCCGGGCGACGCCACCGCCGGTCAAGCCAAGGCCGCCGTATGCGGCGCCTGCCACGGCATGGATGGCAACTCCGCCGATGCGCAGTACCCGAAGCTGGCGGGCCAGAGCGAGCAGTACATCGCGCGCCAGTTGATCGATTTCAAAACGGGCAAGCGCCAGAATCCGATCATGATGGGCATGGCCGCGCCGCTCTCCGAGCAGGACATGCATGATCTTGGCGCCTACTTCGCCACCCAGAAGCCGCTGCCCGGCGTGGCCGATCAGGCGCTGGTCGAGCAGGGCGAGACGCTGTACCGCCAGGGCGATTCCAGCCGCGGCATCCCGGCCTGCATGGCGTGCCACTCGATCGACGGCAGCGGCAACCCCGGCGCGATGTATCCGCACCTCGCTGGCCAGCATGCGCAGTATGTGGAAGCCACGCTTAAGTCCTGGCACGACGGCACCACCTGGAATGACGATGTCCGCGGCAAGATCATGCCGTCGATCGCCGCCAAGCTCGACGCCAAGGACATCGCCGCGCTGGCCAGCTACATCGAAGGGCTGCACAGCGCCGACACCGAATCGACCACCCAACCCTGATTCCCCGTGCGCCGGCCCTGTGCCGGCGCTTTCGGTTTGGGCCCCACTCTGGCGTTTGCTCCCGCTGCGCCACACCCGTCGAGGTGATCCATGTTGAAACGTCTGCCGCTTCTTTGTGCCGCCCTGCTTGCCCTCGCGGCCTGCAGCAATTCCAGCGACACCACCAGCGCACCGACCGCCGCCCCCGTGGCAGCGGCCACCGCTCCCGCACCGGCAGCCCCGGCCAGCGTGGCGCCAGCGCCGGCGGCGACCGCCACCACCATCATGGCTCCGGCCATGGCCAGCACCGCGCCGGCGCCGGAAAGCGCCGTCGAACCGGCGCCGGCCGCCACGGTCGCCAGCAATGCCACGCCGTTCGTTGACGACGGCAAGTGGGTCGAAGGCAAGAACTACTTCCTGATCGAACCGGCGCAGCCCACCAGCCAGCCGGGCAAGGTCGAGGTCACCGAGGTGTTTTCCTACGGCTGCCCCGCCTGCAACGCGTTCCACGCCACCGCCAACCAGATCGCCGCCAGCCTGCCCGCCAACGCGGTGATGACCTACCTGCCGGCCTCGTTCAACCCGCCGGAAAACTGGGTGATGCTGCAGCGCGCGTACTTCACCGCGCAGGCGCTGGGCGTGGCTGAAAAGGGCAACGACGCCATGTACGACGCGGTGTGGAAGACCCGCGCGCTGAGCGCGATGAATCCCGCCGGCACCGGCCTCAAGCCCGCCAGCGCGCTGCCCACGATCGCCGATGCGGCCAAGGTCTACGCACCGTTCGGCGTGGACCCGAAGGAATTCGAGGCGGTGGCCGCCTCGTTCGCCACCAACCTGAAAATGAAGCGCGCCGATGAGCGTGTGAAAGCGCTGGGCATTGAACAGACGCCCAGCATGGTGGTCAACGGCAAGTACCGCTACACCGTTGGCAGCGCCGGCGGCTATGCGCAAACGGTCGAGTTGACCCGCTGGCTGGTGGCAAAGGAAGCCGCCGGCAAGTAAGTCGCGCCCGGCACTTGAGGCGGGTCGCGAAGCCACCCATATCGAGAGGTCACATGAAGACATTTTCCCGCTTGCGCGTGTTGACCCTGGCCACCGGCCTCATGCTTACCGCCGCCTGCACCGCGCAGCCCGGCCCGGCCAAGCCTGCGCCCTATACCGAGGGCTCGGAATACGTCACCTTGCCCGCGCCGAACCAGCGGCTCAGCGATGACGGCAAGGTCGAGGTGGTGGAGATCTTCTCCTACGGCTGCGTGCACTGCGCCCACTTCGCGCCCATGGCCGACAAGCTGCGCAAGGAATTGCCCGCCGGCGTGACATTCAAGCTGTTGCCCGCGCCGTTCAGCGCGGAATGGCTGCCGTATGCGCGCGCCTACTATGCCGCCAAGCAGTTAGGCGTGGTTGAACGCACGCACCAGGCGCTGTTCGATGCGAAGTTCAAGCAGAACTATCCGATCAACTCGCTGGACGATCTGGCTGATTTCTACGCGCGCCAGGGCGTGGATCGTGCCGAATTCCTGCGCATCGCCAACTCCGACGCGGCCACGGCCGCGATGAAAAGCGACCTGGACCTGATCCGCCAATGGCAGGTCGACAGCACGCCCACCATCGTGGTCGACGGCAAATACCGCATCACCGGCGTGAAGACGCAGGAAGAAATGGCCGATGTGGCGCTGTGGCTGGCCAAGCGCGAGCTGGCCGCCAGGAAATAGGCCCGGCATCGGCCGGCACGCGCGTTCACGTTTGCTGATCCATGCTTGGCATTACATCGGCCCGCCGACTGCCTCCTTTCCAACGATGTGATGCGATGAACCGCGCCGTACCCACCACCAGCAGCCCCGCCAGCGGCAATGAACGCCGCTTGCGCCTGCTCAGTTGCAACATCCTGGCGGGCGGCAGCGTGCAGCGTTATCGCGAGTACGTCACCCGCAGCCTCAGCGCCGTGCTGCCCGGACGCAGCAAGATGGACAACTTGGACCGGCTGGCCGAGGTGCTGCCGCAGTTCGACGTGATCGGCCTGCAGGAAGCCGACGCCGGCAGCCTGCGTTCGGGTTTTCTCAACCAGACGCGCTACCTCGCGGAAACCGCCGGCATGCCGTTCTGGAGCCACCAGCCCAACCGGCCGATGGCGCGGCTGGCGCATTCGGCCAATGGCCTGATCAGCCGGATGGAGCCGCACGCCGTGCTGGATTACCCGCTGCCCAGCCGCATCCCCGGCCGCGGCGCGCTGCTGGCGCAATTCGGTGAGGGCCCCAATGCGCTGGCGGTGATGATCGCGCACCTGTCGCTCAGCGCCGCGGCCCGCGCGCAGCAACTGGGCTTCATCGCCGAGCTGCTGCAGGATTTTCCGCACGCGGTGCTGATGGGCGACCTCAACACCGAGCCGGGCAGCACCGAGATGGCGCGGCTGTTCGCCAAATGCAGCCTGCAGCCGCCCGCGCAGGCCACACCCACGTTTCCCAGCTGGAAACCGCGGCGGGCGCTGGATCACATCATCACCTCGCCCGGCATCGTGCTGGACAAGGTCTGGGCGCTGCCACAGGCGTTCTCCGACCATCTGCCGCTGGCGGCGGAAATCCGCTTGCCGGCCAACGTCGGCAGCGTCGCCAACGGTCACCGCGAATGACGGCCAGCGCCGGACGACGGTGGCGAACCGCCCTGCCCTGGCTGCTGCTGGCGCTGGTGGGCGTGGGTGCCGCGGTGCTGCGCTACGGCCTGATCGAAAGCAGTGCGATGGGCCAGCTGTGCGGCGCCGCCGACGGCCCGTGGTGGTGCACCGTGCGGCAAGGGCTGGTGCTGGGTTTCCTGCACGACATCTACGCCATCGCGGCACTGATCGCCGCCGCCGCGGCGCTGCTGCGCCGAAGCGCATGGCTGGCGTGGCTGGCCGCGGCGCTGGGCGTGTTTGCGCTTGAACTCTATTGCTTCGAAGCGGGCGCGCTGGCCCTGCTGATCGGCTGCCTACGCCTGCTGCGCTGGCAGGCCACGCCGCCGCGCAATGCGCCACCAGCCGAGCAGCACCGGCACGGCCAGCAGCAGGTTCAGCCCCAGCCATAACCAGCTGGCCGGATTCAGGCCACGCTCCTGCACCAGCACGATAGTGCCCAGCAGCAGCAGGGCGACGGCCAGGAATCGCGCCTCCAGCAACGGCGCCGATGTCGCGCGCGGGCCCAGCCACGCGGCCAGCGCAAAACCCACGCAAGGCAGCGCGAACAGCCCCAGCGGAAAATCGCGATAGCGGCCATCGAACACCAGCAGCAAGCCGTAGAAAGCCAGCACAAACAGCCAGCCGAAGCGCACCGGCAGCATCGGCAGTTGCGCCCGCTGTTCGCCATCCAGCCGCGCCGCGATCCAGCGCGCCAGCCACAGCGCGGTGCCCAGCGCGCAAAGGCAGGCGAAGGTCGAGACGCTCCATTCCCAGGCGTCGCGACAGGCGTAGGCCATTTGCCGCGCCTGCCACGCCAGCGCGCCGCCACTGGCCCAGCCGGCCAGCATCAGCGCCAGTCGTCCGCGCCAACGCCGCCGCCAGCCACCGACCAGCACGAACAGCAGCGCGCCGGCGCCCGCGGTGGCTTCGCCGATCCACCAGCGAGGCTCTTCCACCACCGGTCCCTGCATCGGGAATTTGGCTTTCGCCTGCGCGTCGAAGATGCCCCAGTAACCGCCGACGGTGCCTTCCTGCGCCCGCTTCCAGGGTTGGTCGAACGCCTCGATCACGTTGTACGGCAGGTTCACCTTCGCCGCGTAGCGCAGGAACTCGCGCAGGTAGCGCGCCTCGTTGATCACGCTGGCGGCGGCCCGCTGGCGCGGCCGGCCCGCGCTGGGCCAGCCGGTTTCGCCGATCATCACGCGCCGCCCGGGAAACGCCTGCTGCACCCGGGCGTAGACCTCGGCCACGTGTTGCACCGCGCGCTCCGGCGCCACCGGCTTGTCTTCCCAATACGGCAGGATGTGGATGGTGATGTAGTCCACCGATGCGGCCAGTTGCGGGTAGCGCAGCCAGAACTCCCACACGTCGGCGTAGGTCACCGGTGCGTCCACCGCGTCGCGCACCTGGCGCACGTAGCCGGCCAGCGCCGTCGCCGACAGCTCGCCGCGCAGCAGGACTTCATTGCCCACGACCACGCCCCGCAGGGCCTGCGGTGTTTCCCTGGCCGCGGCGATGCCCAGGCGCACCTGTTCCGCATTGGCCTTCGGATCGGCACCCAGCCAGATGCCCATCAGCACTTTCATGCCGTGGCGCGCGGCGATCCGCGGCACTGCGCTCAGACCCTGTCCCTGCGAGTACGTGCGCACGCAGTCGAAGCGTTGCGACAACACCTGCAGATCGGCATCGATCCGCTGCGGGCTGATGAAGGCATGGGGATCGAGCGGGGTTTCCCCCGCTTCGCGGAACGGTGCGTAGGAGACGCAGGAAATCCGCGCCGACGGCGCATCCGGCAACGCCACCGGCCGCCCTTCAACCCACCAGCCCAAGCCGACCGCCAACGCGGCGAGCAACAAACCCAGCCAGACGAACACCTGCGGGTAGCGGGGCAACGATGGGGACGGCATGCCGATCCTTGGTGGGTTGGAGCGCGGGAGCGCGCCAGTTTAGCAGCGCCGGCGCCGCGGCCTTCACGGCGGAGGTACGGGACGCATCCACTACACTGGGGATCGGCCAAAGAGGAGCTTCCATGTTTTTGAGTGCAGCGCCACGGCGCTTTATCTGCGGGTTGCTGGCGGCGGCCGGCGCGCTGCTGGCCGTGCCGCAGGCGCAGGCCGCGGCTTCCATCGATGCCCAGCGCATCGCGTTCAAGCAGGCCTACGCCGCCGCCAATCAGGGTGATCCCGGCTGGCGCACGCTGGCGGCCGGCCTGCACGACTACCCGCTGTACCCGTACCTGCCGGCCGCGGCGCTGGAACACGACATCCGCCTGATCGATCGCGCCGCGGTCGAGGATTACCTGGCGAGCTACCCCGACCTCATCCCCGCCGCCGACCTGCGCCGCGATTTCCTGCGCGAGCTGGCGCGACGCAACGACTGGGCCGGCTTTACCGCGCTGTACCAGCCCGGCCTGGGCGACACGCTGGCCTGCGACGCGCTGCAGGCCAGCCTGGCCGGCGGCGGCACGCTCGATTTCCAGCGTGACCTGGCCGCGTTGTGGGCCAAGCCCGACCTGCCCGGCGCCTGCGATCCGGTGCTGAGCGCCGCGCACGACCAGGGCCTGCTGACCACGGCGCGCTTGTGGGACCGGATCGATCGCGCCGCCGAAGCCGGCAAGGCCGGCACCGTCGCCAGCCTGGCGTCCTGGCTGCCTGCCGCCGATCAGCCCACCGCGCTGCACCTGGCGCAGGCCTGGCGCGACCCGGCCGCCGCCGTGGCGGCCGCATCCAGCTGGACCAGCAGCGAGCGCAACACCCGGGCCGCGACGCTGGCCCTGACGCGGCTGGCGCGACGCCAGTCCACCAGCGCGGACGCGGGCTGGCAGACGCTGCAGGGCCGCTTCCCGTTCAGCGAGGCGCAGCGCAACCACATCCTCGCCACGCTGGCCCTGTTCCATGCCACCGATTTCGACGACCGCGCGCTGGCGCGGCTGATCGCCCTGCCGCCCACCGCGCAAACCGACGCCACCTTCGAGTGGCGCGCCCGCGTGGCGCTGGCGCGACAGAACTGGCCGGCGGTGATCGCGGCGATCGAGGCGATGCCGGCAGCGCTGCGCCAGGACGGCGAATGGCGCTATTTCCATGGCCGCGCCCTGGCCGCACAAGGCCATGCCGCCGAGGCGAAAAATCAGTTCAAGACGCTGGCGGACGAAGCGACCTTCTTCGGTTTCCTGGCCGCCGACGAGCTGGGCCAGCCGTACGCCATCTGCCCGCTGACGCTGGCCGACGACCCCGCGCGGCAGGCCTCGCTGCTGGCGCTGCCCGGGTTGCAACGCGCGCTGGAGCTGTTCGCGGTCGACCTGCCGAAACCGGCGCGGCGCGAATGGAACCGCGCCCTGCAAGGCGCCGACCAGGCCACCGTGCGGGTTGCCGCCGCGCTTGCCAACCAGCGCGGCTGGTACGACCGCGCCGTGTTCGCCTTCAGCAGCGGCGACGCGTTGCGCCTGTACGACCTGCGTTTCCCGCTGGCCAGCCAGGATGGCCTGGTGCCCCAGGCCGAAGCGGCCGGGATCGATCCAGCGTGGGCCTACGGCATCCTGCGCGCGGAAAGCGCCTGGATGAGCGACGCCCGCTCCGGCGCCGACGCCCGCGGCCTGATGCAGCTGTTGCCCAGCACCGGCGCGCTGGTGGCACGGCGCAACGGCATGACTTGGGGCGGCGGCGACACCCTCTACGACCCGGTCACCAACATCGCGCTGGGCACGCGTTATCTCGCCCACATGGCCTCGCGCTTCGACGGCTCGCCATGGCTGGCCAGCGCCGGATACAACGCCGGCCCCAACCGCGTCGACCAGTGGCTGGCGGCGCGCGGCACGCTGGCGCCGGACGTCTTCATCGCCAGCATGCCGTTCAAGGAAACCCGCGAATACGTGGCCCGCGTGATGGCGTTCAGCGTGATCTACGACTGGCGCCTCAACGGCACCGTGATTCCGCTGACGACCCGCCTCAGCACCATCGGCCAACCGTATGCGACAGCCGCGGCGAACGCCGCACGCAAGGCCGTCAGCTGCCCGTCCAGCGCGGCCCCGGCGGCGGCAACGTCGGTCGTCAGCGCGGCCGACGGGCGTTGAGCATGCCCGCCCAACAACTCGTCGTGCTCGGCGGCACCGGTTTCGTCGGCCGTCACCTGGTGCCGCGACTGGCCGCCGACGGCCATCGCGTCGTGGTGCTGAGCCGCAACCGCGAGCAACATCGCGAGCTCGGCGTGCTGCCCGGGGTGCAGGTACGCAGCGCCGACGCGCACGATCCGGCTGTCCTGCAGCGCGAACTGGCCGGGGCCGATGCCGTGATCAACCTGGTTGGCATCCTCAACCCGCGCGGCATCCACAGCTTCGAGCACGTGCACGTGGAACTGGTCGAGAAGGTGATCGAGGCCTGCCGCGCCAACGGCGTGACCCGGCTGCACCAGATGAGCGCACTGAAGGCCGGCCAGGGCCTGTCCAACTACCTGAAGTCGCGCGGCCAGATGGAGGCGCGCGTGCGCCAGTCCGGCCTGGACTGGACGCTGTACCAGCCCAGCGTGATGTTCGGCGAGGGCGACGGGCTGGTCAGCCGTTTTGCCGGGCTGCTGCGCCAATTGCCGGCGCTGCCGCTGGCGCGTGCCAAGTCGCGGCTGGCGCCGACCTGGGTGGGCGATGTGGCCACTGCGATCGCCCGCTGCGTCGACAACCCGGCGCTCGGTCGCCAGCGCTGCTTCGAGCTTTACGGCCCGGATGTGTTTTCGCTGGGCGAGATCGTGCGACTGATCCGTGACGCCAGCGGGCGCCGCACGCCTATCCTCGCGCTGCCCGACAGCCTCGGCCGGCTGCAGGCGCAACTGGCCGAACTGCTGCCGGGCAAGCCCTTCTCGCTGGACAACTTCCGCTCGCTGCGCACCGATTCGGTGGGCAAGACCGACGGCTATGCGATGCTGGGCATCACGCCACAGGCGTTCGCCCCCTGGCTGCCACGGCTGTTGCAGGAGCCCGCGCGCCAGCGGCGCCTGTCCGCGGCACGTTCGCTGCGACGCTGACGATACCGCTGCACGCATGGCGTGCGCTTTTTCCCCGGCAGGCCTTCTGTCGGGGATCACCTGAAGGGGAGTTGCGAATGTCGTCGAGTGGCTGGATGCGAACGGTGATGTTCATGGTCGTGGCGTGGGGCGGCGTGCTGTGCGCGCCGGCGGCGCGGGCGGGCATGTTCGGCTGTGTTCCCGAGCGCAGCGGGGTGTGCGCCACCAGCGGCTGGCGCGATGCACTGCTGAACGCCGACGCGCCCGGCCTCATCGCGCCGACGTGGCGATTCCAAACCGGTCGACTGAACCGCTCCAGCCCGGCGGTGGCACACGACACCGTCTACGTCGGCAGCCACGACGGCAACCTGTATGCGCTGGGCGCGGGCGATGGCAAGGCGAAGTGGGCGCTCCAAACCGACGGCGAACTCGCCTCGTCGCCGGCCACCGACGCCACCTCGGTATACGTTGCCGCGGGCGACGGCACGGTCTACGGCATCGACGCCGCCAGTGGAAAGCCGCGCTGGACTTTCCGCACCGGCAAGCCGCTGCCGCCGCCGTACATGGGCTGGGATCTTTATCAATCCTCGCCCATCGTCGCCGATGGCGTGGTCTACGTGGGCAGCGCCGATGGCCGCGTGTACGCACTCGCCGCGGCGGACGGCAAGCCGCTGTGGTCGTTCCAGACCCAGGCCCGCGTGCGCGCCACGCCGGCGCTGGCCAATGGCGTGGTCTACGCCGGCAGCATGGATGGCAGGCTCTACGCGCTGGACGCCCGCAGCGGCAAACCGCGCTGGACCTTCAAGACCGCGGGCAACGCGCAGTTCCCGCTGGGCGAGGTGCAATCGTCACCCGCCGTGGCCGGCGACACGGTGTATTTCGGCAGTCGCGACGGCTTTCTCTATGCACTCGATGCCCACACCGGCGCCAAACGCTGGGCGTTCGACAACAAGGGTTCCTGGGTGATTTCCAGCCCCGCGGTGGCCGACGGCATGGTCTACGTGGGCACCTCCGACGCGCATACCGTGCTGGCGATCGACGCGGCCAGCGGCAAGCAGCAATGGTCGTTCGATGCCCGCGGGCGCGTGTTCTCCTCGCCGGTGGTAGTGGGCAAGGCCGTGTACGTGGGCTTGTGCGATGGGGAGCTGGTGGCGCTGGACCGGCCCACCGGCAAGCTGCTGGGCTACGTCTCCACCGAAGGCACGATCTACTCGTCGCCCGCGGTGCACGAGAGCAGCGTGTATTTCGGCAGCGACGACGGCTTCATCTACGCTGCCCGCTGACCGTCATGACGGTGCGCATGCCCGGCGCGTGGCAAGATCGCGGCATGCGTATCTATCTCGTTGGCGGCGCCGTCCGCGATGCCTTGCTGGACCGCCCGGTGGTGGACCACGACCACGTGGTGGTCGGCGCCATGCCGGACGACCTGCTGGCGCTGGGTTACCGGCCGGTGGGCAAGGATTTTCCCGTGTTCCTGCATCCGGACACGGGCGAGGAATACGCGCTGGCGCGTACCGAACGCAAGACCGGCCGCGGCTACCACGGCTTCGTGTTCCAGGCCGATGCCACGGTGACGCTGGAGCAGGATCTGGCGCGCCGCGACCTCACCATCAACGCGATCGCCCGCGATGAACACGGCGCGCTGACCGATCCGTTCCACGGCGTGCGCGACATCGAGGCGCGGGTGCTGCGCCACGTGTCGCCCGCCTTCGTGGAAGACCCGGTGCGGGTGTTGCGCGTGGCCCGTTTCGCCGCCCGCTTCGCGCCGCTGGGTTTTACGGTGGCCGCCGAAACCATGGCGCTGATGCAGCAGATGGTGCGCGATGGCGAGGTCGATCACCTGGTGCCCGAACGTGTCTGGGCGGAAACGCGCAAGGCGCTGACCGAGCCGCAGCCTTCGGCCTTCCTGCGCGTGTTGCGCGAAGCCGGTGCTCTGCGCGTGCTGTTTCCCGAAGTGGATGCGCTGTACGGCGTGCCGCAGCGCGCCGAGTTCCATCCGGAGATCGATACCGGCGTGCACGTGGAAATGGTGCTGGATGCCGCCGCGAAGCTGGCACCGCGCAACGATCTGGTCGGCTTCTGCGCGCTCACCCACGACCTGGGCAAGGCGCTGACGCCGGCCGATGCGCTGCCACGCCATATCGGCCACGAACACCGCGGGGTGGCCCCGCTGCGCCAGCTGGCGGCGCGGCTGAAAGTGCCCACCGAACATGCGGCGCTGGCCGAGGCGGTATGCCGCGAGCATCTCAACGCGCATCGCGCGTTCGAGCTGAAACCGGCCACCGTGGCCAAACTGCTGGCCTCGCTGGATGCGTTGCGGCGCCCGGCCCGGCTGGACGTTTTCCTGGCCGCCTGCATGGCGGACAAGCGTGGCCGCCTTGGCCACGAGGGCGACGCCTACCCGCAGGCGGATTACCTGCGCGAAGCCTGCGCCGCGGCCGCCGCCGTCAATGCTTCCACCTTCGTGGCGCAAGGCCTGGCCGGGCCGGCGATCGGCGCGGCGATGGAGCGGGCGCGCATCGATGCCATCGCCACAGTGAAAACTAAGCTTCCAGCAAGCTGATCGCGCTATAAAGCCGCCACGCTGAGCGCCCACCCGGGCCGCCGATCGACCCCACGCTTGCTGGAGCTGCCCGTGTCGCGCACCTACCCGCCCTCTTCAACGTTGCGCCAGCGCTTCCGCCCGCTGCTGTGGCTGGGCATCGTCTTCCTGGCGATCGCGTTCGTCACCCGGGTGGTGTTGCTGGTGATGTCCGGCGCGGAAGTGCCGCACACGCCGGGCAACCTGCTGTACGCCTTCGGCGTTGGGCTGGGCTACGACCTGATCACCTTCATCTACGTGGCCTGGCCGATGGTGCTGTTCCTGTGGCTGGTGCCGACGCGGACCGGGCGCATGCGCGGGCTGTGGCGCTGGCTGCTGTGCGCCGCCGCGCTGGCGCTGACCTGCGCCCTCTGCCTCGTGCTGCTGCACCGGATGTACCACGCCAGCTTGAGGACCACCTGGCCGGCGATCCTGCCGTTCCTGTTCGTGCTGCCACTGACCGCGTTCACCTATACCTCGCGCGCCGGCCAGTGGGTGCTGTACGGCTTCGCCCTGCTGCTGCTTTACGGGCTGCTGTTCGTGGCGGCATCCGAGCTGGTGTTCTGGAACGAGTTCAGCGTGCGCTTCAATTTCATCGCGGTGGACTATCTGGTCTACACCACCGAGGTGATCGGCAATATCCGCGAGTCGTACCCGATCGGCCGCTGGCTGGCCCTGCTGGTGGTCGGCGCGCTGGTGCTGTTTGCGATCAGCCGGCGCGGCCTGCGTGCGCGCGATGACGGCAGCCGCTTCTGGCAGCGCGGCAAGGTGGCGCTGTTGTGGCTGGTGCTGACCATCATCTCGGTCGCCGCGGTGAACGGCGGCATGAAGGACCGCACCGGCGACAACTACGTCAACGAACTGGCCGGCAACGGCATCTACCAGTTCTTCAACGCGTTCCGCAGCAGCCATCTCGACTACGCGAAGTTCTACCGCACCCTGCCGGAGGACGAGGCATTCCGCCGCGTGCGCGCGATGCTGAAGACGCCCAACGCCACCTACGTCAGCGACGATCCGCGCGACCTCACCCGCGCGATCCGCCATGCCGGGCCGGAGCAGCACCTCAACGTGGTGCTGATCAGCGTGGAAAGCCTGTCCGGCGATTACCTGGGCACGTTCGGCAACAAGGAAGGCATCACGCCGTACCTCGATGCGCTGGTCGACCAGAGCCTGTTCTTCGACAACCTCTACGCCAACGGCACGCGCACCGTGCGCGGGCTGGAAGCGTTGTCGCTGTCGGTGCCGCCCACGCCCGGCGACTCGCTGCTGAAGGAGAAGAACAACGAAAACCTGTTCTCGCTGGCGGACATCTTCAACGACCGCGGCTACCAGTCGGACTTCGTCTACGGCGGCTACGGTGAATTCGACAACATGAACCAGTTCTTCGGCAGCAACGGCTACCGCACGGTCGACCGTCGCGACATCCCGAAAAGCGCCACGATCCACAGCGAGAACGTGTGGGGCGTGGCGGACGAGGATCTGTACACGCTGGCGCTGGGCCAGATGGACCAGATCCACGCGGCGGGAAAGCCCTTCTTCCTGCACATCATGACCACCTCCAACCACCGGCCGTACACCTTTCCGGAAGGCCGGGTGAAGCAGGCCGAGCACACCCGCGCCGGCGCGGTGGCGTACACCGACTGGTCGATCGGCGACTTCATCCGGCGCGCCCGCGAAAAACCCTATTTCGCCGATACCGTGTTCGTGATCACCGCCGACCACTGCGCCTCCAGCGCGGGCAAGACCAGCGTGCCGATCAACCGCTACCACATCCCGCTGTGGATCTACGCGCCGGCACACATCAAGCCGCAGCGGGTCGAGCGGCTGACCAGCCAGATCGACATCGCGCCCACGCTGCTGGGCCTGCTCGACTTCAGCTACCGCTCGCGCTTCTTCGGCTACGACGTGTTCCAGCTGGAACCCGGCCGCGAGCGCGCGTTCCCGGCCACCTACGAAAAGCTGGGCTATCTGCACAACGATGTGCTCACCGTGCTGGAACCCGGCCGCAAGCTGGAGCAGATGAAGCCGGACTACATCACCGGCGACGGCACCGCGATCACGCCGCAGAACGAGGAGCAGATCGCCCAGACGATCGCCTACTACCAGGTCGCCAGCGACCTGTTCAAGCGCGGCAAGCTGGTGCGCCGGCCGGACGATGCCACGCCGGTGCAACCGTTGCCGCCGCCGGCTCCGGTGGCCCCCGCAACGGCCAGCAGTACAAGCGCGCCGTAAACGCCTCACCGGCGGGCGGGCATGTCCGCGGCATGACGCGCGTGAGACAGCGTTGTCACGCCCGTGTCCGCGATACGTAACGCCGCCTCCCCAAGCTGCGCGGATGTCATTCGCGCCTCAGGGGAACGCCATCCATGTCTTCATCCATCATCGGACGCCTGCGGCGTGCGTCGCTGTGGCTTTCGCTGGGCGTGGCGCTTGCGCCCTCGCTCGCATTGGCCGATCCCGCGCCTGAACTGAACGGCCGCGTCACCGACAGCACCGGCAGCCACGGCTTCCAGGGCGCCCGCGTGCGCGTGGTCGAGCTGGGCCGCAGCATCGCCACCGACGCCGACGGCCGCTTTCATCTGGACGCGCTGGCACCAGGCACGTACACGCTGGCGGTCGACTATGTCGGTGCGCCGGAAGTGCGCCGCACGGTCACCGTCGGCACCGAGCCGGCCAACATCACCATCCCGATCGGCGCCGACGTGCGGACGATGGATAACGTGCTGGTGATCGGCTACGCCGCCGGCCAGGCGTCGGCGATCAACCAGCAGCGCAACGCGGACAACTTCCGCAACGTGGTGTCGGCCGATGGCATCGGCCAGTTCCCCGACCAGAACGTCACCGAAGCGGTGCAGCGCCTGCCCGGCGTGTCGATCGCGCGCGACCAGGGCGAAGGCCGCTTCATCGTGGTGCGCGGCATCGACCCCAACCTCAATGCGGTCAGCATCGGCGGCGTGCGCGTGCCGTCGGCCGAGAAGGACGCGCGCCAGGTGGCGCTGGACGTGATCCCGTCCGAGCTGATCTCCGGCATCGAGGTCAACAAGACGCTGACGCCAGACATGGATGGCGACGGCATCGGCGCCTCGATCAACGTCAAGACGCTGTCCGCGTTCGACCGCGGCAACGGCAACGGCATGCACGGCAGCGGCAAGCTCGAAGGCGGCTACAACACGTCGCGCTCGCGCTGGAGCCCCAAGGGCGGCTTCAGCTTCTCCGACACCTTCGATGCCGGCGGCGACAACAACCTCGGCCTCGCCATCGGCGGCTCCTGGCAGAAGCGCTACCTCGGCACCGATGGCGAGGAAACCAAGGACGGCTTCGTGCGGCGCGAAGCCCCCGATGGCAGCGAGTACCGCATCCCGGAACGGCTCAGCCAGCGCCGCTACGAAGTGGAGCGCGACCGCAAGGCGGCCACCGCCAACATCGACTGGATCGTCAGCGACAGCACCAGCGTGTACCTGCACACCTTGTTCAGCGATTTCCGCGACAACGAGGATCGCCAGCAGAGCCAATATCGTTTCGACAAGGGCGACGTGGCCACGCTCGATGCGGAAGGCGGCACGTTCAGCGGGGGCCGCATCGACAAGCAGGTGAAGCTGCGCGTGGAAACGCAGCGCATCCAGTCGTATGCGCTGGGCGGCCAGACCATGATCGACCCGTGGACGATCGACTACGAACTGGCCTGGTCCAAGGCCGACGAGGCCGAAAAGGGTCACATCGAGGCCGAATTCCAGGGCAAGCAGGACATCGGCATCCGCAACCCGCTGGGCACGCGGCCCACCGCTTATCCGCTGGATGCGGACACCTTTGCCGACCCGGACACCTATACGTTCGACAAGCTGACCATCGACGACAGCCAGACCACCGACGTCGAACGCTCGGCCCGGCTCGACCTGCGCCGCGAGCTCGACCTGTCCAGCGGCAGCGCCTTCATCAAGTTCGGCGGCAAGCTGCGTCGTCGCAGCAAGGACACCAACCCGGATACCTACACCTGGGAATACGACGGCGACGACGACCTGCCGCTGACCGGCTTTGTGCGCCCGGGCGTCGACTGGGGCTTCGGCGACTTCGGCCCCGGCATCGCCGCCGGCCCCGTTCGCGACTATGTCGGCGCGGGCCTGCCCGGTTCGGTGCTCAACCAGGAAGACACCGAAGCCGATTCCCGCGGCGGTGATTTCGACATGCGCGAGAACATCGACGCCGGCTACCTGATGGGCGGTTATGAAACCGGCAACTGGCACTGGGTCGGCGGCGCCCGCGTCGAGCGCACCGACTTCACCGCGCACGGCGTGCGCATCCTGGCCGACGACGTCTCCGACGAGGTGCAGTTCCTGCCGGTCTCCGCGCGCAAGCGCTACACCGACGTGCTTCCGCAGTTGAACCTGCGCTACGACCTCAGCCCGCAGTCACTGCTGCGCGCGGCGGTGACCCGCAGCGTGGCGCGCGCCAATTTCGGCGACCTCTCGCCGGGCAGCGAACTCAGCGTCGAGCGCGACGACGACGGCAACGTCGAACACCGCGAGATCTCCACCGGCAACCCACTGCTCGATCCGTACCGCTCCGACAACATCGACCTGGCCTGGGAGTACTACCCCAGCGGCCTGGGCGCGCTGACCGCGGGCGTGTTCTACAAGCACATCCGCAACTACGTGGTGAACGTGGACCTCGCCGGGCGGGGCGCCTACGCCGACTACGACAAGGCCGAGACGGTGGTCAACGGCGACAGCGCGAAACTCTACGGCCTCGAGCTCTCGTGGACGCGGAAATTCGAGAACGGTTTCCTGCTCAACACCAACGCCACGCTGTCGCACAGCAAGGCCACGCTGGGCCTGCGCGAAGGCAGCATCCCGCTGCCGAACCAATCGAAACTGCTGGCCAACCTGGTGCTGGGCTACGAACGCGGGCCGCTGACCCTGCGCCTGTCCAACGCCTGGCTGGGCAAGCGCCTGATCGCCATGGACGATCCGGCCGACCCCGCCCAGGACATCTACGAACAAGGCCACCTGCAGGTCGATCTGTCGGCCAAGTGGCGCATCGCCAAGGGCTGGCGCGCCTATGCCGAGGTGGTCAACCTGACCGACCGCCCGTACGCGGCGCGCTACGGCTCCGGTGGCTTGCTGCAATACGAAAAATACGGTCGCGTGTACAACCTTGGCGTGGAGGCCAGTTTCTGATGACCCATCAACCGCTGCTCAAATCCCTGCCGCTGCTGTCGGCCCTGCTCGCCCTGGGCGCCTGCGGTGCGGACCACAACGCCACGCCGGCGCCCGCGCCCGCCAGCACCGCCACAGCCAGTGCCGCGGCCGCCGCCAGCCCCGTCGTCAAGGAGGCCTTCATTACCGCCTCGGCCGAAGCGGACAACATCGACTCCGTGGCCACCTGGCATGCGCCGGACGGCAGCGCGCGCCTGTACGCCACCGCCAAGCACACCGACGCCGTGCGCGTTTACGACGCCGAAACCGGCAAGCCAATCGGCAGCATCGGCAGCCCGGGCAGCGGCGCGGGCCAGTTGAGCCGGCCGAACGGCATCGCGGTGATCGACGACCGCCTGTTCGTGGTCGAGCGCGACAACCACCGCGTGCAGGTGTTCGCCCTGCCCGATGGCAAACCGCTGGGCAGTTTCGGCGCGGACGTGCTGAAGAAACCCTATGGCCTGTGGATCCGCGCCGTCGACGGCGGCTACGACGTGGACGTCACCGACGACTGGATGGCCGAGGACACCAGCGAAGCCGATGCGCACAAGCGCGTGCTGCGCTTCCGTGTCGGTGCGGGCAAATCGCTGGACGCGCAGCAAATCGGTGCGTTCGGCGAGGCGGATGGCGCCGGCCGCCTGCATGTCGTTGAATCCATCTGGGGCGATCCGGTCCACGACAACCTGCTGGTCGCCGAGGAATACGAAGCCGCCGGCTCACGCCTGAAGCTGTTCGACCTCAAGGGCAACTACCGCGGCCGCGACGTCGGCAACGGCATCTACCGCCATCAGGCCGAAGGCATCGCGCTGTACGCCTGCACCGACGGCAGCGGTTACTGGATCGGCTCGGACCAGTCCGTCACCGACCAGCGCTACCTGGTATTCGACCGCGTCAGTTTCGATTACCTCGGCGCGCTGCGCCCCGCCGAAGCCAGCAACACCGATGGCGTGTGGCTGGACCAGCGGGCGACGGCGCGTTTCCCGGCCGGCGCTTTCTACGTGGCGCACAACGACCACGCGGTGGCCGCTTTCGACTGGCGCGATATCGCCACGCCGCTGAAGCTGCGCACGGACTGCACGCTGGCGCCCTGAAACCGGCGGCCGCACCGGCCACGGTCGCGGCGACCGGATCAACCGACGCGCACGAACCTTGCCTCGATGCCCGCCAGCACGCGGGCCAGTGGCGTGCGCAGCAGCAACAGCGCCACGAGAATGCCGATACCGTCCGCCAGCACATCCCAGGTGCTGGCATCGCGCGGCGGATCCAGCCACTGCGCGAATTCGATGAACACACCGAACGCGAGGCAGCCCAGCGCGATCCCCACCCAGGCGCGGCGACCGCGGTAGACATTGCCCCACCAGCCCATCAGGCCGCAGAACGTACTGGCATGCAGCAGCTTGTCGCCGTAAGTGAACGTCAAGGCAATGCTCGGGTCCGGCGTGAGCGCCATCCACATCACGAACAGCATGATCGCGCCGCCCAGCGCCACCCAGGCCCGATGCCAGCGCAACCGTGCGGACGTCTGGACGTCCATCGCATCGATCAAAGCCGCCCACCCTGGTCGGACGCCATCAGCTCGGCAGGCAAGGCCAGCACGTCGAGCCCGCGCGCCAGCAGCATCGCCTGGAAGCGCTCGCCCATCTGGTCGGGCAGCATCAAGGTCTTCACCTGCTGCGCCAGTCGGTAGCGCGCGTGTTCGTCCACCGCCTGCGCCTGTTCGCGCTCGAAGATGGCCTGCAGGCCGGCGCCGATCAGGAACTGCGCCTGCGGCAGATAGGCGGCCACGGCAAAACCGGCGCTGTTGCCGGCCTCGGCCAGCGCGGTGAAATCGACCGAGGCGGTGAGGTCGTTCAGGCCCGGCAGGTATAGCGGATCGTTGTGCGCGTGGTGGCGGTAGTGCGCCATCAGCGTGCCGTCGTCGCGCTCGGGCAAGTAGAACTCGCGGCGCACGTAGCCGTAGTCGATGAACAGCATCAGCCCGGCCACCAGCGAACCGGCGACGGCCTGGATCCAGTACGGCAGCTGCGGCAGGATCTCCGACCGGTAGCCGGCGGCGAACTCGCTGCCGATATCGCGCTCGACATGGCGCACGGCGCCGCTCACCAGCGCATCTGCGGGCCGATCGACACGCAGCAGACGGCCTTCGCCATCGAGCGCCACGTATTCCTCGTACACCTCACCGTCGCGCAACGTGAAACGGGTGGCCGGCAGCGCGTCGATCACCTCGTTGGCGAACAGCACGCCACGCCAGTCCTGCTCGGGCGGACGATCCAGCCAGCGCACGCGGGCATTGAGCTCCGCCGGCAGGCTGGCAGCCAAGCGTTCGCGCTGGCGCTGGCGCAGGTCCGCGCTGGGCTCCAGGATCAGGTAGTGCCGCGGCAGCGTGCCGCTGTCCGCGAACGCCAGCAGGGCCGCTTCGGCAAACGCGCCGCTGCCGCCGCCCAACTCCAGGAAATCCGCCTCCTCGCCCAGCGAAACCAGCGTGGGCTGCAGCGCGTGGACCACGCAACGCGCAAACAGCGACCCCAGTTCGGGCGCGGTGACGAAGTCACCGGCGGCGCCGAACTTGGTGCGGCCGGCGCTGTAATAGCCCAGCCCCGGCGCGTACAGGCAGCGCTCCATGTATTGCGAGAACGGCAGCGGCCCGTGCGAGGCGATCATCCCGCGCAGCAGCTGCAGCAGATCGTCGGAGTGCGCGCGCTCGTCGGCGCTGGGTTCGGGGAGTCGGGAGGGCATGCGGGCGGGCCGGTTCGGCAAAGGCGCAAGGATAGCCGATGCATCGTGACGGCCAGCCCGGCACAAGCGCAGCCTGTGCGTGACGCCCGTGCCCGTGCCCGTGCCCTTGCCCTTGCCCTTGCCCTTGCGATTCCCGATTCCCGATTC
>NZ_AJXU01000032.1 GCF_000264315.1 Rhodanobacter fulvus Jip2
TTCCCGATTCCCGATTCCCTCAGAAATCCTTCTGCACACTGAGATAAACGCCGCGGCGCGGGGCGAACTGCGGGGCGCCGACACCGATGCCACTGCCGTCGCGCAGCGCGTAACTGCGGTCGAGCGCGTTGAGCAGCGCCAGTTGCGTGTGCAGCTTGCCGTTGTCGCCCAGCATGAAGTCATGCGCGACGTTGAGGTTCAGCTGGAAATACGCCGGCAACGAGGCACCGTTCGGCACGTCGCCGTCCTTGCGCAGGCCGCTGCCGAACAGGTAGTCGGCGCCAACCCTGGTTTGGTCGTCCCATGCGTAGTGGATGCCGCCGGATGAGGTCAGTTTCTGGTCGTGATCGAGCTGGATCCAGTGGTTGTCGACATAGGTCAGGTCAGCCGGATCGAAGTTGTACTGGCTGGTGATGATGCGCTTGCCGATGGCCTTGCCCAGCGAGGCATTGAAGTACGCCGACAGCGGCCCCTGCGCGTAATTGACGGTGAATTCCACACCCTTCACCCGGCCGGCGGCGTAATTGAAGGTGGAATAGACCAATGCCGAGCCGAACTGGCCCTCATCCTGCAAGCGCTGCACCTTGCGGTAGTAGGCGTCCACGCCGATGGTCCAGGCCGTGCCGATGCTTTGCTGGATGCCGGCATCGAAATAGTCCGAGCGCTCGGCCAGCGGGATGTTGTTGCCGGTGTCGGCCACCGCATTGGTGGTGCCGTCGAACTTCGCGATGTTGCTGCTGGCGATCATCTCGGTGGCCGGCGGCGTGAAATAGCGCGAGTAGCCGGCGTGCACCACGGTGCTGTCGCTGGCCTGCCACACCAGTCCCAGGCGCGGGCTCAGCTGGCTCTCGGTGCGGGTCAGCTGGTACTGGTCGCCGCGCAGGCCGTAGTTCAGCGTCCAGTCCTCACCGATATTCCATTCGTCCTGCACGTAGGCGGACCAGGTCCGGGCGATCAGACGACTGTTGTCGAGGATGTTGAGCGGCGTGGTGCTGGCCTGGTTGCCGTCGGCATCGGCGGGAAACACCCACGCGTCGTTGCCGCTGGCGGCGCGCTCGAAGCTGCCGTAGAGGCCATAGCGCAAGGTGTGGCTGCTGCCCATCGGCATCGCGAAATCCGCCTGCAAGGTGCTGGCGCGATTGCTGCGGCCGACGTCGGAGGCGATGCCGTTGAACATCAGTTCGCCGATCCGGTCCGGGCTGTAGACCACGCTGGTGTAGCGCTGGCCCAGCGACACCTGGTAGTTGGTCGCGCCCATCTTGCCCTGCAGGGCCAGCACGCCGAAACGGGTGTTTTCGCGCTGGCGCTCGTTCAACGCGGCCGAATCGAAATCCACGGTGTCGAGGTAGCCGAACGCCGGTTGCTGGTTCGGGTTGTTGGGGATCTCGAAGCGGTTGTTACTGACACCGAACAGGAAGCTGAGGCGGGTGCTGTCGTTGATCAGGTAGCTGATGTCGCCAAAGCCGCGGGCCTGGTTGGTGTGGTCGTGGATGGGCTTGCGGCTGGCGGTGGGGTTTTCGATGCCGGCGTCGTTCTCCATGGTGTTGCCGGTGAAAAACCAGCTCCAGCGATCGGCATTGCCCCAGATCGACGCGTTCGGATTGAGCGTGCCGAACGAGCCGCCGGTGATGCCCACGCTGCCGCCGTTGCCCAGCTCATGGCCGCTGCGGGTGGTGATGTCGACCACCGCCGCCGTGCGCAGGCCGTACTGCGCCGGCAATGCGCCGTCGAGCAGCTTCACGGTCTGGATCGTGCGCGTATCCAGGGTCTGGCCGAAGCCGGAAATCGACTCGGGAATGATCACGCCGTTGATGCGGTATTGCAGGTTGGCGTGGTCACCGCGCACATGCAGGCCGCCGTACGAATCCTGCACCACGCCGGGCGCCTGCAGCAGCACCTGGTTCATCGGCGTGGATGCGCCCAGCGGCAGTTGCGCGATCGCCTTGTGATCGATCACGTACTGGCTGCTGCCGGTGTCGGGCGACAGCGCGTTGCGCGCCTGGTCCAGCGCGGCCGACACGTCGATGACGCTGAGATTCTGCGCATGGCTCTCCTGGGGCAGCGCGGTCGCCGCTGGCGTATCGGCCGCAAGAACGGAGGGGGACGGCACGGCCAGCGCGAGCGCGAGGCTCGCGGCGAGCAGGGAAGGCTTCATCGGGGATTCCAGTCTGGCGGAGATGTCTTTTTGTTATGTTATAACATATCCATCAAGCGGCAAACGCTGCCTGTGCCGAAAGGCATGTGCCCCGCCTTTCTGTGGGACAGGGGCACGCTGCCCCACCCGCGCTTCACGTCGCGTGCCTACACTGGCGAACCAGCGCGCCCACCGGCACGCCGCCACGGAGTCCGCATGCCAAGTCGCAGCGAAAACGTACCCGCCACCCTCATGCCTACCGACCACGGCCGCATCGCGCAGGCCGTGCTGGACTTCGTCAGCCAGGTGCCATCGAGCCGGATCGGCCACAGCACCGACCCCGACAGCGAGGCGCGCAAGCTCGCCACGCGCGCGGCCCAGCGCGCGGCGCTGGCGGCCGGTTCACTGGCCTTGCCGCCCGGCCCGCTGGGCTGGCTGACCTTGCTGCCGGAGCTGGTGGCGATCTGGAAAATCCAGGGCCAGATGGTCAGCGACATCGCCGCCGCCTACGGCCGGCACGCCACGCTGGGACGCGAGCAGATGTTGTGGTGCCTGTTCCGGCATACCGCGGCGCAGGCGTTCCGCGACCTGGTGGTGCGCATGGGTGACCGCCTCATATTCCGCCGCATGTCGCACAGCGTGGCGCAGCGGGTGGCGCGCCAGGTGGGCGTCAAGATCACCCAGCGCACGTTGAACAAGGGCCTCTCGCGCTGGCTGCCGGTGATCGGCGCGCTGGGCGTGGGCGCGTATGCGTACTACGACACCGGGCAAGTGGCGCAAACCGCGATCGAGATGTTCGAGAGCGAGATTGCCATCGAAGGTGAGGCCGACGATGGCGACGGCGCCGCGCCAGCCAGGCCGAAAGTGAAGTCGTCGCGCAGCAGCGCGGGCAAGTCCGTCGCCGGCGCCGCACGCAAGGTGGCGGGCACCGCGCGCAAGGCGGCCGGCGCGGCGCGCAGGACGGTCAGCCGGAAACCACGCAAACCCGAGCCGGAATGAGCCTGGCCGTGGCGCGGCGGATGACGCCCGCCCGGGCTTTGCGGCAAGCTGTGGGTCGAATCGTCGTGGAACCGATGCATGAAGTCGCGCACTGAACGTCCCGTCGTCCTGATCACCGGCGCCGCCCGCCGCGTGGGTGCGGTGATCGCGCACACGCTGCATGCGGCCGGCTACGACGTGGCGCTGCACTACCGCCACTCCGCCGCCGAGGCCACCGCGCTGGCCGACGCGCTGGAACGGCAACGTGCGGGCAGCACCTTGCTGCTGCAGGGCGAGCTCGCCGATACCGCCGCGCTGCCCGCGCTGGTCGAATCGTTGCTGGCGCATTACGGCCGGCTCGATGCGCTGGTCAACAACGCTTCCGCGTTCTACCCCACGCCCGTGGGCGAGGCCACGCCGACGCAATGGAACGAGCTGTTCGCCTCCAACGCGCAGGCGCCGTTCTTCCTCAGCCAGGCGGCCGTGCCCGCGCTGCGCGAGGCACAAGGCGGCATCGTGAATTTGCTGGACATCTATGCCGAGCGGCCGCTGGCGAACCACCCCTTGTATTGCATGGCCAAGGCCGCGCTGGCGGCGATGACGCGTTCGCTGGCACTGGATCTGGCGCCACTGGTGCGCGTCAACGGCGTGGCTCCCGGCGCCGTCATGTGGCCGAGCGACGGCAAGCCTTATGACGATCAACAGGCCATGCTGGCACGCACGCCCATGCAGCGCGCCGGCACGCCCGAAGACGTGGCCGGCGCGGTGCTGTGGTTGTTGCGCGATGCGCCGTTCGTGACCGGCCAGGTGTTGCGCGTGGATGGCGGACGCACGCTGTCGGTGTAGCGGCGCAAACGCACGAGCGGCACCAGCACCAGCACCAGCACCAGACTTTCCTTCCCCCGCTTGCGGGGGAAGGTGCCGAAGGCGGATGGGGGGACGCTCGTGATCTTGTTTTTTTAAAGGCGAAAAGCGCCCCCTTCAGCCCTCCGGGCA
>NZ_AJXU01000033.1 GCF_000264315.1 Rhodanobacter fulvus Jip2
GGGCAGCTTCCCCCGCTACGCGGGGGAAGCGAAGCACAATCTTCAGCGTGCCTTGAGCAGCTTGCCCAGCGTGTCCGGCTTGCTGTCGTCGCGCACCAGGTGCGGGTACTTCAGGCCGCCGTGGTAGTCGATGCGCACGGTCTTGTACTCGTCGAAGTTCTTCACCAGCAATTCCACCGGCTGGCTCTTGTCCTTCGCCGCGGCGGTGATCGCGTCCTTCAGTGCATCGGCGTCGTACTCATGGTTGTTGACCGCCACCACGGTCATGCCGGGGGAAATGCCGGCCTTGAACGCGGGGCTGTCCCACAGCACGTCGCCGATGGCGCCGCTCTTGCCGATCGACAAGCCGATCGAATAGGTGAGATCGGCGGAATGCCGGCGTGCCTCGATGGCCTTCACCATGTCGGATGGCTTGTCGTCGTAGACCAGCTTCCAGCCGTGCCCCTCGACGCCGCCGATCAGCGGGCCGTGGCCGTCCAGCCGCGTGCGCAGGTAGCTGTTCCAGTCATACGGCTGGATGTCGTTGAGGGTCTTGACCACATCCTCGAACACGTAGGTGTTGACGCCCCAGTCGCCGTCGTTCATGCCGAAGAAGGCCTTGGCGAAATCGTCGATGGAGTGCTTGCCACGGCTGAGGTCGCGCAGCTTGGCGTCCACGTCCAGCCAGATCATCTGGCCGCCGGAGTAGTAATCCTCGCTGGCTTGGTAGTTGCGGTACGGCAGCGGTGCGCGCTGGGCGATGATCGGGTCGTTGGTGGTGTCCTGCAGGTTGCGCCAGCTGGCCAGGCCCGGGCGGCCGCGGTCGTAGCGCGCGGCCACCTCGGCCAGTGCGTCGCGCGTCTGCGCCTCGCTCCACAGGCCCGAGCGCGCGGCCATCACGAAGCCCCAGAACTGGGTCTGGCCTTCGTACACCCACAGCAGCGAATCCTCCATCGGCACGTTGAAGCTGGGCGTGGTGAGGTCGGCGCCGCGGCGGTATTTGCCGTCCCACGAGTGGTTGAATTCGTGCGGCAGCAGGTCGCGGTCCAGCACGTTCTTGTCCCACTCGGTGAAGTAGCCGGTGCCCACGCCGTTCTCGCTGGAACGGTGATGCTCCAGGCCGTTGCCGCTCATCTTGTCGCTCAGCGAGAACAGGAAATCGTAGTGGTTGTAGTGGCGCGCGCCGTACAGCTTGTACATCTGCTGCACCAGGTTGCGGTGCACTTTCAGCTGCTCCGGCGTGATCTCCAGATACTTCGGCGCATCGGCCACGATGTTGAGATGCACCGGCACCTTGGCGCCCGGGTCCAGGTCCACGCGCTTGAAGTACTTGCCCGCGTAGATCGGTGAATCGACCAGATTGTCGTAGCTGATCGGCTTGAAATGCACGGTGTCGCCGTCACGCGAGGCCACTTCCAGCGCACTGCCGAACTGCCAGCCGGCGGGGAATTTCACGCTGGTCTGCGCGGTGATGCCCTTGGTGGCGTAGCCGGCCGGGTACAGCGAACTCGCGTTCCACTGCAGGTTCAGCATTTCCGGCGTCATCACCACGCGGCCCTGGTTTTTTTCCTGCGGCGAAAGGAACTGGAACGCCACCTCCACGCTGCTGGCGCCAGCCGGCACATCGACGTGGAACGCGTAGACGTTCAGCGTGTCGCGCTTCCACGGCAGCGTCTTGCCGTTGGCGGTCACTACCAGCCCGGCCAGCTTGTCGATCGGCCCGGTCGGCGAATGGTTGCCCGGCAGCCACTGCGGGTACAGCAGGGTCAGCGGACCGGGCTGCGCCGGGATGACCTCGTGCACGCGGAAGATGCGATGGGCCACGTCGGTGGCATCCACATTGATCTGCACGGTGCCCTCGAACGGCACGTCGCGCGGCGGCGGCACATCGGCGAAGGCCGCGAAGGAACTGATCCCGAGGGCAGCGGCGGCGAGGGCTGAGGTGAGGCAGGTGAGTTTCAAAAGCTTCTCCGGGGAAAGGGATCGTGTCGGGCGCCCGACAGGCAGCGCCGGACTCGCAGCGCAACGGTGCCACTCGGCTCGCCTGGAGCGTGCTTGGCGGCAGGCAAAACTGTCATGACAGAGATACGGCCCGCCGATCCTAGACCGGCGCCCCTGCGCTTAACCCATGCCGAAGGTCACGACCCCATCCACTGGCATGACCTTGGCACCGTTCTTGCTGCCTCACCCTCAGTGTCTTAGCGAGTTGACCCGTTTCCGCGCCGCCTTCACCCACGAGACCTCCATGGCCGCCTTGTTCGAGAGCCGACGACATGCCGACGACGCCGACCAGCGCCGCGAATACGTTCGCTATCTGGCACGGCAGCGCGGCCCGATGATCCATGCGCTGATGCTGGTGGCCACGCTGGCCTATGCCGTGGCGGCCATCGCCAGCACCTTCATCCGCAGCTCGGCGCTGCCGTTGCCGCTGCGACTGGCACCGCTGCTGCCACTGCTGCTGGTGGCCGTGACGGCCCGCCGCGCAAGCGAGCCACGGCACCTCAGCCTGCTCGCGCTGCTGTGCGTGCTGTTGCTGGAAGGGGGCATCAACCTCAACAGCATCGGCAGCGTCCACGGCGGATCGGGCGTGATGCCGGGGCTGCTGCTGCCGGTGGCGTCATCGGTGATCTGGCTGGCCCGCTGGGATTTCCTCTGCGCCATGGCGCTATGTGCGCTGGGCCCGCTGCCGATGCTTTTGATCGGCGACATCGACCACACGCAGGTGGTGCAGTACCTGGTCTACATGTGCATCGCGATCATGCTGTCGACGGTGCTGCGAGCGTTCATGGCGCGCACGCTGTTTGCGCAGTTTCAACTGGAGCAGCAGCTGCGCGAGCGGGCCAATACCGACGACCTCACCGGACTGCTGCTGCGCAACCGCTTCCTTGAACTGGCGCGACGGACGCTGCGCGAGCTTCACCAGCAACAGCGGCCGGCCTGCCTGCTCTATCTGGATGCCGACCACTTCAAGCTGCTCAATGACAACCACGGTCATGCCGCCGGCGACGCCGCGCTGGTGGCGCTGTCCCGGGTGTTGCGCGGGCAGGCACGCGGCACGGATCTGCTGGCACGCATCGGCGGCGAGGAGTTTGCCCTGCTGCTGCCCGGCCTCGACCTGGCCCAGGCTTGCAGGCGCGCCGAACTGCTGCGCCAGACCGTACGCCAGGTCGAACGGCCGGACGGCCCGCTGACCATCAGCGTCGGCGTGGCCGCCTGCCACCTGCCGCACGAAAGCATCGAAGCCCTGCTGGCCCGTGCCGACCAGGCGATGCGCGAAGCCAAGCGCGAGGGCCGCGACCGGGTCATCAGCAGTCGGCACCCCGCGGCCGAACAGGTCAATTGACGACGCCCGGCGGCACCTGGCCGCCGGGCGCCTCGTCACATCACGGCTCGCGTTCCAGCCGGCTGTGCCGAATGCCGAAGCCGAAATAGATGACCAGGCCCAGCGCCATCCAGATGATGAAGCGCTCGATGGTGATCCACGGCAGGCCGCCCAGCAGGTGGAAGCGGCCATCGCTGAACCACGGCCAGCCGATGATCAGGAACAGCGAGAACAGCATGCCGGCCGGGGCCACCAGCCACAGCGCGGGAGTGCGGAAGCCGCGCGGAAGATCCGGCTTGCGCACGCGCAACAACAGCACCGAGCCGCAGATGATGATGAACGCGGCCAGCGTGCCGATGTTCACCAGCTCGGCCACTTCGCCGATCGGCAGCGAGCCGGCCACCAGCGCGGTGAACACACCCAGGATGATGGTCGGCCGCGCCGGCGTGCCGTACTTCGGATGCACCCTGGCGAACCACTTCGGCAACAGGCCGTCGCGCGCCAGCGCAAACCAGATGCGCGCCGCGCCCAGCATGAAGGCGAACATCACGCTGGTGATGCCGGCCACCGCCGCCACCGAAATGATCCCGCGTACCCAGTGCAGGCCCAGCGCCTTGAATGCCGCATCCACCGGCGCCGGGCCTGCCAGCTGCTGGTACGGCACCATGCCGGTCAACACCAGCGACACCATCACGTACAGCGCCATCGATACCGCCAGCGACAGCAACACCGCGCGCGGCAGGTCACGCTGCGGGTTGGTCGACTCCTCCGCCGCCGTGGTCAGCGTGTCGTAACCGAACACTGCGAAGAACACGATGCTGGACGCCGCCAGCACGCCGCCCCAGCCGTACTGGGTCAGCCCTTCGCTGGTGATCGCGGCGGGAATGAACGGGTGCCAGTTGGCGGTGTTGACGTAGAACGCGCCCACGCCGATCACCAGCGCCACGCCAATGACCTTGATCGCGACGATCACCGTATTGGCACGCGCGCCCCACTCGGTCTTCACCGTCAGCATCCAGGCGATCAGCAGCGTGATCCCCGCGGCGATCACGTTGAACACCTTGCCACTGTCGGGGTTTTTCGGGTCATAGGCGCCCTGTGCCCACACCGGCAAGTGCGCGCCGAACAATTGCTCGATCAGCGCCTGCACGTAACCGGACCAGCCGATCGCCACCACGCCCACGATCAGCGCGTATTCGATCAAAAGGTCCCAGCCGATGATCCAGGCGAACAACTCGCCCAGCACCGCGTAGCTGTAGGTATAGGCACTGCCGGTAACCGGAATCAGGCCGGAAAACTCGGCATAGGCCAGCGCGGCGCAGGCGCTGCCAAGGCCTGCGATGAGAAAACTCAGCACCACCGCCGGGCCGGCATTGGCGGCGGCCTGCTGGCCGGCGAGAACGAAAATGCCCACGCCGACGATGGCGCCCACGCCGATCGCGGTGAGCTGCCACAAGCCCAGCACGCGACGGAAATCGCCGCGCTGCCCGGCCTCGGCCTGAAGGTGTTCGATTGATTTGTGACGTACCAGTTTGGCGATAAAACCCATAGAGCTTTTCCCCTTGCGACAATGGGTCAGCATAACAAAGGCTTTTTTCGCCGTATTTCACGCGGTTTCAGCGCAACGCCAGCGCCTTGCGCCCCAACGCGGGATCGTCGGTGAAGAAGCCATCGATACCGGTATCGAGATAGGCGCGGATCTCGGCGATGGAGCCGGCCTCGTTGCAGGCCTCCGGCGCTCCGCCATCGTGAAAATCGGCGGCAATGAAGATGTTTTCCGGGCGAAACGTGTACGGCTGCACCTGCAGCCCCGCTTCGTGCGCGTCGCGCACCAGCGTGGTCGGATGCGCCAGCCGGCCATCGGCGCCGAGCGGAATGATCATGCGCGTCGGCGGCGCGATCGCATCGGCATACGTGGCGATCCGGTGCAGGCCGGCCGGCGTGAGCATCTGCGCATAGGTCAGCGTGCCATGCGCGGCCAGCACATCCGCCGGTTGCGGATGATCGTCATCGATCAATTGCAGCAGGCTGATGTTGGCGCGTTCCGGCCCCAGCTGACGACGCAGGTACAACAGGTTGCCGATCTCGAAGGACTGCAGCTCCACCGGCGCATGGCGCGTGTAGCGGTGCGCGGCCAGGATGTCCAGCACGCGATCCTCCATCGGCAGGCCGAGCCCGCGCGAATAACTGCCGTGTTTCAGCTCGGGCATGAGGCCGATGGTTCGCCCCTGCACGTCCGCCTGGGCCGCAAGGAAGTCGATGATTTCCTCCAGCGTGGGAATCGCGAACATGCCGTCGTAGCGCGACCCGCGCAGCGGTGGCAGCCGCTCGCGGGCACGCAGCCGTTTCAGCTCGGCCAGGGTGAAATCCTCGACGAACCAGCCCTCGACCAGGTCGCCGTCGATGCGCTTGCGCGTGCGGCGGCTGGCGAACGCGCGGTGATCGGCCACGTCGGTGGTGCTGCCGATCTCGTTGCCGTGGCGCGCCACCGGCACGCCGTCGCGCGTCATCACCAGATCGGGTTCGATGAAATCGGCGCCGTCGGCAATCGCCTTGGCGTACGACGCCAGCGTGTGTTCCGGCCGCCACGCGCTGGCGCCGCGATGGGCGATCACCCGCACCTGCGCGGCGATCGGCAACGCCGGTGCCGGCGTTGTCACCGGGTGGTGGCGGGTGCGCCCAGCTGCCGCAGCCAGGCCTGCCGCGTGGGTCGATCCACCGGCACGCCGTCGGCATTGCAACTGCCCAGCCGGCACAGCTCGGCGCGGATCCGCGGTGCGTGCTGCACGATGACGTGGAAGATCGCGTTCTGCTCCAGCTCGCCGTGGAACGCCGCCGCGCCGGGGCCGCTGGCGAAGATCGCCACATCCTCGCCGCCATGCGTTTCACCGCCCAGCGGCACCACCGCCTCCTGCAGGTAGTCCGGATCGGTGGTGTCGATGTCAGTGAGGTCGGGCCGCCCCTTGCCGATCGCCGTGTAATGTTTCGGCTGGTGCGGGAAATGTTTCGGCCCTTCGGGCTGCTCGTCGCTGGCACCGGTGTAGCCGGGGCCGTTGGCGAAGCCCAGCGTGGTGTACGGCAAGCCGGTCGCATCGTGCGCCAGCGCCCCCGTGCTTTCCTCGTCGTAGCTGTCGGTGGTGCCGCGCACCTTGCCCAGGATCGGGTTGCCACGGCGCGGGTAGCCCGCGAAGGTCAGCGTGTGGCTGTGGTCGGCGGTCACCACGATCAGCGTATTGGCCGGGTCGGTGGCGTCCAGCGCGGCCTGCACCGCGTCGGCCAGGCTGATCGTTTCATCCAGCGCGCGGTACGCGTTGCCCGCATGCAGGGCATGGTCGATGCGACCGCCCTCGACCATCAGGAAAAAGCCGTTCGGGTTCTGCTTGAGCACGGTGATCGCGCTGCGCGTCATCTGCGCCAGGCTGGGCTCGCCGCCGGGCCCTTTCGAGCGGTCGTGTTCGTACTGCATGTGCGACGGCTCGAACAGGCCCAGCAGGCGCGGCGTGTGCGCCAGGTCCAGCGCATCGAACTGGGCGGTGTTCCAGACGTACTTTCCGTCGGGGTGTTTGGCCGTCCATTCGTCGACGAGGTTGCGGCCATCGATGCGTGCGCCCGACTTCTTCGGATACTCCGGATCGGCCACGCCGGTGGGCAGGAAATTCCGCCGCCCGCCGCCCATCGCCACGGTGAGTCCACTGGCGGCGGGAAAGTCGATCAACTGCGTCGCGAAATCCCTGCAGCCTTCGGCGCGTGCCGCGGCCGGCATCGCCGCATCCACTTCCCAGTTGCGTTCGGGCAGGTGGCCGTACGTGGCCGCGGGCGTGGCGTGCGTGATTCGCGCCGTGGTGACCGCGCCGGTGCTCATGCCCGCCGCGGCCGCCAGTTCCAGCGTGCTCACCAGCTCCTGCCCGCGACTGGCGGCGCAGTCCTGCCGGGTCGGCACCTGCGACACGCCGATGAAGCCGGCGCGCGTCTTCACGCCGCTCATGATCGCGGTCATGGTGCCGGCCGAGTCAGGGGTCTGCTGATCGGTTTCATACGTGCGCGACAATGCGCTGAACGGAAGCTTCTCGAAACTGAGGCGATAGCTTTCGCCATCGACGCCCTTGCGCTGGCCGGCCATCACGTGCGCGGCCGCGATCGTGGGGATGCTCATGCCGTCGCCCAGGAACACGATGACATTCTTCGCCCGCTGGCCATCGGCATGCGCCTGGGCGGAAGCCTGCGCGGCCTGTGCCGCGCCGCTGCGGAACCACCACTGCGGCGTCTCGCCCTGCGGCCGCTGGATGGCCGGTACATCGATCGCGGCATGTGCGGACGTCGTCGACGGCGCGCTGGCGCAGGCGCCCAGCAGCGAGAGCGTGATGCCGAGGACGAAATGGCCGGCGATGGTTGGGCGATGGTGCATGGCGATCCTCGGTGGGCGCGCGGGACGGCGCGAGCGCGGCATGATAATCGTTGAACATGACAAATCGCGTGATGCTGCCGACCGTGACTGACAGCATTGGCGCCGGCGCCGCCGCATGCCTATCCTGCCGCTTTGCGCCCGGACGGCGCACGGACCTCCCCCATGTCGAACCGCGCGCTGCTCCCGCTTGTTTTCGCCACCGCGCTGCTGGCCGGCTGCGCCAGCCAGCCATCGCATCCGGTTTCGGCGCCGGACGGCGCGCGCGCCAGCGTGGCGATCCTGGAGACCACCGACGTCCACGCCAACGTGCTCAGCTACGACTATCACAAGCTGAAGGCGGACGACTCGCTGGGCTACGAGCGTACCGCCACGCTGATCCGGCGCGCCCGCGACGAATTCCCCAACACCTTCCTGTTTGACAGCGGCGACACCATCCAGGGCACCGTGCTGGCCGATTACCAGGCGCTGGTGAAGCCGGTGCGCTGCGACGAGGAGCTGGCGATCTACCGGGCGATGGACGCGGTGGGCTACGACGGCGGCACGGCCGGCAACCATGAATTCAACTACGGACTGGGCTTCCTGTCGCAGGTCACCGGCACGCCGATGAATGTCGATGGCGGCCACGCCGACCGCTGCGCCGGCCCGCACTTTCCGCTGGTGCTGGCCAACGTCTTCAGCGCCCGCGACGGGCAGCCGATCTTCCAGCCGTGGACGGTGGTAACGAAAACCATCGACGCCTACACCGCCGACGGCAGCAAACTCCGCGTGCCGTTGAAAGTGGGCATCATCGGCTTCACCCCGCCGCCGATCATCGACTGGGACAAGCGGAACCTGGCCGGCAAGGTCACCGTCAGCGGCGTGGTCGAGGCGGCGCGGAAATACCTGCCGCAGCTGCAGGCGCAGCATCCCGACCTGATCGTGGCGATCCTGCATGGCGGCCTCAACACGGCGCCGTACACCCCGCAGATGGAAAACGCCGGCTGGTACCTGGCCGGCGTGCCCGGCATCGATGCATTGCTGCTCGGCCATTCGCATACCGAATTCCCCGGGCCGCGCTATGCCGGCATGAAGGACGTCGATGCGAAACGCGGCCTGGTGCGCGGCGTGCCTGCCGTGATGGGCGGCTTCTTCGGCAAGGACCTGGGCGTGATCCAGCTGGTGCTGGAGCGCAAGGACGGTCGCTGGGCGGTCAATCGCGACGAGAGCCACAGCGAGGTGCGGCCGATCTGCAAGGCAAAGGATGATTGCGTGCCCGCCGATCCTGCCATCGCGCCGCTGGTGCAGAAAGCGCATGAAGCCGCCATCGCCTACATCGACACCCCGATCGGCGAAAGCACGCTGCGCATGAGCAGCTATTTCGCCGACGAGGGCAACCTGACCGCGCTGGCGCCGGTCAATGCGGCGCAGGCCGATTACGTGCGCAGGCAACTGCCGCGGCTGCACCCCGAACTGGCGAAAGTCCCCGTGCTTTCCGCCGCCGCCGCCTTCCGCACCGGCTTCGGCGGCGTCGATGATTACACCGACGTGCCCGCCGGCCCGCTGACCCTGCGCAGCGCCGCCGACCTGTATTTCTATCCCAACACCCTGGCCGCGGTGAAAACCGACGGCGCCGGGCTCAAGGCGTGGCTGGAGCAATCCGCCCAGCGCTTCAACCGGATCGACCCGGCCAGGACCGGCGAGCAACCGCTGATCAACAGCCGCTTCACCGGCTACAACTTCGACCAGATCCAGGGCGGCATCCACTACCTGATCGACGTGTCGAAGCCGGCGGGCCAGCGCATCGTTTCGCTGAGCTTCCACGGCAAACCGGTAAGCCCGACCCAGCCGTTCATCGTGGTCACCAACAATTACCGCGCCAACGGCGGCGGGCATTTCCCCGGCCTGGATGGCAGCACCATCGTGCTCAGCGTGGCGGACGGCAACCGCGAAATCCTGGCCAGGTGGCTGGAACAACGCGGGACCGTCGGCGCCGCCTCGCTGGAACTGGCGACCTGGCGTTTCGCGCCACTCAGGACGCGCGGCCCCGTGGTGTTCAGCGCACCCGGCGGCAAGCTGCCCGTGGCGCGCGCGGCGGGACTGACGAACATCAGCGTGCTTCGCGACAACGGCGACGGCACCGCGACCTACGCCATCGACCTGGCGCACTGAGCGACGCGGTACGGCGCGACCGGCGTTCGTTGCGGCGCCGCATTCCATCCGCACGACGTGTGCAACACGCCGGAAGCGCCGCCGTGCGCGCCGCATAAAGTTACAAATGAATCTGTTGACTGCAGTGCAGCAACGCCTTTATGGTCGACGTCATGTCGCCGTCATCCACGCCAGCACACATGCATCCCACGCCGCCTGGAAGCGGCTCCGTGCCGCCGTCGTTCGACGCCGTGATCATCACCGCCACGATTACCCCGATTACCATTACTGGCTTCGGGTGGGTATCCGTGCGCGCATAGAGTTACAGACGCAAACGGCCCCGCCCTCGATGATGCGGGCCGGCACACACCGATCACCGCCAGCGAGCACGGGCCTCTTCCGGAGAGGCAATCGTGAACACCTGCGCACCACCACTCGTCGATCAACTGCAGCCCTTGCCGCTGACCGCGACCACGCCCGGCTCGACCGCGCGCCGTCGCGTACTGGCTGTCGGGCTGATCGGCCCCGGTCGGGTCGGCAGTGCCCTGCTGGCGCAGTTGCGCGCCGCCCAACCGCGGCTGGCCCGCGACGCCGGGCTTGATCTGCGACTGTGCGGCGTGGCCGCCAGCAAACGCATGTGGCTCGACTGCGACGACCCGGAACTGCGCGTCGGGCTGGGCAGCGGCGCCGAGCGCGCCCAGATCTGGCGCCCGGGCAACCTCGACGAGTTCGCTGCCCATGTCACGGGCGATGACGGCCGCCACGCCTTGCTGATCGACTGCAGCGCCAACGACGCCGTGGCCGAACGCTATGCCGACTGGCTGGCGGCGGGCATCCACGTCGTCACCCCGAACAAGCTGGCCGGCAGTGGCCCGCTGCAGCGCTGGCATGCGATCCGCGCCGCCTGCGCCAACGGCGGCGCGCGTTTCCGCTACGAAGCCACCGTCTGCGCCGGCCTGCCGATCGTGCAGACCTTGCGCGACCTGCTCGATACCGGCGACGAATTGCTGGCCATCGACGGCATGTTCTCCGGCACGCTGGCGTGGCTGTGCAACCGCCACGACGGCAACCATCCGTTTTCCACCCTGGTTCGCGAAGCCCACGCGCTGGGCTATACCGAACCGGACCCGCGCAACGACCTGTCCGGCATGGACGTGGCGCGCAAGCTGGTGATCCTGGCCCGTGAGGCGGGCTGGCCGCTGTCGCTGGAAGAGGTCGACGTGCAGAGCCTGGTGCCGCCCGAACTGGCGGCCTTGTCGCCCGAGGCGTTCATGCAGCGCCTGCCCGAACTCGATGCGCCAATGGCCAGCCAGCTGGCTGCCGCCCGCGCCGGCGGTGGCGTGCTGCGTCATGTCGCCAGCCTCGACCGCCACGGCCACGCCAGCGTGAAACTGGTCGTGCTGCCCGCGGCGCACACCTTCGCCCACACCCGCCTGACCGACAACATCGTGCAATTCACCACCCGCCGTTATTGCGACAATCCCTTGGTCGTGCAGGGACCGGGCGCTGGCCCGGAGGTCACCGCCGCGGGCGTGTTCACCGATCTGCTGCGCATTGCCGAGTCGCTGGGGGTGCGCGCATGAACGCGTCCGTCCTCGCCCCCGCACGCAACGAAACCGGACGCGACGTGGCCTGCGCCGTGGCCTATGCCAGCGTCGGCAATGTTGCCGTCGGCTTCGACATCCTGGGCCACAGCCTGGCCGGCCCCGGCGATCGCGCCGAGGTACGCCGGATCGAATCGCCCGAAGTACGCATCGCCGACATCCGCGGTTGCGTCACCGCGCTCCCCACCGATCCGCAGAAGAACACGGCCGGCGTGGCCTTGCTGGCATTCCACAAGGCGCTCGGGCTGGACCATGGCCTCGAGCTGACCCTGCACAAGGGCATCGCGCTGGGTTCGGGCATGGGCGGTTCGGCCGCTTCCTGCGTGGCCGCGCTGGTGGCCGCCAATGCCTTGTTGCCGCAACCGCTTTCGCCCGAAGCGCTGTACCCGTTCGCGCTGCAGGGCGAGGCCTTGGCCAGCGGCAGCCAGCATGGCGACAACCTTGGCCCGATGCTGCTGGGCGGCCTGGTGCTGGCCACCAGGACGCGGCTGTTGCGCGTGCCGGTGCCGGCAGCGTGGCATTGCGCGCTGGTGCATCCGCACTATGTGCTGGAAACGCGCAAGGCACGCGCCGCGCTGGCGGGCAATTACGCGCTGGGCGAGTTCGTGTCGCAAAGCACGAATCTGGCCCTGCTGCTGACCGGCTGCTATCGCGGCGAGGCCGCGCTGGTGCGCGAAGGCCTGAAGGATGTGCTGGTCGAACCGCGCCGTGCCGCGCTGGTACCCAATTTCGCCAAGGTGAAGCAGGCCGCGCTCGACCACAACGCGCTGGGCGCCAGCATTTCCGGCGGCGGCCCCAGCGTGTTCGGCTGGTACGAATCGCGCGCCGAAGCCGAGAGCGCAGCGGCCGCAATGCACGCCGCCTTCGCCGAAGCGGGGCTGGACAGCGACGCCCTGGTGTCGCCCGTGAACGGCCCGGCTGCCGCCGTCATTTCCGCCATCGAGGGCAATCCATGAGCCGCATCGAACCCCTGCTCTACACCAGCACCCGCGCACGCAGTCCCTCGGTGGAGATCAGCCAGGCGATCGCCGCGGGGCTGGCACCCGATGGCGGCCTGTACGTGCCCGAGGTACTGCCCAGGATCGACCCGGCCACGTTCGACCCGCGCGGCAGCATTGCCGACACCGCCGCCACGCTGCTGGCGCCGTTCTTTGCCGGCGACCCGCTGGCCGACGAGCTGGCCGCCATCTGCGCGGAGGCGTTCGTGTTCGACGCCCCACTGCGCCCGCTGCCGCAACATCCGCAGAGCCTGATGCTGGAGCTGTTCCACGGACCCACCTCGGCGTTCAAGGATTTCGGCGCCCGCTTCCTGGCGGCATGCCTGCAGCGCTTGCCGCGGGTGAGCGGCCAGCCGTTGACGATCCTGGTGGCCACCTCCGGCGACACCGGCGCCGCGGTGGGCGCGGCCTTCCACCAGCGGCCCGGCGTGCGGGTGGTGATCCTCTACCCCGACGGCAAGGTCTCGCCGCGACAGGCGCACCAGTTGGGCAGCTTCGGCGACAACGTCACCGCGCTGAGGGTCGACGGGCGTTTCGACGACTGCCAGCGGATGGTCAAGGCGGCTTTGAACGACGCCGAGTTGCAGGCGCAGGTGCCGATGTCGTCAGCCAACAGCATCAGCCTGGGCCGGTTGCTGCCGCAGATGAGCTATTACGCGTACACCGCGCTGCGCTGGTGGCATGCGCACGGCGAGCCGCTGAACTTCATCGTGCCCACCGGCAACCTGGGAAACGCACTGGCCTGCCTGTGGGTGCGCGAGATGGGTCTGCCGATTGGCGAAGTACGCCTGGCATGCAACGCCAACGCCACGCTGGCGGATTATTTCGGCGGCGCCGAGTACACGCCACGCGACGCGGTGGCGACGCTGGCCAATGCGATGGACGTGGGCGCACCGAGCAATTTCGAGCGGCTGCGCTGGACCTACCCCGATCCGTCGGTGCTGCGTCGCCTGCTGCGCGCCGACTGCGTGGATGACGCCACCATCCGCGAGACCATCGCGCTGCATGCGCGCCAGCATGGCGAGGTGTTCTGCCCGCATACGGCCACGGCGATGCATCTGCTCGACCAGTTGCGCGCCGCGGGCGACAACGCCAGCTGGGCCGTGGTGTCCACGGCCCATGCCGCCAAGTTCGAAAGCGTGGTGGAACCGTTGCTCGGCCATCCGCTGGACGTACCGCCGGCGCTGGCGGCGATGCTCCAGCGCCCGGCAACCGCGCTGCCGTTGGCGGCCACCGACGCGGCGCTGCACGACTGGCTGCTTGCACACAAGGCCTGATCCAACCGTACGTCGACGAATGGTTGATTCGCCCATGATCGCCCGCAAAGTGCGCCTCGCGCCGATGGACGTCCGGACTTCTGGACGTCCATACACCAGCGTTCGTTTGTCGGTGCACTCAATTACAAACGTAAGTGTTGACAAGCCAGAGGGTGTGCCGTACGGTCAACGACATGTCGCAGCGCAGCACACATCGCCGCATCACCGGAATGAATCATCCCGCGATGGTTGCTGGTCCGCCGCGATTGCGCGGCGCGCTCATCCTTGTCCTTGTACTCGTACTCCTTATTACCAACGGAGGTGCGGGCTGAGGGCATGTGTCCAGGTAGTTAGAAGATAACCTGATGACTCCCGAAGAACCCCGCACCCGGAAACGAATGCGGGGTTTTTTCATGCCCTTGGCACCGCCCCGCGGAGCCAGCGATGAATAACCAACCGGCAGCAACGAACGACAGCAGTGACGGCGAAGACGTGTCGCCCGATCGCGTATTGATCTTCGACACCACCCTGCGCGATGGCGAGCAGGCGCCCGGCTTCTCGATGGATCTGCACGCCAAGCTGAAACTGGCGCATGCGCTGGAAGAACTCGGCGTGGACATCCTGGAGGCCGGCTTCCCGCAGGCGTCGCCGGACGACTTCAACGCGGTGGCGAAAATCGCCCAGTCGTTGACGAAGACCACCGTCGCCGGCCTGGCCCGCTGCGTTCCCGGCGACATCGACAGCTGCGCCCGCGCGCTGGAGGGCGCGCGCCGCTCGCGCATCCACCTGTTCCTTTCCACCAGTCCGCTGCACCGCGAGCACAAGCTGGGCATGAGCAAGCAGCAGGTCGTGGAGGCCACCGTGCGCTCGGTCGAGCGCGCCCGCCAGCTGTGCCATGAGGTGGAGTTTTCCGCCGAGGACGCGCTGCGCACCGAGCCGGACTTCCTGGTCGAGGTGTTCAACGCCGCGGCCGCCGCCGGCGCCACCACGCTGAACGCCCCCGACACCGTCGGCTACACCACGCCGGCGGAGATGTTCGAGCTGTTCACCTACCTGCGCAAGAACGTGCGCAACGCCGAGAACCTGATCTTCTCCAGCCATTGCCACAACGACCTGGGCATGGCCGTGGCCAACAGCCTGGCCGCCGTCAGCGCGGGCGCGCGGCAGATGGAATGCACCATCAACGGCATCGGCGAGCGCGCCGGCAATGCCGCGCTGGAGGAACTGGTGATGGCGCTGAAAGTGCGCGCGCCACATTTCGGCGTCAGCACCGGCATCGATACGCGCAAGCTGTATCCCACCTCGCGATTGCTGACCCAATTGACCGGCCAGGGGGTGCCGCGCAACAAGGCGATCGTGGGCGACAATGCGTTCGCACACGAATCGGGTATTCACCAGCACGGCATGCTGAAGCATCGCGGCACCTACGAAATCATGCATCCGCAGGATGTGGGCATCGCCGAAACCAGTCTGGTGCTGGGCAAGCATTCCGGCCGCCATGCGCTGCGCGAGCGGCTGCAGAAGCTGGGCCACACGCCCGACGACGCCACCCTGGACGGCATCTTCGCCCGCTTCAAGATGCTGGCCGACCAGCGCCGTGACATCCACGACGACGACCTGCAGGCGCTGGCGCTGGGCCAGGATCCGGACACCACCGGCCCCTGGAGCCTGCTGCGGTTGAACGCCAGCTCGCAGCTGGGCGGCGGCAGCTCCACCGCGGTGACGCTGGTCCACGAGGATGGCCGCGAGGTCGCCGAAACAGGGGCCGGCGACGGCCCGGTCGACGCCGTGCTGCATGCCATCACCCGCGCCACCGGCACCGAGCTGGCGCTGACCCAGTTCCAGATCCGCGCGATGGGCGAAGGTGGCAATGCCCAGGGTCGCGCCGAACTCACCGCTCGCCACGGCAGCCTCGACTGGCACGGCAACGGCGTCAGCACCGACATCGTGGAAGCCGCCGCACTGGCCGCGCTGGCGATCGTCAACCGCATCGAACGGCAGGCTCCGGCCCGCTCGCATTCCGCACCGAAAGCACTGGAATCCACACCATGAGCACGCCTTTCATCTGGCACAACGGTCAGCTCAAGCCCTGGGCCGAGGCCAATGTCCACGTCAGCACCCACGCGCTGCACTACGGTTCCTCGGTATTCGAGGGCGAGCGCGTTTACGCGACCCATCGCGGGCCGGCGTATTTCCGGCTGGAGGACCACACCCGGCGCCTGTTCGAGTCGGCCAAGGTGTACGAGATCGAGATCGGCTACACCGAGGCGCAGATCAACACCGCCTGCATCGAGCTGATTCGCGCCAACCAGATGAAGTCGGCCTACGTGCGCCCGATCGTGTTCCGCGGCGCCGGCGGGCTGGGCGTGCTGCCCAAGGGCGAGGCGCCGGTGGACGTGGCGATCATGGCGCTGGACTGGGGCGCGTACCTGGGTGACGCGGCCGAACACGGCGCGAACGTGTGCGTGTCGTCGTGGAACCGGCCCGCGCCGAACACCATCCCCAGCTGGGCCAAGGCCGGCGGCAACTACCTCAACAGCCAGCTGATCGGGCTGGAGGCGCGCCGCGGCGGCTACGACGAAGGCATCGCGCTGGGCCACAACGGCCTGCTCAGCGAAGGCGCCGGCGAGAACCTGTTCCTGGTCAAGCGCGGCAAGCTGCTGACGCCGCCGTCCAGCGCCGGCATCCTGGCCGGCATCACCCGCGACACCGTGCTGACGCTGGCGGCCGACCTGGGCCTGAGCGTGGAAGAACGTGACCTGCCGCGCGAGGCGTTGTATACCGCCGATGAGATCTTCATGACCGGCACTGCCGCCGAGGTCACGCCGGTGCGCTCGGTCGATCGCAAGAACGTGGGCGACGGCACGCCCGGCCCGATCACCAAGGCCCTGCGCCAGGCATTTTTCGGCCTGTTCGACGGCCGTACCGAAGACCGCTGGAACTGGCTGAATGTTGTCGGTGACCGCGAAAACCAAGAACCGGCCGTCCACGGCCGGACTCCCCAGGAACAGCCAGCGTCGACTGGAGCCAACGCATGACCGCAAGAACCTTGTTCGAAAAAGTATGGGACGCCCACGTGGTGGCGCCCGAATCCACCGATACGCCCGCCGTGCTGTACGTCGACCTGCACCTGGTGCACGAAGTCACCTCGCCGCAGGCGTTCAGCGAATTGCGCCAGCGCGGCCTCACCCTGCGCCGCCCCGATCGCACCCTGGCCACGCTCGACCACTCCACGCCCACGCTGCCCACCGGCGCGGACGGCGTGCGGCCGTACACCAATGCCGCCGCCAAGGCGCAGGTGGAACAGCTGGAAGCCAACTGCACCGAGTTCGGCGTCACCCTGCATGGCTGGGACAGCGACCAGCGCGGCATCGTGCACGTGATCGGCCCGGAGCTGGGCGCCACCCAGCCGGGCATGACCATCGTTTGCGGCGACAGCCACACCTCCACCCATGGCGCGTTCGGTGCGCTGGCGTTCGGCATCGGCACCACCGAAGTGGGCCACGTGCTGGCCACCCAGTGCCTGCTGCAGCGCAAGCCGAAAACTCTGGCGATCCACGTGGACGGCAAGCTGCCGGCCGGCGTGGGCGCCAAGGACCTGATCCTGCACATCATCGGCAGCATCGGCGTCGATGGCGGTACCGGCTACGTGCTGGAATACCGCGGCCCGACCATCGAGGCGTTGTCGATGGAAGAGCGCATGACGATCTGCAACATGTCGATCGAGGCCGGTGCCCGCGCCGGCATGATCGCCCCCGACGAGACCACCTTTGCCTGGCTCAAGGGCCGCCCGCTGGCACCGCAAGGCGCGGACTGGGACGTCGCCGTGGCGAAGTGGCGCGCGCTGCGCAGCGACGAGGGCGCCAGCTACGACCGCGAGGTGCATTTCGACGCCAGCAAGATCGGCCCTACCGTCACCTACGGTACCCACCCGGGCATGGCCAGCGCGCTGAGCGCCAGCTTGCCCGAGCCGACCAACGCGCAGGAGCGCCGCGCCCGCGACTACATGCACTACGAGCCGGGCCAGTCGATGGAAGGCATGGCGGTGGACGTGGTGTTCATCGGCAGCTGCACCAACTCGCGCCTGCCCGACCTGCGCGAGGCGGCCAGCGTGCTGCGCGGCCGCCGCGTGGCCGACGGCGTGCGCATGCTGGTGGTGCCCGGTTCCGAGGCGGTACGCCGCGACGCCGAGCGCGAAGGCCTGCACCAGGTGTTTCTGGATGCCGGCGCCGAATGGCGCGTGCCGGGCTGCTCGATGTGCATCGCGATGAACGGCGACCTGGCCCAGCCGGGCCAGCTGGTGGTGTCCACCTCCAACCGCAACTTCGAGGGCCGCCAGGGCAAGGGCGCCCGCACCGTGCTGGCCAGCCCGGCCACCGCGGCCGCGTCGGCCGTGGCGGGCGTCATCGCCGATCCGCGCGTGTATCTGACGGAGGTTGCCGCATGAATCCGATTACCCGCCTGCAGTCGCGCACCGCCGTACTGACCGACGAAAACATCGACACCGACCGCATCATCCCGGCGCGCTTCCTCACCACCACGGTGCGTGAAGGCCTGGGCAAGCTGTGCTTCAACGACTGGCGCTACCAGAGCGACGGCTCCGACAACCCCGCCTTCCCGCTCAACCAGCCGCAGTCGCAGGGCTGCTCGATCCTGGTGGCCGGGCGCAATTTCGGCTGCGGCTCCTCGCGCGAACACGCGCCGTGGGCGCTGCTCGACTACGGCATCAAGGCCGTGCTGTGCAGCGAGATCGCGGACATCTTCCGCAACAACGCGCTGAAGAACGGCCTGCTGGCGATCGTGATCGCCGAAGAGCAGCACCGCTGGTTGCTGGACAACCCCGGCGTGGAACTGACCATCGACGTGCAGGCGCAGACGATCGCCCTGCCCGACGGCAGCAACGTCGCCTTCACGCTGGAGGCGTTCGCCCGCCACTGCCTGCTGAACGGCGTGGACCAGCTCGGTTTCCTGCTGCAGCACACCGACGCCATCGGCGATTTTGAAAAACAGGAGAAAGCGGCATGAAGGCACGCATCGTCACTCTGCCCGGCGACGGCGTGGGTCCGGAAGTCACCGCCGCGGCGGTCGCCGTGCTGCAGGCCTTGGCCGGCCACTACGGCCACGAGTTCAGCTTCGACGAACAGCTGATCGGCGGTTGCGCCATCGACGCCACCGGCGAGCCGCTGCCCGCCGCCACGCTGGCCGCCTGCCAGCAGGCCGATGCGGTGCTGCTGGGCGCCGTGGGCGGGCCGAAATGGTCCGATCCGAACGCGCCGGTGCGGCCCGAGCAGGGTCTGCTGGGCCTGCGCGCCGCGCTGGGCGTGTACGCCAACCTGCGTCCGTTGCAGGTGCACCCGGCGCTGGCCGACCTGTCGCCGCTGAAGAACGAGCGCCTGCAGGGCGTCGATGTGCTGTTCGTGCGCGAACTGACCGGTGGCGCCTACTTCGGCGCCAAGACGCGCACCGACGACACCGCCACCGACGAATGCAAATACACCGTGGCCGAAGTGGAACGCGTGGCCCGCCGCGCCTTTGCGCTGGCACGCGGTCGGCGCAAGCAGCTCACCTCGGTGGACAAGGCCAACGTGCTGGAAACCTCGCGCCTGTGGCGCAGCACGGTGCAGCGCATCGCCACCGAATTCCCGGACGTGAAGGTCGAGCACCAACTGGTCGACTCGATGGCGATGCTGCTGCTGAGCCAGCCCTCGCGCTACGACGTGGTGGTCACCGAGAACCTGTTCGGCGACATCCTCACCGACGAGGCCGCCGCGCTGGCCGGTTCGCTGGGCCTGTTGCCGTCGGCGTCGCTTGGCGAAAGCCGCGTGGGCCTGTACGAGCCGATTCATGGTTCGGCCCCGGACATCGCCGGCAAGGGCGTCGCCAACCCGGTCGGCACCATCCTCTCCGCCGCGCTGTTGCTGCGCCATTCGCTGCAACTGGAAGCCGAAGCCGTGGCGATCGAAGCCGCCATCGACCGCGTGCTGAACGACGGCCCGCACAGCCGCGACATCGGCGGCCAGGCCGGCACCCAAGACGTGCTGGACGCGGTGCTGCAGGCCCTGGACGGCTACGCCAGCGCCGCCCCTTCCCTGCGCTCGGCCGGCTGACCGGACGCCCCCTCCCCATGTCCTACTGGAACCGCCATGCGTAGTGATGCAATCAAGACCGGCCCCGATCGTGCCCCCGCCCGCGCCATGCTGCGCGCCACCGGCATGGATGACGACGCGATCAGGAAGCCGCTGGTCGCCGTGGTCCATACCTGGTCCGACGTCAGCCCGTGCAACCTCAACCTGCGCGATCTGGCCGCCGAAGTCGCCAAGGGCATTCGCGCCGCGGGCGGCACGCCGGTGGAGTTCAACACCATCGCGGTCACCGACGGCATCGCCATGGGCACGGCGGGCATGCGCTATTCGCTGGTGAGCCGCGAAGTCATCACCGACTCCATCGAGGCGGCCGTGGAAGGCCACATGTGCGACGCGATGGTGGTGTTGTGCGGTTGCGACAAGACCATCCCCGCCGCCGCGATGGCGATGGCGCGGCTGGATATCCCCGCGGTGGCGCTGTACGGCGGCACCATTGCGCATGGCCTGCACAAGAACCGCCCGATCACCATCCAGCAGGTGTTCGAAGCGGTTGGCGCGCACGGCGCCGGCAAGATCGATGATGCCGAACTGCTCTCCGTGGAGCGCGACGCCTGCTGCGGCGCCGGCGCGTGTGGCGGCCAGTTCACCGCCAACACCATGGCCATGGTGTTGACCACCCTCGGCCTCTCGCCGATGGGCTTGAACGACATCCCCGCCACCCATCCGGACAAGCTCAAAGCCGCGCAGCGCTGCGGCGAGCTGGTGATGGAATGCCTGCGCGAGGATCGCCGTCCCAGTTCGATGTTCAACCGCACCGCGCTGAGCAACGCCGCGCGCATGGTCGCCGCCACCGCCGGCTCCACCAACGCCGTGCTGCACCTGCTGGCGATCGCGCGCGAAGCCGGCGTGCCGTGGACGCTGGAAGACTTCCAGCCCGCATCCGAGAACACTCCGGTGATCTCCGACCTGCTGCCCGGCGGCCAGTACACCGCGGTCGAGCTGTTCGACGCCGGTGGCATCGCCCGCGTGGCGCAGGAGCTGATCGCCGCCGACATGCTGCAGGACGCGCCCACCGTCACCGGCCGCACGCTGTTTGCCGAAGCCGCCGATGCGCCGCGGTTCGAGGACCAGCACGTGGTGTTCCCGGTCAGCGCGCCGATCAAGCCGCGCGGCGGCTATTCCATCCTCTACGGCAATGTGGCGCCGGAAGGCTGCATCCTGAAAATTCCCGGCAAGAACAGCGCCGGCCATGGCGCCACCCACTTCGAAGGCACCGCACGCGTGTTCGAAAGCGAGGAAGCCTCGTTCGCCGCCGTGCAGGAAGGTCGCGTCGTGAAGGGTGACGTGGTGGTGATCCGCAACGAAGGCCCCGCCGGCGGCCCCGGCATGCGCGAGATGCTGGGCGTCACCGCCGCGCTGATCGGCCGCGGCCTGGGCGACGACGTGGCGCTGATCACCGACGGCCGCTTCTCCGGCGCCACCCACGGTTTCATGGTGGGCCACATCGCGCCCGAAGCGGCACGCGGCGGCCCGATCGCGCTGTTGCGTGACGGCGACCACGTGCGCATCGACGCCAACACCCGCGAAATCGTCACCGATGCCGACCTCGACGGCCGCCGCGCCAGTTGGCAGCCGCCCGAGCCCAAAGTCACCCGCGGCGTACTGGCCAAGTACGCGCGGCTGGTTGGTTCCGCCTCCGACGGCGCCAACACCCATCCCGATACGGCGGTGCAGACGCCCGCCCACACCAACAAACCAACCAAAGCAGGAGTTACCGCATGAGCAACAACGACACCCTGGGCAACGCCCGCATCGCCATTCTCGGCTACGGCAGCCAGGGCCGCGCCCACGCCCTCAACTTGCGCGACTCCGGCCTCGACGTCGTCGTCGGCCTGCGCAAGGGCGGCCCGTCGTGGGAGAAGGCCAGTGCCGAAGGCTTCAAGGTGGCCGAGCCGGGCGAGGCGGTGAAGGGTGCCGACCTGGTCGCGGTGCTGACGCCCGACATGGTGCAGGCAGACGTCTACACGCAGAGCATCGAGCCGAACATCAAGCCCGGCGCCGCGCTGCTGTTCGCGCACGGCTTCAACGTGCACTTCAAGCGGATCGACCCGCGCAAGGACATCGACGTGATCCTGGTGGCGCCCAAGGGCCCCGGCGCGCTGGTGCGCACCGAGTATGAGCGCGGCCGCGGCGTGCCCAGCATCTGGGCGGTGTACCAGGACGTGTCCGGCCAGGCCGAGGCCAAGGCGCATGCCTATGCCAACGGCATCGGCGGCGGCCGCGCCATGCTGATCAAGACCGACTTCAAGGAAGAGACCGAGACCGACCTGTTCGGCGAGCAGGCCGTGCTGTGCGGCGGCGCCTCGTCGCTGGTGCAGGCCGGCTTCGAGACCCTGGTTGAAGCGGGCTACCAGCCGGAAATCGCCTACTACGAAGTGCTGCACGAACTGAAGCTGATCGTGGACCTGTTCTACGAAGGCGGCATCACCAAGATGCTGCAGTTCGTGTCCGAGACCGCCCAGTACGGCGACTACGTCAGCGGCCCGCGCGTGATCGACGCCGGCGTCAAGGCGCGCATGAAGGACGTGCTGACCGACATCCAGAACGGCACCTTCGCGCGCAACTGGATCGCCGAGCACGAAGCCGGCCTGCCGAACTACAACAAGTTCAAGAAGGCCGACCTGGAGCACCCGATCGAAGTGGTGGGCGCCAAGCTGCGCGCCCGCATGCCGTGGCTGCAGCCGGAAACGGCGAAGCAGGCAGGCTGATCGACGTCCCGTTCCCCGGTTCGCCGGGGAACGGAGCGGCAATATTTTTCCACCGGGGACATGACGTGAAACGTTTTCACATTGCGCTGGCGGTTCGCGACCTGGCCGAGTCGATCGACGACTACAGCCGGCGACTGGATGCCCCGCCGAGCGCCGTCGTTGCCGGCAAGTACGCGATGTGGCGTACCGACCTGCTCAACTTCTCCATCAACCAGATGCCGGAGCGTGCGGGCCAGTTGCGCCATATCGGCTTCGAGGACGACCTCGCCGAAGGCTTCTCCAGCACCACCGACGTCAATGGCCTGATGTGGGAAAGCTTCTGCGCGAAGGAACAGGATCAGAAGATCGCCGAGATCTACGGCGTTCCGGTCAGGTCAGGACGACCACCACGGGAATCGACCTCCCACTCATGACACAAGCGTTGGGGTGACCGGTGCGTCGCACCGCCACCGCATCGCGTCCAAGCACCCGGCGGCTGCCGGCCATGCCAAGGAACCGCACCATCGTGAATGCACAACTGATGAATACCCAGTCCACCCCGGCGTCCGCCGGCAACCTGCACCCGCTGGCGGCGAAGTCGATGAGCGGCGCCGAGGTCATCGTGCAGGTATTGGCGGACGAGGGCGTCGACGTGATGTTCGGTTATTCCGGCGGCGCCATCCTGCCGGTCTACGACGCCGTATTCCGCTACAACGCCACCCATCCCAACGACGACGGCAGCGAGCCGTTGCCGCTGATCGTGCCGGCCAACGAGCAGGGCGCGGGTTTCATGGCGGCCGGGTACGCGCGCGCGTCCGGCAAGGTCGGCGTGGCCGTGGTCACCTCCGGCCCCGGCGCCACCAACATGGTCACGCCGGTGCGTGATTCGATGGCCGACTCGATCCCGCTGGTAGTGATCTGCGGCCAGGTCGGCGTCGCCGCCATCGGCAGCGACGCATTCCAGGAGGCGCCGGTCAGCACGATCATGGGCGCCTGCGCGAAGCACGTGTTCCTGGTCACCGATGCCAGCGTGCTGGAGGCCACCTTGCGTACCGCGTTCGAGATCGCCCGCAGCGGGCGGCCCGGGCCGGTGGTGGTGGACGTGCCCAAGGACGTACAGAACACCGCGCTGACCTTTGCCGGCCAGGGCCAGCTGCCCATTCCCGGCTATCGCGCGCGGCTGCGCAACGTGCAGTCGGCGCAACTGGACGATGCCGGTTGCGCCAGCTTCTTCGAGGCGCTGGCCAAGGCCGAGCGTCCGCTGATCTACGCCGGCGGCGGCGTGATTGCCTCCGGTGCCGCCGAGGCGCTGCGCGGCTTCGTGGCCGATTTCGGCCTGCCGGTCACCACCACGCTGATGGGCCTGGGCGCGTTCGACACCACCGATCCGCTGGCGCTGCACTTCCTGGGCATGCACGGCACCGCCTACGCCAACTACGCCGTGGAAGATTGCGATTTCGTGCTGACCCTGGGCGCGCGCTTCGACGACCGCGTGGCCGGCGTGCCGGACAAGTTCGCTCCCCGCGCGAAATTCATCGCCCAGGTGGACATCGATCCGGCCGAGATCGGCAAGGTCAAGACGGTGGACTGGCACCACATCGGCGACCTGCGGCGCACGCTCGAGCGCCTGCGCGAGTACGGCGCGGCGCACGGCATCCAGCCGCGGCAGGACGGCCGCTACGCCGCCTGGCACGCGCACATCGCCGAGCTCAAGCGCGTGCATGCGCTGAACTACGACCACGACAGCGAGCTGATCCAGCCGTACGCGGTGATCGAGGCGATCAACCGCATCACCGACGGCCGCGCCATCATCAGCACCGGCGTGGGCCAGCACCAGATGTGGGCGGCGCAGTATTTCGATTACCGCGCGCCCCGCCACTGGCTCAGCTCCGGCTCGATGGGCACGATGGGTTTCGGCCTGCCCGCGGCCATCGGCGCGCAGTTCGCGCGGCGCGACGCCACCGTCATCGACATCGATGGCGACGGCAGCATCCGCATGAACCTGGGCGAGCTGGAAACCGTCACCACCTACGGCCTGCCGGTGAAGATCGTGCTGCTCAACAATCGCGGCGACGGCATGGTGCGGCAGTGGCAGAAGCTGTTCTTCAAGGGCCGCTTCGCCTCCTCCGACAAGAGCCTGCACACCAAGGATTTCATCAAGGCCGTGCAGGCCGACGGCTTCACCTGGGCGCGCCGGCTGGAGCGCAAGGAGGAACTGGCTGACACCATCGCCGAGTTCCTGGCGTTCGAAGGCCCGGCCTTCCTGGAAGTGATGATCGATCCGGACGCCGGCGTCTACCCGATGGTGGGCCCGGGCATGTCGTACGCCCAGATGATCACCGGTGATTTCATCGCCTCGCGGCAGCGCGCCGCCGGCGACGAAACCCTTCGCAACGACATGTTTTGAGCCAATGCCCATGAACGCCGTCACGCAACACACGCTTACCATCATGCTGCAGAACGAAACCGGCGCGCTGGTACGCGTGGCCGGGCTGTTCGCCTCGCGCAGCTACAACATCGACTCGCTCAACGTGGCCGCCACCGCCGACCCGGCCATCTCGAAGCTGGTGCTCAGCATCCGCGGCGACGACCAGGCCGTGGTGCAGATCGTGCGCCAGACGCGCAAGCTGATCGACGTGCTGGAAGTCAGCCACCAGGCAACGGCGGACTGATGATGAATGCCGTCACCAGCAAGGCGCCGGTGCAACCGGACGGGGTGCCCTCGTTGTCCGACGAGGAGTTGTTGCGGCGCATGTACGCCGCGCGCGTATACGACGTGGCGCGTGAGACGGCGTTGCAGCCGGCACCGCTGCTGTCGACCCGCTACGGCCGGCCGGTGGCATTGAAGCGCGAGGATCAGCAGCCGGTCTTTTCGTTCAAGCTGCGCGGCGCCTACAACAAGATGAGCCGGCTCGATCCGCCCCAGCGTGCCTGCGGCGTGATCGCCGCGTCCGCCGGCAACCATGCCCAGGGCGTGGCGCTGGCAGCGGCGAAGCTGGGCATCCACGCGGTCATCGTGATGCCGGTGACGGTACCCAAGGTCAAGCTCGACGCGGTGCGCCGCATCGGCGGCGATTCGGTCGAGGTGGTGTTGTGCGGCAACTCGTACAGCGAGGCCCAGGCCGAGGCGCTGCGCCTGCAGTACGCCCACAGCTACACCGTGGTGCACCCGTTCGACGATCCGGACGTGATCGCCGGCCAGGCCACCATCGGCCTGGAGATCCTGCGCCAGCACCCGGGTCCATTGGAGGCGGTGTTCGTGCCGGTTGGCGGCGGTGGCCTGCTGGCTGGCGTGGCGGCCTGCATCAAGTCGCTGCGCCCGGAGGTCAAGGTCATCGGCGTGCAGGCGGCCGACTCCGATGCGATGGCCCGCTCGCTGGAAACCGGCGAACGGGTGACGCTGGACGAAGTGGGCCTGTTTTCCGACGGCACCGCGGTGAAGCAGGTCGGCGTACGCACCTATGCCCTGTGCAAGCGTCACGTCGACGCCATGCTGCGGGTCGACACCGATGCGATCTGCGCCGCCATTCGCGACGTGTTCCAGGAAACCCGCAGCGTTCCCGAACCCGCCGGCGCACTGGCGCTGGCCGGGCTCAAGCAATACCTCACCGAGCAGAAGGCCGCGGGCGAACAGAGCGAGGGCGCGCTGGTGGCGATCGTCTCCGGCGCCAACATGAATTTCGATCAGCTGCGCTTCGTGGCCGAGCGCGCCGAAGTCGGCGAGCAGCACGAAGCCGTGTTCGCGGTGACCGTGCCCGAGCAACGCGGCAGCTTCCGCCGGTTCTGCGCCACGCTGGGCGATCGCAGCATCACCGAGTTCAACTACCGCGTCGGCGACGCACGGCTGGCGCACATCTTCGTGGGCGTGCAGACCACCGGCCGGAACGAACGCGAGGCCTTGATCGCCGCCTTCCACGCGCAGGATTTCGGCGTCCTCGACCTCACCGACGACGAGCTGGCCAAGCTGCATCTGCGCCACATGGTGGGCGGTCGCTCGCCGCTGGCGCAGGACGAGCAGCTGTACCGTTTCGAATTCCCCGAGCGCCCCGGCGCGCTGACCCGCTTCCTGGGCCACATGCATCCGGACTGGAACATCAGCCTGTTCCACTACCGCAACCAGGGCGCCGATTACGGCCGCATCCTGGTCGGCATCCAGGTGCCGCCGGACGAACGCGAGCTGTTCCAGCGCTTCCTCGAGACGCTGGGCTACCCGTATCGCAACGAGAGCGACCACAGCGCCTACCGGCTGTTGCTGCAGGGCTGACCCGCGCGGGCCGATCAGGGAGGCTCGATCAGAACAGGTCGATGCTTCCCGCCGCCGCGCCGCCGGGAGCCAGCAGGCCCTGCGCCGTCAGCGCCTCGAAACCGTGCACACAATTGCGCCCGTGCTCCTTGGCGAAGTACAGCGCCTTGTCGGCGCGCTCGAGGATGGTGGCGGGGTAGTCGTGCTCGCCGATACGCGCATAGCCGATGCTGACGGTGACGTGCTCCACCTGCGGAAAGACGTACTCGGCCATGCGCAGGCGGAACCGCTCCAGCACGCTGCGCACGATGGTTTCGTCGTGCGCCGCCAGAAGGATCACGAACTCCTCGCCGCCGAAGCGGAACAACACGTCTGACTGGCGGAAACAGGCACGCATCTGCTGCGCCAGCAGCAGGATCACCTCGTCACCGTAGACATGGCCGTAGCTGTCGTTGATGCGCTTGAAATGGTCGATATCGAGGATGGCCAGCCAGACCTCGTCGCGCGCGGGAGGGCCGGCATGGCGGCGCTCGTCCAGCGCCTCGGTGGTGATCGCCGCCGGGTCCGGCTGCAACAGGCGTTGCAGGTGCCGCTCGAACGTGCGGCGGTTGTACAAGCCGGTCAGCTTGTCGCGCTCGCTCTCGTTGAGCAACGCGGTGTAATTGGCATAGATGCGCGCAAAGCCGGCGACCAGTGGCAGGCTGTCGCCGCAGGGCACCTCGCTTTCCAGCTGCAAGGCGCCTACCGCGCGGCCTTCGGAAAGTATCGGCACGATCAGCCAGTGCAGCCCTTCGGCGCCCTGTTCCTCATGCGCGTCCAGCCGCCCCGGTCCCTCGCGCAACAGGCGCAGCGACGGGTCATTCGGCGCTGGCTCGAACGCCCGCAACGCATAATGGCCATGGGCGCCCACCGTGCAGCGCACCACGGTGCGCAGCCGGCCATGGCTGTCGGTGGTGTATTTGCCCAGCGACACGCTGCGCACCGAGGTCAATTCGGCCAGCGACAGCACCAGGCTGTGATCGAGCGCATCGACGTCGCGGTGATGGGTGAACGCCGCCACGGAGTCGAGCAGGCGGGAATGCGCCAGCAACCGGGACGCGTCGACGGGCTCGACGTTGGCTGCGCCCGATGCCGCCTGGTTCTCCCGCCCGGAGCATTCGCACTCGACCATCACTCCTCCCGAACTCCAAGGCGCCATCCGCCCAAGGCCAGATGTGGCGGAGGCCGAACCGGTGGGCCTGAGTATGTATCGGCCGTTCGTCATGACGCTTTAGGGCGACCATGGTCGACGCCAGCGTGTTTTCGTCGTCGATCAACGCTGCGGGCAGCGCCGCAGCGGGCGTGCGGCGCGGCACAGCCATGGCACCGGGCTCGGGCTAAACTTCGCCCATGGCTCCCACGTCCCGCAAGCGCCGCCCGCAGAAAGCCGCCCCCTCGCCAACCCCCCGCCCGCGCCCCGGCGCGGCGGCGCGACCGCGCGCGAAGGCGCCGCGTCCGGCCGACAGTTCCACCACGGCCACGCGGGTGCTGAACTGGCTGCTGCGCCGCTGGCCGGCGCGCCACCGCGAGAAAGCGCTGGATTACCTGGTGCTGACCCGCATGGACCGCCCGATCGGCGCGCTGCTGCTGCTGTGGCCGACCTGGTGGGCGCTGTGGTTGGCGGCGGGCGATTTCCCGTCATGGCAGCTGCTGGTCATCTTCACCCTGGGCGTGTTCGCGATGCGCGCCGCCGGCTGCGCCATCAATGATTACGCCGACCGCCAGCTCGACCCGCAGGTGGCCCGCACGGCGGGGCGGCCGATTGCCGCCGGCCGGGTCACGCCGCGCGAGGCGCTGCTGGTGGCCGGCGCGCTGCTGGCGGTGGCGTTCGTGCTGGTGCTGTTCACCAACCGGCTGACCATCGAATTGTCCTTCGTGGGCGCGGCGCTGGCGGCGCTGTACCCGTTCACCAAGCGCTATACCTACATGCCGCAGGTGGTGTTGGGCGCGGCGTTCGGCTGGGCGATTCCGATGGCGTTCGCGGCCACGACCGGCACGGTGTTACCGGTGGGCTGGCTGCTGTTCATCGGCAACATCCTGTGGTCGGTGATCTACGACACCGAATACGCGATGGTCGACCGCGAGGACGACCTCAAGGCCGGCGCCAAGTCCACGGCGATCCTGTTTGGCGATGCCGACGTGCCGATCCTGGGTGTGCTGATGAGCACGTTCCTGCTGGCGATGCTGTTTGTCGGGCAACGCGCCGCCCTGGGCTGGCCGTTCTGGCTGGGCTTGCTGGTTGCCGCAGGCTTGTTCGCCTACCAGTTGTGGCTGATCCGCGACCGCCAGCGCGACGCCTGCCTGGCCGCCTTCCGTCACAACAACTGGGTCGGGCTGGCGCTGTGGATCGGCATCGTGCTGGCGCTGGCAATGTAGGAGCGCACCCTGTGCGCGAGCTCTTGCTTTTGCGAATCCCGAATCCCGAATCCCAAATCCCACAAAAGCATCGCGCACAGGTGCGCTCCTACGGGTTGCCGGCCCGCGCCAGCGCCCAGACGTCGACCCTTTGCACGCCCGCACGTTTCAGCACGCGGGCGCATTCGGCCAGGGTGGCGCCGGTGGTCATCACGTCATCGATCAGCGCCACGTGCGGCGCCAGCACCACACCCCCGTGCAGCGCAAAGGCGCCACGCACGTTGCGCCTGCGACCTACCGCATCGAGCTCGGTCTGCGCCTCGGTGCGGCGCACGCGCTGGATCGAATCGACGCATAGCGGCAGGCGCAGTTCGCGTGCCAGCGGTCGCGCCAGTTCCAGTACCTGGTTGTAGCCGCGCTGGCGCAGGCGGCTGCGGTGCAGCGGCACGGTCACGATCTGCTGTGGCAATGCCACGGGTCGGCTTTCGTGCCGCCACAGGCTGGAGAGCACGCGGCCGGCAGCCAGGTCGGCGCCGAATTTGAAGCGTGATTCCAGCCGGTTCAACGGCCAGCCGTAGCGAAACGGCGCCCACGCGGCGTCCCATGGTGGCGACCGCCGCTGGCATTCGCCGCACAGCGCGGCGGGTGTGGCCAACGGCAGGGCGCAGCGGGCGCAACAGCTCTGGTTGCGCGGCAACTCCTTGCGGCAGTCGGCACACAAGTCCATGCCGTGCGCGCCCGCGCCGCCGCACAGCAGGCAGCGCAGTGGCAACAGCCAGTGCAGCAGCAGCGGCCAGGATCGCTGGCGATGGGTCGTGTCCATGTACCTACCGTTCCGGCATCGCTCGATGGTAGCGGCAAAAGCCGGCTCGCATCGATTGCACGTTCACGGTCTACACTTGATGATCGATGGGTACGCAGCGCCGCGTACCCGTCCTCTCTACCCACTCAGGAGGCCTGAATGATCTCGTCGCACGACAACCAAGCCGCTCCGTCGACCTGGCCAACACTTGCCGGTACCGCGCTGCGTGTGGCCTTCGGCGTGATCTGGGCGGTAAGCGCCGCGCTGACCTGGACCGATGGCTTCGCCGATCACTACGTGGGCTACCTGCACAACGCCGCCACCGGCCAGCCGGCGTGGTCAGCCTGGTGGTTCCAGATGTGGATCGCCCTGGTGACGCCGAACGTGGGTCTGTTCGTATGGGCCACACGGATCGCCGAGACCTTGCTGGCGCTGGCCTTGCTGCTGGGCTTCGCGCGCAAGATCACCTATGTCGTGGGCATTCTTTTCAGCCTGCTGATCTGGAGTACCGCCGAGGGTTTCGGCGGACCGTATTCGGTGGGCGCCAACAACATCGGCGCGGCGATCAGCTTCGTGCTGATTTTCGCCGCCCTGATCGTGATCAACCTGCGCGCCGGCCCCAGCCCGTACAGCGTCGATTACCTGATCGAGAGCCGCTGGCCAAGCTGGCGCCGGTTTTCCGAATGGAACAGCCGTGTACCGCTGGAGCAGGTGCAGCACCTGTCCTGGCGCGTGCAGGGGCCGGCGCTGGCTGGCGTGCTGCTGCTGGTGGCGCTGCTGCTGGCCGGCCTGCACAGCGCGCTGAACGTGCGCAGCGCCAGCCCCGCCGCCGCCGCCGCCGCGGTGACGCCGCTGTCACTGGCTTCCACCCAGCCGATCAAGCAGGCGCGTGATGCGCGCCTGCCGCCACTGCAGCCGGGCGACAGCGTGGACGTGCACATCACTTCCAGCGACGACACGGTGGAGATCGCCAGCGGTGTGCAGTACCAGGCCTGGACCTTCGGCAAGACCGTGCCCGGCCCGGTGATCCACGTGCGCCAGGGGCAGACGGTCAACGTCACCCTCACCAACCGCGGCACCATGCAGCACTCGATCGACTTCCACTCGGCCATCACGCCGCCGAGCCTGCATTACGTGGACATCATGCCGGGCGAGTCGATCACCTTCTCGTTCGTGGCCAAGGTGCCGGGCGCGTTCCTTTATCACTGCGGCACGCCGCCGGTGTTGCTGCACATCGGCAACGGCATGTACGGCGCGATCATCGTCGACCCGGCCGAGCCGCTGCCGCCGGCCGCCGAGAGCTACGTGCTGGTGCAGGGCGAGTGGTACACGCAGCAGGTGTCCGGCACGCTGATGGCGGGCAATTACGAGAAGATGCAGCAGATCCGTCCCGACGAAGTGGTGTTCAACGGCGCCGCGTTCCAGTACGTGCAGCATCCGTTGACCGCCAAACCGGGCGACCTGGTGCGCCTGTATGTGGTGAACGCCGGCCCGAACCTGTGGAGCGCGTTCCACGTGATCGGCGCGATCTTCGACAAGGTCTACCCCGGCGGCAACCCGGCGCAAGCCATCGACGGCGTCTCCACCTACACGGTGGGGCCGGGCGAGGGCGCGGTGTTCGACCTCACGCTGGACGAGGCGGGCCACTATCCGTTCGTGGATCACTCGATGGCGCACGCCGTGCTCGGCGCGCAAGGCATCCTGGAGATCGCCGCGCCGGGCGAGGCGCTGGCCAAGCCGCAGATCACCAAGGCACCGGTGGATGAGAACGCCGCGCCGCCGCCGGCGGCCACCGGGCCATACACGTTCGATCCGGCCCACGGCGCGCAGCTCTACGGCACCTATTGCGCGGCCTGCCATCAGCCCACCGGCCTGGGACTGCCCGGTGCCTTCCCGCCACTCAAGGGCAACCCCGCCGTGCTGAGCGCGGATCCGACCAAACAGTTGGACGTGATCCTGCACGGCCTGCATGGCGAAGCCATCGATGGGGTCAGCTATCCCAGCGCGATGCCGCCGTTCGCCGCCAGCCTCAACGACGCGGATATCGCCGACATCGCCAACCACGAGCGTATTTCGTGGGGCAACCAGGGCAAGCCGGTGACTGCCGAGCAGGTGAAGGCGGTACGCGACGCCAGTAAATAGTGTCGCGGGCAGCCGCCTCGTCAACCTTGGTAGTTCATTCCAGGTTGACGAGGCGGCGAGCCCCGCCCACACTTCGCGGCCTCTGCCCTGGAGTCCGCCATGCCTGCTGCCGTCCGCCACGACTGGACCCGCGACGAGGTCGTCGCGCTGTTCGCCCTGCCGTTCAACGACCTGCTATTCCGCGCGCACGCCGTGCACCGCGAACACCACGATCCGAACGCGGTGCAGGTGTCGACCTTGCTGTCGATCAAGACCGGCGGCTGTCCCGAGGATTGCGCCTATTGCCCGCAGGCGGCGCGCTACGACACCGGCGTGCAGGCGCAGAAACTGCTGGAAATCGACGAGGTGCTGCAGCGCGCCCGCGCCGCGAAGGATGCGGGCGCCAGCCGCTTCTGCATGGGCGCAGCATGGCGCGGACCGAAGGATCGCGACATCCCCAAGGTCGCCGCTATCGTGCGCGCGGTGAAGGATCTGGGGCTGGAAACCTGCGCCACGCTGGGCCTGCTGGGTGATGGCCACGCACAGGCGCTGAAGGATGCGGGGCTGGATTACTACAACCACAACATCGACACCGCGCCCGAGTTCTACGGCGAAATCATCCACACCCGCGACTACCAGGATCGCCTGGTCACGCTGGAACAGGTACGCGATGCCGGCCTGAAAACCTGCTGCGGCGGCATCGTCGGCATGGGCGAGACGCGCGAGCAGCGCGCCGGGTTGCTGCAGGCGCTGGCCAACCTGCCCGCGCATCCGCAGTCGGTGCCGATCAACCAGTTGGTACCGGTGCCCGGCACGCCGCTGGCCAATGCCGAGCCGCTGGATCCTTTCGAGTTCGTGCGCGCCATCGCGGTGGCGCGCATCCTGATGCCGCGCTCGATCGTGCGCCTGTCGGCCGGTCGCCAGCAGATGGATGACGCGGTGCAGGCCTTGTGCTTTTTCGCCGGCGCCGGCTCGATCTTCCTGGGCGACAAGCTGCTCACCACCGGCAATCCCGATGTGGCCGCCGATCACGCCTTGTTTCGCCGGCTCGATCTGCATCCGATGGAGGTTGTCGAACAGGCGAACACGGTGCATGCCGATATCGCCGAGGGTGTGGCGGCGAGTTGCGGGCAGGGTTGCGGTTGCAGTGCGGCAGCGTAGGAGCAAGAGCACCCCTCCCCAGCCCTCCCCTGCGACCGAAGGAAGTCCCTTTGGGGCAAGCAGGGGAGGGAGCAAAGCGCGCATGCGGGTGCGAGGGAGCACGCGGCTCTGCTCCTCCCCCTGCTCGCAGGGGGAGGTTGGGAGGGGGTTGCTCTTCGCCCTGGCTTCATGACCCGTCCAAACTTGCTCCACCGCCTCGCCACCCTCACCGCCGAACGCGAATCCGGCCAACTGCTGCGCCGCCTGCGCACGATCGACCACGCGGATGGTCCCTGGCTGGAAAGCGGCGGCCGGCGCCTGCTGTCATTCTGCAGCAACGACTACCTGGGCCTGGCGCAACACCCGCAGCTCATCGCCGCGTTCAAGCGCACGGCGGACGATGAAGGCGTGGGCAGCACGTCCGCTCACCTGATCTGCGGCCACCGCCGCGAACATGCCGCACTGGAAGAAGCCCTGGCCGCATGGACCGGGCGCGATCGCGCGTTGCTGTTTTCCACCGGCTACATGGCCAACCTTGGCGTGTTGCAGACACTGCTCGCGCGCGGCGACCTGTGCCTGCAGGACAAGCTCAACCACGCCTGCCTGCTGGATGGCGCGCAGCTTTCCGGCGCCGAGCTGAAACGCTATCCGCACGCCGACGTGGCCGCGGCGGCACGCCAGTTTTCCAGCCGTGGCGGCGCCGCCGCACTGCTGGCCACCGACGGCGTATTCAGCATGGATGGCGACGTGGCGCCGCTGCGCGAACTGGCCGATCTGTGCGCGCGCGAACAGGCCACCTTGATGGTCGACGATGCCCACGGCCTGGGCGTGCTGGGCAGCGATGGCGCCGGCAGTCTCAGCGCGGCCGGTCTGGGCCAGCATGAAGTGCCCGTGCTAATGGCCACGCTGGGCAAGGCGCTGGGTTGCGCCGGCGCGTTCGTGGCCGGTTCGGCCTCGCTGATCGACGGCCTCACCCAACTGGCCCGACCGTACATCTACACCACCGCGATGCCGCCGGCCGTGGCCGCCGCTGCGCTGGCCGCGGTGCAACTGGCGCAGTCCGAAACGTGGCGTCGCGAAAAACTCGCCGCCAGCATCGCCCGCTTCCGCCGCGGCGCGGCCGAGCTGGGCCTGCCGCTGCTGCCGTCATCCAGCGCGATCCAGCCGTTGTTGCTGGGCGACGCCGACACCGCCGTGGCCGCCTCGCGCCATCTGGAACAGCACTGCCTGTTGGTCGGCGCGATCCGCCCGCCCACCGTCCCCGCCGGCAAGGCGCGCCTGCGCATCACGCTGTCGGCAGCCCATGACGACGCCCATGTCGACCAGCTGCTGGCCGCGCTGGAAACCCTGCCCGCGCCGGCCGCTTCGCCCCGCCGCGTATAATTGCCGGCTTGCTTGCGAAGTTTTCCATGTCGATCGTCAACATTGCCGCCTACAAATTCATCCGCCTGGACGACCTGCCCGGGCTGCGCGAACGCCTGCGCGAGTGCTGCGAATCGGCCGCGCTGAAGGGCACCATCCTGCTGGCGCCCGAAGGCATCAACCTGTTCCTGGCCGGCGGCCGCGAGGGCATCGACCAGTTCCTGGCGCAGCTGCATGCCGATCCGCGCTTTGCCGACATGGCGATGAAGGAATCGCTCTCCGACAGCGTGCCGTTCGGCCGTCTGCGGGTACGCCTGAAACGCGAAATCATCAGCATGCGCCAACCCGCGATCCAGCCCGAGGGCGGCCGCGCGCCCGCCGTCGACGCGCCCACGCTGCAACGCTGGCTGTCGAGCGGTCGCGACGATGCCGGCCGCGACGTGGTGTTGCTGGATACCCGCAACGATTACGAAATCGCGCTGGGCCGCTTCAGCGGCGCGGTCGACTACGCACTAGCCAATTTCACCGCCTTCCCCGCCGCCATCGCCGCCGATCGCGATCGCTACGCCGGCAAGACCGTGGTGTCGTACTGCACCGGCGGCATCCGCTGCGAGAAAGCCGCGCTGCATATGCAGGCGCTGGGGATGGAACATGTTTACCAGCTCGAAGGCGGCATCCTGAAATACCTGGAACAGACCGACGGCGCGCATTGGCAGGGCGACTGTTTCGTATTCGACGGACGCGTGGCGGTGGACAAGTGGTTGCTGCCTTCATCGCCGCTTGCCGAACCATCTGGCGATGAAGCCGTATCGAAGCCAGAACTGCCCCCTCTCCCCTCCGGGGAGAGGGCTGGGGAGAGGG
>NZ_AJXU01000034.1 GCF_000264315.1 Rhodanobacter fulvus Jip2
CCCGCGAGCCCCCGCCCCTCTCCTCAATCCTCTCCCCCAAGGGGAGAGGAGGCCAACGCAACAAGCGCGTTGCTTCATGAGAACGGCGCATGACGCTGCATATCGACAAAGCGGGCCACGGCCCCATCCCACTGGTCATGCTCCACGGCTGGGCCATGCACGGCGGCGTGCTGGCACCGTTGGTGGAGGCGCTCGGCGACAAGTGCACGATGTACGTGGTCGACCTGCCCGGCCATGGCCATTCGCGCGACTGCGAGCTGCCGCTGGAACCGCGCGCCTGCGCCGCCGCCATCGCGGCGCTGACGCCGCCGGCGATATGGCTGGGCTGGTCGCTGGGCGGGCTGATCGCGCTCACCGCCGCGCTGGACATGCCGCGTCAGGTGCGTGGCCTGGCCATGCTGTGCGCCACGCCGAAATTCGTGCGCGACGCCAGCTGGCCGCATGGCGTGGACGAGACCCTGGTCCATCAGCTGGCGACCGATCTGGAAACCGATTACCACGCCACGCTGGAGCGCTTCCTGGCGCTGGAAGCGATGGGCAGCGCCGACCCGCGCGCGGAGTTGCGCCACCTGCGCACGCTGGTATTCGAGCGTGGCGAACCGGATCGACGCGTGCTGCAGGAAGGCATTGCGCTGCTGGAAACCGGCGACCGCCGCGCCGCCCTGCCCGACCTCACCGTACCCAGCGCGTGGATTTCCGGCCGCCGCGACCGGCTGGTGCCGCCGCAGGCGATGCAGTGGTCGGCCAGCCAGTGCGCCGGGCGCTATCACGACACACCGCAAGCCGGCCACGCGCCGTTCTTCGCCCACGCCGATGCCGTGGCGCAGGCGTTGCAGCCCTTGCTGGCCACCTTCGAATGATGAAACCGATGCCATGACTGCGTTCCAGCTCGATCAATCCCGCATAGCCCACCAGTTCGGCCGCGCCGCCGGCACCTACGAAAAACATGACGTGTTGCAGCGCGAAGTGCAATCGTTGTTGCTCGATCGTCTGGACTTCTATTTGCAGACGCCGCAGCGCGTGGTGGACATCGGCGCCGGCACCGGTCGCGGCAGCGCGCTTTTGAAACAGCGCTATCCCAAGGCCGAAGTGATCGCGATCGACCTGGCCCTGCCGATGCTGCGCGCCGCGAAAAAGCACAGCAGCTGGCGCAAGCCGTTCCTGCGCGTCTGCGCCGAAGCCACCGCGTTGCCGCTGGCCGACCACAGCGTCGACGTGCTGCATTCCAACCTCTGCTTCCAGTGGGTCGATGCGCTGCCGCCGCTGTTCGCCGAATGCGTGCGTGTGCTGAAACCCGGCGGCATGCTGGTCTTTTCCAGCTTCGGGCCGGACACGTTGAAAGAGCTGCGCGCGGCCTGGGCCGAAGCCGATCAGCAGGCCCACGTTAGCCGCTTCCTGGACATGCACGACGTGGGCGACGCGGTGCTGGCCGCGGGCCTGCGCGACCCGGTGCTGGACGTGTGCCGCTACACCCTCACCTACAGCGAACCGCGCAAGCTGCTGCAGGATCTGCAGGGTCTGGGCGCCACCAACGCCGATCACGCGCGCGAACGCAACCTCACCGGCAAGGCGCGCTACCGGCGCATGCTGGAAGCGTACGAGTCCATGCGTTTGGACGGCCATATCCCGGCGACATGGGAAGTGGTCACCGCGCATGCGTGGGGGCCGCCGCAGGGACAGGCACGACGTGGTGCGGGCGGCGTCGAGATCGCCAGCTTCTCGGTCGACAGCCTGCGCGGTTCCCGACGCTGACGTAAGCGCCAGGATTTTCCGCTCGCATCGCGTTCACACCACCGCGGCTTATCCTCGAAAGCATTGTTTTCGATGCAGGGAGCCGCGGATGACGTTGCAGGGCAAAGTGGCACTGGTGACCGGCGGCGCGCAGGGCATTGGCCGCGCCATCGCCATGCGGCTGGCGCAGGAAGGCGCCACCGTACTCATCGAAGACCTCTCGGACAACGCGCGCGCCGAGGAAACCCTGCAGGAGCTGCAGGCGATGGGCGCCAGGACGGCACTGCTGGTCGGCGACGTGGGCAAGGTGGCCGATGGCCAACGGGTGATCCGCGAAGGCGTGGCCGCGATGGGCCGCATCGACATCCTGATCAACAACGCCGGCGTGGAGCGGCGCGCCGGTTTCCTGGATGCCAGCGAAGCCGATTACGACCTGGTGATGCACGTCAACCTGAAAGGCCCGTTTTTCATTACCCAGGCCTTCGCCAGGCATGTGCGCGACCGCAGTGGCGAGGGCCGGGTGATCAACATCAGCTCGGTGCACGAGGAATTGCCGTTTCCGCATTTCGCCAGCTATTGCGCCAGCAAGGGCGGCCTGAAAATGCTGACGCGCGACCTGGCCATCGAACTGGCGCCGCTGGGCATCACCATCAACAACATCGCGCCGGGCGCGATCAAGACGCCGATCAACGCCCACCTGATGGACGACCCCGCACTGCTGAAGGCGCTGCGCGCGAACATCCCGCTGAAACGGCTGGGCACCCCCGAGGATGTGGCCGGTGTGGCGGCATTCCTGGCCAGCGACGATGCGTCGTACATCACCGGCACCACGGTAGGCATCGACGGCGGCCTGCTGTGGAACTACCACGAACAGTGAGCCGGCGATGACCGTACTGGACCCGCATGTCAACGCCGAGCGCGCCGCCCGCGCCGCGCCTGCCGACACCCTCACACCAGCCGATCGCTACCAGGAGCTGTTCGTGGCGGTGCAGCTGGCGCGCGTGTTCGAGGACAGCAAGACGTTCGTCGATTGCGCGCCGCGCGGCGACCCCGAAAAGATACTGGACGCCTACCGCTGCCAGAGCGACGCGACGGATTTCGATCTCAAGGCGTTCGTGAAACAGCATTTCTCGCCGCCGGAAATCCACCACAGCCACTATGTCTCGACACCCGGCCAGCCGCTGCGAGACCACATCGACGGCTTGTGGAACGTGCTCACGCGGCAGCCGCGCGAACACCCCGCGCACAGCTCCATCCTGCCCTTGCCCAACCCCTACGTGGTGCCGGGCGGGCGCTTCGGCGAGCTGTACTACTGGGATTCCTACTTCACCATGCTTGGCCTGGCCGAGAGCGGGCGGCAGGACCTGCTGCGCGACATGGCCAACAACTTCGCCTACCTCATCGACACCTACGGTCACGTGCCCAACGGCAACCGCAGCTATTACCTCAGCCGCTCGCAACCGCCGGTGTTCGCGTTGATGGTGGAGTTGTTCGAACAGAATGGCGTTTGCGCGGCGATGGAATACCTGCCGCGCCTGCGCAAGGAATACACCTACTGGATGGATGGCGCCGACGATCTGCGCCCGGGCGACGCGCATCGCCATTGCGTGCGAATGGATGATGGCAGCGTGCTCAACCGCTATTGGGACGACCGCGACACGCCGCGCGAGGAGTCCTACCTGGAGGACGTGACCACCGCCAAGCAGGCTTCGCGCCCGGTGCACGAGGTCTATCGCGAATTGCGCGCCGGCGCTGCTTCAGGATGGGATTACAGCGCCCGCTGGTGCGATGACCCGGCCCGCCTGGCCAGTATCCGCGTCACCGCGATCCTGCCGGTGGATCTCAACGCGATGCTGTACAAGCTGGAGCGCCAGATCGGCCTGCTCAGCCGTGCCAGCGGCAAGCAGCAGCAAGCCGAGCAGTTCCAGCAGCGGGCCAGGGCGCGCCGCGCCGCGATCGACCGTTACCTGTGGAACGACAAGGCCGGCGCCTACCTGGATTACGACTGGCAACGCGATGCCCCGCGCGAGGCGCTGAACGCGGCCACCGCCACACCGTTGTTCATCCACATCGCCACCCGCGAACAGGCGCGACGGGTGGGCGAGGCCTTGCGCGCGCGCCTGCTGCAGGACGGCGGCATCGGCACCAGCGAAAGCGTCAGCGGCCAGCAATGGGACCAGCCCAACGGCTGGGCGCCGCTGCAATGGCTGGCCATCGGCGGCCTGCGCAATTACGACGACCCGCTGGCCGACGAGATCGCCCGGCGCTGGCTGCACACCGTGGGCAGCCTGTACCAGCGCGAAAGCAAACTGGTCGAAAAATACGTGGTGATGAAACAGGACGATTGCGCCGTGGGCGGTGGCGGCGGCGAATACCCGCTGCAGGATGGCTTTGGCTGGACCAACGGCGTCACCCGCCGCCTGCTGCGCGAAGACCCCGCCAACGAAGCCAACACGGCGAAAGCTGCGAGCCGGAATTGATCGCGGTCGTTACGGCTGGCGCGACCGGGATCCCGGATGCCGGAAACAATCGACCAGATGGTCGTTGATCATGCCGGTCGCCTGCAGCAGCGAATAGCAGATGGTGCTGCCGACGAAGCGGAAGCCACGCTTCTTCAGCGCCTTGCTCATGCGGTCGGAAAGCGCGGTGCTGGCGGGTACCTCGGACGGTTCGCGCCAGCGGTTCACCAGCGGCTTGCCTTCGACGAAGGACCACAGGTACGCGTCGAGGCTGCCGAATTCGTCGATCACGTCCAGCGCGGCGATCGCGTTGCCGCGGGTGGATGAAACCTTCAGGCGGTTGCGGATGATGCCGGGGTCGAGCAGCCGCTTTTCCAGTTCGCGGTCCGTCATCGTGGCCACGCGGGCGATCTCGAAATCGTGGAACGCCTTGCGGTAGTTGTCGCGCTTGGTCAGCACGGTGCGCCAGGACAAGCCGGCCTGGGCGCCTTCCAGGCAGAGGAACTCGAACAGCGCGCGGTCGTCGTGCAGCGGCACGCCCCACTCGGTGTCGTGGTAGTCGCGCATCAACGAGTCGCTGCCGGCCCAGGCGCAACGCACGGGATTCGACGGGACGCTCATGGAAACAGGCCTGGCAGGAAAGCGATCATGTTGCCACACACCCCTCGCGCCAACTTCAGGCCGCCGCGTTGTCGACGATCGACCACGCGATCGATTCGCCCCCGCGCATCGGCCGACAGGTGGCGCCGGCCATGGGAAATTCCTCGGGCACCTGCCACGGCGTGCGCTCAAGCGTGATGCGATCCTGGTTGCGCGGCAAACGATAGAAATCCGGGCCGTGGAAGCTGGCAAAGGCTTCGAGCCGATCCAGCTTGCCGGCCTGTTCGAACGCTTCGGCGTACAGCTCGATGGCGGCGTGGGCGGTGTAGACGCCGGCGCAGCCGCAGGCCGCTTCCTTCGCTTCGCGGATGTGTGGCGCGCTGTCCGTGCCGAGGAAGAAATGCGGGTTGCCGCTGGTGGCCGCCTGCAGCAGCGCCATGCGATGGGTTTCCCGCTTCAGCACCGGCGCGCAGTAGTTGTGCGGCCGGATGCCGCCTTCGAACAGCGCGTTGCGATTGAGCAGCAGGTGGTGCGCGGTGATCGTGGCGGCCACGTTGGCCGGCGCGGTGCTGATGAAATCGACGGCGTCGCGGGTGGTGATGTGCTCCAGCACCATGCGCAAGGCCGGAAATTTTTCGTGCAGCGGCAGCAGGTGTCGTTCGATGAAGACGCGCTCGCGATCGAAGATATCGACCGCCGGATCCGTCACTTCACCGTGCATCAGCAACGGCAGCTGATGCTGTTCCATCGCCTCCAGCACGGGATAGACGTGGGCCAGATCGCGCACACCCGCTTGCGAATTGGTGGTGGCGCCGGCCGGGTAGTACTTCACCGCGAAAACGCTGTCGCTGGCGGCAGCACGGGCGATGTCGTCGGCGGTGGTGGTTTCCGTGAGATACAGCGTCATCAACGGCTGGAAGCGCGAGCCGGGCGGCAGGCTGGCAAGAATGCGCCGGCGGTAATCCTCGGCCTGGGCCACCGTGGTCACCGGCGGCTTGAGGTTGGGCATCACGATGGCGCGGGCAAATCGCTGCGCCGTATGCGCGATGACCGACGCCAGCGCCTCGCCATCGCGCAGGTGCAGGTGCCAGTCGTCAGGGCGGGTGATTTCCAGGCGCGTAGGGTTCATGGCGTGCAGGCTCGAAGCGGATTGAGGAATGGCGACCGCGCAACGGCGGCCACGCGACCCGCCCATGGTATCGCGGCGGGGCGGAAAGCCGCGCCTTGCGCCACCGAATGCCTCGCGCCGATGGCCGCCACGGCCACGCCACTTCGGTGCGGCACGCTACACTGCGCCACCTTTCGCATCGCCCGACCATGACCACTCTCCCCTCCCCGCAACGCGGCGCGTTGTTCGCGTTGATCGGCACCATCCTGATCTGGGCCTACAGCTGGGTGGTGATGAAACAGGTGTTGGCGTATGCCGGCCCATTCCACTTCGCGGCACTGCGCTACCTGCTCGGTGCCGGCGTGTTGTTTGTGGCGCTGCTGCTGTCGCGCCAATCGCTGCGGCCGCCACCGTTGCTGCCCACGCTGATGATCGGACTGTGCCAGACCGCCGCGTTCCAGGGACTGGAGCAATGGGCGCTGATGGATGGCGGCGCCGGCCACGTGGCGTTGCTGGCCTACACGATGCCGTTCTGGGCGGTGTTCCTGGCGTGGCTGGTATTGGGCGATCGCCCCACCGCGCGCCACTGGGTCGGCGTGGCGCTGGCCGCGATCGGCCTGGTCTGCATCATCGAACCCTGGCACGCGCTGGGCAGCGCCCTGAGCACCACGCTGGCGATCGCCGGCGGCGCGGCGTGGGCGGCTGGCACGGTGCTCAGCAAACGCATGTTCCAGCGCCACGCACCGTCGGTGCTGAACCTCACGGCGTGGCAGATGCTGCTGGGCGGCATGGCGCTGGGCGTGTTGGCGCTGGTGACGCCGGAGCGCGCCATCGAGTGGAGCGGCGCCTTCATCGCCGGCCTCGCCTACAGCGTATTGCTGGCATCCAGCCTGGCGTGGTGGCTGTGGTCGATCGTGCTGCAACGCCTGCCGACCACGGTGGCCAGCGTCTCCAGCCTGGGCGTGCCCATCGTCAGCGTGATGCTGGCGTGGCTGATCCTGCACGAGCGGCCGTCGGTAATGGAGTGGGTCGGCATCGTGCTGGTGCTGTTGGGGTTGCTGACCATCAGCGGCGTCGGCAGGCGCCGCGCTGTCCGCTGACGATGCTGTTGTGGGAGCGGCTTCAGCCGCGATGCGTTTTCTTTGAGGCTTCAGAGCAAGGGCATCGCGACTGAAGTCGCTCCCACAGCGGATTTACCAGGGCAACGCCGCGAGGTCGACGTTGCCGCCGGTGAGCACCACGCCCACGCGCCGGCCGGCGAAGCGCTCGGGCCGCTTCAGCACTGCCGCCAGCACGGTGGCGCTGGACACTTCGACCAGCACCTTCAACTCGCGCCACAACAGCTGCATCGCGGCCACGGTTTCCTCGTCGCTCACGGTGATGACCTCGACGCGATGCGCGCGCAGCGCCTCCAGGTTGCGCTCGCCCACCAGCGCCCGCAGGCCATCGCAAAGCGTGTCGGGAACGACGGTAGTAACCCGCGAACCCAGCGCCAGCGATCGCGCTGCGTCATCGGCACCGGCCGGCTCGGCGCCGAACAGCACTAGCGTCGGGTCCAGTGCATGCGCTGCAATCGCCACGCCGGTGGCCAGCCCGCCGCCGCCCACCGGCGTCATCAGGGCGTCGATGCCCGGCGCCTGGTGCAGCAACTCCAGCGCCAGCGTGCCCTGCCCCGCCATCACCAGGACATCGGCATACGGATGCACGAAAACGGCGCCGGTCTCGCGCTGCAGTTGCGCCGCCATCACCTCGCGCGCGGCCTGCGTGGGCGCGCAGCGATGCACGGTGGCGCCGGCGCGTTCGATCGCCTCGACCTTGGCACGCACTGCGCCCTCGGGAATCACCACGTGCGCCGCGATGCCGCGCGTGGCCGCGGCCAGCGCCAGCGCGTTGCCGTGGTTGCCGGACGAATGGGTGAGCACGCCGCGCGCCGCCTGATCATCGTCCAGCGCCCATACCGCGTTGCAGGCGCCACGAAACTTGAAAGCGCCGCCACGCTGCAGGTTTTCACACTTGAAATGCAGCCGCGCGCCGGTCAATGCATCCAGCACATCGCTGCGCAACACCGGCGTGACCTGCGCGAACAGCGCGATACGCGCGGCGGCGGCGCGGATATCGTCGATGGTGGGAAGCGCGTCGCGATTCATGCCGAGGCCGCATCCATCTCGATTTCCACACCGCAGCGGAAGCGGCGCTCGGCCCCCGGCAGCAGCCGGATCGCGTCGGCGCACTCAGGCCGGTTGAACGCGTTGGCCATGCATTCCATCGGCTCCAGTGCCACTGCGCCGCGCACGTCGCGCGTCACCGTGTCGGCGGTGAAGGCGTGCATCATGCCGCGCTCCTGCCACACCGCAATGCCCACGCTGCTGGCCGGGTCGCGCAAATACGTGCGGATGCGCCCGTCCGGTTCCGGCTCCAGGTCGGTGTAGCCCTGGTCGATGATGGCGTCGTCGATGCGTCGCGGCACGCGGAAATCCAGCGCGGGCGCGTCATCCAGCGCCACGTAGGCGGGCGCGCCGGGCAACGCGATGAGGTTGGCGTCGGTGTGGATCAGCGTTTGCGCGGGTATCTGCAACTGCCAGTCGTCCACGCCGCCGGCGGGCAGGCGGAAGTACGGATGCCAGCCGAAGAAACACGGCGCGGTGCTGTCGCCCACGTTGCGCATGGCCGCCTCCAGCGTGAGCCCCTGCGCGTCCAGCGTGTAGGTGATGTCGAGATCGATCGCGTGCGGGTAGCCCGGTTGCGGCCGGATCGACGACGTCGCCAGGGTCAGCTGCGCGCGCTGCTCGTCGGCCGACAACGCCACAATGTCGAAATCCACGCCACGCACGAAGCCATGGCGGCTGGCGCGCTGGTCGCCTACCACGCCCGGCTGCAGATCCTGCACCTGGCCGTCGAATTCATAGCGTGCGGCGGCGATGCGGCCGCCGAACGGCACCATGATGGCGAAGCGCGAGCTGGGCTGGCTGACGATCTCGGCGGCATCGCGATAGCCGTCGGCGAGGTCGTGCAGCACGCCATTGACCATGATCTTGAAGGTGAGCAAGGCCGCGCCGTGGCGGGCAATCTGCACATGCCGCTGTTGCGCATGGTCGGTCAGCACCAGGACGGTTTGCTCGTCCCACAAGACCTCTTCGACGGTATAGCGCGTCATCGGATGCTCCTGTCGCGAAAAGGCCCATGTTAGCCTGATCGCCTCTCATCCCCATCTGTTTTCCGCATGAATGCCCGCCCTGAACAACTCACTGCCCCGACTCGACTGGACGCTTACCGCGCGCCGGCCTGGCGCGTCGAAACGGTCGAACTGGACTTCGAGCTGGCCATAGACAGCACCGAAGTCACTGCGCGATTGCACCTGCGTCGCGATCCCGCGCTGCCGCTGCCGCTGCGGCTGGATGGCGAAAACCTGGAGCTGCTGTCGATCGCGCTCGACGGCGCCACGCTTCCACCCGACATGTTCCGCTACACCGACAACGTGCTGGAGGTCGATGGCGCGCGCGATGGCAGCGTGCTGGAAACCCGTGTGCGCCTGCGCCCCGCGACCAATACCGCGCTGGAGGGGCTCTACCTTTCGGGCTCGGCCGAGGCGGGTTTCCTGCTGACCCAATGCGAGGCCGAAGGGTTTCGGCACATCACGTTTTTCCCCGACCGGCCGGACGTGCAGGCACGCTACACCGTCACCCTGCGCGCCGACCGCGACCGCTTTCCGGTGCTGCTGGCCGGCGGCAATCCCGATGGCGCCGGCGTACTGGACGATGGCCGGCACTGGGCGCGCTTCGTCGACCCGCATCCCAAGCCCAGCTACCTGTTCGCCGTGGTGGCCGGTCGCCTGCAGTCGATCGAACGCGACTACGTCACCGCCGACGGCCGCGCGGTCACACTGAAAATCTGGTCGGAAGCCGACGTCATCGATCGCTGCGATTACGCGATGGATGCGCTGGAGCGCTCGATGCGCTGGGACGAGCAGACCTACGGCCGCAACTACGACCTGGATGTTTTCCACGTGGTCGCCACCCACGATTTCAACATGGGCGCGATGGAGAACAAGGGCCTCAACATCTTCAACGCGAAGTACCTGCTGGCCGACCCCGACTCCAGCACCGATGACGAATACCGTCATGTGGAATCGGTGATCGCGCACGAGTATTTCCACAACTGGAGCGGCAACCGGGTGACCTGCCGCGACTGGTTCCAGCTGTCGCTGAAGGAAGGCCTCACGGTGTTCCGCGAACAGAGCTTCGCGGCCGACATGAATTCCGCGTCGCTGAAGCGGATCGAGGACGTGTCGCTGCTGCGCCGCGCCCAGTTCCCCGAGGACGCCGGCCCGCTGGCGCATCCGGTGCGTCCGGCGCAATACAGCGAGATCAACAATTTCTACACCGCCACGGTGTACGAGAAAGGCGCCGAACTGGTACGCATGCTGGCCGGCTGTCTGGGCCGCGAGGGCTTTCGCCGCGGCATGGATCTCTATTTCGCGCGCAACGATGGCCATGCCGCCACGCTGGAGGATTTCCTGGGCGCGCTGGGCGAGGCCAACCACACCGACCTCACCCCCTACCTGGCGTGGTACGGCCAGGCCGGCACGCCCCGCCTGCAGGCGCGCGGTAAATACGATGCAGCCGCTCACACCTACGCGCTGACCCTGCACCAGCACACGCCAGCCACGTCCGGCCAGCCACAAAAGCATGCCCTGCCCATTCCGGTGAAGCTGGCGTTGTTCGATGGCGCCGGGCAGATGATGATCCTTCATATGGACGGCCAGACGGCCAAACCGCAAACCGAGTGCGTGGTGGTGTTGGAGGCGGACGAGCAGACCTTCGTCTTCCACGACGTGCCGACGGCACCGGTACCGTCGCTGCTGCGCGGCTTCTCCGCGCCGGTCATCCTGGACTGCGACTACGACGCCACCGAGCTGGCCCTGCTGCTGCGCCACGACCCCGACGGCTTCAACCGCTGGGAGGCCAGCCAGCAACTGGCCACGCTGGCCTATGTCGAACTGCGCGATGGCGGCGCCAGCCATGCGCTGGAGGCATGGCTCGACGCGCTGTCCGCCTTGTTCGCCCACAACGATATCGAGCCCGCCCTGCTGGCCAACCTGCTGACGCCGCCGGGCGAAGTGGAGTGGGCCGAGCGGGAGGCCAGCGTCGACCCGGCGCGCATCCACGCCTTGCGCCAGCAACTGCAGCGGCACCTGGCGGAGCGCATCGGCGCCGATGCGCTGCATCAGTGTTATCTGGTGCTGGCCGCCGAAGCCAGCCTTTCCCTCGATGCCGCCAGCCAGGCGCGGCGCCGGCTGAAACAGCGCGTGCTGGAACTGTTGTGCCTGGCCGACGCCGACACGGCGCAGCCACTCGCTGCCACCCAGTACTCCAGCGCACCGGGCATGACCGACCGGCTGGGCGCGTTGACGGTTCTGCTGCGCAGCGCCGCCGCGCAGGCGCCGGCGGCGCTGGCGCACTACCGCCAACGCTATGACGACAATGCGCTGGCATTGGATAAATGGTTCATGGCGCAGGCACAGGTGCCGGGCGAGACGGCGCTGGATCGCGTGTCGACGCTGCAGCGCGACGCCTCGTTCACTCTGAAGAATCCCAACCGCGTGCAGTCGCTGCTAGGCGCATTCGTGCGCGCAAACCCCAGCGGCTTCCACCGTGCGGATGGCGCCGGCTACCGTTTCCTGGCCGGGCAACTGGTACAGCTCGATGCGCTCAACCCGCAGGTGGCGGCGCGGCTGGCCACCGCGTTCAACGGCTGGCAGCGGTTGGAGCCGGGCCGTCGCGAAGCGGCCCGCACGGTCATAGATGGTCTGGCCGATCGCGACGGGTTGTCACGCAACCTGCGCGAAATCGTGGCCAACGTACGGAAACAGTAGTCCGTCGCGAGGGGCTGGATCAGGCGGGCAGATGATCCAGCGCCTCGCGCAGGTTGTTCATGCGCGAAACCAGTCGCGGCAGCAGGCTGGAGCTTTCTTCGCCCGCGCGCTCCTCGATATTTTCCATGGCCAGTTCCACACGACCGATCTCGATCAGCAGATCGTGATGGGCATACACCGGTTCGAAATCGAAGTTCATGGTCAGACGGCCTCCCTTGGCTGCCGAGCCTGTTGCAACTGACATGCCAAAAGAGCGACGGGATGTGCCTGCGAGCGCAAATGTAGGCCTCGGCTGCCGTTGGGCGTCAGCTGCTGCCGCGATGGGACACAAATACCCGTTTCAGTCACTGCGTGTTCACGCGCGCGGAGTAAATATCGAGGGAAGCTTCAAGACCGCTCACTGGTCTCGAACGCGCCAGTTTTCCCGGCTTCTGGCGTCCGGCAACACGGTCATCCTGGATTCCCCCTGTTCCTGAGACCGCCGGACGCCAGATCTAAGCAGCCCCCAGACCCCGCGCTTGCGCGGGGTCTGGCTTTTCCGGCCCTGCAAAAGGCGACGGCACCCCGAAGGGTGCCGTCTTGGCTTCCTTTCCCGGTACGCGATCAAACCCCTGTCGTTCGATCTCGGCGCGCAGGCGCAGCGTCTGCCCGGAAAAGTGCAGCTGACAAAAAGCAGGATGCGTGCCAGCGCAGCCCATTCCCGCCGCAACCGTTTGATGGCAGTACCATAGCGCCTATTTCGTCACCTTTTGCACGACCGGGGCAGTTTCATGCGTCATCCCACTCACTACGACGTCATCGTGATCGGCGGCGGCCATGCCGGTACCGAAGCGGCGCTGGCGGCCGCGCGCACCGGCGCGCGCACGCTGCTGCTCAGCCACAACATCGAGACGATCGGCCAGATGAGCTGCAACCCCGCCATCGGCGGCATCGGCAAGGGCCACCTGGTGAAGGAGGTCGACGCACTGGGCGGCGCGATGGCGCATGCCGCCGACCGCGCCGGCATCCAGTGGCGCACCTTGAATGCGTCGAAAGGCCCGGCCGTGCGCGCCACGCGCTGCCAGGCCGACCGCGGGCTGTACAAGGCGGCGATCCGCCACATCGTGGAAAGCCAACCCAACCTGGAACTGTTCCAGCAGGCGGTGGACGACCTCATCATCGAGAACGGCCGCGTCTGCGGCGTGGTCACCCAGATGGGCTTGTCGTTCGGCGCGCGCGCGGTGGTGCTTACCGCCGGCACCTTCCTGGCCGGCAAGATCCACATCGGCCAGGCGCAATACGCCGGCGGCCGCGCCGGCGATCCGCCATCCAGCGCGCTGGCCGCGAAGTTGCGCGAGCTGCCCGTCGCCAGCGACCGCCTGAAGACCGGCACGCCGCCGCGCATCGACCAGCGCAGCATCGATTTCAGCACGCTGCAGGAGCAGCCCGGCGACAGCCCGGCACCGGTGTTTTCCTACCTGGGCACGCGCGACGAACACCCGCGCCAGGTCAGCTGCTGGATCACCCACACCAGCGAGCAGACGCACGACCTGATCCGCGGCGCGCTGGACCGCTCGCCGTTGTACACCGGCCAGATCGAAGGCATCGGCCCGCGCTATTGCCCGTCGATCGAGGACAAGGTGGTGCGTTTCGCGGAGAAATCCTCGCACCAGATCTTCATCGAGCCCGAGGGGCTGGATACCTTCGAGATCTACCCCAACGGCATCTCCACCTCGCTGCCGTTCGACGTGCAGCTGGCGCTGGTGCGCTCGATCAAGGGTTTCGAGAACGCGCACATCACCCGTCCCGGCTACGCCATCGAATACGACTATTTCGACCCTCGCGGGCTCAACCCATGGCTGGAGACCAAGGCCATCCCCGGCCTGTATTTCGCCGGCCAGATCAACGGCACCACCGGCTACGAGGAGGCGGCCGCGCAAGGGCTGATCGCCGGCATGAACGCCGCGCTGGCGGTGCAAGGCAAGGCGCCGTGGTATCCGCGCCGCGACGAGGCCTACATCGGCGTGCTGATCGACGACCTCACCAGCAACGGCACCATCGAGCCGTACCGCATGTTCACCTCGCGCGCCGAATACCGGCTGCACCTGCGCGAGGACAACGCCGACCTGCGCCTCACCGAGGCCGGCCACGCGCTGGGCGTGGTGCCGCAGGCGCGCTTCGATGCGCTGCGCGCCAAGCGCGAAGCGGTCGAGCGCGAGATGCAGCGGCTGGGCGGTTTGTGGGCCGGCCCCAACAATGGACTTGGGGCGGCCGTCGAACGCGAACTTGGTATCGCGGTGAGCCGCGAAACCAGCGCCGAGGATCTGCTGCGCCGCCCTGAAATCGATTACGCCCGGCTCACCGCCATCGCCGAATTCGGCCCTGCCGTGGCGCGCGACGACGTCGCCGCGCAGGTCGAGGTGCAAATCAAATACGCCGGCTACCTGGAACGCCAGCGCGAGGAGATCGAGCGCCAGCGTCGCCACGAACACACCGCCATTCCCGCCAGCTTCGACTACGACAAGGTGCGCGGGCTGTCCGCCGAAGTGCTGCTGAAATTGAAGCGTACCCTGCCCGCCACGGTCGGCCAGGCCGCCCGCGTCAGCGGCGTGACGCCCGCCGCCATCTCGCTGCTGCTGGTGCATCTGAAACGCCGCGACGCCGCCTGAAGCATCGGCCCGCCTGTGCGAGCGGCTTCAGCCGCTCCCGCAACGCGCGCCGACGCGCTCATGGCATCATGTTCGGCATCACCAAGCAGGAACATGCACGATGGAAGTCTGGATCGGTCGGGACGGTGAGCGCCACGGCCCGTATACGGAAGCCGACATCCGCCAGTGGCTGGCCAGCGGGGAAGTCAGCCCCGCCGACCTGGGCTGGTACGAAGGGCTGGCGGACTGGCAGCCGCTGTCGGTGCTGTTCCCCCAGGTACAACCCGAAACCTCCGACGCCCCGCGGGTGCCGCCGCTGCCGACAACCAACGCCAGCGCACCGCAGGATGTAGCCAGTTTCTGGAAACGCCTCGGCGCCTGGATCATCGACTATCTCATCCTGTTGCTGCCCACCGCCCTGATCGCCGTGTCGATGGGTGCGCCGGCCGCGTTCGAGCACTTCATGAGCCAGGTGGAAAATGGCATCGCCCCGATGGTGGCAATGGCCGACTATTCCCGCGTGGTGCGGCCGGCCGCGATGTGGTCGCTACTGGTGGGTTTTCTCTACTACGCGTTTTTCGAATGCTCGAAGTGGCAAGCCACACCGGGCAAGCTGGCGCTCGGGATGCGTGTCACCGACATGGACGGCCAGCGCCTCGGCTTCGCCCGCAGCGCGCTGCGCAACGCGGTCCGGCTGGCCAACGCGATTACCGCGCTGATTCCGCTGGTCAGCTATCTGACGGTCGCCTGGACCGCGCGTCACCAGGGCCTGCACGACATGCTGGCGAAAACCCTGGTGTTGAACGGTCGCGCCAGCGACACCGGCAACCCCTCATCGCCGCCCGGCAGCAGCAACACGTTCAGCGCCTGACAGGCATCGGCGCCGTTGCCCTGAAGCACGGCGCCCGCGCGAAAACTCACCCCCGAATCCGCCGCCGAACTGATCCGCGCGCCACGCGCTGAACGGCGTTGGCCTGCTTGTTATCATCGGCGATTCGACCACAGTGAACCGACGCCACGCGCGTCGTCAGGAATTGAAGATCCCCCATGCTCAGCATCGAACAACGCATCGCCAACGATATCGCCGCCAGGACTGAACAGGTTCGCGCCGCCGTGGATCTGCTCGATGGCGGCGCCACCGTGCCGTTCATTGCGCGCTACCGCAAGGAAGTCACCGGCGGGCTCGACGATACGCAGCTGCGCCTGCTGGAAGAGCGCCTGCACTATCTGCGCGAAATGGAAGACCGGCGCGCGGCGATCCTGTCCAGCATCGAGGAACAGGGCAAGCTCACCGATGCATTGAAGAACGATCTGCTCGCCGCCGACACCAAGGCGCGGCTGGAGGATTTGTACCTGCCGTACAAGCCCAAGCGCCGCACCAAGGCGCAGATCGCCCGCGAAGCAGGGCTGGAACCGCTGGCGCTGGGCTTGCGCGACGATCCCACGCAAACGCCGGAAGCCTTCGCGGAAGCCTTTGTCGATGCGGAAAAAGGCGTCGCCGACGTCCGCGCCGCCCTGGACGGTGCCCGCGCGATCCTGATGGAAAGCATCGCCGAAGACGCCGCCCTGGTCGGCGAGTTGCGCGACTGGCTGTGGAGCAAGGGCCAGATCCGCGCCAGGCTGGTCGAAGGCAAGGAGGCGGCGGGCGCAAAATTCCGCGACTATTTCGATCACGTCGAACCGATCGGCAAGATTCCCTCGCATCGCCTGCTGGCGCTGATGCGCGCGCGCAACGAGGGCGTGCTGGAACTGGAGCTGGCGCCCGATACCGATGCCGATCATGGCCACGCCGAAGGCGAAGGCCGGGTGGCCGCCCGCGCCAACATCCACAACCAGGGCCGCGCGGCCGACGCCTGGCTGCGCGAAACCGTGCGGCTGACCTGGCGCGTGAAACTGCACCTGCATTTGACGCTCGACCTGTTCGGCCGCGTGCGCGAGGGGGCCGAGGACGAGGCGATCCGCGTGTTCGGCGACAACCTGAAAGACCTGATGCTGGCCGCGCCGGCCGGCGCGAAAACCGTGATGGGCCTGGACCCGGGTATCCGCACCGGCTGCAAGGTGGCCGTGGTCGACCCCACCGGCAAGCTGCTGGCCACCGACACCATCTATCCGCTGGAACCGCGGCGCCAGTGGAACGAGTCGCTGGCCGCGCTGGCGCGGCTGTGCAGGCAGCACGGCGTGGATCTGATCGCCATCGGCAACGGCACCGCCTCGCGCGAGACCGACAAGCTGGCCGCCGAGCTCATCAAGGGCCTCGCCAAGACCCATCCGGAACACAAGCTGTCGAAGGTGGTGGTGAGCGAAGCCGGCGCCTCGGTGTATTCCGCCTCGGAAACCGCGGCGAAGGAATTCCCCGACCTCGACGTGAGCCTGCGTGGCGCGGTGTCGATCGCGCGCCGGCTGCAGGATCCGCTGGCCGAACTGGTGAAGATCGAACCCAAGGCGATCGGCGTGGGCCAGTACCAGCACGACGTGAACCAGATCAAGCTGGCGCGCGCGCTGGACGCCCGCGTGGAAGACTGCGTCAACGCGGTCGGCGTCGACGTCAACACCGCTTCGGCCGCGCTGCTGTCGCGGGTAGCGGGCCTTTCCGCCAGCGTGGCCGAGAACGTGGTGAAGCATCGCGACAGCAACGGCCCGTTCGCCAATCGCAAGGCGTTGCTGAAAGTGCCGCGACTGGGCGACAAGGCGTTCGAGCAGTGCGCCGGCTTCCTGCGCGTTTCCAGCGGCGACAACCCGCTGGACGCCAGCTCGGTGCATCCGGAAGCGTACCCGGTGGTCGAGCGGATCATCGCCCAATGCGGCCGCGAGGTGAAAAGCGTCATCGGCGACGCCGCGTTCCTGCGCGCGCTGAAGCCCGAGCAGTTCACCGACGAAAAGTTTGGCGTGCCCACCGTGCGCGACATCCTGCGCGAACTGGAAAAGCCCGGCCGCGATCCCCGCCCCGAATTCGTGGCGCCCACCTTCGCCGAAGGCGTGGAGGACGTGAAGGATCTCAAACCCGGCATGATCCTCGAAGGCCGGGTCACCAATGTGGCGGCGTTCGGCGCGTTCATCGACATCGGCGTGCACCAGGACGGCCTGGTGCACGTGTCGGCCCTGTCGCACACCTTCGTCAAGGACCCGCGCGATGCGGTAAAAGCCGGCGATATCGTCAAGGTCAAGGTGATGGAGATCGACCTGCCGCGCCAGCGCATCGGGCTGAGCATGCGGCTGGACGACGAGCCGGGGCAGGCGCGCGGTGGCAAACCGGCGGGCAACGGCGAGTTGTCGCCGCGTGGCGGCGCACGCGATGGGCGCGGCGGCACGCGCCCTGGCGGCGCGGCACCCAAACAGGCCGCGGCCCCCGCCAACAGCGCTTTCGCCGATGCGCTGGCCAAGGCCCGACAGCGCTGACCGACACCGGCGCCAGGGCGATACGAATGCTCGCGGCGAGAAACGGTGCGATCCCGGTGGGAGCGACTTCAGCCGCGATGCTTCTGCTCTGCAGCTCGACGCAAGAGCATCGCGGCTGAAGCCGCTCCCACAGATAATCGCTTCTGCAGAAAGCACGCCGGAACGGAAACTTCGCCACGGCCTCGAAGCCGCCGCGTGCATTTTTGCCATCCGGACTTCCAGCCGGCCCGTCGCCGTGCAGCGCAGCATGCGCTTCCGTATGGATTGGATTAACGTAACTCGGACATAACAAGTCATCCGATCAGGAGTGCTTCCATGCCGCGTTCTCGTTATCTCGCCGGGGCCATTTCCGCGGCGCTGCTGTTCAGCGCCAGCGCCACCGCCGCCCAGTTCAGCAACGTCATCGTCTTTGGCGACAGCCTCAGCGACAGCGGCAATATTTCCACGTTCGTGCAATCGCCGGTGCCGATGCGGTTCACCACCAACCCCGGCACCACCACGATCGAAAACGTCGCGACGGACCTGGGCTTCCCGCTGACGCCATCGCTCGCCGGCGGCAGCGATTACGCATGGGGCGGCGCCGGCGTCAACATCAATTCGCCGGGCACGCCGGCAGGCGTACCGACCCTCACGTCGCAGATCGATGGTTATCTGGCGGCCGGCGCCGTGGATGGCAAAGCGCTCTATTCGGTCTGGGGCGGCGCCAACGATATTTTCTATCACGCCACCGCCGCAGGCGCCGGAGCGACCGCGCAGCAGTTGATCGCCGCCCAGACGGCGGGTCTTTCAGCCACGACGGCCGCGCAGGTGGCCGAACAGATCAGTGCGCAGGTCATGGCAACCGCCGGCGTCAGCGCGTTCGAGACCGCCGCGCAGGTGCAGGCCAATGTCGCCGCCGCCGCGCAGCAGGAGGTCAAGCTGATCGGCGAGCTGCAGGCCGCCGGCGCCACCAACATCCTGGTGTTCAACCTGCCCAACATAGGCATCACGCCCTCCGCCAGGTCGCAGGGAGCGGAGGCGGCCGCCTCGCTGAGCGGGTTGAGCCTGATCTTCAATGGCCAGCTCAACGCCGGCATTTCGCAGCTGGGCACCGGCATCATCCCGATCAACACCTACAGCCTGTTGAACGAAGTGGTGGCGAACCCGCAGATGTACGGCTTCAGCAACGTTACCGATCCGGCCTGCACCGGCGGTAGCGGCAGCTCCGTGGAATGCGCGCCGGAAGGCACGCCTGGCGCCACAGTCACTTATGCGCCGGGCACGGAAAACAGCTACTTGTTCGCCGATGGCGTGCATCCCACAACCGCGGCGCACGCCATGCTGGGCCAGTACGTGCTGTCGGTACTGCGCGCGCCGGAACAAATCTCGCTGCTGGGCGAAGCCCCGCTGGCCGCCAACAACGCGCAGACCCGCGCGATCCGCAACGAAATGCTGGCCGACGGCGCCGGCAGCGACACGCGTGCCTTCGTCAACATCGACTACGGCCGCCAGCGCTTCAAGGCGGTCAACGGCGCGCCGAAGACCGACAGCAACAACGTCAACCTCACGCTGGGCGCCGACGTGCGCGCCACCGACCACATTTCCGCCGGCATGGCGCTGGGCGTGGGCCAGCACACCGCCGATTTCGCCGGCGGTGGCGGCTACAAACTGCAGGACATCAGCGGGCTGGCTTATGTCACCTACCATGCCGGCGGCGGCTACGTGGGCGGTTACGCCAACTTCGGGCAATCCAACTTCAAGGATATCGAGCGTCGCGTGACGATCGGTGCCGCCCATCGCAGCGAGACGGGCAAGGCGGACGGCTCGCACCTGGGCGGCGGCCTGACGGGTGGCTGGTGGCTCGATTTCGACGGCCTGCGCACCGGGCCGTTCGCTACCGTGGAATGGCAAACTGTCAAGATCAACGGCTATACCGAGAGCGGCAACGACAGTACCGCGATGTGGTTCGGTCGGCAGCAGCGCGACGCGCTGGTGGCCACCGCCGGCTGGCGCCTGCAAGGCCATTGGCAGGCCGGCAACACCGTGCTGTCGCCTTACGCCGAAGTGGCATGGAACCACGACAGCAAGGCCGACCCGCGCACCGTCAGCGCCGGCCTCAACAGCATGAGCGGCACGTTCGCCCTGACCGGCTTCATTCCCGACGACAGCTGGGGCACGGCCGACGTGGGCCTCTCGGCGCAACTGACGTCCAACATCAGCAGCTGGATCGGCTACAGCGGCCGCTTCAGCGACAACAGCCAGAAGTACAACAGCGTCAACATCGGCATGAAGATCGGCTTCTGACGATCTGACTGCCACGAAAAAGCCGCCAGTTTGCGCTGGCGGCTTTTTTTATCTGCTGCAGCTGAAGCCTGCTGTTACTTGTTCTTGCCGCCCGTCGCCAGGCTCAGGATGCTTACGGCCTGCTGGTGCAAGCTCGACGCCGTATCGGAATCCAGCGTCTCGGTCTTGCCGTCAGACTCATGCAGCTTCAGCACCAGGGTACCGTTCTCGGCCCAGCTCGCGCTGTCGGTGGACGTCGGCTTGGCGGTCCGGCTGGCCTTCTTCTGCTGCACCGCCGCCCACGGCTTGCCGTCCTTGTAGGCGAAATCGGTGCTGGTAAAGCCCTTGTCGCCGTAATCCACCAGCTCGCGAATGAACTTGATATCACCGGCCTGGCGGAAAACCTGCCAGCCGCGGGAGACGCCGTCACCCAGCTTGGTGCCGCTCTTGACCATCATGCCGCCAATCTGCTGCTCCAGTGAATTGAACGCAGCCAGGTCCTTCTCCGCCGCGGTCTGCTCGGCCACCAGCTGGATCGACACCTCGTTCTTGGCGCCATTGGTCAGCACGGGAGCCTGCAGCGGCATGGTGTAGTGGCGCTCACCATCGGTCAGCTGCGCCTTGACCACATAAAGGTCCGACGGGTTGACTTTGGCGGGATCGAAAGTGAGCTCGAACGACTGCGGAAACGTCGTCACGGGCGACACCGTCTTGCTGGCCAGCGGCGCCGTGCCGGACTGCGCCGTCGACGACACGTTGACCAGGCTGATCACCAGGCTCGCCTTAGGCGACAACTGCGCCGGCTCGCGCAAAGCAACCGTGCCGCTCACCACATTGGCCGCAACGCCGGACGTCGCGCTGCCCGACGCGGCAACGCCCGCTCCGTTCTGCTGCGACGACGGGGATGCATTGCACCCGGCCAAAACCAACGCCGCAAGTGACGTCAGCGACAAAACCAGCTTGCGCATGGGGAAACCTCGAATTTCTGCGTTCAACGGACACGAACCTGTCAGACGTCGTAACGCCACAGTCATTCGCGGGGGAAACCCGGAGCATAGCGGAAACGGACCCGATCGAAAAGTCAACGGGCGCAGAGTTTCCAGCCGGCGTAACACCAGCGCTGCGCAGCGCACTGCAACCTCGGGATACCTGCACGGAAAAGGCCGCCGGCGAACCGGCGGCCTTTTTTTTAGCCTACTACTTCCTAGATCGATTTCAGCTCAAATCATCAGAAGTCGTACGAAACGCCAAAACGAACGTAACGCGGGGTCTGCGAATAAAGCGGGCTGTTGTAACTCGGATCGGGCTGCGCCGAATCACCCGCGTTCGCATAAGACTGCGTGATCTTCTGCTGATCAAACACGTTCTTGACCATGGCGTTGAAGGCGAGTTTCTTGCCTGCCCACTCTGGACGATACTCCGCACCCAGGTCCAGCGTGTATGTCCAGGCCTCATGCTCCTTGCCCGGTTTCCATACCTCGCCATAGCAGAAGTGAGTGTAATCGCCATAACCCAAGCCCGGGTTACTTTCATCCGCACCATAGTATCCCAAGCATGTCTTGGGCGATCCGGACAGAATTGCCAGATTACCGGACAGCATAATCTCCGGGGTCAACTGATACGAACCGTACGCCTTGATCTGGTGTCGGCGACTGTTGCTTAGCTCACCGTTCGCATAGTCCATGACAGCAGCATAATCCCAATCCACCGTGGCCGACACATCTTCCTGTCCAATATCAGTACGCACCTGACCTTCACTATTTCCGTAGCTCCGCGAGTACAGATAGTCAATCTTGCCGAACCATTTGCCATCGAACGGATGCTCCAAATACAGGTCCACACCGTAGTACTTACGTTTCAGAGTGGTATTGAAATGGAAGTCATCCATTGTCATCGGAACATCGTAGTAACCACTACCATCGGCCTTGGCGATTTTGAAGATATTCGTCTTGCCAGGGTTGAAAAGATAGCTGCCGAAAATGTCCCCAACATCCGCCTCATCGATACCCATGGCCGCCATCTTGTCCAGAATTGAGGGCGAATCGCCGACATCGTCAATCGCAGAACGCAAATTGCGATAAGTGGCCTTGACACCAACCGTCCATTCGCTACTGAGCTGCTTGTCGAAACCCAAGATGTATTCGTCCTGGTATTCCGACTCCAGATTCGTGGCTGCTGCAGTCTTCGGATCACGTGGTACGCCGTACTCCAGGTTGGCAGAAATCGGGCCGCCGGTGCTGCTTGGGATCGATGTCAAACCAGTGGGGTAACCATTCGAATCGATGCCGGTGTAGTTGAAGTACTCCCGGGTGTACAGCGAACTGCCGGCGGAACGCAGTGCGACTGACGCCGGCATCGCCAAATAGTAACGACCGGCGTTGCCGTAGACCTTAAAGGTTGAATCGCCGTTGACGTCCCAGCTAAAACCGACACGTGGCGCAAACTGCGGCGTCGTTAGCCGGAGATACGGTACTCCATCGCCGTTGTAGTTAATGAACTGATCGTTGCGCAAACCGAGCTTAACCAGCCAGCGATCGGTGACCTGCCACGTATCCTCAATATATTGTGCCCGCTGACTAGTGGTGACAGTTGAGCCATTTTGGTAAAGATATTTAGCGACGTGGTAGCCGTTATTGTTGGATTCGACCCACGGCCGCGATTCCCAACCCGCACCGTTGGCCACCGGCCCACCCATGATGTAGCTACCGACAGCCTTGGTGCCGTACTCCCAGGCATAGCCCGGTCCCGACACGATGGTACTGTCGTCGAAATCGCTGACCTTCTGGTTGTCGATACCTGCAGTAATGGTGTGATCACCCAACTTATAGCTCAAATCCAGCCGCAGGTTAGTGTTCTTCGACCGGTGAGCCGGATTGGAAACGCGGCCAAGTACCTGGGCGTTATTGATGATGGTACCGCCGTTTAAGGCCGGGTTTTGGTTTACAGGGCTGTAAATGTGGATGAGGGTCGGATCGATCCCGGGCACTTCCGTGTAATAAGTGCTCTTCATCTCGCCGTATAGAGCGGTAAAGGTCAGATCATCGGTGACGTAGCTCGTAAATTTACCGGTGTAAAGGTCCGAACCATATTTATGCGACTCATCGTTCGAGCTAAACTCACCGCGCGTCTTGGCCTCATTGTCGTAGTCGTAGTACTTGCCCTGGAAGGACTCTTTACTAGAGGCACCTGTTAATTCAAGGATATTTCTGTCGGTGATGTTCCAATCCACCTTGGCATACCACTTCGGGTTGTCATAGCGATACGACTCGCTTTTGGACGTCGCAGACGACAGTACCTGGCTACCCTGGATGCGCTCAGCTTCAACCGCGGCGAATATGAACAACTTGTCCTGAATCAGTGGTCCGCCGGCATAAGCAGATTCTGTTGTCGTCCACGTCTTATCGGTTTCGTTGCTGTTAAGCAGGTTCCCGTCTTCAGGGCCTGGTCCGTAATAATAATTACGCTTGTCGCTCTTAAGGGCTTTCGGGGTCCACTGCACTTGGGCACCGAAATGCCATTCGTTCGTGCCGCGTTTGCCTACCTGGCTGATCACGCCGCCATCGGAACGGCCATACGCTGCGCCGTAACCGCCGCTCAGTACCTCCTGCTGGTCAATGGCACCGTACGGGAGCGTCAATCCGCCAAGCCCACTCAGTGGATCAGTCGTATTGAAGCCATTGATGTAGTAAGCATTCTCAGTAACGGATGAGCCACCGAACGACACCACCGAACCGCCTGCCGTGCCGGTGAAATAGCCGCTGCCGCTGACAACACCGGGCGCGAGCAAAGCAATGGCCTCCGCACTGCGAGCCAACGGCAACCTGGCCAGCTGCTCGGCGGTGATGACGGTGCGCGAGTCGACGCCGGTCACGTCGATGGTCGGCAACGCGTTCGCCTGAACCGTGACCGCGGCGAGGTTCCGCGCGCCCTCGGCGCCGCCGAAGGAGACTTCCGTGCCCGAACCCACGCGCAAAGTGACGTTGGAGCGAGAATCAACGGTCGTGCCATCTCGCTGCAAGGTAACCGTATAGCTGCCGAGCGGCAGCGAACCGATGTCGTAACGGCCGGACGGATCGACTGCCACCTGGCGGGTCACGCCGGAGGTGCTGCGGACCGTCACAGTCTCGCCGCTACCGGCGGGGACCTGACCAAAAATGCTGCCGGTGGTCGCTTGACCGAAGGCCAGGCCGGCAAAGCCCAAGCCGACGGCCATGGCGAGCGCGGTGCGTGGAAGCTGGCGCGCGATGGATGTTTTCCGCGAATTCATAGTGGTGACTCCAAGGTTCTACCCGGTATCCGGGCGCATGAAACTTATTGTTGGGACCCGAAACTGCCGCCTTCGCCATTGCCGAAGTGTCGTTTCGACATGCTGCGATTGCTGCGAAGTTCGCCCGACGTTAATTCATGAAATCATGGCGGTCAACACTTTGCTAACACGCGTGTACGAAATCTTAACATTTCAGTCGATAGTAGCGAGGCTCTTGAGCAACGAAATATTTCGTGTTAGGTCGTGGACAGTGCGCCATGTCTCGCACAAATAACATTTATATTCAATAGGTTACATCGTTGGTTTCCATGGCAACAATTATGCTGGGTTCCGATGCCCCGGATTTCCTGCTAGCCGAGGTTAAAGTTCGACCCGCGTCGGTGTTCCATCCAATGGGATTGAAACCTTATGAAAACATTCTCGGCATCATCAGCTGTTCATCGCATGCGTCGCCCTAGCCGCGCCGCTGTATGGGCAAAACGCGCGCAGAAGAGTCGTTCTGAAGCCCGAATGGAAATGGCGCGGCAGATCGGCTCGGGCGTGGAGCCTTTTGACGTGCAGGCCACCCTCAATGGCGACCATCGATTGACCTACAGCGAATTTGCGAACTACACCGACGTCGTACCCAGCGAGCTGGCGCGCAGCCCCTGACATCGGTCCATCCGGTGCACTTGTCATGAGTGACGAAAACGGCCGGCCACCAGGTTCGAATAGACGCCCAGACGTCCGCACGCCCGCCGCAATGACGGGGCGTGCAGGTCGCTGATCGTTACAACCGGTGCTTCTTCAAGAACGGTGATCGACCGCCTGTCGGCACGGTTGCTCCGACGCCAGGCGCGCGGCTACAGCCTGGCGATGTCGGCAATCGCCGTGAACTGATCCTGCAGCTGTCGCAACAAGGCGGTGCGGTTGGCACGGATGGCCGGGTCGTCCGCGTTGACGAGTACGCTGTCGAAGAAGCTGTCTACCGGAGCCTGCAACTGGGCCAGACGGCTCAGTACGGCGGTGTAGTCGCCTTGGGCCAGGGCTTCGCTGGTATCGCGACGGGCGGCGTCCAGGTCGGCGGCGAGTTGGCGTTCGGCATCGGTTTCGAAGAGCGTCGGATCCACGGCTGGCAGCGCGCCGGCTCCGTCTGACTCGGATTTGCGCAGGATGTTGGCCACACGCTTGTTGGCGGCAGCCAGACTGGTGGCCTCGGGGCGGCGGCCAAATTCCGCCACGGCACGCAGGCGGCGGTCGAAGTCGATGAGGCTGCGCGGCTGCACGGCCAGGACGGCCTCGAACTGATTGGTGTCGAAGCCCTGCTCGGCGTAGTAGCCGCGCAGGCGGTCGAACACGAAATCACACAGTTCAGCCGCCAGGGCGGCGCGGCGACCGGGTTTCAGCGCCGGCAGGACGCCATCTTTGCCGGGTTTCAGCGCTGCCGACAGCGCGCTGTCGGGGATGAGTTCCAGCGCTTCCAGGAAGCTGCCGTGCAGATCGAGGTCCATGCTCGCCTCGATCAGGGTGCGCGCCAGGCCGAGCGCCGCACGGCGCAGGGCGAAGGGGTCCTTGTTGCCACCGGGCTTCATGCCGATCGCGAAGATGCCGGCCAGCGTATCGAGCCGTTCGGCAACCGCCAGCACCTGGCCGATCGCGTCGCTGGCGATGGCGTCGCCGCCGAATCGCGGCTGGTAATAGCTGTCCAGCGCGTCCGCCACCTGGGCCGGTTCGCCATGGCGGTTGGCGTAATAGCGACCCATCACGCCCTGCAACTCGGGGAATTCGCCAACCATGCGGGTCAGCAGATCGCATTTGCTCAGGCTTGCCGCACGCGTGGCGAGCCCGGCGTCGGCGCCGACGCGGTTGGCGACGATGCGCGCCAGTTCCGCCACCCGCACGCTCTTGTCCCACAGACTGCCCAGCGCCTGTTGATAGGTGACGCTCTTGAGCGGCTCCTGATTGTCGGCGAGTGGCGTTTTGAGGTCTTCGTCCCAGAAGAACTTGGCGTCGGCGAAACGCGGCCGGATCACCCGCTCGTAACCCTTGCGGATCTCGGCCGGGTCCGTGCTCTGGATGTTCGCGATGCCGATGAAATGTTCGGTGAGCGCGCCGTTGGCGTCGAATACCGGGACGAATTTCTGATTGGCGACCATGGTGGTCACCAGCGCCTCGGGCGGCACTTCGAGAAAGTCGCGCTCGAATGTGCAGGCAATCGCCACCGGCCACTCAGTGAGGTTAGCCAGTTCGTCCAGCAGGGCGTCATCCATGCGCGGCACGCCGCCGGTTTCGAGTGCGGCCTGTCCAACCTGCTGGTGGATGCGCTGGCGGCGCTCGACCGGGTCGGCCAACACGTACGCGGCGCGCAGCGTGTCCAGCCAGCTGTCGGCATCGGCGATCGTCACCGGCTCGGGGTGCATGAAGCGGTGTCCGTGCGAGACGCGGCCGCTCTTCAGCCCCAACACCTCGCCGGGGACGACATCGGCTCCATGCAGGATCACCAGCCAGTGCGCGGGGCGCACGAAGCTGTAGTCGTGATCGGCCCAGCGCATCGCCTTGGGGATAGGCAGATGGCCCAATGCCTCGTCGACGATCTCGGACAGCAGCGCCGAGACGGGCTGGCCCGGGTTGACCGTGCGCCAGACAAACCATGCGCCCTTGTCGGTCTCGAGTTTCTCCAGCTGGTCGACGTCGACACCGCAGGAATGGGCAAAACCCAGCAGCGCTTTCGAGGGCTGGCCATCGCTGCCCAGCGCCGCCGCCAGCGCCGGCCCCCGACGCTCGATCGATTGCGGCGGCTGATGGGTGGCCACGTGGGGGATGTGCACAGCGAGCCGTCGGGGCGACGCATAGGCGATGGCGCGATCCAGGTCGGCGCCGATGCCACGTTTGGCCAGGCCGTCGCAGACGCCACGCAGGAAGGCCGCGGCGAGATCATCCAGCGCCTTGGGCGGCAGCTCTTCGGTGCCCAGTTCGATCAACAGCGATTCATGCTCAGCCACGGGCCTGCTCCTTTGCCTGCTTCAGCCCCGGAAAGCCGAGTTTCTCCCGTTGCGCCACGTAGGTTTCAGCCACGGCGCGAGACAAGGTGCGCACGCGCAGGATGTAGCGCTGGCGTTCGGTGACGCTGATGGCGCGACGAGCGTCGAGCAGGTTGAAGGTATGGCTGGCTTTCATGACTTGTTCGTAGGCGGGCAGCGGCAGGTTGGCGGCCACCAGCTTGTTCGCCTCGCCCTCGCAGACGTCGAACCAGTGCAGCAGTTCGGCCACGTTGGCGTGTTCGAAGTTGTAGGTGCTCTGCTCCACTTCGTTCTGATGGAACACGTCGCCGTAGGTCACTGTGCCGCGCGGGCCGTCGGTCCACACCAGGTCGTAGACGTTGTCCACGTTCTGGAGGTACATCGCCAGGCGTTCCAGACCATAGGTGATCTCGCCGGTAACCGGCCGGCATTCGAGTCCGCCGGCCTGCTGAAAATAGGTGAACTGAGTCACTTCCATGCCGTTCAACCACACTTCCCAGCCAAGTCCCCAGGCACCGAGCGTGGGCGATTCCCAGTTGTCCTCGACGAAGCGCAGGTCGTGCACCAGCGGATCCAGGCCGAGCTCTTTCAGCGAACCGATGTACAACTCCAGGATGTTTTCCGGATTGGGCTTGAGCACCACCTGGTACTGGTAGTAGTGCTGCAATCGGTTGGGGTTGTCGCCATAACGGCCGTCGGTGGGCCGGCGCGAAGGCTGCACGTACGCCGCCGCCCAAGGCTCCGGGCCCAGCGCGCGCAGGAAGGTTGCGGGATGAAAGGTGCCTGCGCCCACTTCGGTATCGAGTGGCTGCAGCAACACGCAACCCTGCGCCGCCCAGTAGCGGTTGAGGGTCTGGATGATGTCCTGGAACGTGCGGGCGGACATGGTTCTCCGTGACCTTGCGATAAAGCGCGTTAGTATAGCGGCAGCTCGCCCCGGCGCTGGTTGCGGCCAGCCGAGGCTCACGGGAATTCATTCGGATGGCCATGTCACCGCCAATCGCGTCGCTGCTCGGCCGTCGCGGCCGACTGCAACTGGACGATCTGCTGGCCTCGCTGGTGGTGGACGGTTTTCTGCTGGGCGACGACGCGAAACGGGTGCGCATGGGTATCCGCGCCGGGCGCGCCACGGTGGAACTGCACCCGCTGGTGCTCGTGGCCAACGCCAAGTTGCCCAACCAGCGCGATCCCGGGCGGCCGCTCAGCCTGGAAACGCTGACCGAATGGCTGGCGGCGAAAGCCGACCTGCCGTACCTGAAAATCGATCCGATGAAGATCAACGCCGGCGCGGTCACCCAGGTGGTCAGCCACGCATATGCGCAAAGGCACCGCATCCTTCCGGTTGCCGCCGCCCCGGATTCGGTGACGTTCGCCACCTGCGAGCCGTTCGATGCGGCGTGGGCCGGCGACCTGTCGCAGATGCTGCGGCGCGACGTGAAGCGGATGGTGTCCAGCCCGTTGGACATCAACCGGTACCTGCAGGAGTTCTACGGCGTACAGCGCTCGATCCAGATGGCGCAGGACGCCAAGGGCAATGGCTACGACACGTCCGCCCTGCTCAACTTCGAGCAACTGGTGGAGCTGGGCAAGACGGGCGAAGTGGGCGCGGACGATCGCCACGTAGTGCATATCGTCGACTGGCTGCTGCAATACGCGTTCGAACAACGCGCATCGGATATCCATCTGGAACCGCGCCGCGAGGCCGGCCAGATCCGTTTCCGCATCGACGGTGTCATGCACAAGGTGTTCGAGCTGCCGCCGCCGGTGATGACGGCGGTCACCGCACGCATCAAGATCCTGGCCCGCATGGACGTGGCCGAGAAACGCCGCCCACAGGACGGCCGCATCAAGACACGCTCATCGGCCGGGCGCGAGGTGGAACTGCGCATCTCGAACATGCCGACCGCGTTCGGCGAGAAAGTGGTGATGCGCATCTTCGACCCCGACCTGGTGGTGAAGGATTTCGCGCAGCTCGGCTTTTCCGTCTCCGAGGGCGCCCAGTGGCGAAGCATGGTGGAGCGCCCGCATGGCATCGTGCTGGTCACCGGCCCCACCGGCTCGGGCAAGACCACGACGCTCTATTCCACCCTGAAGCACCTGGCCACGCCGGCGCTCAACGTGTGCACGGTGGAAGACCCGATCGAAATGGTGGCGACCGAGTTCAACCAGATGCAGGTGCAGGCATCGATCGATCTCGATTTCGCCGCCGGCGTGCGCACGCTGCTGCGGCAGGATCCCGACATCATCATGATCGGCGAAATCCGCGATCTGGAAACCGCGCAGATGGCGGTGCAGGCGTCACTCACCGGCCATCTGGTGTTGTCCACGCTGCACACGAACGACGCGCCCAGCGCCATCACCCGCCTGCTTGACTTGGGCGTCCCGCATTACCTGCTGCAATCCACGCTCACTGGCGTGGTGGCGCAGCGCCTGGTGCGCACGCTGTGCGTTCACTGCAAGGAACCCACCTCGCAGGATCCGCAGACATGGGCAGTGCTGACCCACGGCTGGTCGATGCCCGTGCCGGAACAGGTGTTCCGCCCGGTGGGCTGCCTGGAGTGTCGCAACACCGGCTTCATGGGCCGCACCGGCATTTACGAAATGATGATGCTGTCCCCGCACTTGCGTGCGCTCGTATCGGCGCAGTTGGACCTCGGCAAGTTCGGCCAGGCCGCACTGGATGAAGGGATGCGCCCGTTGCGGATCTCGGCGGCCGATCAGGTCGCCAAAGGCCTGACCACCGTGCAGGAAATCCTCACCGTATTGCCCCCGATCGACGCGCTTGGCGACAGCACACCGTAACCCGCCCCTTTCCATCAGCCCTTCCAGCCCGCATGAAATTTCCACCCAACCGCTTTCCGCCGTCCAAGCCCGTTCTGGTAATTCGCACCGGTCACGCGCCCAAACCCATTCGCGCCCGACATGGCGACTTCGCCCACTGGTTCTGTCTGGCGGCGCGGTTGCCGTCCAGCCAGGTTCGCGTCATCGACGTGACCGCCGGCGAACGCCTGCCGGCGCACAATGAGGTAGCCGGAGCGCTCATTACCGGTTCGGCCGCGATGGTGACCGAACGCGCAGCGTGGAGCGAGCTCACCGCCGGCTGGATCCGCAACGCCATGGATGCCGAACTGCCGATGTTCGGCATCTGCTTTGGGCATCAGCTGATGGCGCACGCCCTGGGCGGCCGTGTCGATTATTTGCCCGGGGGGCGCGAGATCGGCACCCTGCCGATCAACTTCCTGGCCGACGCCCCGCTCGATGCCCTCACCGACGGAATGCCGACCAGCTTTCGTGCCCACACCACGCACGAGCAAAGCGTTGTGGAAATTCCACCCGAAGCCACCGTGCTCGCCCGCTCCGACCGCGACCCCAACCACTTGGTCCGCTATGGCAGGCAGGCCTATAGCGCGCAATTCCACCCGGAATTCAATGCCGAGGTCATGCGCGCCTACATCCGGCGCAAACATGCCGACATGCAGCGGGAGGGGGCCGACCCGCGCCAGATCTTCCGCGAGGTGGCAGCCACGCCGGTCGCCCGCGGGTTGTTCCGTCGGTTCGTCCAGCTCCACATGGGGCAGAAGGCAACGCCTTCTCCCGCCGACTCAATAGCGTAGGCGGCGAGCCACGGCATCGCGCGAGAACAGCGCGAACACCAGGCCGACCATGAATCCACCGATGTGCGCCCACCATACATAGGCGCCATAGCTGGGGCCCGCGTAGCTGAAAAGCAGCTGCAGCAGCACCCAGATGCCGATCAACAGGTAGGCCGGCACGCGGACGAACTCAAGATAGAGCCCCAGCGGCAACACCAGCCCGAGCTTGGCGCGCGGAAACAATGCGACATACGTGCCCACCACTGCCGAGACCGCACCGCTGCAGCCGATGATCGGCAGCCGCACGCCAGCCAGGGACAAGGCGCCGATCAGATTGGCCACGATCCCGCCGATCACGAACAACGCCAGGAACCGCAACGACCCCAGCGCTCGCTCGCCCGGCAACCCGAAAATAAGCAAAAACAACAGGTTGCTCATCAGATGCAACCATGTGACGTGAATGAACAGCGCGGTAAACAGGCGCAGCAACGCGGGGTCGACCAACTGCGGCAGCCATGCTTCATGGGTATCGAAGATGTTGGCGGGCACCGTGCCCCATTCCAGCAACAGCGCGATGCGCGTCGGCGCGGGGGTCAACGCCAGACCCACGAAACACATGACACAAAGGCAGACAATCAGCGCGGTCGCCCAATGCCATCGGGCGCGTCGACGTGTTTCGACATGGACAAACAAGTGCGCACTCCTCAGGAGCGCGACATGGCGCGCCTCCCCCATCATAGATGAGCATCAGCTTGCCCATACCGCGCGCGCCATGCGCGGCGCTGGTCCGCCGCATCGACTCGGCGCGTGAACACGCACCAGATATCGATGGAAACCGCTCTCAAACGCGCTATCCAGGCCCCGGACGATGCACTTCGTCAGCGGATAAAAAGAAGCCGCGCAAAAGAAAAACCC
>NZ_AJXU01000035.1 GCF_000264315.1 Rhodanobacter fulvus Jip2
AAATCGGGGGGACGTCGGTGGCACGAGACATTTTGCTGCGCGCGGTCATGGGTACGAGTGACGATTTTGACAGCCGCTATTTGAGTCAGATGGACAGTGATGAAACTCGCCAGTCTGCGTTGCAGTTTCTTTCGGACCACAACGTAGTGACACCCGATGGCATGCTTTATGAGGTGTTTGCTTCGGATGCTGACCGTGCAAACTCTTCACTGGGAGCGTTCGACCTGATGAAGGACGAAAACGCCTATGCTGATGTGATGCATGCGATGAATCCCACAAACGATCCAAGTACCGCTAAAGCGCTGACTGATTACTTTGATGAGATCAGTTTTGATGAAAGTTTCAAGGATTGGAGGAACAAGGATGCATTGAACTTCCTTTCGTTCCAAGGTCAGATAGCTTTGGCGGGTGGCAGTGGTGGTTTGGCCGGTGGCGTTCCCTTTTTGGGAGCAGCGAATGCGGTACGGAACACCAAAACAGTTGGGTCTATCGCCGGATACGCGCTGGCCTCCCGCGGAGGTGCGGCTGCCATCAGTGGCGCGACCGACGTGGTATCCCAACTTCTTCAAGGAGACAAGTTTCGTTGGACGAATGTGGGTGTGGCCACTGCGGGGGGGCGCCTTGGGTGTGGGCGGTGGATTGAGGTGGAATATGGCGGTTGGCGCTGGAGGCGGTTTCGTGCAATCCGAAGCGAACAACTTGCTTTATGGAGATAAAAATAATGTATTTTTTGACACAGTTTTTTCTGGATTTACTAACGGCTTGGGGTATCTGGGTGGCGATGGGGCGACGAAATTTATCGATAAAAAAATGCCCAGATCTCTTGTTCCATCTATTGTAGGAAATACCGTGGGACCAATTATATCTGAGGGTGTCGGAGAGGTGGTTAATGATCCTGGTCATGAAATTAAGAATAAAGAAGATAACCATATTAAAGGCGATAAGTAATGATCAGGTCGCTTAAGATATTTTTTGTTGGTTTCTCTTTTTTCCTTTTTGTATTCTTGGCAATAATCCTTCTTTCTTTCATCCAATGCTGGATAATTGGATTGAAGTTTAGTTTAAGTGTTGCTCTAACCCATGGCGTAAGAGGAGGGGTGCTCGCTGGCGTGGTCGTAATGATTATTTTCTCCATCGGATGGCCTCGGTCTCGGACCTAGCAGGCTGTTGAGAATGACCCTCCCAGCCTCGCTTTCATAGCCTTGCTCTATGAAGCACGCCGAAACAGGGGTCAGTGTGAACTATCCGACGAATGCATTACGCCCGCACTTAATACCTGAGGAAATCCCCCGGCTCTGCCGGGGGACTCCCAGGGTTTGACCTATACAGCGGTCGTCGTGAATCTGAAATCTCGACCAAGAGATGAGGATTCACGATGAAAGAGTATCAGAGCCTTAGCCACACCCGTTGGGACTGCAAGTATCACGTGGTGAAGAAACAGGGGTCAGTGTGGACTTTCCGACGAAGGCATGCGGTGGGATCCGACAGACCCGTGCGCGCCCACGCGGCAATCTCGGCTGGATTTTTCCATATGGACCGCCAGATGCCTCGCCAACCGAGACTCGATCTTGCCGGGGTACCACAGCATGTTGTGCAGCGAGGCAATGATCGCCAGCCTTGCTTTTTTCAGGACGTCGATCATGTCCGCTACCTGGATGAGCTGCCCGAGGTTTGCCTTCGTGAAAAGTGCGCTGTGCATGCGTACGTGCTGATCACCAACCACGTGCATCTGTTGATGACGCCTTCGACGCAGGGACAGGTGGCACGGGTGATGCAACCGCTAGGGCGGCGCTACGTGCGTTATGTCAATGGCCGCTATCGCCGTACCGGCACGCTGTGGGAAGGCCGTTACAAAGCATGCCTGGTCGATAGCGAGACCTACCGGTTGCGCTGCTATCGCTACATGAAAACAGGGTCAGTGCGAGTTGGCCCCTCTTTTTGTGGGCGAGGCCATGGATGATTACATCAACAGCAATGCCGGCTACCAGTCGGGCATGTCGGTCGAAACGTCTGTCCTGTTGGCGGCGCCAAGGTGAAGTATCAAACGGAACGGCAATGTGCACTTTCCGCGCCCCGACGTCCCCAAGCTATTTGCTTGCATTCGTGCTCGCGGAGCCGTCGCTGACCGTGATGTCGGAGCTGCCGCGGCTCTGGTAGCCCTCGGTCGCCAGCACCTGGTAATCAGGGGTGCCCAGGGTCAGCCCTTTGCTTGCCCAGAACTTGACGTGGTTGGCGAAGGTGATGGTGCCGGAAATGGCGCCGAAGCCCTTCTTGGGATTGCGCACGCTGAAATACTGGTAGAAGGTCTGGGTGCCGTCGATGGACGGCTGCTGGACGCGCTGGCAGCGGCGCACGTTGTAGGTGGCGCCATCGCTCTGGAAGCTGCCGTAGTCGGTGCCGCCTTCGCAGTTGGCCGGGTTGTACGAGCCGTAACTTTCGATCACGTAGTATTCGATCAGCGGGCTCCGGGTCCAGCCGTAGAGCGCCAGGTACGAGTTCTGGCTGTCATCCACGCCGAAGGTGCCCGAGTAATGGACCACCCGGTGGGTGCTGCCGGTTTCCCAGCCCTTGCCGCCGACCCAGTTATTGGTGCTTTTGGTCCACCGGGAGGTATAGCGACCGCCAGCCTTCAGGCCGAACGAGGCGTCGCCGGAGTCCTTCCAGAACGAGTAGTAGAACCCGTCGTGGGTTCCCGTCGCATTCGATGTGAGGGTTTGCGCGCTCGCACCCAGCGCCAGGCCAACCCCGATCATCCCGGTTAGAACGCTCTTGCCGATGTTGCGCCATTTCATGGCTGGATCTCCGCAATTTGTGAACCAGGGAGCGGCCTGCACTTTCGCAGCCGTGTCGCCTGAGGAGGTGCAACCAGGGAGGTTCGGCATCAGGCAACCGTTTCATCCACGGCCGCCAACCGGGCCGCGGCGCTCAAGACGGCCAGTATGGATGCGGTGGCCATGTTCGGATGCATGCCGACACCGAAGCGCGAACCGGCTACGTCAGGTCTTGCCATCTCCACGACGGCCAGCGCGGAGGCGCCCGCGCCGGCATCCAGGCTGCGTTCTTCGTAACTGTCGACGCGAAGCGGAATGCCCAGCGCGGCCACCGTGGCGGCGATGGGACCGTTTCCGGTTGCCTGGTAGGTCTGCATCACGCCGTCGGCCTCGGCCAATTCCAACGCGATACCCTGACCCTCGGGCGCGTCGAAGAGTCGGTGGGAGCGGTAGATGAAGCCGGGCTGTTCCTTCAGTGGAGAGAGATACGTCCGCTCGAATATTTCCCAGATCTGCGCGCTGCTCAGCTCGGCCTCGCTGGCATCGGCCAAGGCCTGCACGATGGCGCTGAATTCGACCTGCATGCGGCGTGGCATGACGATGCCATGGTCGCGCTGCAGCAGGTAGCTGATGCCGCCTTTGCCCGACTGGCTGTTGACCCGCACGATGCTGTCGTAGGTGCGGCCCAGGTCCTTCGGGTCGATCGGCAGATAGGGGACGCGCCAGAGTGCGTCGTCCTTCTGCGCGGCGAAACCCTTGGCGATGGCGTCCTGGTGCGAACCGGAGAACGCGGTGAATACCAGGTCGCCCACGTAGGGATGACGCGGGTGGATCGGCAGGGCGGTGCTTTCTTCGGCGATGCGGGCGACGGCGGTGATGTCGGAGAAATCCAGCCCCGGGGAAACGCCCTGCGTGTACAGGTTCAGCGCCAGGGTCACCACGTCCACGTTGCCGCTGCGTTCGCCGTTGCCGAACAGGCAGCCTTCCACGCGCTGCGCGCCGGCCATCATGGCCAGCTCGGCGCAGGCGACGCCGGTGCCGCGGTCGTTGTGCGGGTGCACGGAGAGCACGATGTGCTCGCGCCGGTCCAGCCGCCGATGCATCCACTCGACCTGGTCGGCGAAGATGTTGGGCGTGGCCACCTCGACGGTGGTGGGCAGGTTGATGATCATCGGCCGCTGCGGGCCGGCATCCCACGCCTTGATCGCCGCGTTGCACACCGCCAGCGAGACATCCAGCTCGGCCATGCTGAAGGTTTCGGGCGAATACTGCAGCACCCACTCGGTCTGCGGCTGCTGCGCCGTGAGCATCTTGAGGTAGCCGATGCGCTGCTCCACCATCTCCACGATCTGCGGCAGGCTCATGCCGAACACGATCTCGCGCCAGGCCGGCGCGATGGCGTTGTACAGATGCACGATCGCGCGCCGCGCGCCCTGCACGCTGCGCACGGTGGTTTCGATCAGGTCCTCGCGCAGCTGGGTGATGACCATCGGCGTGACGTCGTCCGGAATCAGGCCGTCATCGATCAGGTGGCGCACGATCTCGAAGTCGGTGGTCGAGGCGGAGGGAAAGCCGACCTCGATCTCCTTGAACCCGATGCGCACCAGCTCCCGGAACAGGCGCAACTTGCGCTCGCGGTTCATCGGCTCGAACAGCGCCTGGTTGCCATCGCGCAGGTCGGTGGAAAGCCAGACCGGCGGCCGGGTCAGCGTACGCGAAGGCCATTGCCGATCCGCCAGGTCAATGGCGGGGAACGCACGATAGCGGGTGCCGGGATTTGCCAACATGATGAAGCCTCGAACAGGGTGAATGACCGGATCCGGTGTTTCGACAAATACGTCAGCGTCGGGATCAGGGCGAAGCAGCAGGGCTGCGCAAGCCGATGCGCCGGAATCGCCGGCATGGACTCGCGCCAACATTCCATCGGAGATTCGAAGAATACACGCCGCTCAGCGCAGAACGGTTGGTCCTTGGGAATATAGGCTTGTTCGATATGGCCATCCATAAAATAATGGACAACCGCTCTATCGAAATGGACACCGCCCGCCGATGGGATTTGCGTCACCGCAGGATGGCAGCCGGGCGCTGGACCTGAGCGACCACGAGTCATCGGGCTTGCCGGTGACGGGCGTTGTCGAAACGTACCCAGCGCATCATGTGGTGCCTTCGCACCATCACGGTCGGGCCCATCTGCTGTATGCGGCCGAGGGCGTCATGCTGGTGCAGGCTTCCACCGGTCAATGGCTGGTGCCGCCGACTGCGGCGGTGTGGCTGCGCCCGCATGTGGAACATCGGCTGGTCATGCACACGCCGGTGCGCGTCTACGGCATTTTCGTGGACGAGGAGGTGGCCGATGGCCTGCCTTTCATGGATGGCGTGCTGCACGTTTCGGCCCTGCTGAAAGCGCTGATCGTCGAGCTGGCGCAGCCGATAGCGGGCCGTTCCGATTCGCGGCGCGAGACACTGCTGTCGGCGCTGTTCCTGGAAGAACTGGGCGGCCAGCGCCCGCTGCCTTTTCACTTGCCGTGGCCGGTCGACGGCCCGATGCAGCAGGTGTGCGCCAGCCTGGTCAGGGACCCGGCCCAGGTCTTCTCCGCCGACGACTGGGCGGCATCGCTGGCCATGAGTTCCAAGACGTTTCACCGCCATTTTCGCAAAGGCACCGGCATGACCTTCGGCCGCTGGCGCCAGCAGCTGCGGCTGATGTCATCGATCACCACGCTCCTCGGTGGCGCGCCCATCACGCAGGTCGCGTTGAGCAGCGGCTACGAAAGCCACAGCGCGTACGCGGCAGCGTTCAAGAAGCACTTCGGTGTCCCGCCATCGAAGTTTCTCTCGACGGTTTACCGCCCGTAACCCCGCCACACCCACTCCAGTGCCGCGGGCAAGGTCTGTTCGCGCACCTTGCGGTCGCAATGGCCCGAATTGCGCGCGAACACGTACTGATACTGGTAGCCCTTGTCGTTCAGCACGGTGGCCATGCGGTGGTTGGCCGTGACCCAGTCGTGCATGCCGTCGCGCATGATGTTGGGATTGAACAGGTCGCGATCGCCAACATCCATCCACAGCCGGATGGGTTTGGTGGCGCTCTTTGCGATCAGGCCGTCCTTGCCGTGATAACCCCATGCGCCATCGGGCGTTTGCAGGTTGAACGGCCACTGCTGGTTCACGAACGTGCCCGAGTAGCTGATGACGCGGTGGTACCACTGCGGGTGATACCAGGCCATGGTGAAGGCGGCCGCGGCGCCGGAGCTGCAGCCCATCGTGGCACGGCCATCCGGGTCGTTGGTCAGCTTCAAGCCGTAGCGTTTCTCGACCTGCGGCAACACTTCCGCCTGGATGAACTCGGCGAACTTGCCGGACAGGGTGTCGTACTCGAGGCCGCGTTCGCTGCCCTGCGCGTCGCCGCCACCGTTCTGGATCATCACGGCGATCATCACCGGCACGCGCTTGTCGGCGATGAGGTTGTCGAGGACGTGGGGCAGCATCATGTCGGGCGCGCCGAGCTTCGGCCCGTCGTGCGTGACGATGAAGGGCGCCGCGGTGCCGCGCCGGTACTGCTGCGGAATGTAGACGGTGATGGTGCGCTGGTACGGCGCGGCATGGGTGGTGACGATCAGGGCCTTCGGGTTCGCGGGGTTGATGGTGCCGAACACGTCGCGACCGATGCCCGGGTAGAACCTGCTGTCCTTCGAATCCATGACGAACTGCTGTACCGTCCCGCGCGGCACACCCGGGCGCACCGCCAGCTCGGGTGCCGGCACGTAGTCGGGGCCGATCACGAAATTGCCATTTGCATCCACCGGTGCATTGGCTCCGCGGCCGTCGACCACCGTGAAAGGCGGTGCGCCGGGCGCGTCGAACAGGCGGGTCGGTGGCGGCGCAGGCGCGGCATCCACGGCATTCGCGGCCATGGGGCAGAGCATGGCGAACAGGGCGCCGATGGCGGTGACACGGACGAAGCTCGGCGTTCTCATGGATTCCTCATCGCTTGCGTTGCGGCGGAAACGGGGGTCATCCCGCGTGGTCGCCTGGGAGCTTTCGGCGCAGGGGTGCGGCCGCTCAGCCTTGTTCCATATAGCCCAGCCCGGCCATCCAGCGGGCCAGCAGCTCGGGCCAGATGCTCAGCAACGGCTCGTGCTGGCCAAGGCTGCTGCCGTGTTTGCCCGTGCGGAACACGTGCAGTTCGGCCGGCACATGCTGCCGATGCAGCGCCAGGTAATACGCGATGCTGTTTTCCGGCGGCACCAGGGTGTCGGCGTCGGTGACATAGATGAAGGCCGGCGGCGTCTCGGCGGTGACCTGCGTCTCGTTGGACAGCTCGTGCACCAGCGCCGGTGACGGGTGCAGGCCGATCAGGTGTTGCCGTGAATCCAGATGGGTGAAGGCCTCGTCCATGGTGATGACGGGATAGGCCAGTATCGTGAAATCCGGTCGCGCCGACGCCTGCCCCACGGCGTCGTGCAACAGCGCCGTGGTCGGGTCGTAATGGGTGGAGACGGTGGCGGCCACATGTCCGCCGGCAGAGAACCCCATGATGCCGATGTGCTGCGGGTCCAGCTGATAGGTCTTCGCGTGCTCGCGCACCCAGCGCACCGCGCGGCGGCCATCGTCGATCGGCTGCGGGTAATGGTGGCCGTCGCCATGGCGATACTGCAGCACGAACGCCGCCACATGGTGCTGGTTGAACCACTGCGCGACGAGCACGCCCTCCCAGTCCAGCGTCATCGCGTGATACGCGCCGCCCGGGCAGATCACCACCGCCGTTTTCGTGGGATTGGACGCGGGGATATAGGCCGTCAACGCCGGCAGTTGTCCCTGCCTCGCACCGTCGGGCAGCGCGCCGCCGGGCCACAACGGCACCGCCGTACCGGTCGCGTGGGCGGCCGTAGCCATCGAGAGCAGCGCAAGCAAAGCCAGGCAAAGCGACGGAAGGCGCATCGGCGTTGTCTCCTGAAGGCCGGAAAAAAGCATAGCAGTGGCCGGCGGCCTGGCGAGCCGGTTCGCGATCAAATGAAGGCGAAAAAAAGGGAGGGCGATCAGTCCGTGGACTGACCAGCCTCCCCGCGGGAAACGGTGGAGCCGGAACGGCCAGGTTGCCTACCGTGCCGGCCGGTTGCCCTCGACCAGGGTGTCGGCGGCGTTGGCCAGGTAGATGTAGTACGCGCCCAGGTCGGTGACGTATTCGTTCTCGCCCCAGAAGAAGGGCCAGTTTTCCTTGTTCTCCGGGAAGTCGGGTTTCACGATCAGCACGCCCGGCACCACGCCGCCGGCGATGAAGCTGAAGTCGGCGCGGTTATGGCCGTAGGCCACTTCCTTCGATCGCGCGCCGACGGCCGACACGAACGACAGGTTCGAGCCGGGGTGGGTGCCGTAGAGATAATCCAGCCCGCGGAACACGCCCTTGTCGTCGACGATGTCCGGGAACGCCTTGTGCAGCGCGTAATCGGTGATGGCCAGACGCACGACGGCGCCGTTGCCGGCCCAGCCGCCGTCCGTGATCGGCACGCCGTACGGGTTGGCCTGGCTGATCGACGCGCGCTGTTTCGCATACGCGCGGACGGCCGTTTCGAGCTGGCCGCGGTAAGCAGCCGGCATGTGCGGCAGCGCGCGCACGGCTTCAGTGGCGTTGAAGACGAAATGCTCGGCGACCCACGGCCACAGGGCGTTGATGCGTGCGGCGTACTTCGCGTCGCCGGTGGCGATCAGCAGCTCGACGGCCGCGTTGAATTCCTCGCCCTCCAGCGGGCCGCCGGTGGTGTTGCCGTGGCGGTAGAGATCCGGTGCATGCGACTGTTCCTGCGCCCACACCTTCTGCGCGACGGCCAGCGATTTCTTCGCCAGCGCCGGGTCCATGTCGTGCAAGGCGCGCGAGGCGGCGGCCAGTGCCCCGATCGAGCCGTAGTTGAGCGCACTCGATTTGCTGGTGAACGCCCAGCGGTCATCCGGCGTGCCGCTGCGGTCGCCCTCGACCTCGCCCTCCTTCAGCGACGGGTCGTAGACCAGGCCATCCGTCTTGGTCACCGCATCACCCAGGTGGCGGTACTGGACCAGATCCGGCTCGACGATGCCGTGGATGGCATGGCCGACCGCATCGAACTGGGCGACCAGTTGCACGGTGCCGTGCTTGATCTGCTGCAGGATATCGGGGACGCCATCGGGACGATGCATGTCGACGCGGCGGGTGGCCCAGTTGACGCTGGTGGTGTCGCGGTCGGGGTGGAAATCCTCCCAGGCGTGGACCAGCGTGCGCACGATCGCGTATTGCGTCTGCGTGCGGATGTCGTAGTCACCCGCATCCAGCCAGCCGCCCACGTTCAGGCCGGGAATGTGCTGGCCGGGTTTGAACGCGGTGTCGGTCGTGGGGCCCTGGGCGTAGAGGTCGAAATGCTCGTGGTTGACCGGTGCCTGCCGCGCGTCGTCGCGGTGCGGGTCGCCGTGCCACACGCGATAGGCCTCGGTCACCCGCATGTGGTCCATCTGCTGGGGGAGGTAGATGTCCAGCGTGGGATGCCAGGCCGCCGAGAAAACGTCCTTGGCGATGGGGAACGGCGCGGTGCGCTGGCCGTCGTAGTCGATGACGTAAAGGCCGGGCTGGGTCACGCTGCTGAAATCGAAGCGGGCGTAGCCGTAGCGCAGGTAGTTACCCCAGGGCTTGGGCGCGGCGCTGAACACGGCCGTTTCCTTGCCATCGGGCGTGACGCGCAGCAGCCGCGCCTCGCCACTCATCGGCGCCTTCGGGTCGTGTTCCAGCACGGCGATCTTCGGCTGAGCGGGCGCGTAGCCCACCTGCGAGTGGCCGATCACGGTGGGGCGTATCCAGTTCGGGTTGGTGCTGCCGGACAGCGTCCATTGCAGCACCGTGCCGGTCTTGCCGGTGGGAATCATCTGGCGCAACACGAACCAGCCGTTCTGCGCCTGGTTGCGTCCGTCGAAGAAGCTCATCGTGCCGTTGGCGGCGCTGACCGTCACCCGCTGCTGCGGGTCGGTCGGCGCCAGCACGAAGCGCTGTCCGCTGGCCATGGGCAGCGGCTCGGCGCGCTGGCCCTCGGTCGGCTGCGTCATGGCGCTTTCGGGGTAGAGCGGGAACGGATGCGCGACGCCATCGGCGAAATAGCTGTGGTGGAAATACGTGGCGGGCAGGAACTCCAGGTTGAACCCCGCCTTGCCGTCCAGCGCCGCCGGCAGCGGCTTGTCCAGGATCACGCTGATGACGACCTTGTCGCCGTCCTTGCTCGCGTGGATGCGGTAGTCGAAGTGGTAATCCGGATAAGACAGGTAGGTGTCGATCGTGCCCTTGGCCTGATCCACCTTGCGGCTCACCAGTTTGCCGATCGGGTCCCACTGGTCGGGCGTGGCTGACAGCCGGATATCGCCGTTGGTGGCCGTGCGCTGGTCGTGGTGGATGATTTCCACGCCGCTCATCTTGGCGTCGCTGAACAGGCCGTCGTACCAGTTGCTGTACACCAGCACGTCGAAACCGCGGGACGCGAAGTAGCCCTTGTCGTTCAAGGTCAGGGTTTGGCCGTCCGTTTCAGCGGGCTGCGCCAGCGCTGGAAGCGCGGCGAAGGCGGTCAAGGCGCTGGTCGCCAGCAGGAGCAACCGCGCACGAGGGATCAGGTTGGATCGGTGGATGGGCATACGGTTCCCCCAGAATGTTAGCGGTAACCGTAGCAGTGTCAGGGGCGGTTCGGAAGAGCCGAAAGCGCCGGGCGATGGCATGGTGCAGCGCACCGTGCGGCAAGTCGCACCGCACAAGGATTGGTGCGCTGCGTCGACGATCAGCCGGCGGCGTCGACATCCTTTTTTCCGGCCCGGAACGGAAACACCTGCTGCTTCACGAAGCCATCGGGCATGTAGTCACCGACCACGCCATAGCGCTCGGGAAACTTGTTCTTCGACTTCACCGCGGTGCCGAACAGGTAATCGAGGAAGGCGTAATGCGCGGCGTAGTTCCGGTCGATCGCCTCATCGTCCGAAGCGTGGTGCCAGTGGTGGAAATCCGGCGTCACCAGCAGGTACTTCAACGGCCCCCACGGCAGGTGCACGTTGGCGTGGTTGAACACCGCCTGGAAACCCACGATCAGGATGTAGCCGTTCATTGCCGCCTCGGAAAAGCCGAGGATGTACAGCGGCGCCAGCACGCAGACGCGGGTGACGACCAGCTCCAGCATGTGCTGGCGCGAGCCGGCCAGCCAGTCCATCGTCTTCACGCTGTGGTGCACGGCGTGGAAGCGCCACAGGAACGGCACCTCGTGGTACGCGCGATGCGTCCAGTACTGCGCCAGGTCCGCCACCAGCACGCACAGCAGCAACTGCGGCAGGAACGGGATGTGCTGCACGGTCTGCTGGAAATCGCTGCTGACCAGCCAGCCGAACAGGTGGTGCAGCAGGAAGTTCACCGTCAGCAGCGCCAGCCCCACGATGAAATGATTCACCGCGAAATGCTTCAGGTCGGTCTGCCACTCCTTGCGGAAAATCGCCTGGCCCTTGTACAGCGGGAACAGCTTCTCGATCACCACGAAGATCAGCGTGGAACCGAGCAGGTCCAGGATGAACCAGTCCAGCCCGATGTACGGCGTGTGGTCGGGAAACGCACCCACTTGCACCCGCGAACCGCCCAGCGCCACCGCCGCAATCACCAGCACGAACGCCATGATGTTGAGGTTGCGCTGGCGGCCCAGGATCACATTGCCCAGCGACATCCCACCGGCCACCAGCAGCCCCACCAGCAACACCTGGCGCAACACGTCGACGGAATACTTGTGGCGCAGGTCCGGCGTGGTCAGGTATTGCGGAAAGTGGAAGGCCGCCACCGCCAGCAGGCACAGAAAACCCAGCGACAGCGCGATCACCCCGCTGATCTTGCCCAGCCCCGGCTTCAGCTCGCCGTCGCGGTGCAGCAGTTCCCGCGTTTCAGCCACCGGTTGGACGACGCGCCCCATCGCGTCGCGGGCCGCATCGCGCTTCGAATGTTTGCTCATGGTGATCCTTCACTGAAAGCGCCGGCTGGCGTCGGCGCATGGTAATCGAACAGCCGCCCGCGGGTTTTCGATGCTGCCGTTGCGGGCCGGCAAGGTCGTTTTCGATGCCCCCGCAGAAGGCGGCCATGGCGCGGCTCCGGCGCGGACGGCCATTTCCATGCGACGATTGACGGGTACCTGTCGCGTCACACCCGCTCCACTCACCGTCAATCCGGGTCGCGGATGCTTTCCATCGAAAGCGTCCGCCAAGGCCCGCGCTTTGCCCGGAAAGCGGTTTGGTGGGAGTCGTCGCGATAAAGCTGCGGTCGCGGAAGCGGCCGAAACGCGGTTGCACCTTCAAGGCATCAAGCATCGGGAGACGTCAGCGTGGCGCAAACAGAGCACCAGTTAGCCAGTGTGAGAATCGGCCTGAAGGAGAAGATCGGCTACGGCATCGGCGATGTCGGCTTCAACTTCTACTGGGCCAATATCTCCGCGTTCCTGCTGATCTTCTATACCGACACCATGGGACTGCCCGCCGCCGCGGTCGGCACGATGATCCTGATCACCAAGATCATCGACGCCTTTACCGATCCGGCGATGGGCGCCATCGCCGATCGCACCAAGTCGCGCTTCGGCAAGTTCCGTCCCTACCTGCTGTTTGCCGCCGTGCCGATGGCGGCGGCCGGCGTGCTGACCTACACCACGCCCGATCTGGGCGAGGGCGGCAAACTGATCTGGGCGTATGGCACCTATTCGCTGATGATGCTGATGTACACCATCCTCAGCACGCCTTATTCCGCGCTGTCCGGCGTCATCACCGCCAACAGCCAGGACCGCACCACGCTGATCAGCTTCCGCTTCATCGCCGCCTTCACCGGCACCACGCTGGTGAACTACTTCACGCTGGACATGGTGAAGTGGTTTGGCCATGGCGACGACAAGCTCGGCTGGCAGCTGACCATGGCGGCGTACGGCGTGGCCGCGGCCATCATGTTCATCACGGTGTTTTTCACCACCCGCGAGCGCATCTCGCCGCCGCGGGAACAGAAGTCCGCGGTGATGGGCGACATCAGGGACCTGCTGGACAACCGCCCCTGGCTGGTCCTGTTCGCGCTGGCGCTGATCATCATGACCACGATCGTGATGCGCGCCGGGGCCTCGGTCTACTACATGAAGTACTACGTGGGGCAGGCGGACCTGACCGGCGCCTTCCTGGCCGTCTATTCCATCGCGCTGGCCATCGGCGCCGCCTGCACACCGCTGATGACCCGCTTCATCGACAAGAAAAAGCTGATGATGCTGTTGATGGCCGCCGTCGGCGTGCTCAGTTGCGTGATGGTGTTCGTGCCGAAGGACGCGATCTGGCTGATGTTCGGCATCAATACGCTGATCGGCTTCTTCCTCGGGCCCAAGTCGCCGCTGGCTTTCTCGATGTTCGCCGACACGGCCGATTACACCGAATGGAAAACCGGCCGTCGCGCCACCGCGATGACGTTTGCCGCGGCCACGTTCTCGCAGAAACTGGGCGGCGCGATCGCGTCGGCGGTCATTGCGTGGATGCTGGCGGCGATGGGCTACGTGGCGAACGAAGCCCAGTCGGGTGCGTCGCAGCTGGGCATCGTGCTGCTGCTGACGGTCATTCCCGGCGCCATCGCACTGATCGCCGCGTTCGTCATGCGTCTGTACACGCTGGACGACGAAACGCTGGCGCGCGTGCAGACGGAATTGCTGGCGCGCAAATCCAAGGTTTGACTCTTCATTGATCAGCGGAGCGGTTCCACATGCTTAACCCCAGCGCCGATGGCGAACGTTTCGAATTGCACAGCGCGGTGGCGATGCCGCGCGCGGCCGGCTTCCTGTGGAACCGGCGCATGATGATGCAGATGAATTGCCGCGGTTATGCCGTGGCGCAGTTCATGCAGCCGGAGCCGGCCAAATACGCGCATGCGCCGAACCTCGAAGCGAAGACATTCATGCAGCCGGAGCAGCCGTACTACGCGCATCATCCGGGGCGCTTCTTCTACATCAAGGACGAAGATTCTGGCGAGGTCTTCTCGGCGCCGTACGAGCCGGTGCGCGCCACGCCGGAAAGCTTCACGTTTTCCGCGGGCAAGGGCGACATCGCGTGGCGTGTCGTCTGCGCGGGCATCGAGGTCGGGATGACGGTATCGCTGCCGGTGAACGACGTGGTGGAGCTGTGGACGCTCACGGTGCGCAACGTGTCCGGCCGCGCGCGCAAGCTGAGCATCTACCCGTACTTTCCGATCGGCTACATGTCGTGGATGAACCAGTCGGCGGAGTACCGCGCCGACCTGGGCGGCGTGGTGGCCAGCAGCGTCGCGCCGTATCAAAAGGTGGCCGATTATTTCAAGCAGAAGGACTTCAAGGACAAGACGTTCTTCCTGCACGAACGCGCGCCCGACGCGTGGGAGGCGAAGCAGGAAACCTTCGAGGGCGAGGGTGGCCTGCATCATCCCAGCGGCGTGCAGCAGGAGACGCTGGACGGCGGCGACGCGCGCTACGAAACCCCGGCGGCGGTGCTGCAGTATCGCCACGGCTTTGCGCCGGACGAATCGCAGCAGTACCGCTTCATTTTCGGACCGGCCTTCGACGACGCGGAAATCCGCGCGTTGCGCGAGAAGTATCTGAGCGAGGCGGGTTTTGCCGATGCCCAGCGCGAGTACGCGGATTACGTGAGCCAGGCGCGTGGCTGCATCCAGATCGACACGCCCGATGCGGCCCTGGACAACTTCGTGAACCACTGGCTGCCGCGCCAGATGTTCTACCACGCCGACGTCAACCGGCTCAGCACCGACCCGCAGACCCGCAACTATCTGCAGGACAACATGGGCATGAGCTACATCCGCCCGGCGGTGACGCGCGGGGCCTTCCTGCATGCGTTGAGCCAGCAGGAGGAAAGCGGCGCCATGCCCGACGGCATCCTGTTGATCGAAGGCGCCGAGCTGAAATACATCAACCAGATCCCGCACACCGACCATTGCGTGTGGCTGCCGGTCTGCCTGCAGGCCTACCTCGATGAAACCGGCGACTACGCGCTGCTGGACGAGCCGGTCACCGGCGTTGACGGCCGCACCCTGAGCGTGTTCGAGCGCATCAGCGCCGCGATGCGCTGGTTGCTGGACGTGCGCGACGAGCGCGGCCTGAGCCTGATCGCCCAGGGCGACTGGTGCGACCCGATGAACATGGTCGGCTACAAGGGCAAGGGCGTTTCCGGCTGGTTGTCGGTGGCCACCAGCTACGCCCTGAAACTGTGGGCCGCCGTGTGCGACATGCGGCAGCAGCCCGAGCTGGCGCAATCGTTCCGCGAAGGTGCGCAGCAGCTCAATGACGCCGTGAACGGCCAGCTGTGGGATGGCGAATGGTTTGCCCGCGGCATCACCGACGACGGCGTGATCTTCGGCACCGCCAAGGATGCCGAGGGCCGCATCTTCCTCAACCCGCAAAGCTGGGCGATCCTGGCCGGCACCGCCGATGAAGCGCAGCGCGGGAAGATGCTGCACGCCATCGAGCAGCAGCTCGAAACGCCGTATGGCGTGATGATGTTCGCCCCCGCGTATACCGCCATGCGCGACGACGTGGGCCGCGTGACCCAGAAATATCCGGGTTCGGCGGAGAACGGCGCGGTCTACAACCACGCGGCGATCTTCTACATCTACAGCCTCTACGACATCACCGAATCCGAGCGCGCCTACCGTCTGCTGCGGCAGATGATCCCCGGCCCGGATGGCGACGACTACCTGCGGCGCGGCCAGTTGCCGGTGTTCATCCCCAACTACTACCGCGGCGCGTATTACCAGTTTCCGCGTACGGCCGGCCGCTCCAGCCAGCTGTTCAACACGGGCACGGTGTCATGGGTCTACCGCTGCCTGGTCGAAGGCCTGTTCGGTTTGCAGGGCCAGGCCGACGGCTTGCGCATCGCGCCGCAGTTGCCCGCGGACTGGCCGTCGGCGCAGGTGGTGCGTACGTTCCGCGGCGCGGAATTCGTGATCGGGATGGCGCGTGAGGCAGGGCGAAAGGAGACGTCCATCGTCGTGGACGGCAAGCCACTGGACGGTGCCGTCATTCGCGCTATCGAGGCCGGCCGGCGGTATCAGGTTTCGGTGCTTCTGCCCGCCTGAGTTTCGCTTGCAGGACGCCTGTGGGAGCGACTTCAGTCGCGATGCTCTGGCTTGGTTTTTTTGGGCCTCAGAGCAGGAGCATCGCGACTGAAGTCGCTCCCACAGTCAGCTGTTGGCATCGGCCTGTTGGTGATGGCCCGCATATTGCAGCGCACCATGGCCCCGGCGGCCGGACCGCATTCTGCGGATCCGGCGGGAGCCCGGGGCAGCTGGAAAAGCGGGAGTCGCAACGATGAAACGAACCAGGCAACTGATCCACCTTGGTGCAGCAGCGCTGGCCCTTTGCACCGCACCGACCCTCATGGCGGCCGAAAGCGCCACCATCGGCAATGTCACCGTCGTCAATGATTACCTGTTCCGCGGCCTCTCGCAGAGCGATCGCGACCCGGCCTTGCAGGCCGGCCTGGAATACGACCATGCCAGCGGCTGGTACGTGGGCGGCTGGGGCAGCAGCATCAGCTGGCTGTCCGATACCTCCGCGCCAGGTGCGAAGGTATCCAGCAGTGTGGAACTGGACGTCTATACCGGCTACCGCACCAAGGTCGGCGACGACTGGACGGTCGACGGCGGCCTCTACGAGTACTACTACCCGGGCAGCTACCCGCACGGCTACACCCGGCCGCACACGCTGGAGGCCTACGCCGCGGTGGGCTGGCGCACGCTGACGCTGAAATATTCGCAGACGCTGGGCAACGCGTTCGGGGTGGCGGACAGCCGCAACAGCAGCTACGTGGATCTTTCCTGGAACTGGGAGTTCACCCCGGGCTGGCTGGTCAACGCCCATGCCGGCCGCCAGCGGATCGCCGGCACGAGCGCCGCCAGCTACAGCGACTGGAAGCTTGGCCTCACCCGCAACTTCGACCACGGCTACGCGGTGGCGCTGGGTTATTACGACACCAACGCGCGGCGGTCGGTCTACACCAACGCGCCGGGCCACTACCTGGGCCGGGCCACGGCCGTGGTCAGCGCCAGCAAGGCGTTCTGAATCGGGGACGCCGCGCCACGTCGACATCGGCGTGGAACGGCGTCGGCAGCAGCACGTGCACCAAGCTGGTGAAATGAGGCACCATGCTGCACCGTTAAGGGACTTTGCCGTCGGCGCCAAGGCGCGCGAAGCCCCACGGCATGCGGTTTTCCCGCTACCGTCCGTTGGCACACCGTTTGCTAAAGCCCATCCGTCCATTCCATTCGAGGTTGCTCCATGACTGCTCAGAAAGTGCTCGACCTGATCCAGGAACACGATGTCGAATTCGTCGACCTCCGTTTTGCCGACATGCTCGGCGTGCATCACCACGTCACGTTCCCGGCGCATCAGATCGATGAGTCCACCTTCGAAGACGGCAAGATGTTCGACGGCTCCTCGATCACGGGCTGGAAGGGCATCAACGAGTCGGACATGATCCTCATGCCCGACCCGGACACCGCACACCTGGACCCGTTCAGCGCGCATGTGCAGCTGATCGTGCATTGCGACGTGCTGGAGCCCAGCACCATGCAGGCCTACGGCCGCGACCCGCGCTCGATCGCCAAGCGCGGCGAGGCGTTCCTGAAATCCACCGGCATCGCCGACACCGCGTTCTTCGGGCCGGAGCCGGAATTCTTCATCTTCGACTCGGTGCGTTTCCAGAACGACCCGGGCCGCGTGTTCTACGAAATCGGCTCCGAGGAAGCGGCCTGGTCCTCGCGCTACAAGTACGACGGCAACAACACCGGCCACCGTCCGGGCGTGAAGGGCGGCTATTTCCCGGTCAGCCCGGTCGATTCGCTGGGCGACCTGCGCGCCGACATGTGCAAGGTGCTGGAGTCGCTGGGCCAGGTGGTCGAAGTGCATCACCACGAAGTGGCGAACGCGGGCCAGTGCGAGATCGGCGTCAAGTTCAACACGCTGGTGAAGAAGGCCGACGAGCTGATCACGATGAAGTACGTGGTCAAGAACGTGGCGCACCAGAACGGCAAGACCGTCACCTTCATGCCCAAGCCGCTGGTCGGCGACAACGGCAGCGGCATGCACGTGCATCAGTCGCTGTCGAAGAACGGCGAAAACCTGTTCGCCGGCGACCTGTACGGCGGCCTGTCGCAGACGGCGCTGTGGTACATCGGCGGCATCTTCAAGCACGCCAAGGCGATCAACGCCTTCTCCAATTCCACCACCAACAGCTACAAGCGCCTGGTGCCGGGTTTCGAGGCGCCGGTGATGCTGGCCTATTCGGCCCGCAACCGTTCGGCCAGCTGCCGCATCCCGTACGTGGCCAGCCCCAAGGGCCGCCGCATCGAGGTGCGTTTCCCCGATCCGATGCAGTCGGGCTACCTGGTGTTCACCGCGCTGATGATGGCCGGCCTGGACGGCATCATCAACAAGATCGACCCGGGCGCACCGGCCGACAAGGATCTGTACGACCTGCCGCCGGAAGAAGAGAAGAACATCCCGCAGGTCTGCTCCAGCCTCGACGCCGCGCTGGAAGCGCTGGACAAGGATCGTGACTTCCTGAAGGCCGGTGGCGTGTTTACCGACGACTTCATCGATGCCTACATCGAAGTGAAGATGAAGGAAGTCACCAAGTACCGCGCCAGCACCCACCCGCTGGAGTTCCAGATGTATTACTCGCTGTAACCGCGCTTACATCCAAAGACAACGGGCGCTGCGGCGCCCGTTGTCTTTTCTGTCGTTTCGTTTTGGGGTCGGACAGGCATGCGTCGGCCGCTGTGCCTCACGGCATTCGACAGGCGCTTTCCAGTGAAGGTCAGAGCGTCGAAGCCATCGATCAATGGGGCGCGCCACCCTCGACGAACTCAAGCAATCCCTGCTCGCCCGCGCGGCCGGCGACGGCCTCCGGTCGGGCTGATACCTCGCAGCCGTTGCGACGATGAGCGGCTACAGTGGCGTTATCCCGATCGTCATGAGCCCGGCCAAGGAGCCGCCGATGCAACAGCTGCCCACCCAGTTCGAAGACCACGCAATCCGTCGTGTCTACGACGAAACCAGCGAAACCTGGTGGTTTTCGGTCGTGGACATCGTGCAGGTGCTGACCCAGCAGCCGGATTACCAGTCAGCGCGCAAGTACTGGAACAAGTTGAAGGAGCGGCTGGGCAAAGAAGGCAGTCAACTGGTGACAAATTGTCACCAGTTGAAACTGACAGCCGGTGACGGCAAACAACGCGTCACTGACGTGGCCACCGCCGAAACCCTGCTGCGCCTGGTGCAATCCGTGCCCAGCCCCAAAGCCGAGCCGATCAAGTTGTGGCTGGCCAAGGTCGGTTACGAGCGCATGCAGGAGCTGGCCGACCCGGCCCTGGCGCTGGATCGCGCCCGCGCAACGTGGCAGAAGCATGGTCGCAGCGAGAAATGGATCAACCAGCGCATGATGGGACAGGAAACCCGCGCCAAACTGACCGACTACTGGGCCAGCCATGAGATCAAAGCCGGCCAGGAGTTTGCCATTCTCACCAACTTGATCCACGAGGAGTGGACCGGTCTTGGCGTGAAGGATCACAAGCAGCTCAAGGGGCTGAAGACACAGAACCTGCGCGACCACATGAGCGAGGCCGAGCTGATCTTTACCGCGCTGGCTGAACTGTCCACCCGGCAGATCGCCGAGACGACGCAAGCCACCGGCCTGCCGGCAAACAAGGTCGCGGCGAAAAGCGGCGGCACCATCGCGAAGCGCGCCCGGTTGGAGCTGGAAAGCCAAACCGGCAAGAAAGTGGTGTCTGGAGAAAATTACCTGCCACCACCACGCCAGAGGCGTTTGAAGAAGCCGGACGAGTAGCGTTGCTTTGTCAGGGCTGCTTTCCTGAACTCGTCGAAGACATGTTTGGGGGCCTGGGTGACGTTGCATGCTGTGCTGCCATGGTGGTCGGCGCAGGGCGCACGTTTGCGTTCGCCGTGCCGGTGTTGCCGCTCGGTGCTTTCTACTGGCGTGCGTCGCTCCGGATGGCTGCGTGTAACACTTTCGCCCGCGTTTCATGCGGTCGGCGTAATCTTGGCGATTGCCGTTGGCCGCATTGCGCGGCGCGGCGATCTTCCACGTCCCCGCAGGAACAACGTCATGGCCAACACAAACGCCGCCTCATCGGGCACCTTCAAGATCGGCGGAAGCACCGCCATCCATCGCCTCGGTTTCGGCGCCATGCGCATCACCGGCAAGGGCATCTGGGGGCCGCCGGCGGACAAGGCCGAATGCCTGCGCACGCTGCGGCGGTTGCCCGAGCTGGGCGTCAATTTCATCGACACCGCCGATTCCTACGGGCCCGATGTGTCCGAAGGGCTGATCCGCGAAGCGCTGCATCCGTATCCCGGCATGCTGGTGGCCACCAAGGCCGGGCTGACTCGCAGCGGGCCGGACGAATGGCAGCCGCTGGGCCGCCCCGAATACCTGCGCCAGCAGGCGCTGAAAAGCCTGCGCTGGCTGGGCGTAGAGCAGATCGGCCTGTGGCAGCTGCACCGCATCGACCACAAGGTGCCGCGCGACGAACAGTTCGGGGCGATCAAGGCGCTGCTGGACGAGGGCATCATCGCCCACGCGGGCCTCAGCGAGGTGTCGGTGGATGACGTGGTCGCGGCGTCCGCCGTGTTTCCGGTGGCCACCGTGCAGAACCGCTACAACCTGGTCGATCGCGGCAGCGAGGATGTGCTCGACCATTGCGAAAAACACGGCATCGGCTTTATCCCCTGGTATCCGCTGGCCGCCGGCAGCCTGGCCGGCCGTGGTGGCTTGCTCGATCGCATCGCGAACGCGCATGGCGCCACGCCGAGCCAGGTCGCGCTGGCGTGGTTGCTGCGGCGCAGCCCGGTGATGCTGCCGATTCCCGGCACCTCGAAGGTCAGCCATCTGGAGCAGAACGTGGCCGCGGCCGGCATCACGCTGTCCGACGCGGAATTCGCGGAGCTGGACGCCGGTGGCAAGGCGGAGTTTTCGTCCGCCAAGCCCGACTGATCAGCGGCGTCGGCGCGAGCGCCGCCAGCGCAGCCAGCGGCGCTCCACCCACAGCAGGGTGCGCAACATCGGGCGGCGCAGAAAGGGCAGGTCCTCGGCCAGCAGCAACAGTCCCAGCGGCAGCATCCACAGGCCCAGCACCGGCAAAACGCTGAATATGCCGCCGGCGATCAACAGCAGGCCCACCGGCACGCGGACCCAGCGCGACGAGGGCACGCGCAGCCAGCGTATCGGTCGTGCAATCCACTCGGGCAGCTGGGTTTCCATGCGGTGGAAATGGCGGTTGAGCCGTGTCTCGTCCTTGTCGATCATGCGGCGCGGCCATCGGCGTTCATCATGCCGGCATTGTATGTCGCGACCTGTGCGGCGGCCGCGTGCGGAGGGGATGGCGGGCGTCGCGGTTCATCCGGCAGAGTCTTGCGAGCGCCGCTATTCCTCCTCATCGACCCCGTTGCCGCGTGCCTGGTAGGAAGGGTCCGCCGCATCGCGCACATGACGTGTCGCCTCGCGCAGCCGTGGCTCCAGTCGCGTGACATCCAGCACCACCTTGCCCGAGTGCACGCCGCGCACCGCCGACAGCGGCAGCTCGAAGTCGCCGGCATTCTCGATGTAGATCACCAGCTCCGGTGGCTCCGGCCGGATTTCCCGCACCGAGCCGATACCTTCGCCCCCGTCCGAGACGAAAACCATGTCGCCCAACTGGATGGATTCGTGCATGTCGGAGGCCCTCTTTCGTGGCGTCGATTCACGCTCGCCGCGTGTCCAGCCACAGTGCCCGCTGCAGGGTGAATGCCCGGTATAAGCGGCGCCAAACCGATGTTCCACGTCGGAATTTTCCCTACGGTGCGGTAAGCCGGAACGCCGTATGCCCTAGGCTATTGCACCAAATGTAAACAACACCCACAATGGTGCAATGAGCGACCGCGACTGGCAGGCGTATGCGGAGCAGATGGCGACGGGGCTGGCCCTGGTCGACGCCGATCTGCGCCTGCAATGGCTCAACCCGGCGCTGGCGGAATGGCTGGAGTGGGGGCCGCGCAGTGCGCTTGGCCAGCCACTGGCCGGCTTGCTGGGCGACGCCTCGCGGCAGGCGCAGCGGAGTCTGGCGCAGCAGCGGCCGGTGCAATTGCGCGGGGTGATGCTGACCGCCGTGAGCGGGAGGCAGACCCGGGTCGACATCACCCTGCAGCCGCTCGATGGTGGTTTGTTGCTGGAGGCGCACGCGCTGGCTGAATCACCGTCCGGCCAGTCGCCGCTGTCGGCCACGCTGCGGGGCTTCGCACACGAAATGAAGAACCCGCTGGCCGGCCTGCGCGGTGCGGCACAACTGCTGCAGCGACGCGTCGCCAGCGAGGACCTGCAGGCGCTGGCCGGCCTGATCATCGATGAAGCCGATCGCCTCGGCGCGCTGGCCAGCCGCCTGCTGCACAACGACGGCGCGCCGACGCTGGCGCCGGTGAACATCCACCAGCCGCTGCAGCGCGTCGCCGACCTGCTGCAGGCCGAGCCGCAGCCGCCGCGGTTGCGACTCGATTACGACCCCAGCCTGCCCGACCTGCACGGCGACGCCGACCGCCTGCAGCAGGCGTTGTTGAACCTGGCCCGCAACGCGCTGGAAGCCGGCGCCGGCACGCTCACCCTGCGCACCCGCGCCGAATACGGCCTGCGCCTGGGCGAGGGCGTGGCGCGGATGGCGCTGCGCGTGGACGTGGCCGACGACGGCCCCGGCGTCCCCGCCGCCTTGCGCGACACCTTGTTCGAACCACTGGTGTCCGGCCGCGTCGACGGCACCGGTCTGGGCCTGGCGCTGTCGCGCGAAATCGCCCACGAGCACGGCGGCGAACTGCGCTACACCAGCCGCGCCGGCGACACCGTGTTCTCGCTGTACCTGCCGTTGGAGTCTGGCCATGACTGACTCCCCGACCTGCCGCACACCGCTCCCTCCCCTGCTTTGCAGGGGAGGGCTGGGGAGGGGTTCGCACTTGATCTCCCTCGCTCAGCCGAGCCACCCCCTCCCAACCTCCCCCTGCGCGCAGGGGGAGGAGCAAAAGCGGAGTGCGCCGGGCCGAAACACTCCGCCTCGCCGCACACCGCTCCCTCCCCTGCTTTGCAGGGGAGGGCTGGGGAGGGGTTCGCTCTTGATCTTCTCCGCCCATCGGAGCCACCCCCTCCCAACCTCCCCCTGCGACCGAAGGAAGTCCCTTTGGGGCGCGCAGGGGGAGGAGCAAAAGACAGCGAGGCACGACCATGACTGAAGAAATCTGGATCGTCGACGACGACCGCGGCGTGCGTTTCGTGCTGGCCGAGGTGTTGCGCGACGCGGGCCTGGCGGTGCGCGAGTTCGGCGAGGTGGGCTCGGTCCGCACGGCGCTGCTCGACGCCAGGCCCGCGCTGCTGCTGACCGACGTGCGCATGCCCGGCGAGGATGGCTTGAGCCTGCTGCGCGAGCTGCAGGAGCGGGGCGTGGGGCCGGTGATCGTGATGAGCGCCTTCACCGACGTGGCCACCGCCGCCGCCGCCTACCGCGCCGGCGCGGTGGATTACCTGGCCAAGCCGTTCGACCTCGACCACGCCGTGGCGGTGGTGCAACGCGCGCTGGCCAGCGCCGCCGCACCGGCCGAACTGATCGTCGAAGCGGTGGCGTCCAACCATGCCCTGCTGGGCGAAAGCGCGCCGATGCGCGAAGTCTTCCGGCTGATCGGGCGCGTGGCCGCCAGCGACCTCAACGTGCTGATCACCGGCGAAACCGGCACCGGCAAGGAGCTGGTGGCGCGCGCGCTGCACGAGGAAAGCGCGCGCCGGCAGAAGCCCTTCGTGGCGCTCAACACCGCCGCCATCCCCAGCGAGCTGCTGGAAAGCGAGCTGTTCGGCCACGAGGCTGGCGCGTTCACCGGCGCGCTGCGCCGCGTGGCCGGCCGCTTCGAACAGGCCGAGGGCGGCACGCTGTTCCTGGACGAAATCGGCGACATGCCGCTGGCGTTGCAGACGCGCCTGTTGCGCGTGCTGGCCGGCGGCGAGTTCTACCGCGTGGGCGGACGCGAGCTGATCCGCGGCAACGTGCGCATTGTGGCGGCCACCCACCAGGACCTGTCCGCGCGCGTGGCCGCCGGCCTGTTCCGCGCCGACCTGATGCACCGGTTGGACGTGGTACGCATCGAGCTGCCCGCACTGCGCAACCGGCGCGGCGACATCCCGCTGCTGGCGCGGCATTTCCTGACAGCGATGGCGCAGGATCTGAAACTGCCGCCGAAGCGGTTCTCCAAGGCCGCGCTGAAACTGATCGCGCAACGGGAGTTTCCCGGCAATGTGCGCGAGCTGGAAAACCTGTGCCGGCGCCTGGCGGTGATCGCCCCCGGCAGCGAGATCCTGCCCACCGACCTGGACGGCATGCGCGGCGCCCCCAGCGGCGGCGACTGGACCGACGCCCTGCGCGACTGGGCCGCCGAAGCCCTGGCCGCCGGCGAAGTCGAAATCCACGCCCGCGCCCGCGAAGCACTCGACCAGACCCTGCTGCAGGCCGCACTGCAAGCCTGCGACGGTCACCGCCAGAACGCGGCGCAAGCGCTGGGCGTGGGCCGCAACACGCTGACCCGCAAGCTGGGGACGTCGCGTGCGCGCAAGTCGTCTTGAGGGCGGCTTCCCCGCAAGCACCGTCCCCTCTCCTGTGTCCTCTCCCCCATGGGGAGAGGAGATCACGGTAGCTTCGGGCTTCTGCGCTCATCGCCCCGGAACCCGACAACGCCGTAAAAACGTCTTACCTCAGCACCGAAAGAAACCGTAATCCCCTCTCCCCTGCGGGGAGAGGGCAGGGAGAGGGGGCACACGCCGCGGGGAAGCTCCAAGCGAAGCCGATTGCGCCGCGGGAAAGCTCAACGAAGCTACCCACGGCGCCGAACAGCTTCGCTTCGCCTTCCCCGCAAGCACCGACCCCTCTCCTGTGTCCTCTCCCCAATGGGGAGAGGAGATTACGGTAGCTTCGGGCTTCTGCGTTCATCGACCCAGAACCCGACAACGCCGTAAAAACGCCCTACCTCAGCATCGAAAGAAACCGTAATCCCCTCTCCCCTGCGGGGAGAGGGCAGGGAGAGGGGGCACACGCCGCGGGGAAGCTCCCAACGAAGCCGACTTCACCGCGGGGGAAGCTCAACGAAGCTGTCCGCGCGGCGGGAAAGCTCAAACGAAGCTGCTGCGCCGCTGAAACCGCCAGCTTCTCCGCAAGCACCGCCCCTCTCCTCGGTCCTCTCCCCAAAGGGGAGAGGAAGCAGAGCGTCGCCACAAACACCGCCCCGCTCCTCAATCCTCTCCGCCAACGTGAAGAGGAGGCGGCGCGCCCAGTGTGACCCGCAACCGATGCGTCCCCCCATCATCTACCAGCACCACGGCTTCACGGGCATTCAGCGTTTGGCCGTCCATTTCCACGGCCTGCACACCGCCGCAGACGCGCCGCGGGTTCTCCACGCTGATCTCGTAACGGCTCACATGCTTCTTGCCGCGATGCCGATAGCTGAGCGTGAAGCCGGGCCAGTTTTTGGGTATGCACGGCGCGATGCGCAGCCGATCGCCGCGCAGCTGAAAGCCCAGCAACGCCTCCAGCCCGGCGCGATACAGCCACGCGGCGGAGCCGGTGTACCAGGTCCAGCCGCCGCGGCCGACGTGCGGAGGCTCCGCGTAGACGTCGGCGCAAACGACGTAGGGTTCGACCTTGCAGCGCTGCACGGCCTCGGCGCTGGCGCTGTGGTGGATCGGGTTGAGCAGGCCGAACAGCGCGCCGGCGCGATCGCCGTCGCCCAGGCCGGCCCAAGCGAAGATCGACCAGATCGCGCCGTGCGTGTACTGGCCGCCGTTTTCGCGCACGCCCGGTGGATAGCCCTTGATGTAGCCGGGGTTCTGCGGGCCGCCGTCGAACGGCGGCGTGAACAGTTTCGCCACCTGATCGGCGTGGTCGACCAACAGGCCATCGACCGACTCCATCGCTTGCGTGGCGCGTTCGCGGTCGATCGTGGCCGGGTCGTCCGCGCCGGCCATTACGCTCCACGATTGCGCGATCGTGTCGATGCGGCATTCGTCGTTCTGCGCCGCACCCAATGGCGCACCGTCGTCGTAATAGCCGCGCCAGTACCACGCGCCGTCCCACGCCTGTGCCAGCGCCTGGCGCAAGGCGTCGGCATGCTCGCGCCAGCGGCGGGCGCGTTCCTGGTCGCCGCGGCGTTCGGCGACCGGTGCCAGCGCCGCGATGGTGGCCAGCAGGAACCAGCCCTGCCAGCTGCTTTCGCCATGCCCGTCGGCGCCCACCGCATTCATGCCGTCGTTCCAGTCGCCGGTGCCGATCAGCGGCAGGCCATGCGCGCCGATGGCGAGGCTGCTGTCGATCGCGCGCGCCGCGTGTTCGTACACGGTCGCCGCCTCGTCGCTGCGCCCGGGCAGGAAGAACGCATCGTTCGCACCGTCCTCGATTGCCGGACCGGTGAGCCATGGCAGCGTTTCTTCGAGCAAGCCCTCGTCACCGCTGACGCGCACGTAGTGCATGGCCACGTAGACCAGCCAGAGGCGATCGTCGCTGATGCGGGTGCGGATGCCCTGGCCCTTCGGTGGCAGCCACCAGTGCTGCACGTCGCCCTCGGCGAACTGGCGGCCCGCGGCGCGCAGCAACTGCTCGCGCGCCACATCGGGGCGGCTCACGCACAACGCCATCACGTCCTGCAATTGATCGCGGAAACCGTATGCGCCGCTGGCCTGGTAATAGGCCGTGCGCGCCCACACGCGGCAGGCCAGCACCTGATACAGCAGCCAGTCGTTGAGCAGGATGTCGAGGGCACGATCGGGCGTGCGCACCTGCACCGCGTCGAGCACGTCGCCCCATTGCGCGGCCACGGCGGCCAGCACGTCGTCGATGTCGATACCGCGGTAGCGCTCGATCAGCGTTTGCGCCTCGGCTTCGGCGCTGGCGTCGCCCAGCAGGAACAGCAGGTCTATCCGGGTGTGCGGCGGCAACTCGATGCGTGTCTGCAGCGCGCCGCAGGGGTCCAGCCCCGCACCCACGCGACCGGACAGCGGCGCGCCGTCGTGCAGCGCGGCGGGGTGTTCGACCGTACCCAGTTCGCCCAGGAATTCGCGCCGGTCGCCGCTGATCGATTGCTGCTGCCCGGCCATGTCGAAAAACGCCACCCGTTCGCCGAAGTCCGGCCGCCACGGGTTGCGCGCCAGCATGGCGCCGGTGGCCTCATCACGCGCGGTGATCACGAATGGTGCAGGCGTGGTGCCGTTGGCGCCCAGCGCCCACTGCACGTAACCGGTCACCGCCAATTGCCGCGTGCGCGCCGAGCGGTTGCACAGGCGCAGCCGCGACAGCTTGACCGGATCGGCCGGCGGCACGCATTGCACGAGCTCGGCTTCGATGCCGTGGACGTCGCTGCGGAAGCGGCTCCAGCCCTTGCCGTGAGTGGCGATGTAGTGGGCGCCGGGCACGCGGATCGGCAATGCCGTGGCGCTCCACAGGTCGCCGGTGGCCTGGTCGCGCAGGTAGATCACGTCGTGCGGCATGTCGCTGACCGGATCGTTCGGCCACGGCGTCAACGGGTTCTGCTGGCTGTTCAGCGACCACGCGTAGCCGCCACCCTCGGCCGACACCAGAAAGCCGAACGCGGGGTTGGCGATCACGTTCACCCACGGCGCCGGGGTGGTGCGGCCGTCATCCAGATCGATGCGATAGGCGCGGCCGTCGTCGACGAAGGCGCCGCTGCCGTTGGCGAATTCCGATCGTTCGGCGCTGTCGGCGGACGGTGGTGCGGCCGGGGTGCTGGCACGGATCGGCGGTGGCGCGACGGCGGCGGCCGGTGCGTCGGGCACGTGCGGTGTCGGTTCGGCGGCGTCCAGCACCAGTCGTGCGACGGTCAGCAAGCCCTGGCGAAGTTCCGCGACGAGGGTGTCGTCATGCAACACGAACAGCTGCGTCTTCGGCCCGCCGTCGTCGGTCGCCAACCGCGCCTGCTGCGCCTCGACCAGTGGAGTCAACGCTTGTTGCAACGCGCTGTCGCCGGAGGCGGTATCGAGCAGCACCACGTCCACCGCCAGTCGCTGGCTGCGCCAGAAGGCCTGCGCCTGCAACAGCTCGCGCACGCGCGCCAGCGTGTCGGTGCCGCGCACGTACAGCAGGGCGATCGGCCGGTCGCCGGAAATGCCGGCGGCCCACAACGTGGGCGGGCCGCCGTGACCAAGGGGCAATTGATCGACGGGCGCGCGTTGTGCGGTGTCGGCCACCAGCAGCGCGCTCAACCAGTGGACGCAGTGGGCCGCGCAGGCGGCGTCGATGCCGTGTCGCGCGCGTTCCGCCTCGGCCTGGCGGGCAGCGCCGGCGAACAAGGTGGCGGCGGCGCCGACGTCGGTCAGCCGCGTTGCCAGCGCCAGTGCGCCCTCGCGGGTGTCGGCCAGCGTGGTCCACAGCAACAGGGTCACGCTGCCGCGCGGCGCCAGGGTGAGCGGCTGGCGTAGCGCGAAAACCGGATCGAGCACGCAACCCACCGTGCCGGACAGCGCGGCGCCGGGCGCCATCGCCAGCGCGTGCGCCAGCGTGCGGCCACGTCCGAGAAAGCGTGCGCGGTCGGTTTCGTAGCCGGCGCCGTCCGCGCGCTGGCCTTCGATCTGCAGCGCCTGCGCTGCCCACGCCGCCGGGGGCGCGGCATCGCGGGCGCGGCGGTGGGCCAGCAACAGGCCATGCGCCGCGTCCCATTCGGTCTGCACGAACATCTTCGAAAACGCCGGGTGCGCATCGTCCGCCGCTGCCGCGCCCAGCACCAGTTCGGCATAGCTGGTGAGCGTGAGCGTGCGTGTGCGATCGCCGTGATTGCTCAGCGTGATGCGGCGCAGTTCGGTGTCCGCGTCCGGTGCCACCGCGACCTCCAGCTCGCTGTGCACGCTGTGGTGGCGGCGGCTGAAGCGGGCGTGGCCGATGCCGAATTCCACCGCGTCGTCGGGCGTGCGGCTGGCGCCGGGTTGTTGCGTCAGCGACCACACCTCGCCGCTGTCCTCGTCGCGCAACAACAGGTAGCTGCCCCATGGGTCGCTGACCGGGTCCTCGCGCCAGCGGGTCACGGCCAGGTCGTGCCAGCGGGTGTAGCCGGAACCGTTCGCGCCCAGCATCACGCTGAGCCTGCCGTTGGACAGCAGGCAGCGCTGGCGTGGGTCGATGGTGCGGGAAGAAGGCGACATCGGGATTCCTGTGATGAACAGGTCCACGATGATGCGCCGGCCACAGCATCGACCGCGTCAACCTGCGTTTCATCGCGGTCGGGGGTACCATGCCGTGCTCATCGGCTGGCGATCCGCCGCCGACCTCCTGCAGCGAGACAGGCCTCTTCCCGATCCATGCGTTCGTCCCCGTCCAGCCCACCGCTCCAGCCCGACCCGTTGTTCCAGCAGCTGCAGAGCAAGGCGTTTGCGTACTTCCAGTACGAAACCAATCCGTTGAACGGCCTGGTATCGGACAAGACCGCACCGGACTGGCCGTGCAGCATCACCGCCACCGGGCTGGCGCTCAGCGCGTATCCGGTGGCGGTCGAGCGCGGGTTGATCGGTCACGCAGAGGCGTTGCAGCGGGTGCTGACCACGTTGCGTTTCTTTCGTGACAGCCCGCAGGGGCCGGAACCTGATGCCACCGGCTACCGCGGTTTCTACTACCACTTCCTGCACATGCAGACGGGTCGGCGCGCCTGGCAATGCGAGCTGTCCACGGTGGACAGCGCCTTCCTGTTCGCCGGCATGCTGACCGCGGCCGCGTATTTCAACGACGACAGCGCCGAGCAGAAGGAAGTACGCGACATCGCGCACGCCTTGTACGAACGCGCCGACTGGCGCTGGGCGCAGGCGGCCGATGGCACCATCGGCCACGGTTGGCATCCGGAAAGCGGCTTCATCCCGCACCGCTGGCAGGGCTACGACGAAGGGCTGCTGCTGTACGTGCTGGCGCTGGGTTCACCCACCCATCCGCTGCCGCCCGGCGCGTACGCGGCGTGGGCCAGCACCTATGAGTGGAAGCACTGCTACGACCTCGATTACCTGTATGCGGGGCCGCTGTTCACCCATCAGCTGTCGCATGCGTGGATCGATTTCCGCGGCATCCAGGACGCGTTCATGCGCGACAAGGGCATCGACTATTTCGAGAACAGTCGCCGCGCCACCCTGGTCCAGCAGCGCTACGCCATCGACAACCCGCTGGGTTTCAAGGGTTATGGCGCCAACTGCTGGGGCATCACTGCCAGCGACGGCCCCGGCCCGGCCACGCTGAAGGTCAACGGCATCGAGCGGCACTTCTACGATTACCAGGGCCGCGGCGCGCCGTTCGGCATCGACGACGGCACGCTGGCGCCATGGGCGGTGGTGGCGTCGCTGCCGTTCGCGCCGGAGGTGGTGCTGCCCGCGGTGCACCACTTCATCCACACGCTGCAGCTGCACGATCAGCATCCCTACGGCTTCAAGGCCAGCTTCAACCAGAGCTATGTCGACAAGCCCTGCATGGCGCTGGAGGGTTGGGTGTCACCGTACTTTTTCGGCCTGAATCTGGGGCCGATCCTGCTGATGGTGGAGAATTACCGCAGTGGCCTGCCGTGGCAGCTGATGCGTGGCTGCCGCTACATCATCGATGGCCTGCACCGCGCCGGTTTCAGCGGCGGCTGGCTGGATACCGATCGGCATACGCGATAATGCCTTCCCGGGTGCTGCCGTGTGGCGCGCCCTTTTTTGTTTTCTGTGACGGAGTAGTGCGATGGAACTTGGCATGGTGGGTTTGGGGCGCATGGGCGCGAATATGGCCGAACGGTTGCTGCGTGGCGGCCACAAGGTCACCGGCTTTGACCCCAACGCCGACGCGCGCAAGGCGCTGGAAGGCAAGGGTGCGGCCAGCGCCGATTCGCTGCAGGCCCTGGTGCAGGCGCTGCCAGCGCCGCGCGTGGTGTGGCTGATGGTGCCCGCTGGCGCGATCACCGATGACACCGTCAACACGCTGCTGTCGCTGCTGTCCCCCGGCGACACCGTGATCGACGGCGGCAACTCCAATTACAACGACACCCTGCGTCGCGCCGCGCTGTACCGCGAGCACAAGCTGAACTACGTCGACTGCGGCACCAGCGGCGGCGTGTGGGGCCTGGCCGAGGGCTACAGCATGATGGTCGGCGGCGACGAAGCGGTGGTGAAACGCCTGCAGCCGATCTTCGAGACACTGGCGCCGGCCAAGGATGCCGGCTGGGGCCGCGTGGGTCCGGTGGGTTCCGGCCACTTCACCAAGATGGTTCACAACGGCATCGAGTACGGGATGATGCAGGCCTACGCCGAAGGCTTCTCCATCCTGGAACACAAGCAGGAATTCGGCCTGGACCTGGCGCAGATCGGCGAGATCTGGCGCGAAGGCAGCGTGGTGCGCTCCTGGCTGCTCGACCTCACCACCGACGCGCTGACCAAGAACCCGAAAATGGAAGGCATCGCGCCCTACGTGGCCGATTCCGGCGAAGGCCGCTGGACGGTGGACGAGGCGATCAAGCTCAACGTGCCCGCGCCGGTGATCACCCTGTCGCTGATCGCCCGCCTGCGCTCGCGCGACACCGAGTCGTTCACCGACAAGCTGCTGGCGTCGATGCGCAACGAGTTCGGCGGGCACGCGATCAAGAAGGAATGAGTGTGTCGCTGTGGGAGCGGCTTCAGCCGCGATGCTCTTGCTTTGGAGCACCAGAGCAGGAGCATCGCGACTGAAGTCGCTCCCACAGGCGGCTTACAGCAGATCCGCTTGTGCCGGCGCGTAGCTCAGCTTTCCATCCACGATGCGCGCGGGCGAGGTGTAGGGATGCTCCACGCTGTGGGTGGCGTCCATGATGTGGATGACCTCGATGCCGCGCAGTTTGAGCACGTCGGAAACCAGCGAACGGTGGCAGCGCCACCACACCGCCTCGGCGCACATCATCGCGGTGCGTCGTTGCGCGGCCAGCGCCAGCAGCGCATGCAGGCCTTCGGCGAATTCGTCGGTGGCGGTGTAGTCGGCGTAGCCCTGGAACGAGGCATTGCGCCATGCCGTATTCGGCGAGCCCGGTTGCACCTTGCGGCGGCCACCGAGCTTGGGCATCCACTGATAGGCAACGCCGCAGGTGGGCAGCGATTCGGCCAGCGCTTCGCTGGCGAAATGGGGATAGCGGCGTGAGCCGGGAAAGCGGCGCACATCCGCGATCGCCTCCACCCGATAGGTGCGCAGCAGGTCGGTGAACTCCTCCAGCGTGCGGGTGGAGTGGCCGATGGTCCAGACAGTGGCGGGCGCAACCGCCATGCTCAGTCGATCTTGTGCAACGCGGCGCCCTTGTGCATCGCCACGTGGTCGGTCTTGTCGCTCTTGATCTCGTACTGCGGGTCGTCCTCGCTGCAGCGGCGCATGTGGCCTTTGTATTCCGTGTCGCGCGTGTGCACCTTGGTGATCGTGCCGCTGACGTGGCCAGCCTCGGAATTCCAGCGCACGTGGTCGCCGACTTTGAATGCGTGGGTCATGGGTGTTCCTCCAACGGATACCACGCATGAAAGCAGGTGCGGTTTGATGCGCCCGTGAATGCGTGCGCAGGGCGCGTCGAAAAGCACAGAAGCCTCTCCTCTCCCCATTGGGGAGAGGACACAGGAGAGGGGCCGGTGCTTGCGGGGAAGGCGAAGCGAAGCTGTTCGGCGTCGTGGGGTAGCTTCGTTGGGACTTCCCCCCGGCGTGTGCCCCCTCTCCCTGCCCTCTCCCCGCAGGGGAGAGGGGATTACGGTGCTTTTGTGGGCTGAGGGTTGGCGGCGGTCTGCTCCTGCTTTACCGATAAACGGGGAAACCCGAAGGCGCCGTGATCTCCTCTCCCCATTGGGGAGAGGACACAGGAGAGGGGGCGGTGCTTGCGGGGAAGGCGAAGCGAAGCTGTTCGGCGTCGTGGGTAGCTTCGTTGGGACTTCCCCGCAGCGTGTCCCCCTCTCCCTGCCCTCTCCCCGCAGGGGAGAGGGGATTACGGCTTCTTTCGGCGTTGAGGCGCGGCGCTCGCAAGCCCACGCCATCCCGCATCACTTCGCCAGCAACGCCTTCGCCCGCTTCACCACGTTGTCCACCGTGAAGCCGAACTCGCGCAGCAGCACGTCCGCCGGGGCGGAGGCACCGAAGTGGTCGATGGCCAGCACGTCGCCGTGGTCGCCCACGTAGCGGTGCCAGCCCTGCGAGCAGCCCAGTTCCACCGCCAACCGTGCGCTTACGCCCGGCGGCAGCACTTCATCGCGATAGCCTTGCGGCTGCGCGTCGAACAATTCCCAGCTGGGCATCGACACGCAGCGCACCGCGATGCCGTCGGCCTGCAGCTTGTCGGCGGCGGCCACGATCAGGCCGACTTCCGAACCGGTGCCGATCAGGATCAGCGCGGGCTTGCCGTCTTTCGCGTCGCTCAACACGTACGCGCCCTTGCGCAGGCCGTCGGCGCTGGCGTAGCGCTGGCGATCCAGCGTGGGTACGTTTTGCCGCGTCAGTGCCAGCAGCACGGGAGCTTCGCGCGTTTCCACGGCCACTCTCCACGCCACCGCGGTTTCGTTGGCGTCGGCGGGGCGGATCACCACGAGGTTGGGGATGGCGCGCAGGCTGGCCAGTTGTTCCACCGGCTGGTGGGTGGGGCCGTCTTCGCCCAGCGCCACGCTGTCGTGGGTGAACACGTGCACCACGTGCAGCTTCATCAGCGCGGCCAGGCGGATCGCCGGGCGCATGTAGTCGGAGAAGATCAGGAACGTGGCGTCGAACGGGATGAAGCCGCCGTGCGCGGCCAGGCCGTTGCTGATCGCGGCCATCGCGTGCTCGCGCACGCCGTAGTGGAAGTTGCGCCCCGCGCGGCTCCAGCCGCCGCCGTCGGAGCCTTCGGTATCCTCGCCCGGCACCTGCGCGGGGTTGAAATCGCCCAGGCCCTTGAGCGCGGTGTGGGTCGACGGGTCGAGGTCGGCGGAGCCGCCGCACAAGGCCGGCACCCTGGCCGCGAAGGCGTTCATGATCTTGCCGCCGGCCACGCGGGTGGCCATGCCCTTGGCGTCGGTGGGGAATACGGGGATGTCCGCGTCCCAGCCCGGCGCCAGCTCCGCGCGCAGGCGGCGATCGAGCTCCTTCGCCTGGTCGGGGAAGGCCTTGGCATAGCCGTCCATACGGCTATTCCATTCCGCCTCGACCTTGGCACCGCGCTCCAGCGCCTGCCGGAAATGCGCCAGCGCCGGTTCGGGCACCAGGAAATCGGGCTCGGTGGGCCAGCCCAGGTTTTGCTTGGTTTTCGCCACGTCCTCGTCGCCCAGTGGCGAACCGTGCGCCTTGTAGCTGTCCTGCTCGGGCGAACCGAAGCCGATATGCGTGCGCACCAGGATCAGCGTGGGCCGTTCGGTATCGGCGCAGGCGGCTTTCAGTGCGGCGTCGATCGCAGCCACGTCGTTGCCGTCGGGCACGGTGAGGGTCTGCCAGCCGTAGGCTTCGAAGCGCCTGGCGCGATCCTCGGAAAACGTCATGTCGGTGCCGGCGGACAGCGTCACGTAGTTGTCGTCGTACAGGCACACCAGCTTGCCCAGCTTCAGGTGGCCGGCCAGCGAGGCGGCCTCGCTGGCCACGCCTTCCATCAGGTCGCCGTCGCTGGCGATGGCCCAGGTGCGGTGGTCGATCACCGTGTGCCCGTCGCGGTTGTAGCTGGCGGCCAGCTGCGCCTCGCCGATGGCCATGCCCACTGCATTGGCCAGGCCCTGGCCCAGCGGGCCGGTGGTCACCTCCACGCCCGGCGTGTGGCCGTATTCGGGATGCCCGGCGGTTTTGCTGCCCCACTGGCGGAAGTGCTTGATGTCATCCAGCGACACGCCGTAGCCGGTGGCGTAAAGCAGGCTGTACAGCAGCGCCGAGCCGTGGCCGGCGGACAGCACGAAGCGGTCGCGGTCAGTCCATTGCGGGTTGGCCGGGTTGTACTTCATGTGCCGCGTCCACAGCACGTAGGCCATCGGCGCGGCGCCCAGCGGCAGTCCGGGGTGACCGCTGTCGGCCTTCTGCACCATGTCCACCGACAGGAAGCGAAGCGTGTCGATGCATTGCTGGTCGAGGTCTTTGGACATGGTTTTCTCCGGAAGAGGTGGGGGGCTGGTGGGAGCGACTTCAGTCGCGATGCTCTTGCTTTGGAGCCCCAGAGAAAGAGCATCGCGACTGAAGTCGCTCCCACATACAGTGGGGTTTCAGGCCAGCGCGGCGTCCACGATGTTCTGCGCCTCCGTCAGCAGCGCCTGCAGATGCGCCTCGTCCTTGAAGCTTTCCGCATAAATCTTGTAGATCGCCTCGGTGCCGGACGGCCGCGCCGCGAACCAGCCGCTGGCGGAAACCACCTTGATGCCGCCGATGGCCGCATCGTTGCCGGGCGCGCGATCCAGCACCTGCTCGATCTTTTCGCCGGCCAGTTGATCGGTCTTCAACTGCTCCGGCGACAGCTTCGACAACTTCGCCTTCTGCGCCGGCGTGGCCGCCGCTTCGACGCGGTTGGCGAACGGCTTGCCCAGCTCGTCGGTGAGCCGCGCATACAGCTCACCTGGGTCCTTGCCTTCGCGCGCGGTGATCTCGGCCGAGAGCAGCGCGGGCACCAGGCCGTCCTTGTCGGTGACCCAGGCCGTGCCGTCGCGGCGCAGCAGCGAGGCGCCCGCGCTTTCCTCGCAGCCGAAACCCAGCGAGCCGTCGAACAGGCCCGGCGCGAACCACTTGAAGCCCACCGGCACTTCATACAGTTTGCGATCGAGGCGCTTGGCCACGCGGTCGATCAGCGCGGTGCTGACCACGGTCTTGCCCACGGCGGCCTGCGCGTTCCACTGCGGCCGGTGACGGAACAGGTAGTCGATCAGCACCGACAGGTAGTGGTTGGGCTCCAATAATCCGCTGGAGCGGGTGACGATGCCGTGGCGGTCGTGGTCGGTGTCGCAGGCGAACGCCACGTCGTAGCGGTCCTTCAGCCCGATCAATCGCTGCATCGCGTATTTCGAGGACGGGTCCATGCGGATCTTGCCGTCCCAGTCCACGCTCATGAAGGCGAACTGCGGATCGACCACGTCGCTGACCACGGTGAGGTCGATGCCGTAGCGTTCGGCGATCGGCGCCCAGTAATGCACGCCCGCGCCGCCCAGCGGATCCACGCCCATGCGGATGCCGGCGCCGCGGATCGTGTCGAAATCGATCACGTTGGCCAGGTCGGCCACGTAATGGTTGAGGAAGTCGTGCTCGTGCGTGGTGGCGGCCTTTTGCGCCTGCGCCAGCGGCATCCGCTTCACCTCGCGCAAGCCGCCTTCCAGCAGCGCATTGGCGCGGTTTTCCACCCACTTGGTGATGTCGGTGTCGGCCGGGCCACCGTTGGTCGGGTTGTACTTGAAGCCGCCGTTGTCGGGCGGATTGTGCGACGGCGTGATCACGATGCCGTCGGCCAGGCCCGAGGTGCGGCCCTTGTTGTAGACCAGGATTGCGTGCGAGACCGCCGGCGTGGGGGTGAACTCGCCGCCGGTGGACACCATCGTCTCCACGCCATTGGCGGCCAGCACCTCCAGCGCGTTTTCCAGCGCCGGCTGCGACAGCGCGTGGGTATCGGCGCCGATGAACAGCGGGCCGTCGATACCTTTGGCCTTGCGGTATTCGCAGATCGCCTGGCTGATCGCCAGGATGTGCCACGCATTGAAGCTGTGATCGAACGAGCTGCCGCGATGGCCGGAGGTGCCGAACGCCACGCGCTGGGCCGGCACAGACGGATCGGGTTGCAGGTCCACGTAGGCGGCCAGCAGCTTCGGCACGTCGACGAGTATCGACGCGGGTGCCGGCTTGCCGGCGAGTGGGCTGATCTGCTGGCTCATGGGTCCTCGAAAAATGTTCGTGGAAACGCTCGAATTTGCCACCGGCGAAGCGACGATTGTGTGAGCAGCTGTTGTGGGAGCGACTTCAGTCGCGATGCTCTTGCTTTGAAGCTCCAGAGCAGAAGCATCGCGACTGAAGTCGCTCCCACAGTCGCTTCCGCAAACTTTACGGCTTGCCGTCGCGCAGCTGGCGGTAACGCCGGATCAACGCGTTGGTGGAGCTGTCGTGCGAGAGCTGCGGCAGCTCGGCCGCGGTGAGTTCGGCGATGGTGGCCTTGGCCAGCTGCTTGCCCAGTTCCACGCCCCACTGGTCGAACGAGTCGATATTCCAGATCACGCCCTGCACGAACACGCTGTGCTCGTACAGCGCGATCAGCGACCCCAGCGCGTACGGCGTCAGCTCGGCGGCCAGCAAGGTGCTGCTGGGCCGGTTGCCGTCGAAGGTGCGGTGCGGCACCAGCGCCTCGGCGGTGCCTTCGGCGCGCACTTCGTCGGCGCTCTTGCCGAACGCCAGCGCCTCGCCCTGGGCGATCAGGTTGGCGATCAGCAGATCATGCTGGTCGCCCACCGGGTTGCGTGTCTGGCCGAAACCGATGAAGTCGCACGGCACGATGCGCGTGCCCTGGTGGATCAGCTGGTAGAACGAGTGCTGGCCGTTGGTGCCCGGTTCGCCCCAGTAGATCGGACCGGTGGCGTAATCCACCGCCTGGCCGTCGATGGTGACGCTCTTGCCGTTGCTCTCCATCGTCAGCTGCTGCAGGTAGGCGGGGAAGCGCTTCAGGTACTGCTCGTACGGCAGCACCGCCACGGTGGCCGCGTCCAGGAAGTTGGTGTTCCAGATGCCCAGCAGCGCCATCGTCACCGGCAGGTTGCGTTCGAACGGCGTGTCGCGGAAATGCACGTCCATCGCGTGGAAACCGGCCAGCATGTCGCGGAAGTGCTGCGGGCCGATCGCCAGCATGGTGGACAGGCCGATCGCCGATTCCATCGAGTAGCGACCGCCCACCCAGTCCCAGAAGCCGAACATGTTGGCGGTGTCGATGCCGAACTTCGCCACTTCGTCGGCGTTGGTGGAGACCGCCACGAAGTGCTTGGCCACCGCGCTGTCATCGCCCAGCGCCTGCACGGCCCACTGCCGCGCGGCCTGCGCATTGCTCAGCGTTTCCAGTGTGGTGAAGGTTTTCGAGCAGACGATGAACAGCGTCTCGGCCGCGTCCAGATCGCGCACGGCCTCGGCGAAATCGGTGCCGTCCACGTTGGAGACGAAGCGGAACACCATCTCGCGCTGGCTGTAGTCGCGCAACGCCTCGTACGCCATTACCGGCCCCAGATCCGAGCCGCCGATGCCGATGCTGACCACATTGCGAATGCGCTTGCCGGTATGGCCGCGCCAGCTGCCGTCGCGCACCTGGTCGCTGAACGCGGCCATGCGGTCGAGCACCGCGTGCACGTCGGCCACCACGTCGTGGCCGTCGAACAGGATCTTCTCGCCGACCGGGGCGCGCAGGGCCACGTGCAGCACGGCGCGGTCTTCGGTGGTGTTGATGCGCTCGCCGGCGAACATCGCGGCGGTGCGCTGGCGCACGCCGCGGTCTTCGGCCAGCTGGCGCAGCAGGTCCATGGTGTCGGCGTTGACGCGCTGCTTGGCGTAGTCGAGGTACAGGCCCACATCCTCGATCACCAGCCGTTCGCCGCGCTGCGGATCGGCGGCGAACAGCTCGCGCAGGTGGCGTGAGCCGACCTGCGCCGCGTGCTGTTTCAGCGCCAGCCAGGCAGGACTGCGGGTGAGGTCAGCGCTCATGCCTTGGCGGCGCCGAGGCTGCCCACCTTGTCCGACAGGCGCTGCAGCAACTGGTGCCACGACTTCACGAAGGCCTGCGCGCCATCCTGCTGCAGCTTCAGCGCCAAGGCTTCGATGTCCACGCCAGCCTTGGTGATCTGCGCCAGGGTGGCGTCAGCGTCACCGCCGTCGGTGGGCATCACGCCATGCAACTGGCCGTGGTCGGCCAGGGCCAGCAGGGTTTTCTCCGGCATGGTGTCGATGGTGTCGGGTGCTGCCAGGGCGCTGATGTACAGCGTGTCGGAGGCGCTCGGGTCCTTGGTGCCGGTGCTGGCCAGCAGCAGGCGCTGCGGCTGGGCGCCGGCGGCGGCCAGTTTCTGCCAGCGCGGCGAGGCCAGCAGTTCGCGGTAGGCGCGATAGGTCTGCTGGCACACGGCGATGCCCAGCTTGTTGTGCAGTTCCGGCGGCAGCTGCTTGTTGCTGGCCACGTCCCAGCGGCTGACGAAGACCGACGCCACCGAGCCCACCTTCGGGTCCAGTCCGGCGGCGATGCGGCGCTCGATGCCGCGCATGTACGCCTCGGCCACGGCCAGGTACTGCTGGCAGGAAAACAGCAGGGTCACGTTGATCGGGATACCGGCGAAAATCGCCTCCTCGATCGCCGGCACGCCCTCGGGGGTGCCGGGGATCTTCACGAACAGGTTGGGGCAGTTGCCCTGGTCGTGGATCAGCCGGGCGGCCTCCAGCGAGCCGGCGGTGTCGGCGGCCAGCAGCGGGGAAACCTCCATCGACACCCAGCCGTCGACCTGCTTGGTGGCGTCGAAAACGGGCTTGAACAGCTTGGCGGCGCGGCGCAGGTCTTCCAGCGCCAGCTCGGTGAACAGCGCTTCGCCGGACAGGCCGGCCTGGGACTTGGCCTTGATGCCGTCGTCGTAGGCGTCGCCCTCGGCCATCGCCGCTTCGAAGATGCTGGGGTTGGAGGTGAGGCCGGTTACCGAGAAATCGGCGATGTAGCGGGCCAGCGTGCCGTCGTCCAGCATCGTGCGGGTGATGTTGTCCAGCCACAGACTCTGGCCGAGTTCATGCAATTGTTGTGTCGCTTTCATGCGGACTCCATGGTGCCTTGTTGCGGATTGATCGGATGGGGCATTCATTATGGACGTATGGACGGCTCAACCGGATGGCAAGCTCGTCGATGGCAGATTGATGACCGCCCCGGTGGGCAGGAAACTTCCAAGCTTACGCCCGCGCAGGTCACCGATGCACGCAATGGTGATGTCGGGGGCCGGATCGACGGTGTCGCCGGCGGCATTTTCCGCGTAATGGCCCTGGCGCACGAACACGGTGGTCAGCCGGCTGCCCATGTGCTGTTTCATCCGCGCCAGCAGGTGCGGCTTGTCATCCACCATCACGTAATGCGCCGCCGGGTAGCGCTGCTGCATCGCTACCAGCATGCGGTCCTTGTGCAGGTAGACCATGACGTGGCCGCCCAGCGCCTGCCACAGCCCGGCGCGGTGGATCTTGCGTGGCTGGAACACGATGTCGCCGTCGGACAGCAGCGCCGTGGGGCCCAGCGACTGCAGGTGCGCCACCGTTTCCAGCGCCTGCGGGTACAGCCGCTCGGCGAACGGGTAATCCAGCAGCCAGCCGGACATGTCCAACAGTTGCGGGTCGTTGTCCAGTCCGGCGCGGAAGCATTCCAGCGTGCCCAGGTAATCGGCGTAGCCCAGCTCCTGGCGGCGCTGGTCGTAGATCTTCCAGTAGCGTTCGCGCGCCGCGGCGCCGAACAGGCGCTCCAGCTCGTCGCCCAGGTCGTCGCGAAAGCGGTCGTTGTCCAGCAGGGTGTTGTCCACGTCGCACAGGAAAACGACGGCCGGGGTGGCGTTGTCGGTATCGGTCAGCATGGTTCACTGGTCTCCGCTTGCGGGTCGTGCCAGCCTTCGGCGCTGGCGACGACGTCAGCGGCGGCGGCCGGCCCCCAGGTGCCCGGTTCGTAGGGTGCGACCGGGCTTTCATGATTCAGCACGCGGTCGACCACGGCCCAGGCCGCCTCCACGCATTCATCGCTGGTGAACAGCGAGTTGTCGCCGCGGATCGCGTCGCCCAGCAGCCGTTCGTACGGCGATTTCTCCGGCGTCGTGTCGTGCCGCGCCACCAGTTCCACCGGGTTGCCGCGCATCGCCTCGCCCGGCCGCTTCACCCGCGCGCCCTCGGCAATCACCACCTCCGGGCTAAGCCGGAAGCGGAAGTAATTGGATTCCGGTGCGCGGATATCATCGAAGATCGACATCGGCGGTGTCTTCATGTCGACCATCACCTCGGTGGTGGTGATCGGCAGGCTCTTGCCCGCGCGGATGTAGAACGGCACGCCGGCCCAGCGCCAGGTGTCGATGTACAGGCGCAGTGCCACGAAGGTTTCCACGTCCGAATCGGGCGCCACGCCGTCAACGTCGCGGTAGCCGGTGAACTGGCCGCGCACCACGTCGGCCGGCTGCAGCGGACGCATCGCGCGGAACAAGCGCAGCTTCTCGGCGTTGAGCGAGGCCGGGTCGTTGCCCACCGGCGCGTCCATCGCCAGCAAGGATGTCACCTGCAGCAGGTGGTTCTGCAGCACGTCGCGGATCGCCCCCACGCCCTCGTAGAACGAGCCGCGCCCGTCCACGCCGAACTGCTCGGCCATGGTGATCTGTACGCTGTCCACGTAATGGTGGTTCCACACCGGCTCGAACACGGTGTTGGCGAAGCGGAAATACAGCAGGTTCTGCACCGGCTCCTTGCCCAGGTAATGGTCGATGCGGAAGATCGACGGCTCCGGAAACACCTCGTGCAGCGTGGCGTTGAGCTTGCGCGCCGACGCCAGGTCGCGGCCAAACGGCTTCTCCACCACGATGCGCGCTTCGTCGGCGCAACCGGCCTGCTTCAGGCCGCGCGCCACCACCCCGAACAGCGCGGGCGGTATCGCCAGGTAATGCAGCGGCCGTCGCGCCTCGCCCAGCGCCTGCTTCAACAGCGTGAAGGTGGCCGGGTCGTTGTAGTCGCCGTCGACGTACTGCAGCTTCGCCGCCAGCTTCGCGAACGCGGCCTCGTCCACCGTGCTGCCCTGCGCCTTGGCCGCATGCACCAGGCTGTCGTGGGCGCGCTGGCGCAATTGCTCCAGCGTCCAGCCCGAATGCGCGATGCAGATGATCGGCAGATCCAGCCCGTCGCGCTGGATCATCGACTGCAGCGCGGGGAAGATTTTCTTGTAGGCCAGGTCGCCAGTGGCGCCAAAGAACACGAGGGCATCCGAGCGGGAAATCGGCATAACGGGAACTCACTCCATGCGGGTGGGAATGCAGCCGGCCGGCTGCACGGCGTGGAAAACGCCATCCGCCGATGGTTGCACTCCCGCGGCGGCAACTCCACTGCCGAGCCTGCGCGAGGCGCGGTTAAGGTGGTGCATAGGCCAGGTTGGCGCGTGGCTCGTGGCGTGCGAGTGGGCGACGACCGGGGCGGGGCCGGATCACACGCGGCGCACATGGCATGCCGACCGCACGGGCGCACGGAACACCTGCGCCGAGGGTTACCTTCCCGCGGCGACAACGACGCCACTCAGCCCGAGCAACGCCCGCAGGCTTCTGCTCCTCCCCCTGCTTGCAGGGGGAGGTTGGGAGGGGGTAGCGCTTTTCGCTCTGGCGTGACGAAAGAGCAACCCCTCCCCAGCCCTCCCCTGCGAGCAGGGGGGGAGCGGCTCCCGCGCCGCTTGCTAAGACATGGCGCGACGGCAGGCGAACCGTCGAATCGCCCACGCCAGCAAGCCGGCAACACCTCCCAGGACAAACGCCCAGAACGGGATAAAGATGAAAGCCAGTGCGGAGGTGGAGGAGCCGGTCTTGGCGCCGCCCCAGTCGAACAGCCATGCGAGATGAAACCAGACCACGAAAAGCGTGGCGACAACCGCGAAAGCTGTACGCCCCCACGGGGGCGCGGTACGGGTGCGATGCCCGATCAGGATCATGCACAAGCCCACGATCATGGGCAGTGCATTCCACGCCGCGAACCCGACGGAGTCGCCGCCCTGGACGTAAATGGCCAGCGCAATCGCCAACAGGAATGGGGCCGCCAGAAGCATTGTTTTCATGCGCGTCTTCCGTCAGGCGTCGGGCTAGCAGGTCCAGTAGACACGGTTCACAAGATCGACCACCTCGGGCCCTTCGCTGCAGCCACCGGCTTCGTGCGTGGAACGATCCGCCGCATCCGTGCCGATGACCCACTGCTTGATCGCCACGTTCCACATCAGGGTGCCTTCGGCCACGACGCCGTGCGGAAACACGCGGTTTTCGCCGGGATTGATCAAGACGATGTGATGGCCGCGGATTGTTGCCGTCAAGGAAATGCTCGGCAGGTCGGGCTGTTCGGCGAACCGGTGCCGGAACGTGTATTGGCCTGGCTGGATTGGCAGCGGTGGCGCCGAACCCGCGATGGCGCTGAACGCCGCGAAAAGCGCGAGGCAGGGAAGGTGCCTCATGCGAAGTCCGAAGATCCGATTCATGTGTCCGACTCCGCCGCCTTTGGTGCGCTTAGGCCCTTGCTGTAGAACCCTGACGGATCGAAACAACAAACACGCCGCTGCCCGGAGCCGAGCTTGTCGCAGGCCTCATCCACCCGCTTCTGCCGCGTTTTGGCCTGCTTGGCCGACTCGATCCAGTGGATCCAGTCCACCCGCGCCAGCGTCGTGGTGTCGTCCCAAACCGCCCGGGCTTCCGGGCATGCCGCCAGCGCGTCGTGCAGATCGGATGGCAACGCGGGTTCCGGTTCCTGCGCCACCGGGTTGATCGTCACCGTGACCTTGTCGCCCACCTGCACGCCGGCCGCCTTCCGCAGCGCCTCGCCCACTTTCAGCCAGTGGCTCAATTGGCCATCCGGCTCCAGCGTGGCCTGAAAGGCGCGGCCGTCGAGGGTGCCGGTCACCGTCGTCCGGCCGCGTCGCGGAAGCCGGTCGCTGGCGCTTTTGGGCAGGACCAGAAACGCCCAGGTCGCGTCCTTGCCGGCACTGGCGGGGCCAAGCAGCTCCGCCTCGAACACGGATGTTCCAACTTCTTCACTCATGGGATCGTCCCGCGGACGTCGATGGGATTGACGTCGATGGGATTGGCTGATCACCGGCGTCGGCGCGGCGAAGCTCATGCCGCGACTGCGACAGCACCGTGATGGCGGAGCGGGTGAAAAGCGCCGCAATGGCAATGCCCACCACCATGTCGGGCCACCCCGAATGCGTCAGCAGCACACCGCCGGCGGCGGCGATGACCGCCACGTTGGCCATCAGATCGTTGCGCGAGCACAGCCACACCGAGCTCATGTTGATGTCGTCGGCGCGATGGCTCCACAGCAGGGCGAAACACACACCGTTGGCCAGCAACGCCAGCAGGCCCACGGTGCCCATGGCCTCGAAGGCAGGGACCTGCGGCACGAGCAGCCGATAGACCACCTGGCCAAACGCCGCCAGCGCAAACGCGGCCATGATGAGGCCTTTGATGCGGGCCGCGACCGCCTTCGTCCGCAGGCTCTCGGTCACCGCATAAAGGCTGAAACCGTAGACCAGCGCGTCACCGAGCATGTCCAGCGAATCGGAGACCAGCGCGACCGACCCCGCGGCCAGCCCCGCAACGAACTCGGCGAAAAACATCGCCGCGTTGATCAGCAACACGATCTTCAGCGTCGATGTCTGCCGCCGGCGCAATGCGTCGAGCTGGCATGCCTTGCCGGAGCAGCAATCACTCATGGGGTTTTCCTCCTGGACCGGCGATGGATCCTGTGGACGGCAAACAATGCGATGGCCAGCAGCGCGAACCCGCATGCCGGCAGCGCGAGCAGCGCGGCCTGGGCGTGATGCACGACCAGGTCGTGCGGGTCGAGGTAGCGTCCGTCCTCATTGAACAACTCGCGATAGCGCCAGTAAAGCGCGTAGTAGAAGAATCCGAACAGCATCGACGCCATGGCGCACGCGCCGGACGCGCCAGGCAGGAGTCGCGGCGGAAGGCGTGGTCTGTGCATCGAACGTCGGAACCGTGCCGGCACGCGCATCGCGTCACCGATGGCCTTCGACGTACCGGACAAAGTTGTCCAGGATCGCCTGCCAGCCCTGGCGCTGCATGTCGGCGGGGTGTTCCGTCTCCGCATCGAAAGTGACGCGCACCGTGATGCCCTGCGGCACCGCCACGAACTCGACCAGGCCTACCCGGTCGCCGAACGTGTATTCGATCAAGGCGTGCGGCTCGACCCGGGTGTAGGTACCGGCGAAATCGAAGCCGGCGCTGCCGTCCCTGGCTTCCATGCGCGACGAGAACTCGCCGCCCACGCGCAGGTCGACGTTGGCCCGGGTGGTGTGCCAGTCGTCGGACGCGGCGTTCCACTGCCTGATGTCCTGCGGCGTGGTGTAGGCCGCCCAGACCTTGGCGACGGGCGCGTGGGCGAGGGCTTCAACGGTGAGCTTCATCGTGGGGTTCCTGTTCAATGCAAGCGACGATCGGGTCGTCGCGCGCCACCGAGGCTAGAACATGCCGAGCCGGTTCGGGGAATCCCGCGGGATTTCCTGGCCGACGTCCCACATCTCGGCGATTTTTCCGTCTTCGAAACGAAGGATGTGGACCACGGCGTATTCCAGGTCGACCTGCGCGCGGCGCAGGTGGGACAGCGTCGCGACGCGATCGGCCGACTCCATCGTCTGCCGCACGGTGAACGATTTGTTCGGCTCCGATTGCGCGCTTTGCTCCATCGCCGTCAGCAGCGAATCGCGGTCCCCGGGAAAATAGGCGTTGTGGTGCCGGAAGTTTTCGGCCACGTGGCGGTCGTAGGCCTCCCGCACCCTTCCGGATGCGCACAGGGACAGAAACTCGACGGCGATATCGGTTTTGCTGGGAACGGCCATGGCGTGCTCCTCGTAAAGGCGATTTGAACGGTCAGGCGTGGAACGGTACGCGCGTCCGGGCCTTCGACGCGATGGGTCGCCACCCTTGGCGTACCGACAAGGCCGAACGCCGCGCCTGATGCTGGACCCTCAGTGTCCCGGCGGTGGCGTCACCACGGTATTTTGATCCTGCATGATCAACCAGCGCGCGCCGCGTCTGGTCAGGACGAACGTGCGTATGTGCTGCTCGTTCACGTGCCTGATGCCGTCGGGGCTGGTGAACGTGCTCATGCGGCTGGTCACGGTCGCGACCGCGGCGTCCTTGCCCGCAAACCGCACGTCCAGCTGCTCGATGTTGTCCGAGACGCCCTTCAGAAAGCTGCCGTGTACCTGATGCAGTTCCTTCAGAACCTGCGCGCGGCCGCGCGTCCTGCCGCCATACGGATTGATGTGGTTCCAGTCGTCGGTGGTGAAATCCGCCGCATGGTCGAACCCGTGGGTGTTGAAGGCCGCATAGAAGGCTTGCACCGTCTGCCGCACGGCGGCTTCGGCTTTCAGCGGTTGTGCCGAGGTCGCCATGGATACGGCCAGCAAGACGATTCCAGCGATCAACGCTTTCATGGTGCCTCCGTAGCTCAGTGGCCAGACGCTGCAACGAAGCGGCGGCGAGCCGCCCATCGCACGGAGACTACGCCAGCGCGCGCTCGACTTCCTGCTGAATCTGATTGATGACCTCCGCCAGTTCTGGCATGTGGCCGTACATGTCCAGCTCGCGCGCGGCGATCAGCCCCATGGAGAACGGGCCGGGCCGCTCCTGGCCGGGCTGGCCGGACGCAAACGCCACGCACCAGCGCAACTGCCGGGCGATGCTTTGCGCCGGCGCCCAGCCTTGTGCCGCGAGCGGTTCGACCTGCTCCAGGGCCGACCGGGCCATCGTCAACAGCGGCTCGCGCATGGCCAGCGTCATGCTTGCGGTACGCCGCGTCCCCTGCGGGTATACGGCAGCGCGAACAGGTACAGGCCGGTAAACAGCTGCAGAAAAAGCGGTGGCAGCGGCGAGTAGGTGAGCCACGATGGCGGCTCGCCCGGTGCCAGCGCACGGGCGATGAAGTTGGCGGCCACGGCTGCCGTGAAAACGATGGACAGCCAGCGATGGCTCTGCCGCATCCAGCCGCCCCGGTTCATTGCGCCTCCCGCGACGGCGAGCTTTCGATCATCTTCCATCCATTGCCGGACGGGTCGCGGAAACCGGCATCCACGGTGCCGTAGCGATCCACCGGCTCCTGCATGAACTCGACGCCGCTGGCACTCAGCCGCTCGTACGCCGCACGGCAGTCGTCCACCGCCAGCACCAGGGGCGGCATGGCGCCTTTGGCCACGGCCTCGCACAGCGCTTGCGCGGTGGCCGCATCGTGCATCGGCGGCCCCGGTTTGAACAAGCCGAGCTGGAACGAGGGCTGTTCCGGATGCTGCACGGTGAGCCACCGGTAATCGCCGTTGCGGGCATCCGTGTGCACGCGAAAACCCAGCTTGTCGACATAGAACGCCAGTGCCTCGTCCTGATCCCGCACGTACACGCCCGCTACATTTATGCCTTGATTCATAGAGCCTCCGCTGATTGGATCTATGTTTTACCGTCTGCCTCCCGCCGCCGCTTCTCCAAAACTGCGGTCTTGAGATCCGGGCGATGCGCGGCACGCATCAGGCATTCTGGCGTCTGCTGCCCGTGCGGGGCCGGCCGCTCGCGGGCGCGACGTTCGCCGGGACTTTCGCCGGTGATGTCGCGAAAAATGCGCCCGAATGTGCCCAGGCTGTTCCAGCCGGTCTGGTACGCGATTTCCGTAACCGGCAGATCGGTATCGCGCAGAAGGGCGATGGCGCGCTCGATACGGAGTGTCAGCAGGTAGCGGTGCGGCGGCATGCCGAAGGCCTTTCCGAACTGGCGCGCAAAGTGTGCTTCGGAAACCGCGCTGACCTGCGCCAGCCGGCTGATGGGCCACGGCTCCTGGGGAGCGCCGTCCATCCGATCCTTCGCGCGCAGCAATCGCCGCAATAGTTCGGGACTCTGACTCATCGTGTCTCCGTGCCCGGCGCCGGAGTCGCGCGGCGCTGGCCTTCGCGCGTTACACCGGCATGCCCATGATGTTGTCGTCGTAGCTCTGCCCGCCCACGTCGAACTGGCGGCTGCCCAGTTTGCCGAAACCCATCCGCTCATAAAACCCGATCGCGTCGTCATTGCCCGCATATACGCCAAGCAACAGGCGTGCGGCGTGGCGGGCGCGCGCATGCACCAGGGCTTCGGCCACCAGTTTTTTCCCCGTGCCGCCGCCCTGGAACTTGCCCAGCATGTAGATGCGCTTGATCTCCCGATCCCGTGGGGAGAGATCGGGCAGCGGCAGCCGCGCTGGCGCCACCAGCATGAAGCCGACTGGCGCACGACCCTGCTGCGTCTCGACCAGCCACAGCTGGCAATCGGGATCGGCCAACCAACCTCGATACAACGCCACCGCGTGGGCGCTGGTGCAGTGGGCGATGATGTCCGGGCCGGCCAGCAGGCCCGCAAAGGTTTCCAGGAACGTGGCCTGGCCCACAAGCGCAAGCGCGTGCTCGTCGCCGGGCAGGCAGGGTCTGATCAGTGTCTCGGGCGGCATGGGTCTCCCGCGGTGTCGGATGATAGGGTGAGCAGCCGCGAACCGGCCTGCCGGAATCACGGTCAGGCCTCGTCGTGGGGCCTTGGCGTGCTAACGACGCCCGGCCCGGGCCACGCGGGAAGCACCGATAGCGATGAAAGCGGCCGCGATTCCATAGAAGGCGACCTGCGTGCCGAGGTACGCCGCCAGAAAGAACACGCCACCGGCCGCCATGAAAAGATAGCCACTCCGTTTTGCTCCGCACATGTCGTTCTCCTGTTGAAAGCCCGGCCCGGATCGGGATATGGCTCGAGGCATCCGTGCCGTGCAAATGATGCAGGGATCCCCGGAGCTATGCCGCCGGCTTCAGCCTCAAGGACAGCAGCAACAGAAAGACGGTAGCCAGGGCGGTTGCACCGCCGCCCAGCCAACGATGCAGCACCAGCGAAATGGCGATCGCAGGGATGAACCACAGCGCCACCGACGCGAACCTCACCCCGAGCGTGACGCCCTCACCGCAGTGGGGACAGAGCTTGCGTTTTCCGAAGCGGTTCATCTCTTTCGAGAACACGCTGATCGAGGTATGGCAGTGAGGACATTTCATCAGGGACCTGCTCCATATGGTCTGGGATGGGGACGGATATTGCGCGCGCTGCTCGTGGTCGGGTCGGTGCCATTCAAGGCAATAGTTCCTTGACCGTTTTGCCCGTGGCATCCAGAACGGAAATGCTGGACTCGCCATTCTCCGCGACCTTCATGACGATACGCTTGTTGCCGGCGCCATCGAGGAGTGCCAACGAGGCTTCGCCATCATCGCCGCGCCCGAGCCAGATCCTGCGCCGAACATCGTTGCCGGACGGGCTGTCGGAGATCGCCAGCCCGGCGAAGCGGTCGTCCGAATCGTCGACGCCCAGCAGTTGCACCACCTGGTTGGCTTCATAGCGATCGAATGAAAGGCTGCCGCCAGAATCACGCACCTTTCCATCCTTGTCTTTTCTTCCGCCGAAGATCAGTCCGCCAATTTCGGATCCCTCGTCATTGAGGAAAATGAGACCGGCCTGCGGTCGATCCAGCGGCTTCTCCTTGCCATGTACCAGTACGCCGGGCAGCTTCGCGTGGTTGGAAATAATCAGCCGTGGCGTGCCATCCGGCTCGACGATGTTGATGCGTTGAACCGTTATCTCATCGGCCGTGACGGCATGCTTTCCAGCGCCATAAGCCAGGCCGCCCAGCAGCAATACGGTCAGCAGGCCGGCGTATACGGAAAGAAATCCATTTGTTTTCGACATGGGCGCGTCCTGGTGTGGGGTGTCGGGTGCAGCGAATCGTTGTTGGGCATCACTGGCGCACATAGCGCAAGTGGGTGGCGGCCGGGTCGTCCAGAACGCGGTCGATGCGAAACGCCGGGCCGGGCTCGTGCAGGTTCTCGAACAGGCGCCGCCCGCTGCCGAACAGCACGGGTGCCAGCGCGATTTCCAGCTCGTCGACCACACCGAGGTTCAGGTACTGCTGGATCACGTCCGCCCCACCCGAAATCCGGATATCGCGGCTGCCGGCGGATTCCCTGGCCAGCTCCAGCGCACGCTCCGGCCCGTCGTTGACGAAGTGGAACGTCGTTCCGCCAGGGCGTACCCACGGCTCGCGCTTCTGGTGGGTAAGCACGTAGACCGGCGTGTGGAACGGCGCCTCCTCCGGCCAGGCGCTCTCGCCCTGGTCGAACATGCGCTTGCCCATGATGTTGGCGCCGCTGCGCTCGGCCGTGTGGCGGACCAGATCGTTGACCGGGCCGGTCTCTCCCCCATCGAGCTTGAGCAGCTTCTCGCGGAAGTACCGCTGGTTGAGGATCCAGGCCATCATCGCGCCCCATTTGGCGCCCCAGTTCTTGTACTCGGGCCTGCCCATGGTCATCCCTTCCGGCGCCATGTAGCCATCGAGGCTCAGTCCGATGTTGACGAAAACCTTGCTCATGATTTCCTCGCGGGTTCGCGTGCCGGGCCAGCGTGGACCAGGTCCGGGTTTGTCGCATCGACGCGTCAGCCGATCAGACGCCCGGGCCCACCGGTGAATATTTCAGGAACTCGGGCGTGCGCTCCATGCGGGCGGACAGCGCCACCAGGCCCGGATAGTTCTCCGCAGCCACGATCGGCGCCAGCATGGATTGCGTGAACTGCCAGACGACAGCGGCGGTGATGCTGGCCTGACGGCGCGGCTCCGCAAAAACAGGCTGACGAGTCTGCACCTCGCGCTCCAGGCCGGCGTAGGCTTGCAGCAACTGCCCCTGCACCCGCTGCACCCACGGCTCGTGCTGCGCGGACGATGGTCGCAGCTTGCGCTCATAGACGATCTGCGCGCTCTTCTCGCAGGCCGCCAGGGCCAGGCTGACGGCGCGCATCTCGTGCTGCATGCGCGTTGCATCGCCGAGGCTCCAAAGCGAATCGCCGCCCGTTCGGGTCGCTTCGACGAACTGCAGGATCAGCGAGGAATCCATCAGCACCTCGCCGTCATCGCACACCAGCGTTGGCGCCTTCACGACGGGGTTGACGCGCTGAAACGCCTCGTACGTGCTGAATACCGAGATCGCGTCCTGCTCGAACGGGACGCCCAGAAATTCCAGCGAAATGGCGACGCGCCGCACATAGGGCGAATCGAGCATGCCGATCAGTCGCATCACTTTTCCTCCGTATGGGGTGGCGTCGTGCCTGGCAGGTTGGTGCGGTCGCCGGCCGTCGTGGGCGACGATATGACGAGAAACACCACATCGGCGTCCGAACGGTTGACGAACCGGTGCGGCGTGCCCGGCGGGACATGCAGCCCCCGGCCGGCAGCGAACGTCACCGCCTCATGCTCGAACTCCATCGTCGCCGTGCCGGAAAGCACGTAGAAGAACTGGCGTGCGCGCGAATGAAAATGCGCCGCCTCGCCCGCGCCCGGCGGGACGCGCTCCTGGATCACGCTGAGCGTCGCATCCTTGAGCAGGTGCCAGCCGTCGCAGACGCCGCCCCAGGTGTAGTGTTCCGCCGTGTCGGTGCCCGAAATACGATGATCCATGATGCGGTCCAACAGTGGAGTTGAGCGGCGCCGGAACCGGGCCTTGAACAAGCCGTCAGCGTGCAGCAGCCATGCCGTTACCAGGCGAAGCCTGCGCGCCAGCACAACCCGGGGCGCTCGCGGCGAAGGCCTGGCAGCATCATACTTTTGCGGCGCCACGGCAGGTGATGCAGGCCGTTTGGCAGGTCCTTTCGGATCGCGATGCCCGTGCCCCGCGTCTCCTTGCACTGCGTGTCAACTCGCGGCAACGGCCCCTGCAGCGCTCATGGATGGATTCTCTCGTGCCGCTCCAGCATCAGCACGAACTGCGAAATGCGTTTGGCGCGCGTTTCGGCCTTCCTGGCGGTTTGAATCCGGTACAGAACCGCGTACCGATTCCGGCTGTCGAGCGTGTCAAAGAATGCCTTGGCCCGCGCATTGTCATCCAGCGCGGACTGGAAATCGCCCGGCACCGTGGCCTTGCCGGACGAGTCGTAGGCGGCGTCCCAGCGCCCGTCGAGCTTTGCCCGTTCCATCTCCTTGAGCCCGGCCGGTTTCATCTTCCCGGCCGTGACCAGGGCAAGCGCCTTGTCCCGGTTGATCTTCGACCAGACGCTCTTGTCCGAGCGTCGGGTGAATTTCTGCAGCCAGAATCGATCGTCGTGCGCCTTCTTCTGGCCGTCTATCCATCCAAAGCAAAGTGCAACGGCGATGGCTTCGTCATAGGACACCGACGTCGCGTCGGCGCCTTTCTTTGCGATCTGCAGCCACGCGCCGGGCGAGGAGGCGTGATTTTCATCCAGCCAAGCCGCCCAGTCCGATGGCTGCTCAAAGTGAAGCATCGGCAGGTCGGCAGCAAGCGCGGGTCGGGCTTTCATTCGCGGTGCTTCCCTTGTCCATCTTTCGGTTCGCGAGGGGCTCGCCAGTTTGCTGGATATCGCCCTCGCGTTCGATATGCAGTCTGTAGGCCATGGCCACAGCAAGTGCACACGCTAGGGCGCGGCTGCATAGATATCCGGGACATAACGCTCCATGAGCGTCTGCGGATGCGCTGGCGCCGTAAACCCGAACCGGGCATACAGCCCATGCGCATCCCCGGTGGCGAGGGTGAACCGGCGCAGCCCCTGAAGTTGCGGGTGGACAAAGACCGCGTTCATGAGCGCCTTGCTGTAGCCCTTGCTGCGGTGCTCGGGCAGAACGAAAACGTCCACCAGGTTGGCGAACGTGGCGTAGTCGGAAATGACGCGAGCGAATGCGATCTGTCGCGTGCCGAGAAAGCCGCCAAAACAAAGGGAATGGGCAACGGCCCGCTCGACCACGGCGAAGGGAATGGCCTTGGCCCAGTAAGTCTGCTCCGAGAGAAAGCGGTGGATGAGCGGCAGGTCCAGCTCGGCCGTTTCTGTGGTGATCCGAAGTTCTTCCATAGGGGGTGGAATGCTTGAGGGGTTGATGTCCAGATCGAGCCGCGCGCGCAGGAGCGTGGGCTTGAGTGAATGGTCAGGCCGTGCCCAGATCGAGCGCCAGATGATGGCAATTGAACTGCAGGCCCTTGCGAAGATACAGCCGGTGAGCCGCATGCCGCGTATACCCCGTGTCCAGATGCAGCCCCTGACACCCATTGGCTTTGGCGTGAGCCATCAGCCAGTCCATGAGCGTACCGGCAAAGCCCCGCGACGTTGCCTCGGGCAGCGTCGTCAGGTCGTCTATGTAAAGGACTTTTCCCCACGCCAGGAACTCGGCGAATGGGAAACCGGCGGCGCTCTGAACCATGCCGTCATGCTTCAACGCAACGATCCGGTAGGACTGGGCCTGTTGCCGCCGTACCTGGGACAGGAACGACTGTTCCTGAAGGTGTGGCCGCAGCGCGCTGAAGGCTGGAAAGCACGACAGGATCTCCTCGTCCGAATCGGCCACGAATATCTCGCTAGTCATAGGAAATCCCTCATGCCATGCCCGATGCCTGAATTGAACGTCGACGCAGCCGGTCGCCTGTATGAACGGTCAGGTGTGCACCTTGCGAAATACCCACCAGCCGAGCCCGCCCAGCGTCAGGACCCACAGCGTAACAACGAGTACCGCCATGACGCGGCTAGTTGGCCGGCGGGAAGCGGCCAAAGCCTGTTCTTTTGCGGACGCCGCGACATCGGCGGGAATCAGGCGAACCACCAGCGCCAGTCCGAGCGGGACGATGATCAGGTCGTCCAGATAGCCCAATACCGGAATGAAATCCGGGATGAGGTCGATGGGACTGAGTGCATACGCCGCCACCGCCAGGGCGAGCAGCCGGACAAACCACGGCGTGCGAGGGTCGCGGGCAGCGTAGTAAACCACCATGGTCTGATGTTTGAGGCGCTTCGCCCATTTCCTGATCGACATCATCGGCATGTAGTCCCAACGCGGGAATCAGGCGGCGGCAGAGCCGTCCACCGTGGCTGTGCGGTTAGGCTGATCGCGTATACCGGGCGATAGCGGAGTTTTGCACTGGATCACCGCGGGCCTCGCCTTGGACGAACACTACCCCGGATAAACGCGGGCCGCGATGCGCTACCACAGCCATCGGGCCAGGCGCATCAGGAGGTCGCAGAGCCAGCCAAAGACGTTCGGGGCGAGGCGAGGAAAAGCGAAGGACAGAATGACAAACCCGGCGATGGCTCCGCCCAGCGCCCAGACGGGTAGTGCACTGTCCGAGAGGGGAGCGATCTGGCTGTTGATGAGCAGCCAGAGCAGGCCCATGAGAGGCGCGGAGAAGAACAGCGACCCGGCGGCCGCCGCCGCGCGGCCACCAAGGGTGAGATCCGAATCGGTGCTTCGATGTGCCTTGGTATGCGACATGCGATCTGACGCTGGAGTTGGGTGGCGGCAAAGCCGGAGCGTTCCTGCGCAAAACGGGACGCCGGTGGGGCTAGTTGTCGCCGAGCAAGCGGCAGCTGCCGCCACCGATGGTGCCCGCAGACCACGAGCCGGCGCCGCAAGCGTCAAGCGAGACAAGGAATGCTATGTCAGGCGTCACCGCGAAGGAAATCCGACCGCCCGAATCCGCGCCGATCAAGTCGGCCCTGAACTCGGCATGCCTGAACTTCTGCAGGAAAGTCGCGATCGGCGAAGCAAGCCGGGATGGCAAAGCCATGAGCACAACGTCACGCGCACCAGAAGCAAAGATGGCCTCGCTCCCGGCGACGAGCAGGAAACCCTGATCCTGGTTTCCGTGGTCGCATAACACAATCGTTGGCATGGATGGCTGACCCCCTGAATAACGTGCGTCATGACGTGGCGCCCACCTGGACGGACCATCAGGCGCCATCGTCGATGATGACCGGTGTGCCATGGCTGCCTTCCGCTACGGCACCAGGCCAACGAAACGGGCGTATGCGGCCATCATCGAATTCCAATGCGCCAGCCGACCAGCCGACGCTGGGTTCACGCGGCCGCGAGGCCGTCCGCCTTGAACGAGATGTTGGAGCGCACCAGAAGCACCAGCGCGACAACGGCGAACAGGTTAACGCCGACGGCGAACTCCGTTACGTCCGTGCCCAGGAAGAATTGCCCATTGGCTCCCAGGTTGGCGCTGAAGCCCAGTCGACTGGAGCCGCCACCAAACTGCATGGCTACCCCCAGCTCGGCACCGGTGAACCACTGGTATTTGAACCCGGGGAGAGCAAGCACCGGGATCTGCGACGCGAAAAGAACAGGCGCCCACTTGCGACCGTAAGGGATGCTCTGATCTATTCC
>NZ_AJXU01000036.1 GCF_000264315.1 Rhodanobacter fulvus Jip2
ACTCAATAGATCAGAGCATCCCTAACGCTGGAGGAGAGTTCCTACGCAAAAGTGGACACCCTCCGGTTAGGCAGCCAAGGCTTCGAACTCGACGGGAGAGCGATAGCCAAGTGCCGAGTGTAAGCGCTTGCTGTTATAGAAATCGATGTAGCTGCGTACGGCAGCTCTGAGGTTGGATTCGCTGGTGAAGCTCTGGCGGTGATACATGTCGGACTTCATGGATTTGTTCCACGATTCCATGTGTGCGTTGTCGGTCATGCGGTGCGGGCGATTCACGCTCTGCACCAACCCGGCGCTGGCCAGCGCCTGCTTGAAATCGCTGGCCAGAAACTCCACGCCGCGATCACTGTGCAACAGCGTGCCGGCTGGCGGCTTGCGTTGACGCAGGGCTGCGGCCAGCGCTCGACGGGTGAGGCGAGCGGTTCGGTCCGGGCCCAGCGACCAGCCCAGCAGTCGTCGCGAGTAGCGATCCATGACCGTGGCCAGGTAGCGCCACGTACCCGACACTTTCAGATACGTCACATCCGTGACCCACACCTGATCGGGTCGATCCACCTCTAGCTCATGGACGTGATTGTCGACGCTGGAGAAGAAGCGATTCACGCCGGGACAGCGTCGATACAAATCGGCTGAGCACCCCCGCACGGCGTTGTCCCGCATCAATCGCTCAATCCGACGGCGTCCGACCGGCTCGCCCTTGTTTTGCAACTCCTTGTGCACGCGCGGGCTGCCATAGGTCTGCCGGCTGTCATCATGGATCTGGCGAATCTTCCCGAGCAGGCGTGCATCCTCCTGCGTGCGCTGGCTGGCCGGACGATCACGCCAGGCATAGAAGCCACTCGCGCTGACGCCATACAGTCGGCACAACAACCTCACGGGGTGGAACACTTGCTGCTGTTGGATGAAGGCGAAGATGTCACCTTTCGACCGGAAGTGAACGCGATCGCTTTTTTTAAAAGGTCATGCTCGAGCTTCAGCTGCTCGTAGGCCTTCTTCACGCGGCGCAGGTCCTTGAGCTCGGCTGCTACCGCTTTGTCCACCGCCACACCCTTCGTCATGATCACACCCTCGCGCGCCTGTTTTCGCCAACGAGACAGCATGAACGGATGGATGTAAAGCGAGGCAGCAACGTCCTGTACGGCGACCCCGGGCAACTGGCTCAAACGGGCGGCCGTCGCCTTGAAATCATCGGTATATCGATAGGTTGTTCGTGGACCTGGTTTTGGCATGGTGAGCAATCCTGAAGTGGTAGTTCAGGGTGTCCACTAAAGCGTAGGAACTCTCTCGGCGACGAAGTCTGCCGTGAATGCTGGTAGATCGTGAAAGTGGTTGCTGTCAGGACTCGTCATGAAGCTCCCCTCGGGGCCTAACGCTAAGTAGCCCCCAGAAACGGGGCGTTGCACGCAGTATGCGGCGGCTGTCTTGACCTCACAAGCAACGAAATCCGTTGGGATATTGAGCCCGGCACGGCGGATTCGTGCTGGTCCGCAGCCTTCCCGCAGTGTTACACAACACTTTTGCGGGCGTATGAGTTACGCGCACAAAAGCGAGGTGTAACGCGGGGAATGCGCGCTGGTTTTCGGGCAACGGGCTTGCGCGGCGTTGGTGGGGGCGTCGGGGTGACGGCGTGGATTTGTCTATCATCGGTGGTGCGCCCGCGCTTTCCGCAGCTTGGCCATGACCGGAGCCACCATGACCCACCGACGCACTGCCCTTCGCCCGATCCATGCCGCAGCGTCCGCCTTCCTGCTGTTGGCCGCCTGTGCGCTGCCTGCGCATGCCACCAATGCGCCGGTTACCACGCTCAAGCAGGCGTACGCGAACGACTTCCTGATCGGCACGGCCGTGAATGACGACATCGTCAGCGGCAAGGATGCGGCGTCGCGGGCGTTGGTGCTGAAGCATTTCAACGCGATCACGCTGGAGAACGCGATGAAGGCCGAGGTGGTGCATCCCTTGCCCGACCAGTGGGACTTCAAGGCGGCGGATGCGTTTGTGGACTTCGGCCAGAAGCATCACATGTTCATCGTGGGCCACACCCTGGTGTGGCACAACCAGACGCCGGAGTGGTTTTTCCAGGACGACGCCGGCCAACCGCTGCCGGGCAAGCAGCTGGCCGAGCGGATGCGCCAATACATCGAGAAGGTGGCCGGCCGCTATGCCGGGCGCGTCGACAGCTGGGATGTGGTGAACGAGCAGATTGGCGACGACGGCAACTACCGCGACACGGCATGGGTGCGCGGCATCGGCGATGGCGACGAGTTGATGCGCTTGGCTTTCGGCAATGCCGCCCGCTACGCGCCAAACACGGAGCTTTACTACAACGACTTCAACGCGTGGCGACCCACGAAGGTGGCCGGCATCGTGCGCATGGTGAAGATGCTCAAGGCGCATGGCATCCGCATCGACGGCGTGGGCATCCAGGGCCATTGGGGGCTGGATTACCCGTCGCTGGCCGACATCGAGGCGGCGATCGACGCGTATGCCGCGGCCGGGGTCAAGGTTTCGATCACCGAGCTGGATGTGGACGTGCTGCCGCTGACCAAGGAGGGCCAGATCATCGGCCAGGGCATGACCCATCCGCAGTTTCAGCTGCCGGAGTTCAAGAAGTTCCTGGACCCTTATCGCGATGGCCTGCCGGCCGACGTGCAGCGGCAGCTGACCGACCGCTACGCCGCGCTGTTCGCATTGTTCCATCGCGAGCGCGACAAGCTGGAGCGCGTGTCGGTCTGGGGCGTGACCGACGACATGTCGTGGAAGAACGGTTACCCGATCCCGGACCGCACCAATTACCCGCTGCTGTTCGATCGCCACCACCAGCCCAAGCCGGCGCTGGATGCGGTGCTGGCGGTACCGCTGCGGCATTAGGTCGCGGCGCTACGCCAAGCGCGCGCCATGGCTGGCAAGCGATGCCGCCGCTCGCGCGATACTGGAAAAAACCGTATATGAAATCGCTCGCGGCGCGCGTATACAGATAAAAATGTTAGCGCTATCCAAGCTATAGCAATTGCCGCGGCCAGGCTTGGGGATTTTACTGGTACGCAGAAAAATGGAGACGGCGCAGCGGGGGCTGCGCACGTTCCATCCATCGAGAAGGGGGAGACATGAAGAGGAACAGCCAAGAGCTGCTGCTGGGCGGAGCGCGCGCGCGCGGAAATCATCGGTTTCGCGAGACGCGGCTTGCCGCCGCCATCGCGCTGGGCATGGCGCTGGTAGGTGCGCCATGCCTGACACAGGCGCAGGACGCCAACACGGACGCGCCGGCAACCACCGCGCCCGAGTCGGCGGCGATGGCGCCATCCAAAAAGAACACGGCGGCCAAGCCGGACGTGTCGGAAATGGGTGCCATCACGGTCACCGGCATTCGCGCCAGCCTGATGTCGGCGCAATCGCTGAAGCAGAATGCGGACCAGATCATCGATTCGGTGACGGCCACCGACATCAACGCGCTGCCCGACCGCAGCGTCACCGAAACCCTGCAGCGCATCAGCGGCGTCACCGTGGATCACTTCCTGGCCGACGACGACCCGAACCATCCGGCGGCCGAGGGCAGCGGCGTGCTGATCCGCGGCCTGCCCTACGTCGGCAGCCTGCTCAATGGCCGCACCAGCTTCTCGGCCAACAACGGCCGCGCGCTGGGCTTCCAGGACGTACCGGCGGAATTGATGGCCGGCGTGGACGTGTACAAGAACCCGTCCGCCGAAATCATCGAAGGCGGCATCGGCGGCACGGTGAACCTGCGCACACGCATGCCGTTCGATACCGGCAAGACCACCGCGTTCTCCTTCGGCATCAACGACGGCGACATGGCGAAGAAGCACAAGCCGGCGGCCTCGTTCCTGTACAGCAACGTGTGGGAGAGCGATACCTACGGCAAGTTCGGCGCGCTGTTCGACGTGGCGATCTCCGAGCTTTCCACGCGCAGCGACGGCGTGCAGGTACAGCCCTACGTGTTGCGCCCGACCAAGACCGACGGCCCCGACACCTGGTTGCAGGACGCCGACGGCAACTGGCGCAACGACCTCGGCGCCACCGTCGCCGATGGCGCGCCCAATGGCCAGGGTTATGTACCCGGCGGCGTCAACTGGCGCCGCATGGACATGGATCGTCGCCGCATCGGCCTGTACGGCGGCCTGCAATGGCAGCCGAACGACCGCTGGGAGATCTATTCGCAGTTCTTCCGCTCCAACTACAACCTGCACTGGTCCGAGCACTTCGTGCAGTCCAACGAGGGCAACTTCTACAACCCGCTGCCGGCCAATGGCACCAACTTCACCTATGACGACCGTGGGGTATTCCAGACCGGCACCATCACCTCGTCGGCGTGGCGCGGCGACCCGGCACTGGGGCCGTTCGGCAACAACGCGTACTACACGACGAACCGCGATGCCCAGCAGTTCACGCAAACCACCGACTGGTCCAACGGCTTCAAGGTCAACCTCACCGACAACGTGATCCTGAGCGGCGACCTGCAGCTGGCGAAATCCGTCAGCAACACGCTGGACTTCACCGTCTACAACCAGATCTACATGCCGCCGCTCTCGCTCGACGTCAGCGGCAGCGTGCCCAGCGTGACGGTCACCGACCCGGCCTACCTGGCCGACGGGCACAACTACATCCTGTGGTCCGCCATGGACCATCTCCAGCACGACTACGGCCTGGAGCGGGCCGCCAAGATCGACCTGGAGGTCAACTTCGACAGTGCGGTAGTGCGCTCGCTGCGCGTGGGTGTGCGTGCCACCAACAGCCACCGCTACAGCAACAACACCAACAGCTCGTACAACTGGGGCGCGCTCAACACGCACTGGCTGACGTACAACTCGCCCGAGGACCTGGCCCGCGCCGACACCCTGCCGAGCTGGATGCAGTCCTACGAGACGCTGGGCAACTTCTATCGTGGGGATGCGAACGTACCCACCACGCTGTGGTTCCCCAGCAGCGAGCTGGTCAGCAACTACCGCAAGGCGATTCCTGCGCTGCGCTCGCACGCGCTGGAAGGCGGCATCTGGTGCCCGCAGGAAACCACCGACGGCTCCTGCACGCCGGGAAGCCCGATGAGCGACAACAACATGTGGGAGAAGACCCAGGCCCTTTACGGCTCGCTGTATTTCGGCACACCGGACGACCGCTTCGACGGTAACGTCGGCCTGCGCCTGGTGCGTACCAGCGTGCGCTCGAACGGCTCGGTCACCTTCCCCTCGCTCTCCAGCGCCTCCGGCAGCCTGGGCAATTATCCCCAGGACGTGATCGACGTGATGTTCAGCGGCTTGACCGAGCCGATGGAAGGCCACACCAGCTACAAGAACGCACTGCCGAGCTTGAACCTGCGCTACAAGCTCACCGACGACTTGCAGTGGCGTTTCGCCGCCGGGCGCGCCATCACCCGTCCGGCCATCAACCAGCTCAACGCCTATCTGAAAGTGGGCGCCTCGTGGGCAGCGACGCCGGGCGGTCAGTCGACGCTGGCTGGCTGGAAGGCCACGTCGGGCGGTAATCCGGCGCTCAAGCCGATGATCTCGGACCAGTTCGACACCTCGCTGGAGTGGTACTTCGCTCCCACCGGACAGCTCTACACCACGCTGTTCCACAAGAAGCTGAAGAACTACATCGCCGACGAAATCTGGCTGCAGAACATCGCCGGCCAGACCCTGCCGGTCAGTGGCCCGGTGAACGCCGGCGACGGCACGGTGAAGGGCTTCGAGATCGGTTACTCGCAGTTCTTCGACTTCCTGCCGGGCGCCTGGCGTGGCTTTGGCGTGCAGGCGAACTACACCTACCTGAAGAGCTCGCGCATCGCCGGCACCACGTCCTGCGACCCGAACCACAACAACGGCAGTTGCGATGCGGAGTTCATCGTCAACAACCAGCCGCTGCCGATGCAGGGCCTGTCGCCGAAGAGCTACAACTTCACCGCGATGTACGAATACGGCAACTGGTCGGCACGACTGGCCTGGTCGTGGCGTGATCGCTACCTGCTGGCCGAGCAGGATTCGGGTGACACCTACGTGCCGGTGTGGAGCGACAGCTTCGGCCAGCTGGACGGTTCGGTGTTCTTCAATATCAACAAGAACGTCAAGGTCGGGCTCCTGCTCAACAACCTGACGAACGCCAAGACCAAGGTACTGATGGGGCCGTCGACGTATGCCGACAGCGACGCCCGCATCAACAACCCGACGCTGGCGCCGTCCGGCTACGTCGACCAGAACCGTTACCTGCGCAGCACGTTCGTGAACGATCGTCGTGCCGAAGTGGTGATCCGCGCCACGTTCTGACCCGCCGCACGACTGTCCGCGCCGCCTGCAACGGGGCGCGGACAGTCACGGCGATTGCCGCTTGCCGACGCGTGTGCCGTCCGGCAAGCGGGCTCTTTTCTCTCGATGCATTCCACCGGACCAAGGACGCGCGGGGCGACAGCACCCGCGGCCCGCGCGTGGGCCATCGTCAGCTCGGCGGGTGAGGCAGGGGCGGGCTCAGCCCACCACCGTGTTCAACAGCAGCACGCCGGCCAGGCCGATCAGCGAGATTGTCGTCTCCATCACCGTCCACGACAGGAAGGTCTGTTTCATGGAGAGGTTGAAAAACTCCTTGAACATCCAGAACGCCGAGTCGTTGACGTGCGAGCCGAACACGCTGCCGCAGCCCACCGCCAGCACCATCAGCTCGGGCGAGGCGCCAGTGGTGGCGATCAGCGGGCCGACCACGCCGGCGGCGGTGAGCACGGCCACCGTGGACGAACCGATCATCACCCGCAGCAGCGCGGTGGCGAGCCAGGCGAACACCAGCGGCGTCATCTGCCAGGTGCGGCTGAGCTCGGCGATGGTGGCGCCCACACCGCTGTCCACCAGCACCTGCTTGAACACGCCGCCGGCGGTGATGATCAGCAGGATTACCGAGATGCCGCTGATGGCGGCGTTGAGCCAGCGGGTCTGGGTTTCCAGCGCCGCGCCGCGGCGGTAACCGAGCCAGTAGAACGCGGCCACGGTGGCCAGCAGCAGGGCGATGGTGGGATTGCCCAGGAACAGCAGGGTTTCGCGCAGCACACCTTTGGGCAGCACGCCGTCGGCCAGCACCGAGAGACCGATCAGCCAGATCGGCGACAGCGCGATCAGGAACGAGCTCCACGCGCCCGGCGGCGACTGGTCGGTCGTGGTGGTGGGGCCGGCAAACAGCTCCAGCATGGGCGGGTTGATCGCCTTCATTCGCCGCGCCAGCCACGGGCCGGCGATCACCACCGCGGGTATCGCCAGCACCACGCCGTACATCAGGGTGTGGCCCATGTCGGCGCCGAACGCGTTGACCAGGAACACCGGCCCCGGGTGCGGCGGCAGGAAGCAGTGGGTGGTGCTGAGCGAGGCCACGGTGGGAATGGCCAGTTGCAGGATTGGCAAGCCGGTGCGCCGCGCCAGCGAGAAGATCAGCGGGATCAGGATGATGAAGCCGGCATTGAAGTACAGCGGGATACCGACCATGAAGCCGGTCAGCAGCAAGGCCCACTGGATGTTGCGCAGGCCCAGTTTCGCGACCAGGGTGGTGGCGATCTTCTCCGCCGCGCCGCTCTCTTCCAGCACCTTGCCCAGCACCGCGCCCAGGATGATCACCAGCGCCAGCCCGGCCAGCGTGCTGCCCACGCCGTGGTCGATGGTCTTCAGCAGCTCCTGCGGCGACATGCCCAGCAGCAGGCCCATCGGGATCGCGGTCAGCAGCAGCGACAGGAACGGGCTGACCTTGCGCGCGGTGAGAAAGATCTGCACGGCGATAGCCGCGGCGATGATGAGAAACGTGACCATCCAGTAACTCCCCTGGTGCGAACAGCTTCATGCATGACCGCGACGACCTGGGCCGACGCTGCGTGGTGTGCCGGCGCCGCGGCGCCGGCGTGATTGTTCAGTCGGCGACCTGCTCCCCGCGTTGCCGCGCCAGCGCCTCGCGTCCCGCGCGCAGCGTCTCCACGATGGCGTCCACGTCGTACACGCAACCGCCCCAGGTACCGCCGCTGGCTTCCTGCAGCGCAGCCCACAGGCGCGTGTCGTTGGGCAGCTTCGGGTGCGGTGCGATCGCCGGGTGGATCGGGCGCGCGGCCAGCATGGCGGCGGCCTCGTCACGCGACAGCGGCTGGTCGGCATCGCTGCCAATGAAGTCGATGCGGCCCTGCAAGCTGTTGCGATCGATTTCGATGCGCACCAGGTCGCCGTCGCGCAGCCGCCCGATCGGGCCGCCGGCCAGCGCCTCCGGCCCCACGTGGCCGATGCAGGCGCCGGTGGAGACGCCGGAGAAACGCGCGTCGGTGAGCACCGGCACGTGCTTGCCCCAGGGCAGGTATTTCAGTGCGGAGGTGAGCTGGTAGGTCTCCTCCATGCCGGTGCCGGCGGGACCGCAGCCGGCCAACACCACCACGTCGCCGGCCACCACCGCGCCCTCGCCCTTGCGCTTGATCGCCACGATCGCCTCGTGCTCGGAGGCGAACACACGCGCCGGTCCGGTGCGGCGATACACGTTGTCGTCGTCGACCACGGTCGGGTCGATCGAGGTGGCCTTGATCACCGAACCATCGGGGGCGAGGTTGCCGACCGGGAACACCAGCGCCGAGGTGAGCCCGGCCGCGCGCGCGGCATCGGGGCCCATGATCACGTTGGCCGGGTCGATGCCGTCCAATTCGCGCAGACGTTCGCGGGCGATGCGGCGTGCCTCGCTGTGCTCCCACCATTCGAGGTTCTCGCCGACGGTGCGGCCGCTGACGGTGGGCGCATCCAGATGCAGCAGACCCATGGCGCGCAGGTGCAGCATCACTTCGGGCACGCCGCCGGCCATGAATACCTGCACCGTAGGGTGATGACGTGGACCGTTGGGCAGCGCGTCGACCAGGCGCGGCGTGGCGCGGTTGGCGGCGGTCCAGTCGGCCACCGTGGGCGGCGCCAGGCCGGCCGCGTGGGCGATCGCCGGCACGTGCAGCAGCAGGTTGGTGGAACCGCCGAAGGCGGCGTGCACCAGCAGCGCGTTCTCCAGCGCCTGGCGCGTGAGGATGGCCGACAACGGCGTGCCGGCCTTGGCCAGCCGCACCAGCGCCAGCGCCGAGCGCCGCGCCATGTCCAGCCACACCGGCTCGCCCGACGGCGCCAGCGCGCTGTGCGGCAGCGAGATGCCCAGCGCCTCGGCGATCACCTGCGAGGTGGCTGCGGTGCCCAGGAACTGGCAGCCGCCGCCGGGCGAGCCGCAGGCGCGGCAGCCCATCGCGGCGGCGTGTTGCAGGTCGATCAGCCCGTGCGCGTAGCGGGCGCCGATGGTCTGCACCTTGGCGGTGTCCTCGGCGCCGCGCGCCGGCAGCGTCACGCCGCCGGGCACGATCACCCCGGGCAGCTCGCTGGAGCCGGCCAGCGCCATCATCATCGCGGGCAGACCCTTGTCGCAGGTGGCGATGCCCAGCAGGCCACGCCGGTTCGGCAGCGAGCGCACCAGCCGGCGCATCGTCATCGACGCATCGTTGCGGTACGGCAGGCTGTCGAACATGCCGGTGGTGCCCTGGGTGCGGCCGTCGCACGGGTCCGAGCACATCACCGAGAACGGTAGCCCGCCTTCGGCCGCCAAAGTCTCGGCGGCGGTGCGTACCAGCTTGTCGAGCTCCCAGTGGCCGGTGTGCATGCCCAGCGCCAACGGCCGGCCATCTTCGGCGCGCAGGCCGCCCTGGGTGCTGAGGATCAGGTACGGATCGCGCCCGATCTCGCTGGCGCGCCAGCCCATGCCGGCGTTCTGCGTCATGCCGAACAGGTGACCGCTGGGCGCCTCGCGCATGGTGGTGTCGTCGACCGGCAGGCTGCCGGCCGGGCCTTCGCCGCTGGTACGGGTGGTGGTCAGCGGGGCGCCGTCGCCCAGGATGGCATCCAGCAGGGCATCGTCACTTTGCGCGCCGGCCATCACAGGTCGGCCGTGGTCAGCTGCCCGTCAACCAGACGCACCAGCGACCCGGTCGGGTTGGCATCGCGCAGGGCGATCGGCAGCCTTTCCTGGCGCACGTGGTCGTAGCTGTGCAGCGCGGCAAAGCGCAGCAGCGAGGCCGGGATGCCGACGGCGGTAAAGCCGGGATGGCCGGTGGACGGGTACGGGCCGCCGTGGTTCTGCGCGGACGACACCGCCACGCCGGTGGGCATGCGGTCGTTGATCAGGCGACCGACACGGTGGCGCAGCGCCGGGGCCAGCGCGTCGTATTCGGCATCGTCGGCGCCGCCGGTGTCGCTGTAGATGGTGCCGGTGAGGTTGCCCTCCAGCGCCTGCGCGATCTGCTGCAACTGCGCCTGCGACTCGGACAGCACCAGCAGGCTGACCTGGCCGAAGGCCTCGTTCTGCAGCGCGCGCGGTGCCTCGATGAAGCGGCTGCCGGAGACCTTCAGCAGGGTCGGCTGGAACGCGTAACCGGCGGTGTCGGCGATCTCGCCGCCGGCCAGCAACTCGGCGCCGGCGTCGCGCAGTGCGTTCACCGCCTCGGCCACCAGCTGCGGGCTGCGCGGCGTCAGCAGCACGCCGGCGGGCGTGGCCGCGGTCAGCCGCTGCATTTCCTGCACGAAGGCATCGGCATCCGCGCCCGGCGGCAGCACGGTCACGCCGGGCCGGGTGCAGAACTGGCCCGCGCCCATCGCGCAGGAGGCGGCCAGCTCGGCGGCGATAGCCGCGCCGCGCTCGCGCAGCGCACCGCCCAGCACGAACACCGGGTTGACGCTGGACATCTCCAGGTAGGCCGGCGTGCCGGCCGCGTCGGCCGCGGCCTTGATCGCCATGCCGGCCGGACGGCTGCCGGTGAACGCCACCGCGGCGGTGCGCGGATCGGCCACCACGCGCAGCCCCAGCTCGTTGCTGGTGTGGAAGAACATCTGCACCGCGCCCGACGGCAGGCCGCTGGACTGCAGCGCCTCCAGCGCGGCCTCGGCCAGCAGCAGCGAGGTGTGCGGATGGGCCGGGTGTGCCTTGGCGATCACCGGGTTGCCGGCGGCGATCGCCGCGGCGAAATCGCCACCGGAAATGCCGTTGAAGGCGAACGGGAAGTTGTTGGGCCCCAGCACCAGCACCGGGCCGCCCAACGGGCGAAGCATGGAGCGCAGGTCGGCGGCGGTGTCGATCGTGGGCCGGGCCCAGCTGCCGTCGCGCGCGGCGTTGGCGGCCTGGCGCAACTGGCCGGTGGTGCGCGGCAACTCGCCATTGCGCAGGCGCCCTTCCAGCGGCAGGCCGGTCTCGCGATGCGCGGTTTCGACGAGCGCATCGGCGCGCGCCTCGATGGCGGCGGCGTAGGCGTCGAGGAAGGCGCCGATGCGCTCGCCCGGCAACGTCGCCATCGCGGCCGCGGCGCGCTGGCCGGCGTCCAGCATCGCGTCCAGATCGGCCCAGCCGGAAATCGGGTAGTCGTGCGCGTCCAGCTCCTTGCCCTGCGAGGGATCGAACGCATGGAAGCTGCCTTCCGGCGCCTGCGCCTGGACCCAGCGGCCGTCGACGAGGATGGGTTGCATGGAAGTGGGGTTGCTCATGATACGGGGTTCTCCAGTACCAGGCCGCCGATGTCGATGCGCACCACATCGCCGGCCTGCAGGGTGAAAGTTTCGTCCGGCACGATGCCGGTACCGGTAAACAGGAAGGCGCCGTGGGGGAACGCCAGCTCACGGAACAGGTAGCCAGCCAGTTCCTCCAGTGCCCGCTTGATCTGCGAGCTGCGGGTCTGCCCCGCGAACGCCACCGCGCCGCCACGGTGGATTTCCAGCGCGATGGCCAGGTCGCGCAGGTCGTCGGCGCTGCACAGGCGGATGCCCGGGCCGATCGCGCAGGCGCCGTCGTAGACCTTGGCCTGCGGCAGGTACAAGGGATTCTCGCCCTCGATGCTGCGCGAGGACACGTCATTGCCCACCGCGTAGCCGCGGATGCCGCCGGCGCTGTCCAGCACCAGCACGAGTTCTGGCTCGGGCACGTTCCAGGCACTGTCGGCACGTACGCGGATGGGCTGGCCGTGGCCGCTGGTGCGCCAGCCGCAAGCCTTGAAGAACAGCTCGGGCCGCGCCGCCGCGTACACCTTCTGGTAGACGTCGGCGCTCTGCGATTCCGCCTCGCGCGCCATGCGGCTGCTGAGGTAGGTGACGCCGCTGGCCCACGCTTCCTGCGCGTCCTCGATCGGCGCCAGCAGCGCGCCATCGGCTGGCGTGCCGCGTACGGCCGATGCCAGTTGCGCCTGCGCCGCATCAGCCGGCAGTGCCAGCCACGCCGACAGGCTGAACTCGGCGGGGAGGTAATGGCCGTCCAAAGCCCAGCGCGGACCGTCGGCGGTGGTGTGGCGGGTCAGGTTGGGATGCATGGGATGCTCCTGGAAAGCGGGATGGAAAAAAGGTCGTCAAGCCCTGCTCGTCATTCCAGCTTGACCAGCTTCGCTGTTGAAAAAGCTCCTCGCCGGGATGACGACTGTTTCTGAGCTTCCTCAGACATCGGTCAGCGCACGGCGCACCGCGTCCGGCGTGGCCGGCGCCAATGCGGCATAGGCAGCGCGCAGCGCGGTGGTGAAGCGGATATCGCCGGCCAGCGCACCGAACACGCTGTCCAGCGCCAGAAAGGCATCGACGTTGTCGGCCGCGCCGATGCAGGCCGCACCGATGCGCGCCAGCGTATCGGCCAGCGGATCGACGATGGGCACGCCGTTTTTCGCCTGGCGCACCACGAAATGCAGCCACCCGGCCACCGGCAAGCACAAGCGATCGATCGGCCGGCCGGCGGCCAGCGCCTCGGCGATCGTGCCCAGCAGCCGCACCGGAATTTTCTGCGAACCGTCCCAGGCAATCTGCGCCAGCAGGTGGCGGATGGCGGGATTGAGGAAGCGGGCCAGGATGGCGTCGACATAGGCCTGCGGATCAAAGCCGGCCAACACTGGCAGCGTGGGCACGATGTCATCGCGCATCAACTGCTCGATGAAGCCGGCCAACAACGGCTCGGCCATCGCCTCGGATACCGTCTCCAGTTCCATCAGCGAGCCGAGATAGGCCAACGTGGAATGCGGCCCGTTGAGCAGGCGCAGCTTGGCGCGGTCGTAGCCGGCGATATCGTGGCTGAGGGTGGCGCCCGTGCGCTCGAACGGCGGGCACTCGTTGCAGAAGCGGTCCTCGATTACCCATTGCGTGTACGCCTCGCGCTGGATCGGCCAGGCATCGGCGCAGCCCAGCGCGGCGGCCACGTTGTCGCGCAGCGCGTCGTCGGTGGCGGGGGTGATGCTGTCTACCATGGAGCAGGGGAAGGCCACCTCGGCCTCGATCCACGCCGCCAGTTCCGCGTCGATCCGCGCCGCGTATTGCAGTGCGGCGCGGCGCAGGCGATGGCCGTTGCCGGCGAGGTTGTCGCAGCTCAATACGGTGTACGGTGCAACGCCGCGCGCACGTCGTTCGCGCAGGCCGGCGACGACGTAGCCGATGGCGCTGCGTGGCGTCTGCGGCGCGGCCAGGTCGTGTGCGATGTCGGGGTGGGCGAGATCCAGATCCTCGCCCGCCAGGCAATAGCCTTTTTCGGTGATGGTCAGCGTGACCAGCCGTACCGCCGGCTCGGCCAGCCGCGCCAGCACAGCGGCTTGCTCCTCGCTTGCCACCAGCAATTCGCGGATCGCCCCGATCACTCGCAGCGACGGTTTCTCGTCCAGCAGGGCCAGCGTGTACAGCCCGTCCTGCGGGCCCAGCGCATCGCGCACACCGGCGCTGTGCAGCGACACGCCGCAGATGCCCCAGTTCGGATGGTCGGCCAGCAGGTCATCCACATACACCGCCTGGTGCGCGCGATGGAACGCGCCGGGGCCGATGTGCACGATGCCGATGCGCACGGCGGCGGGGTCGTAGTTCGGGCGGATCACCGTCGCCGGCAACGCCGGCAACGTGGCGGCGGACAAGCGTGCGGCCGGCGCCATCAACGCCGCACCTCGAAGCCTTCCTGGGCAAGCAGCGCGAACATGTCGGCCTCGCGCAGCAGGTTCACGTCGCCGAGTACCGAATGCTTGAGGCAGGCGGCGGCGATGGCGAAGTCCAGCGCATCCTGCCCGGCCATGTCGCGCAGCAAACCATGCAGCAGGCCAGCGGCAAAGGCATCGCCGCCGCCGATGCGATCCACGATGCGGGCGAGCCGGTGCGTCCGGGTGGTCAGTACCTGCTCGCGCGTGGCCAGCAGGCCGCTGAGGTCATGCGTGTCCACGTCGAGGTGGCGCCGGTCGGTGGCCGCCATCAGGCGCAGATGCGGGAAGGTGGCAAAGGCCAGCTCGGCCGCCGCATGGAAACGTTGTGGGGCATCGTCCTGGTCGAACGTCGCATCCAGGATCAATGCGATATCGCGCTCATTGCCGAACACCAGCTCGGCCTCGGCCAACACCTCGCGCAGCAGCGCGGGTGCCTGCGCCGCACGCTCACCCCACAGCTTGCTGCGGTAGTTGCAGTCGAACGAGACGCTGACGCCAGCCGCACGCGCCGCGCGCACGGCGGCCAGTGCCGATTGCGCACTGGCATCACCCAGGGCCAGGTTGATGCCCGACAGGTGCAACCAGCGGGCGCCATCGAGCAGGCGCGGCCAGTCGTGCACCGCGGCCGCGGTGCAGGCGAACACCGAACCGGCGCGGTCGTAGACCACCTCGGTGGGGCGCTGCATGGCACCCGGCGCGATGAAATAGACGCCCATACGGCCATCCGCAAAACGGAGGCCGGATGTGTCCACGCCATGGCGCCGCAGTTCCGCGGCGCAGGCGTGGCCAATGGCGTTGTCCGGCAGCGCGCTCACCATGGCGCTGTGGTGGCCGAGGATGGCCAGCGAGGCGGCGACGTTCGCCTCGGCGCCGCCAAAGCGCGCTTCGAGGTGCGGGGACTGCAGCAGCAGCTCCTGCCCCGGCGGCGACAATCGCAACAACAATTCGCCGAAGCAGACGACGCGGCTTTCGCCGCGCGCCTGCTGTGGTGCGTTGGACATCATCAAGCTCGGTACTCAGTCGACGGTGAAGGATTGCGTGGCACGAATGTCCGCACTGGAGGCCCCGATCTGCACTTCATAACGCCCGGCATCGACGGCGTAGGCCGCCTTTTTGGTGTCGTAGTAGCGCAGGTCGGTGGCCGGTGAAACATCGAACGACACGTCGCGCGTCTGCCCCGGTTGCAGGGTGATGCGCTGGATGCCGCGAAGGTCCTTGTTCGACCGTTCGTGCGGCGTGCCGACGCCGCGCAGGTACAGCTGCACCACTTCGTCGCCAGCGCGCTTGCCGGCGTTGTGCACCTTCACCGTGACGTGCAGCTTGTCGTTCTTGCCGATCTTGTTGTGGTCGAGTTTCAGATCCGCGTAGGTGAACTTGGTGTACGACAGGCCGTAGCCGAACGGGTACAGCGGCTCGCCCTTAAAGTAGCGGTAGGTGCGGCCGTCCATGCGGTAGTCGTCGAACGCGGGCAGCTTTTCGCTGGCCTTGTAGAACGTCACCGGCAACCGACCGGCGGGATCGGCCTTGCCGAACAGCACGTCGGCCACGGCGTTGCCGCCGCGCTGGCCGGGGTACCACGCCAGCAGCACCGCGGGCAGGTGCTGGTTGGCCCAGTCCACCGCCAGCGCGGAGCCGCTGGTCAGCACCAGTACCACCGGCTTGCCGGTGGCTTGCAGCGCCTCCAGCAGCTTGCGCTGGGTGGCGGGCAGGCGCAGGTCGGTGCGGTCGCCGCCGGCAAAGCCGGGGTAGTTGACCTTCATCTCTTCGCCTTCGACGTCGCTGGTGAGGCCGCCGGCGAATACCACCACGTCGGCATCTTTCGCCGCATCGAGCGCGGCTTCGAACGGCGCCTTGGCGCCAGGCATGCGCCAGGCCAGGCGGACGCCGGCGTCGCGTTCCAGCTCCTTGTATTCCACGCGGATGTCGTAGGCGTGGCCGCCTTCCAGCTTCAGCTTGGCCTGGGTGGCGGTGAGGCTGTCGGCCCGTTCCCAGCGGTCGATCACCGGCTTGCCGTCCAGGTACACGCGCACGCCGTCGTTGGCGGCCGCTTCCAGCACGTATTCACCGCTCACCGGCGGTAGCAGCTGGCCGCTCCAGCGGATGGAGAAGTTGTCGCTCGGGACCGCCTGATCCGGCTGGGCTTCGCCGCGGGCGAGCAGGTTGTCGGTGGGCGAGCCGCGATCCCAGTTGAAGCCGATCATCGGGTCCACCCGCACCAGCGCCGGGGTGCCGGACAGGTCGGTGTTGCGGAAATACTCGCCGCGCAGGCCGCGCTCGGCATCACCGGCGGACGGACGCAGGTACTGCGCCTCCACCAGCGGCATGCCGGTGGGATCGCTGCGGCCTTCCACCAGATCGACGCCGCGCGCGTACACCACCTTCGCTTGCGGCGCCGCCTCGCGGATGCCGCGCAGGATCGTCACCGGGTCGGCGGGGGTGCCGTGATAGTTGCCCACCAGGGCCATCACGTCGTCGGCGGTGGGACCGATCACCGCGATGTGCTTGATGTCCTTCGACAGCGGCAGCACGCCGTCGTTCTTCAGCAACACCATCGACTCGCGCGCGGCACGGCGCGCCAGCGCATCGTGCTGCGGCGACTGGTTCACCGAATACGGCACGTCGGACCACGGCACCTTGCTGGCCGGGTCGAACATGCCCAGGCGCATGCGCGCCTGCATCAGGCGGGTGAGCGCGGCGTCGATCTCGCTTTCCTTGATGAGGCCGTCGTGCACGGCCTTGACCAGGGCGGCGTACTCGGTGCCGCAATCCAGGTCCACGCCGTTCTTCACCGCCAGCGCGCTGGCCGCCTCGACGGTGTCGACCACCTTGTGGTGCTTGTAGATGTCTTCCACCGCGCCGCAGTCGGAGACCACGTAACCCTTGAAACCCCAGTCCTTGCGCAGGATCTGCCCGAGCAGGCGCGGGCTGCCGGTGGCCGGCTCACCGTTGACGCGGTTATAGGCGCTCATCACCGCGTCGACGTCGGCCTCCTGCACCAGCGTCTGGAACGCGGGCAGGTAGGTTTCGTAGAGGTCGCGCTCGCTGGGGTGCACGTCGAAATGATGGCGGTCGGCTTCCGGCCCACTGTGCACGGCGAAATGCTTGGCGGTGGCGTCCAGCTTGCGGTAGGTGGGGTTGTCGCCCTGCAGGCCGGTGACGAAGGCCACGCCCATGCGCTCGGTGAGGTACGGATCCTCACCATAGGTTTCCTGGCCGCGGCCCCAGCGCGGGTCGCGGAAGATGTTGATGTTGGGCGACCAGTAGGTGAGGCCTTCGTAGCGGCCATGGCTGCCCTTGCGCTGGAACTCGTTGTACTTGGCGCGCGCCTCGTCGCTGATGGCGGTGGCCACTTCATGCATCAGCGGTACGTCGAAGGTGGCCGCCAGGCCGATCGCCTGCGGGAACACGGTGGCCTGGCCCGCGCGCGCCACGCCGTGCAGGCCCTCGTTCCACCAGTCGTACGCGGCCACGCCCAGACGCGGGATGGCCGGCGCGGTGTTCTGCATCTGCGCGGCCTTTTCCTCCAGCGTCATGTGCGCGACGAGGTCGGCGGCACGATCGTGGAAGCTGCGGCTGAGGTCGCGATAGACCGGCTCGGACGCCGCCGACGGCGCCGCATCGGCCCCCTCGGCATGCGAGGGGAAGACGGGCAAGACCAGGGCCATGCCCAGAGCCACCGCCATTGTCGTGCGGAACATGCCGCGCCACGCCTGTCGCTTCGCCATAGTCATCGTTCCCTTTTGCGTTGCTTATTGGTTGTCGAGTCGACGCGCATACGGACCAACCGTCGCGCCGATGAATCCGCCTGCCACATCGGTACTGAGCAGCGTGCCGTCCACATCACCTTGGAGCCATTTCCAGCCGGACCCGTCATCGTAGGCGAAACCGTAGGCCTTGCCATCGCCGCTGATCTTCAACTTCAACTTGTCCACGCTGGCCGGCAGAACCACGCTGTCGACGACGGCCTTGTCGTCACCGCGATGCATGCGTAGCGACAGGCGCAGATGATCGCCCTCTTGCCTGACGCCGAACGCGTACCAGTAATGCTCGTTCTGGTAGGCCGCGATACCCGCCTCGACGCCAGCCGCCGGCACCGCCAGCGCGGTGCTGGCGTCGAATGCCAGGTGCTGCTGGCGGCGGGCGAGGTAGGAGGGATTCTTCAGCGTGTCCAGATCCCGCGCCAGCGGATGGATGGCCAGCTTGCCGGGATGCGAGGACAGATCCGCCCACGGCTGCTTCGGCGTGCGTGCGAACAGCCACTCGCTGCCCAGCGTGGTGCTGTCGAAATCATCGCGTGCGTCGAAGTTGCCGCTCAACGGCGCCCGCGAGGCATCGCGCTGCATGAAAGCCGGACCCTTCACCACCTGCGGAATCGCGCGGCCGTGGGGCAGGATGATCGGCCAGTCGCCCTTCCATTCGACCGGCAGCAGATAGGTCTCGCGGCCGGTGTTGTAGTGGGTGCCGTCGTAGGCACGGCTGGCCAGAAACACCGCCCACCAGCTGCCGTCGGCCGCTTCCACCAGATCGGCATGGCCGGCATTGGTGATCGCGTCGGGACGATCGGCGGGCAGGTCACGCTGGGTCAGGATCGGATTGTCCTCGTACGGTACATACGGCCCCCACACCGAGCGGCTGCGAAACACCACCTCGGTATGCTGCGGCCCGGTGCCGTCCTGGGCGCACATCAGGTAATACCAGCCGTTGCGCTGATAGATGTGCGGACCCTCGATCCAGATCGGCTTTTTCGCCAGGTCGGTGCCGCCGTTGATGATGACCTGGCGTTTGCCCACCGGCTGCAGCGACACCGGATCGAACTGCTGCAGCCAGATCGCCCGATGGCCTTCGTACAGCGGCTTGCCTTCGGGCTCGTCATTGTTGAGCAGGTAGGCCTTGCCGTCCTTGTCGAAAAACAGCGACGGGTCGATGCCGCCGATGCCTTTCAACCACACCGGATCGGACCACGGGCCGGCCGCGCTTTTGGCGGTGCTGACGAAATTGCCGCCGCTGTCCACTGCGGTGTTGACCACGTAGAACGTGCCGTCGTGATGGGTGATGTCGGGCGCGAACACGCCGCGCGACATGTTCAAGCCGTCGAAGTCCAGCGTGGTCGGTTTGTCGATCACGTGGCTGACGGGCTTCCAGTGCACCAGGTCCTTGCTCTCGAACACCGGAATGCCCGGGTAGTACGCAAAGCTGGAATTGACCAGGTAGAACGTGTCATCCACCCGCACCACGCTGGGGTCCGGATAGAAGCCGGCCAGTACGGGGTTGCGGAAGTGTCCGGCCGGCAGCGGCTGCGCGAACGCACGGTCGTGGCCCTGGTAATCGAACCAGTCGAACAGCACCGGCTCGGCCGCCTGCGCCGCCATGCCGCAAGTGGCCAGCAGGCACAGCAGCAGCGCCTTGAACGATCGGGTCGGCATCGTCATCACCAGTTCCACATCGCGCCGTCCTCGAGGCGCGCGATCGGCAGCTGCTTGGGCTGGTACGGGTATTTCGCCGCCAGCTTCTCGTCGATGGTGACGCCGTGTCCGGGCGTGTCGCCCACGTGCAGGCGGCCGTTGCGCAGGACGTAGTCATGTGGGAACACCGCGTCGGTCTCGTCGGTGTGGAACATGTATTCCTGGATGCCGAAGTTGGGTACCCAGGTGTCGAAGTGCAGCGCCGCGCCCATCGTCACCGGCGACAGGTCGGTGGCGCCGTGGAAGCCGGTGCGCACGCCGTGCAGGCCGGCGAAGTCGGCCAGCCGGCGCAGGTGGGTGATGCCGCCACCGTGCACGATGGTGGTGCGGATGTAGTCGATCAGCTGGTTCTCGATCAGGTGCTTGCAGTCCCAGATCGAGTTGAACACCTCGCCCACCGCCAGCGCCGTCACCGAGTGCTGGCGGATCAGCTCGAATGCTTTCTGGTCTTCGGCCGGGGTGGCGTCCTCCAGCCAGAACAGGCGGTACGGCTCCAGCGACTTGGCCAGCCGCGCGGCCTCGATCGGCGTGAGGCGGTGGTGTGCGTCGTGCAGCAGCTCCACGTCGGCGCCGTGGTCGGCGCGCAGCTGCTCGAACAGCTTCGGCACCACGCCCAGGTAGCGCGGCGTGTTCCAGGTGGTTTCCAGCGGCAACTCGCTCTCGGCCGGCTCGTAGCCCTTGGCGTTGGAAACGCCATAGGCCTTCTTGATGCCGGGCACGCCGCACTGCGCGCGCACCGCCAGGAAGCCCTGCTCGATGAAGCGGCCCACCGCGTCGGACGCCTCGGCGATGTCGCGGCCGTTGGCGTGGCCGTACACCAGCGCGCCCTCGCGCGAGCGGCCGCCCAGCAGCTGGTAGATCGGCATGCCGGCCATCTTGCCCAGGATGTCCCACAAGGCCACGTCCACCGCGGCAATCGCGCTCATCGTCACCGGGCCACGCCGCCAGTAGGCGCCGCGATACAGGAACTGCCAGATGTCCTCGATCTGGCCGGCGTCGCGGCCGATCAGGTTCGGCGCCACGTGCTCCTGCAGGTAGGCAGCCACGGCCAGTTCGCGGCCGTTGAGGGTGGCGTCGCCGAGGCCGTGCACACCCGAGCGGGTGGTGATCTTCAACGTGACGAAGTTGCGTCCCGGACAGCTGACGATGACTTTCGCCTCGACGATCTCGCGATCACGTGCGGAGCCTTGGGCGGTGGTTTCTTGTGTAGTGCTCACGGAATGGGCTCCTTCGAATCAGTGCTTGGAAGTGACGTCGAGCTGGAACGGCACGGCGGGCAGGCCGGCCTCGTCGTACAACGTGCAGAACGGGCTGTCGGCCCAGCAGTAACGCACACGGCTCATGTCACCGGCGGCCGGCGTGTCCAGATGCAATACCACCTTGCCGTCGCGCAGGTCGGCATCGGCGTAATGGCAGCTACCGGCATTCGCACCGCACAGCTCGAAGCCGATCGGATGGTTGGAGCTGTACGCCACCAGCTTGCCGGTGACGTCCTTGAAGCTGACCTCGACCGCATCACCAGCGCGGGTGGCCGACACCGGCAGCGGGCCGGATGGCGGCAGCGACTCGCCGTAGACCACGTGCCGCGCGGCACGCGCCAGGCGACGGCCCAGCTCCTGCTTGTTGGCCGGATGGATGTCGTAGCGCTCACCGATATCGACCGCGACCGCCAGGCCCGAATGCTTGTCTTCGGCTGCGACCAGTCGCTCCGCTTCGCGGACGTCGGCCCAGCCACTTTCCGTCGGATGCGTGGGTGCAGGGCCATAGCTGGAAAGCTGCACGATCAACAGTGGCAGTTGGGCGCCAAAGCGGGCGCGCAGATCATCGCGATAGGCTTCCAGCAGGCGCCGGTAACTGGCGCCTTGGCCGGTGTTGGATTCGCCTTGGTACCACAGCGCACCACGGAGCGCGTAATGACCCAGCGGCGCGATCATGCCGTTGTACAAACCGGTCGTGCCCGAGACCGCCAACCACGGCGCCAGCGGGGGTGTACCCATGCCCTGCGGCACCTCCCGGTATTGCCAGCCGTTGCTGTCCAGCGGAACCGAACTGCCATCGGCAAAGCGCAGTGCGCGCGTGTCGGCGGGACCCATGACACCGCCCGCTTGGTAGGTATTGAGGTCGTTGATCACGATCAGGTTCTTGCCGGCATGCAGCAGGCCGTGGCGAAGCGGGTAGTCGCGCGAACTGCCGCCGTAGCTGCTGCTGCCGACGCCGGTGCCATTGATCCAGGTCTGGTCGACCTCGTCGACGTTGCCCACCGAGAGCGTGGCGGCCTGTGCTGCCTGTTTCGCGGTCAGGGTTACGGTGGTGCGGTACCACAGCATGCCGGTGAAGCTGGCGAGGTCGGGCACGCCCCACTCCTGGTAGTTGATCAACGGCGAGGGTGCCGCTTTCCAGCCGTCTTCAGTTGCGCCGGCCTTCCACGGTTCGTCGCCCTGCTTGACCTGCGGCTGCTTGCGCCACCACGTTTCCCAGATCTTGCCCCACCGGGCGGCGGCAGCCTTCGGATCCTTGGCATGCAGCGCCAGGGTGTCCAGCGCTTCGTCGTAGCCGCCAACCTTGCGCAGCGCCTGCGCGCTGATCCACGGCTCGATGCGCGAGCCGCCCAGCGACGCGTTGATCAGACCCATCGGCACGTCCACCGTCTTCTGCAGCTCGCGCGCAAAGTAGTAGCAAGCCGCGGAAAAATCCGCCACGTTCTGCGGCGTCGTGGGCTTCCATTGCACCGGCGCGGCGAAATGATCCTGCGGCTCGGAGGCACCGGTCTGCGGCACGGTGAGCATGCGGATGCGGTCATTGTTGGCGCCGCTGATTTCGCTGTTCAAATTCAGCGTGCGGCGAACCTGCAACTCCATGTTGGACTGGCCACTGCACAGCCACACGTCACCGACCAGCACATCATGCGCCGTCTGCGTGCTGCCATCGGCGGCGGTCACGCTCAGGGTGTACGGACCGCCGGCCGGCAGTGCCGGCAACATCGCCTTCCAGTGACCCTTGGCGTCGGCGCGACTGGTGGTGGACTTGCCGTCGAAGGCTATTTTCAGCGACGCGTTTGGCTTGGCCTGCCCCCACACCGGAATGGCCGTATCACGCTGCAGGACGGTGTGATCCTGAAACAGGGTGTCCAGCAACACCGGACTGTCGACCGCCGCCTGCGCGACGGTGGCGGCCAGAAGACCGCAAGGCGCCAACAACAGGCAAGCGAGACGGGCGGTCCTGGTGCCTTTGGATGAAGGTGTTTTTGCCATGCTCAATGTCCCGGCGGATAGTGAAAGGAAAGGCTCTTGTAGTACTCGAGCGTGTGCGCGGGCGGCGCGTAGCCGGCCGGCAGCGGCAGATGGTTGAGGCTTTGCCAGTAGGCGATGCTGGCGTCGCGCCACCATTGCGCCTCGTGCTGCTGGATGGCGAGGAACGCGGCGGTCTGCGCGTAGCGTTGCGCATCGACGCGGCCGTCCAGCGTGGCCCAGGTGGCGCGCATCTGCTTCACCTCGTCCACGCCGTGGGTGTAGTGCATCACCAGCGCATCCCACAGCGTATGGCCGGAGCGCATGCGGTAGTCCCACGGCAGGTGGTGGAACCACAGCAGGTAGGCGTCGGGCGTCGATTTCAGATTGTTGAACTCCGCGGCGACCGGCGGCGCGTACTGGTCCACTGCGTCGCTGCCCTTGCGGGTGCGGTCGAAGCCGATGCCGTTCTTGTCGGCGCGGTGGTAGTAGACCGGGTTCCAGTCCGCACGCGGCAGGCTGTCGTCCCACGGCGCGGGGCCGTAGTGGTGGCCGGCGCCCATCAGGTGCGCCAGGCCCAGCGGCGTCATGTAATCCACCGCCGCTTCGCGCGAAGCCATCATCATGCCCACGATGGGTTTGGCCACCGCGTCGTCGGGTGCGAAGGTCATCCGCGCCCAGTCGTCGGCGATGGCGCGGGCGGATTGGGTGGGATCCCAGGCCAGACGGCCAAACGCGTACCAGTTGGCCTGGTCGAACACCGAGCCGCTCCAGTCGCGATCGGTGCCGATATTGGCCACGCCGGCGATGCCGGTCAGCGCATGGCCGTCCAGTTGGCCATCGACCACCTTGGCCACGGTGGAACCCTTGCCCTTGGCGTAGGTATCCGCGCGCAGCACTTCCTCCCACATCGGGCCGAGGTAGACCAGGTGCGTGGCGAAGCCCAGGTATTCCTTGGTGATCTGGAATTCCATCATCAGCGGCGTCTTCGGCATCGCACCGAACAGCGGGCTGAACGGCTCGCGCGGCTGGAAATCCAGCGGGCCGTTCTTCACCTGCAGCAGCACGTTGTCGCGGAACTGGCCGTCCAGCGGCTTGAACTCGTTGTAGGCCTGCTTGGTGCGGTCGTCGAGGTCGTGCTCGGAGTAGACGAAGGCGCGCCACATCACGATGCCGCCGTGCGGCGCCAGCGCGTCGGCCAGCATGTTGGCGCCGTCGGCGTGGGTGCGGTGGTAATCCTGCGGGCCGGGCTGGCCCTCGGAATTCGCCTTGACCAGGAAGCCGCCGAAGTCGGGGATCACGCGGTAGATCTCATCGGCCTTGTCGCGCCACCACTTGCGCACGGCGGGGTCGAGCGGGTCGGCGGTCTTCAAACCACCGATCTCGATCGGCGCGCTGAAACGCGCGCTGAGATACACGCGGATCCCCCACGGGCGGAACACGCCAGCCAGCGCCGCCACCTTCTTCAGGTAGGCGGGCGTGAGCACCAGCGGATCGGCGTTGACGTTGTTGAGCACGGTGCCGTTGATGCCGATGGAGGCGTTGGCGCGGGCGTAGTCGGTGTATCGCGGGTCGAGGTAATCGGGCAGCTTCCACCAGTCCCAGATCGAGGCGCCGGCATAGCCGCGCTCCACGCTGCCGTCGAGGTTGTCCCAGTGATCGAGTACGCGCAGCTTCACCTGCGGCCGATCGCGCAGGTCCAGCCCGGTGGCCGGATGCCCCGTCTGCAGCAGGCGCAGGAAACGGAAGCTGCCGTACAGCACGCCGATGTCGTCGTTGCCGACGATCGCCGTGGCCGTGTGGCCGTTCACCACCACGCTCTTGATCAGGTAGCCCTCGCGTCCCAGCTCGCGGGTGTCCAGATGCAGGCCGGCCACGACGGGCGACGAGGCCGGGGTGCCGACGATCAGCGCGCCATCGCGGCTGACCGCGCCGGACAGTTCCGGCGCCTTGCCGAGCAGGCCGCCCAGGCCACGGATGAGTTCGCCGCTGGCAGCCTTCGCGGTCGGCGAGCCTGGCCCTGCGACCAATTGCACGGCCTGGCGGGTATCGATACCCGCCGGCGCGGTGGTGAGCGCGTGGTAGCGCAGCCACAGATCATGGCCGTCCTCGGCGTGGGCGCGCCCGGCGCCCAGGCACGCGAACAGCACCGCCACACCCGCGACCAGCAGGCGCGAGCCAACGCCCGAACGGCTACGATTCAGCCCGTGGGGCCTGCGCCGTGAACGATGATTGGCGTCACAACAGAATGTTATCGCTAACATATGCAAACATGCGCGCATGGCTGGACCTCGTGGGGATGGGGATCCGGGAATCTGGCAACGGGCCCGCGCAATGCGACGCGCACTGCTGAAAGGAAACGGCATTGAAGACAACAGGCAAGAAATCGGCTCGCCGGAAAGGGCGCGCCGTCACCATCGACGAGGTAGCGGTTCTCGCCGAAGTATCGCCAATGACGGTGTCGCGGGTGGTCAACGGCCATGCCAAGGTGCGTGAATCGACCCGCGAAAAAGTGATGCAGGCCGTGCGCGAGCTGGGCTACGTGCCGAACCAGGCGGCCAGTTCGCTTGCCGCCGCGCAGGACGTGCGCATCGCGCTGATCTACACCAACCCCAGCGGCGCCTACCTGCGCGAGCTGTTGCTGGGTGCGCTCCACGGCGCGGAGCGCACCGCCGCGCAACTGGTCATTTCCAGCTGGGAAACGCTCGACCCCACCGCCGAGCGCAAGGCCGCGCGCGCGCTGGCCAAGAGCGTGGGCGGAGTGATCCTGCCGCCGCCGCTGTGCGAATCCAAGGTGGTGATCGAGGAACTGACCAAGGCCGGCGTGCCGGTGGTGGCGGTGGCCTCCGGCCACTTCATCCACGACATCTCCAGCGTGCGCATCGATGACTTCCTGGCCAGCAAGGAGATCGTCGAACACCTCATCAGCATGGGTCACACGCGCATCGCCTGCATCAAGGGCCATCCCAACCAGATGGCCAGCCAGCGCCGCTTCGAGGGTTACCAGGCCGCGCTCAAGGAAGCGGGCATCGCGCGGGATGCCGAACTGGTGCAGCAGGGCTACTTCACCTACCGCTCCGGGCTGGAAGCGGTCGAGAAATTGCTGTCGCTGCGCAAGCCGCCTACCGCGATCTTCGCCAGCAACGACGACATGGCCGCGGCGGCCGTCTCGGTGGCGCACCGACGCGGATTGCGGGTGCCGCTGGATCTGTCCATCGTGGGTTTCGATGACACCTCGGCCGCGACCACGGTCTGGCCCGAGCTCACTACCGTGCGCCAGCCGATCTCCAGCATGGCCGATTCGGCGATCGACATCCTGCTGCGCGCGATCCGTCGCAACGGCAACGAAACCCGCGTGGTGGTCGATCAGGTGGTGGCGCACCAGCTGGTGATGCGCGGCTCCGTGGCGCCGGCGAAGACGGCCGCCAAAACGCGCAGCTGAGGCAACCGCGCGCATCGCGCCTTGGCGCGACGCACCCTTGCGTGTCGTGCCGGCGGATGAAACGGGACGCCGCGGGCCGGAAGCCACGCGGCCGACGGCATCGACCGGTGTTTCCAGCCCCGCATCTGCCCGCGACGAATGAACGATGCCGCCGGGCATGGCGCGCGTGGCGCCATGAATATCCATTGCCATGTCCACCCCTCGGTCCGTGCCGCCCCGGATTGCCCGTGGTGTCACACCGTGCCGCCGCCCCTGCGGCGACACGGGTGGCTTGGGTTTCAGCGCATCAGGTACTGGTTGATCAGGTTCTCGTAGCGCTCCTGCTTGCCGCTGCGCTGGGTCGGTTCGCCCTGGGCAACCGCCAGGTCACGCAGCGAGGCCAGGTCGAGCTTGCCTTCGGCGAAGTCCTTGCCCTTGCCGGCGTCGAAGCTGGCGTAACGCTCGGCGCGCCATTTCTCCCACGGCGAGACATTGAGCAGCGAATGCGCCACTTCCAGGCCGCGCGCGAAGCTGTCCATGCCGCCGACGTGGGCGATGAACAAGTCATCGGCATCGGTGGATTCACGACGCACCTTGGCGTCGAAGTTCAGGCCGCCCGGGGCCAGGCCACCCTGGCGCAGCACCACCATCATGGCGCCCACGGTGTCGTACAGGTCGCTGGGGAACTGGTCGGTATCCCAGCCGTTCTGCGCGTTGCCGCGGTTGGCGTCGATGCTGCCCAGCATGCCGTGGTTGGAGGCGATCTGCAGGTCGTGCTCGAAGGTGTGGCCCGACAGCGTGGCGTGGTTGGCCTCGATATTGAGCGAGAAATCCTTGTCCAGGCCGTTCTGCTTCAGGAAGCCGACCACGGTCGAGGAGTCGAAATCGTACTGGTGGTTCATCGGCTCCATCGGCTTGGGCTCGATCAGGTACTTGCCCTGGAAGCCGATGCTGCGGCCGTAGTCACGCGCGGCCGTGAGGAACTTGGCGAAGTTGTTGAGCTCGCGCTTGGTGTCGGTGTTGTGCAGCGAGGCATAGCCTTCGCGGCCGCCCCAGAACACGTAGTTCTCGCCGCCCAGCTCGACGGTGGCTTCCAGCGCCGCCTTGATCTGCGCCGCCGCGCGCGCCACCACCGCGAAATCGGGGTTGGTGCCCGCGCCATTCATGTAGCGCGGATGGCTGAACAGGTTCGCCGTGCCCCACAGCAGCTTCATGCCGGTGGACTGCTGGCGCTCCTTGGCCAGCGCGACCATGTGCTTGAGGTTCTTCTCGTACTCGCCGATGTCATCGGCATCCGGCGACATGTCGATGTCGTGGAAGCAGTAGTACGGCACGCCGAGCTTGGTGAAGAACTCGAACGCGGCGTCGATCTTGTCCTCGGCACGACCCAGCGCGGTGCTGGCGTGCTTGTCCCACGGATACACGCGGGTGCCGGGGCCGAACGGGTCGTGGCCGGCGTTGCAGAAGCTGTGCCAGTAGCACGCCGCGAAACGCAGGTGCTCGGCCATGGTCTTGTCGCCGACCTTCTTGTTCGCATCGTAGTGCTTGAACGCCAGCGGATTGTCGGAGCCGATGCCCTCGTAGGGGATGGCGCCGATGCCGGGGAAGTACTCGCGTTTGCCGATGAAGGGGGTGCTCATGATGGTGTCCTGGTGGATAAGTGAAATGGATATGTGGAGTCGAGAAAACTTCAGCCGTCGTTCGTGACGTTCCCGCTGGCGTGGCTCGCCACGGCGGCTTCCAGATGACGCGAGAAGTGGCCGTAGTGACTGCGATAGGCGGCGGTCGCAGCCGGATCCGGACGGGTCGAGAGCGCCGGATCGAGATGAACATGCTCGGTGGCCAGGGCGGCGATATCCGCCTGGCCACCCGCGGCGTGGTCCAGCGCCCACAACGCCTGCAAGGCGGCGCCGAAAGCCGCGCCTTCGGCTTGCGTGGGCACGTCCACCGGCAATTCGAACACGTCGGCCACCATTTGTCGCCACGCGGCGCTGTGGCTGCCACCGCCGGTGAGGCGGATGGCGTCGAAATGCAGGCCCGCGGCGCACAGCGCGTCGTAACCATGGCGCAGCGCGTAGGTCGCCCCTTCCATCGCGGCGCGATAAAGGTTGGCGCGGTTGAGGTTGGCCGTGTCCATGCCGTGCAGGCTGGCGCGGGCGTGCGGCAGGTCGGGCGTGCGTTCGCCATTGAAGAACGGCAGCATCACCAGACCGTCGGCGCCGGGCGTGGTGCCGGCCAGCACCGTGTCGCCATCGCGGCTTTCGAAGCCGAACGCGCGCGCCACGTTTTCCGTGGCCACGGTGCAGTTCATGGTGCAGATCAGCGGCAGCCAGCCACCGGTGGACGAGCAGAACGCCGCCCAACTGCCGTTATCGTCCACCACCGGATGGTCGGCGTGCGCGAACAGCGTGCCCGAGGTGCCCAGGCTCATGCTCAACACGCCGGAGGCCACGTTGCCGGTGCCGATCGCGGCCATCATGTTGTCGCCGCCGCCGGCCGAGACGCGCACGCCGTGCGGCAGGCCCAGCTCATCGGCAATCACGTCGGAAATGGGGAAACTGGCATCCGCCTCGACCAGCGGCGGCAGGCAGGCGGCCAGGTCGCGCTGCGCATCCGTGGCGGCCAGCAATTCCGGCGACCACTGACGCGTGCGCACATCCAGCCAACCCGTGCCCGAGGCGTCGCCGTATTCCATCCAGCGCTCGCCGGTCAGCCAGAAATTCACATAGTCGTGCGGCAGCATGATGCTCGCCAGCTGCCGGTACACCTCGGGCCGGTGCTTGCGCGTCCACGGCAGTTTCGAGGCGGTGTAACCGGCCAGGATCGGGTTGCCGGCCAGCGCCACGGCGCGCAACGGACCGCCCACGGCATCCATGATCTCGTCGCACTCGGCCTGGGTGCTGGTGTCACACCACAGCTTGGCCGGCGCCAGCACCTGACCGGCGGCGTCCACCGGCACGAAGCCATGCTGCTGGCCGGACACACCCAGCGCCACCACGCGGGCGCGCAGGGCCGGATCCAGTTTGGCGAAACAGGCGCGGATCGCGTCGATCCACCACCGCGCTTCCTGCTCGCGGCTGCCATCATCCTGCGCCACCAATTCCAGCGCATGGCTGTGCGTGGCCAGCACCTCGTGCGCCACGGAATCGTACGCAACGAGCTTCACGCTCTGGGTGCCTACATCAAGTCCAACGACCAAGCTCATTGCGGTTCTCGCGGGTTAGGGTGTTAGCGCTAACATTCATATAAACAAAAAAATGCCCGTCTGGCAATATGCCCCCAGATTCAACGCCCGCAGGCGGAAAAGGACGCAACCACGGACTTTACCCCACCCGGCGGAAATTGCATGCCGCAACGCAAAATCTCCCGCATTCACCGGCACGCCGTGTCGTGGTGATTCCGGAACGCTGCGGCTATCATGGCGAGACGGGCCTGTAGCTCAATGGTTAGAGCAGGGGACTCATCGACATGGTGCCGCCACGGCGTAATCCGTGGATGGAATCGGGATGAATTCAGGGAAACCTCAGCGGCGCGCAACGCGGCCGGTGGCAACCCTGAGCCAAGCCGCCGGTACACCGGCGGAAGGTGCAGAGACTACCTGAGGGCTTCAGTGCCCTTGATTACAGGCTCGAGCGTCCCGCACCCCACCTGCCCCGCCTCGCGCATGGGCAGAGGGTGAAGAGATAGTCCGCTCCGGAGGGAAACCTTCGGCACAAGCGAATCCCTTGGTTCCAGGTTCGAGTCCTGGCGGGCCCACCAAAAATTCGTCCGTCGGTGTCTATCCAACCCACTGACCCAGGCGAAGAAGTTCGACCCCGACGCTCACTACCAACGCCGCTGGCTGCCGGCACTGGTGGATGCGTCGCGGGCACTGCTGCAAGAGCCGTGGAAGGGGCGCCAACCTGCCCCAAGCGCAGCGGTTACCCGGCGCCGATGGTAGGCCTGGGCGAGCTCCGACAACGGGCGCTGGACGCCTGCCGCGACTTGACGCGTGGCTTGCCTCAGAACCGGTACGACACGCCGATCAACAAGGTACTGGTGGAGGATGCCGATACCAGCGGGCTATCCGCGATCCGCGATGGCAGGCGCTGGTACCGCGCGGCGCCCCACAACGCCCAGCGTCGGTTCACCGGGGCCATCACATTGACACCGAGTTCGGGCAACAGCGAGCTGGAAACCGCGTACGCCGCGGGTGCACCCTGCGCCACTTCGCGCGGGCGGATTCCGTAGTAATAGTCGGCCAGATCCCGTGACCACCAGCGCACGCCGGCCTTGGGCGTGATGCGCACTCGCCCGAGCATGAACGGATAGCCGTACTCCAGCGCCAGCTCTTGTCCACCGCTGCGATTCAACGCGTCGGTCAGCGCACTGAATTCCAGTTTGCCCGCGTCGCCGGACAGTGTCATTACGGCGCCGAGGTCGACGCTTTCGCGGCGGTCCTCCAGCCCCGGAATGGGGATGTCGTCGCGATCGAAGCCGTCAAGTCGCGCTTGCGCCACCACATCCAGTTGCATCCCTTCGTGCTGCCACGCGTGCCAGCCCAGTTGCAGGCCGCGAAAGAAAACGTGATCGCCTTCGTAGCCCACGGCAGGGACTACCAGGGTGCGGTTGACGTCACCGATGTAGCCACCGTCACGCACCAAGGCGATCGCGCCCACGTTCCAGCCGTTGGCAGGCGGGCGGCGAGCCGCATCCTGCGCATGGGCGCAGGCCAAACCCAAGGAGCAGGCGGCGGCTAGCAAAAGTCGTCGGATCGGCATGCGAGAAGCTCCAATGGCGCGAAGGATCGATCCGGGTCAACCCAGGATCTGCGGATTCAAATGCCATACCGCGAAGTTCAACACCGCAGCAAAACTCACCCAGCCCAGGTAGGGAACCAGCAACATGCCGGCCAGCGGTCGCACGCGCCAAAAGCCCACCAGGGTGGCCACGATCAGCAGCCACAGCAGCACGATGTCGACAAAGGCCATGGCCCCCTGATGCCACGCGAAGAACAACCAGCTCCACAAGGCGTTGACCACCAACTGCACCACGAACGAACTCAACGGCCCGCGTTGCCGGCGCCATCCTCCCTCGCGCCAGACCAGCCACGCGGCGATCGCCATCAACGCATACAGCGCCGTCCACACCGGGCCGAACCACGACGACGGCGGCGCCCAGCCGGGTTGTGCCAACTGGTGATAGAACGCGGCCGCCTGCGCCGACGCGATCGCACCCGCCGCGGCAGCGGCAAAGCAAAGCAACAGCCAGCCCGCCAGGCCGGCAATCTGTTTTGTGCGTGACATGGTTTCTCCGGTTCTCCAGTGTTGTCACAAACACCGCGGCGATGGAATGCCACTCTTCGCACGACCGGCGGTGACGGGATGTGAACCGGTCATGTCGATGGGGCGCATGCACACAACCAGGTCATCGTGGCCCACTTGATCCCATTTCATGCAGCAGGCGGCCAGCGCCGGCGTCGCCGAGGTGCAGCTGGGCCAGTTGGCACTGACCAAATCGGACAACGACGCGGTGAAGGCGCTGGCGCAACGCATCGTGGACGACCACACCAAGGCCAATGCGCAGCTGAAGACGATTGCCGACAGCGAACAGATTGCCCTGGCGACGCCCGCTGACGCGGCACGGGACGAGGCGGCGCGGCTACGCGCGCTCGATGGCAGCGCTTTCGATCAGGCGTGAGCGAAAACCATGGTGGACGACCACGAGAAGGCGGTGAAGCTTTTCAGCGCTGAAGCGGCCGCGTCCGGCGACAGCCGGTTGCGCCAGTTCGCGCAAGCCACCTTGCCCGCCTTGCGTGCGCATCTGCAGTCCGCCAAGCAGTTGACGGCGGTGTCCGACGCGCGCGACAAGGCGATGGAGCATGCGACAACGATGGACGGCGCGCCGGCGCACCAGTCGCCGACCAAGCCGGCCAGCGCCGATGAAACGCCGTTGAACGCACCGCCATCCAGCGTGCCGGCTGCCGCAACCCGCACTCACTGACGATCGGGCACCTGCCGCTGCAGCCAGTCGCCCAACTGATGCAGCACCTGGCTGCGACCCGGTTCGGCCTCGTTGAAAAGCTCGTGGTACAGCATCGAGAAAAAGCGCGTGGTGAGCTGGCCGCCGGCGGTGGCGGCGCGCGAGAAATCGCTGCTGCCGGAGGGGTCGACCAGCGCGTCGCCGCCGGAGACCAGCAGCAGGGTGGGAACGTGCAGCCGCGCGGCATCGGCGATGCTGGAGGCGCCGGCGCGAAAGATGAAGTCGGCCAGCCGCGGGGTGATCCAGCCGTGGCGCAGCGGATCGGCGCGATACGCGTCGACCCGCGCCGGGTCATGCGAGGTGCGGCCGAAGCTCAAGCCGCTGCGCAATGGCAGGTTCGGCGTCACCCGCGTCAGCACGCGGGCCAGGGCGCGACGCCAGCGCGGTTCCCAACTGCGCAGCGCGGGCGAACTGAGGATCACGGCGCCGGGGGCGATGCGGCCATCCAGCACGCTGCGCGTGACCACCACGCCGCCCATGCTGTGGCCAAGCACCAGCGGTACGCGGCCCAGCGCGTGGGCGTAATCGCGATGGATCGCGGTCAGGTCCTCCAGCAGATCGTCGGCGTGGCGCAGCGCGCCGCGGCGGCCGGGCGTCCGGCCGTGACCGCGCTGGTCGTAGCTGCGCACGGCGTAGCCACGGGCGTTCAGCCATTGCGCCAGCTCCGCGTAGCGCCCGCCGTGCTCGCTGAGGCCGTGGACGATCAGCACGGCGCCGCGCGCCTGGGCCAGCGGCCAGTCGCGCACGAATATCGGTTGGCCGTCAGCCATCGTCAGCCACGATTCCACGGCTTGCGCATCACCCTGATGCGACGCCGGTTGCAGCGGTTGCTTCACCCCATCCTCCCGTGCTGAGCTTCCATCGCCAGCCAACGACCCGCGGCGGCGAAACCCTGATAGTGACATGGGGCGACGCCGCCGCGCGCGATCCGATTGAGCACTCCGACGCCGTCCCCATATCTGACCGATGAGCTCCTCTGTGCCCACGCAGCACCCGCCGCCGAGCCCTTCCCCGCTGGATGATTTCCACCCGGCGGTGGCGGCCTGGTTCCGCCGCACGTTTCCGGCGCCCACGGGGGCGCAGGCGGCGGCGTGGCCGTCGATCCGCGCCGGCAACCACACCCTGGTGGCGGCGCCGACCGGATCGGGCAAGACGCTGACCGCCTTCCTGGCCGCCATCGACGAACTGGTGCGCGAGGGCGTGGCGCACGGCGGCGTGCTGGCCGATGCCACCACTGTGGTCTACGTGTCGCCGCTGAAGGCGCTGTCCAACGACATCCACATCAACCTCGACGCGCCGCTGGAAGGCATCCGCGCGGAGCTGGAAAAGCTGGGCCTGCCCGACGTGGCGATCCGCACCGCCGTGCGCACCGGCGACACGCCGCAAGCCGAGCGCAACGCGCTGCGCAAACAGCCGCCACACATCCTGGTGACCACGCCCGAATCGCTGTACGTGCTGCTGGGCTCGGCCTCGGGCCGCGCGATGTTGGCGGGCGTGCGTTCGGTGATCGTGGACGAGATCCACGCCATCGCCGGCAGCAAACGCGGCTCGCACCTGACCTTGTCGCTGGAGCGGCTGCAGTCGCTGTGCCAGCGGCCGTTGTTGCGGATCGGGTTGTCGGCGACGCAGAAGCCGATTGAGATGGTTGCCGACTTTTTAGTCGGGGCCGCTCTTGCTCCTCCCCCTGCTTGCAGGGGGAGGCTGAGAGGGGGTAACGCTTTTGATCTTGAAGCGAAGAGCACCCCTCCCCAACCCTCCCCTGCGAACAGGGGAGGGAGCAAAGCCGCCGCTCTCGCCTCTGCCCCTGCGCGCAGGGGAGGGAGCACGGCGACAATCATCGACGTAGGCCACACCCGCCCCCGCGACCTCGCCATCGAAGTGCCGCCGGTGCCGCTGGAAGCGGTGATGTCCAACGACAGCTGGGAGCTGGTCTACAACCGGTTGGCGCAGCTGGTGCAGGCGCATCGCACCACGCTGATCTTCGTCAACACGCGGCGCATGGCCGAGCGCGCGGCGCGGCATCTGTCCGAACGGCTGGGCAAGGAGATCGTCGCCGCGCATCACGGCAGCCTGGCGAAGGAGCAGCGGCTGGACGCGGAGCAGCGGCTGAAGCGCGGCGAGTTGTCGGTGCTGGTGGCCACCGCGTCGCTGGAGCTGGGCATCGACATCGGCGAGGTGGACCTGGTCTGTCAGCTCGGCTCGCCGCGCTCGATCGCCGCGTTCCTGCAGCGGGCCGGCCGCTCCGGTCACAGCATCGACGGCACGCCGAAGGCGCGGCTGTTTCCGGCCACCCGCGACGACCTGGTCGAATGCACCGCGCTGCTCGATTGCGTGCGCCGCGGCGAACTCGATGCGCTGATCATGCCGCCCCAGCCGATGGACGTGCTGGCGCAACAGATCGTGGCCGAAGTCGCCTGCCAGGAATGGAGTGAGGACGCGCTATACGCGCTGGTGTGCCGCGCGTACCCCTATCGCGATCTTTCGCGCGAGGATTTCGATGCCGTGGTACGCATGCTGGCCGAGGGTTTCGCCACCCGCCAGGGTCCGCGCGCGGCGTACATCCATCGCGATGCGGTGCATGGCCAGTTGCGGGCACGGCGCAGTGCGCGGCTCACCGCGCTCACTTCCGGCGGCACCATCCCCGACACCGCCGATTACAAGGTGGTGCTGGAACCGCAGGCGATCATCGTGGGCACGGTGAACGAGGATTTCGCCGTCGAGAGCATGGCCGGCGACATCTTCCAGCTGGGCAACACCAGCTACCGCATCCAACGCGTGGAGCGGGATCGGTTGCGGGTGGAGGATGCGCGTGGCGCGCCGCCCAGCATTCCGTTCTGGCTGGGCGAGGCGCCCGGGCGCAGCGATGAATTGTCGTTCGGTGTGTCACGCCTGCGCGAGGAAATCGCCGCCTTGCTCGAGCCCCTCTCCCGCTTGCGGGA
>NZ_AJXU01000037.1 GCF_000264315.1 Rhodanobacter fulvus Jip2
TCAATGCGGGGGGACGTCGCATGCCCTCGCTGATGGGGGTGATCGCCGACAAGTGGCTCAATGCGGAGAAGCTCTACGGCTTGCTGCACATCGGCGGCGCAATCGTCTTGTTCATCGTGCCCACGATCGACAACCCGGGCACGCTGTTCTGGGTGATGCTGCTCAACATGATGTGCTACATGCCGACCTTGTCGCTGGCGATCACGGTGGCCTACAACGCATTGAAGACTGACGGCGCCGACGTGGTGCTGGTGTTTCCGCCCATTCGCGTATGGGGCACGGTCGGCTTCATCGCGGCGATGTGGATGGTGAGCCTGCTGCATCTGGAAACCTCGGGCGGCCAGTTCTACGTGGCTTCCGCCGCTTCGCTGCTGCTGGGCCTGTATGCGTTCACCCTGCCGGCGTGCCCGCCGCGCCTGCGCGGCCAGGTGCACACGTCGTGGCTGGATACGCTGGGGTTGACCTCGTTCGCGCTGCTCAAGAACAGCAAGATGGCGGTCTTCTTCGTCTTCGCGATGCTGCTGGGCGCGGCGCTGCAACTGACCAATGCCTATGGCGACACCTTCCTGCACGACTTCGCCAACGTCGAGGCGTACAAGGGCATGATCGCGGTGCGTTACCCGGCGATCATCATGTCGATCTCGCAGGTGTCCGAAACCCTGTTCATCCTGGCGATTCCGTTTTTCTTCAAGCGCTTCGGCATCAAGACGGTGATGCTGATCAGCATGATCGCGTGGGTACTGCGTTTCGGCCTGTTCGCCTACGGCAACCCGGGCAACGGGCTGTGGATGATCGTGATGTCGTGCATCGTGTACGGCATGGCGTTCGACTTCTTCAACATCTCCGGCTCGCTGTTCGTCGAGGGGCAGAGCGACCCGTCGATCCGCGCCAGCGCGCAGGGCCTGTTCATGCTGATGACCAACGGCATCGGCGCGATCCTGGGCAGCTCGATCAGCGGCTGGATCATCGACCTGTGGTTCACCGCCGCGGACGGCGCCAAGGACTGGCGCGGCATCTGGCTGACCTTCGCTGGCTACGCGCTGGTGGTAGCGGTGCTGTTTGCCATTTTGTTCCGCCACCGCCACGAGCCCGAGGCGTTGAACGGGATTCGGCATTCGTAAGAGCAAGGGCAAGGGCGCGGTGCTCTGCGAATCCCGAATCCCTAATGCCGAATCCCGTCACTACAATGGGCGGATGCGTATCGGCCCTTACCTCATCGACCCGCCGGTGGTGCTCGCCCCCATGGCGGGCGTCACCGACAAGCCGTTCCGGCTGCTGTGCAAGCGGCTGGGCGCGGGGCTTGCCGTGTCGGAGATGACCACTGCCGATCCGCGCCTGTGGCATACGCGCAAGTCGCTGCAGCGGATGGATCACGACGGCGAGCCCGAACCGGTCAGCGTGCAGATCGCCGGCTACGACCCCACGATGCTGGCTGAGGCGGCACGCTTCAACGTGGCCAACGGCGCGCAGCTGATCGACATCAACATGGGATGCCCGGCCAAGAAAGTGTGCAACGTGTGGTCCGGCTCCGCGCTGCTGCAGGATGAGCCGCTGGTGGCGCGCATCGTGAAAGCCGTGGTGGATGCGGTCGAGGTGCCGGTGACGTTGAAGATCCGCACCGGCTGGAACCGCGACAACCGCAACGCACTGAACATCGCCCGCATTGCCGAGGACGCCGGCATCGCCGCGCTGGCCGTGCACGGTCGCACCCGCGCCGACAAATACGAAGGCGAGGCGGAATACGACACCATCGCCGCGGTCAAGGCAGCCGTGCACATTCCCGTACTGGCCAATGGCGATGTCTGCTCGCCACAGCAGGCCAAGCACGTGCTGGATGTCACCGGCGCCGACGCGGTGATGGTCGGCCGCGGAGCGCAGGGGCGGCCGTGGATCTTCCGCGAGATCGCCCATTACCTGGCCACCGGCGAACTGCTGCCCGAGCCGACACCGGCCGAGGTCGCCGCGATTCTGCTGGGCCATCTCGACCAGCTCTATGCGTTCTACGGCGAGCAGCAGGGCGTGCGCATCGCACGCAAGCATCTGGGCTGGTACGCGAAGGACCGCCCCGAGAATGCCGCCTTCCGTCAGGTCGCCAACCGGGCCGAAACGGCCACCGAGCAACTTCGGCTGACACGCGATTATTTCGCCGCGCTTGGCGACGCCAGCGCGCTGGCCGCCTGAGCCACGCGCCGCGTCAATCGGTGCCTGCAGGCACCCAATGCCGGTGCAGCCGTTGCGCCAGCGCGTCCAGCAGGAAACCCAGCGCGCCAATCAGCACGATCGCGGCCATCAGCTCCGAATAGGCCAACCGGTCGCGCGTATCGAGGATGAAATAGCCCAGGCCGGAACTGACCCCCAGCATTTCGCAGGGAATCAGCAATATCCAGATCATGCCGATGGCCACCCGCACACCGGTGAGCACGTGGCCCAGGATGCCGGGCACCACGATGCGCCACAGGATTTCGCCGCGGGTAGCGCTGAGGCTGCGCGCCAGCAACAACCAGCGCGGATTGAGCTGGCGCACGCCGGCCGACGTGTTGAGGATGATCGGCCACACCGCCGTGATGGTCAGCAGGAAGTAGATCGGTGAATCGCCGATACCGAAAATCATCACCGCGATCGGCATCCACGACAGCGGTGAGATCATGCGCAGGAACTGGAATGCGCCGCTGGTGCCGCTGTCCAGTGCGCGCGAGCTACCCACCGCCACGCCGATCGGCACGCCCAGCGCCAGCGCGGCCAACAGGCTCACCATGACGCGCTTCAGGCTGGTCAGCGTGTGCCGGGTCAGCTCGTTCCGCGCCAGCAGGTCGTACAGGCTGTGAAAGGTGTCGCCGGGGCTGAGCGCGCCGGCCAGCGGCATGCTCTTGCCCAGCACGTGGATGCCCAGCGACCACAGCACCAGCAGCACGAACAGGCCGAACAGGCTCAGCCCGATGCGGGCGCTGGAACGGTGGAGGGGAATGCTTGTTGCGTTCATGGAGTTGCAGCCTGCATGCCGACGCCGCGGCAAGCGGCAACGGCATGGCGTTACGGGTTCAGGTGGTGATGTGTTCGTGGCGGGTGAAACCTTCGGGCAGGCCGAAGGCCGTCATGCCGCCCAGCCCGGCGATCGCCTTCTTCACGAAACGGTCGTCGACCAGGTCGCGCGCCACGAAGGCGGGGTCCAGCCCGGGCAGGAAGTCGTTCTTGCCCTCGACGTAGGTGGTCTTGAGCATCGACACCAGGGTTTCGGTATAGCTGGGGAACGGGTACGGCTGGAAGTCGATGCGGTGCTGCTTCCACTCCGGATGGTGGATCGCACCCGACGCGATGTAGGCCGCGTCATCGGACGGCGGCGGCGCCAGCACCTTGGCCAGGGTTTCGTAGCTGTGCGGGGTGTAGTGGTCGGCGGCGTCCTTGGCCAGCAGGTGCGAGGTGTCGTCGCGATGGTCGCGCGCCCAGGCCTGCGCCTGCACGATGCCGTTGACCACTTTCTGCGACCACTCGGGGCGCTCGTTGAGATCGCGCTCGTGCATCTGCACCACGCAGCAGGCGTGGTCCTTCCACACGTCGCCGGTGAAACGCAGCACCTTGCCGACCTTGAGTATCTCGGCCAGCGCCACGAAGGGTTCTGCCACGATGTAGGCGGAAATCTGCCCGCCGGCCAGCGCCGGCAGCATGTCCGATGGCGCCATCACCACCAGCTTGACCTGCTTGGGCCCTGGCGTGCCGCTGCCGATCGACTCGATGCCGCGGGCTTTCAGCAGATGCTGCAGCACCACGTTGTGCACCGAATACCAGAACGGGATCGCCACCGTGGTGCCAGCCAGATCGTCGAGCTGCTGGACATTCTTCTTCACCGTCATCGCCAGCGCCGAGCCGCAGACGTGGTTCCACGCCACCACCTTCGCCGGTGCCTTGCTGCCGTAGCGCGCCCAGACCGTCATCGGCGACAGCATGTGCACCACGTTGACCTGGCCGCTGAGGAAGGCCTCCACGATCTGCGCCCAGCTGCGGAACATGCGCGGCTTCTCCACCGACAGCCCCTGTTTCTGGAACAGGCCGCGCTGATGCGCCACCAGCAACGGCGTGGCGTCGGTGATGGGCAGATAGCCGATGCGAACGGGCGCATCCGGCTCCGCCGCCACGGCGCGGTTGAAGCCTTGCAACAGCGGCAATGCGCCGGCCACGGTGAACATTGCCGACAGCTTGAGGAAGCGGCGGCGGGAGGCGGTGCTGTCGGAATCGTGGTCGGTGGTCATGAGGGCTCGATGTCGGAGGAAGCGCTGAGGGTTCTTCCGTCGCTCACGCGACGGCGCGCTGAAGTTCGGCCGGTGGCGATCCGGCGCGACGCGCTTCGCGCAACGCCTGCACGATCTCCACGCGAACCCGGGTCAGTTCGGCGGCGACGGCATCGCGCGGATGCGGCTGCTCGATGCGCCACTCGCCGATGAGCCCGCCCGGCTGGCCACCCAGCAGCACGATGCGGTCGGCCAGCACCAGCGCCTCGTCGATGTCGTGGGTCACCAGCACCGCTGCCGTCTTGTGGCGCGCGGTGATCTGCTGCAACAGGGTCTGCATGTCGCCACGGGTGATTTCATCCAGCGCACTGAACGGCTCATCCAGCAACAGGATTTCGGGCTGGCGCGCCAAGCAGCGTGCCAGCGCCACGCGCTGGGCCATGCCGCCGGACAGTTCGCTGGGGTAATGGCCCAGCGCATGCTGCAGGTCGACCTCGGTGATCGCATCGCGCACCCGCTCGCGGCGCGTCTTGGCATCGAGCACGGGCTGATGGCGGAAATCGAGCCCGAAGCCCACGTTCTGCTCCAGCGTCAACCACGGCAGCAGGCAGGGATCCTGGAATACCAGGCCCACCCGCGGATGCGGTCCGCGCAGCGATTCGCCGTGCACGCGAACGCCGCCGTTGTCCGGCGTCTGCAGACCCGCCAGCACACGCAACAGCGAGGATTTGCCAACGCCGCTGGGACCGAGCACGGCCACCACTTCGCCGGCCTTCAGCTGCAGCGAAAAGTCGCGCAGCACCACGTTGGTCGCGCGCCCGGCATGGCCGTAGCTCAGCGCGATGTGGCTGGCTTCCAGCACGGCGGGATGCAGCATTGTGGTGGGCTTGCTCATGCTTGCGCTCAATTCGGTACCAGGAAGAAATCGTCCTTGCTCACGCCGCAGTCCGGGCAGCTCCAGTCATCGGGGATCGACTCGAACGGCGTCCCCGGCGCGATACCGTCCTCGGGCATGCCTTCCGCCTCGTCGTAGACGAAGCCGCACGGCCCGCACATCCATTTCGCCATTACGCCGCCTCGGCGTGCTGCTGCCGCTGCTCGAGGTCGCGGATTTCCTTGCGCAGATGCTTCAGCGCCGGCGTCACGATGGCGACGAACACCGCTTCGCGCAGTTGGCGCTGGGCCGGATGGCGCATCAGGTAACCGCGCGCACCCGCGTGGAGCACCGCCGAATTGGCGGCGCGAAGAGCCAGTTCCGAGGCGGCGGCACGCAGCTTCAACACGGGCAGGATCGCCCCCGCACCGGCTTGGGCTTGGCGCGCCAGCACATCGGCTTCGGCCTGCAGCGCCGTCAGCTCAGCCTGCAAATCACCTTCCTGATCGTCCAGCAGCGCATTCACATGGGCATGACTGACATTGCTTTCGCGCAGCGTCTTCAGGCAGCCCTCGACCACGCCGAAGCCCATGCCCGCCTGGCCCAGCACGAAGCCAGCCTTGATCCGCGCCATGAAGGCCTCGAACTGTGGCGGATGCGCCAGCACGCTGTCGGCGCCCACCGCCACGTTCTTGAAGCGCAGGTTGAGCGTGCTGGTGCCTTCCATGCCCGAGAAATCGGGGCATGGGTGCAACTCCAGGCCTGGCGCACGACCTTCCACGGCGAACATCAGGTAACCGCCGCCTTCGACTGCGGCGGCCACGATCACCAGGTTGTCGGCGCCGGCGTTGGATACCCACGGCAGTACGCCGTTGACCACATAACCGTCGCCATCGCGGCGCGCGTCGAGACGGATCTTCTCGATCCCGGCCAGATGCTTCACCGCATTGGACATGCCGGTACCCGCCAGCAGCGAGCCGCTGGCGACCCTGTCCAGATAGCGCTGCCGTACCGCGGCCGAGGGCGCATGCTGCAGGTACCAGGCGCAGGTGGACTGGCACCACACCAGGAACGCGGTGGAGCCGCAGACACGGCCCACCTGCGTGGTGATGGCGATCTGTCGCGGGAGGTCGAGCGCATACGCATCCGTGCCGGTCGCGCCGAAACCGCCCAGCTTGCCCAGCTCGCGCATGAAGTCGACCGGATAGAAGCCTTCGCGGTCGATGCTATCGGCCAGCCGCGACAGCGACGCGTCGACCAGCGTGGCGATCGCCTGCAATGACGGGTTGTGGTTTTCGGACGGGCTCATGCCGTTCCCTCCGCTGATGACTCAGGCGTACGGTTGCAATTCGGGGTTGATCGGGGTCTTCGCCAGGTTGTTGGCGTAGTTGCACAGGGTGGCCAGGCTCACGCCCAGCACCACTTCCAGCGCCTGACCCTGGTTGTAACCGGCGGCCAGGAACGCCTGCAGTTCGTCGTCGGACACCTGGCCACGCTCCTCGATCACGGCCAGCGTGAACAGGGCCAGCGCGTTGAGCTTCGTGTCATCCAGCGCCTGCCTGGCGCGCAAGGCCTCCAGCAGGGGCTCGGGCATCTGCAGTTTCTTGCGCGCGATGGCGGTGTGGCCGGCCACGCAGAAGCCGCAACCGTTGCGGGCGGCGGCGGTGATCTGGATCACCTCGCGCTCGGTATCGGACAGGCTGTTGCGCGCGTTGATGGCGCTGACGGTCTGGTAGGTCTCGATCGCGGTGGGCGCATTGGCCAGCACACCCAGAAGATTGGGCACAAAACCGCTGTTTTTCTTGGCGGCGGCGAGGCGCGGGCCGGCTTCTTCCGGGGCGCTCTCGATGGTCTGGATGGCAATGCGGCTCATGGACTTACCTTTGCTAATAGACGGCTAGACGTCCGTCCACCTTATCCTGCGGATCGCCGTATCACAAAGGATCGGTTTCCATGTGCTTATAACCAATGCGCATGGTCGGGGGCGACGGGCGACGGCCCGGACGAAATTGACATGGATCATTGATTCGCCCCTTCCGCACCCCTATCCTGCGCTCGCTGGTTCAGATATCTCTCCATTCGAATAGAAAGATATATAGCAGGGAATCCCGGTCCTGAAGCCGGAGCTGCCCCGCAACGGTAGGTGGACACGACGCGTCGAGGCGTGTCCACGAGCCCGAACACCTGCTCCAGCCGGAAGCGTTCGCGTTTCCGCCCGACTTGGTCCGGGCGCGCCATCACGGCGCCCGGGTCGATCGCCCGCGGGGGCGAAGGTCGCGGGGCGGCAGGCATTGCCCCACTCCTTCGTTCCTCTTTGCTCACTGTCTGCAAGAGGAATCACTACATGTCACAGGTCACCTACTCCGGTTTTCCGCGCATCGGCTTGAAACGCGAGCTCAAGCGCGCACTGGAATCCCACTGGCGCGGCGAAATCACCGCCGACGCCTTGCAGGACACCGCCCGCGAACTGCGCCAGCGTCACTGGAAGCTGGCATCCGACGCCGGTGTCGACGTCGTCCCCTGCAACGATTTCAGCCTCTACGACCACGTGCTGGACACGGCGGTGTTGTTCGACGCGATCCCGGACCGCTATCGGCCGGTGTTCGCGTCCGGCCATCTGGACGGCTATTTCGCCATGGCGCGCGGACACAAGCGCAACGGGCACGACCTGCACGCGCTGGAAATGACCAAGTGGTTCGATACGAACTATCACTATCTCGTGCCTGAGCTGCAGGCCGGCCAGAAGTTCCAGCTCGCCGGCGACAAACCCGTGGCCGAATTCCTGGAAGCGCGGGCGCTGGGGCATCAGGCGCGCCCGGTGTTGCTGGGGCCGGTCTCGTTCCTGCTGCTGGCCAAATCGGTCGACGGCAGTGACCGGCTGGCGCTGCTCGACGCGCTGCTGCCGGCTTACGTCGAGCTGCTCGGCAAGCTGGCGGCCGCGGGCGCGACGTGGATACAGCTGGATGAACCGTGCCTGGTGCTGGACCTGGATGACAAGGCGCGCGCCGCCTACCGTCGTGCTTATGCCGCGCTGGCCGCGGCGGGCGGGCCCAAAGTTCTGCTGGCCAGCTATTTCGGGGCACTGGGCGACAACCTGCAGGTGGCCGCTTCGCTGCCCGTCGGCGGCCTGCATGTCGACCTGGTGCGTGCGCCGGGCCAACTCGACGCCGTGCTGGATGCGTTGTCCCTGACGCAGGTGCTCAGTGCCGGCGTCATCGACGGCCGCAACATCTGGCGCAGCCGGCCGGACAAGGTGCTGGCGCTGTTGCGCAAGGCGCAGTCGCGTATCGGTGACGAGCGGCTGTGGCTGGCACCGTCGTGTTCCCTGCAACACGTACCGATCGATCTGCAGGCGGAAACCGCGCTCGATCCGGCGCGGCGTGCCTCCATGGCGTTCGCGCGCCAGAAGCTGGAGGAGTTGCGCACCTACGCCGACGCATTGGCCGGACACGCCGAGGCCACGGCCGCACTGGCCGCGCAGCAGGCATTGCTGGATGCCCAGGCGCAATCGGCAGGTGTGGTGGATGCTGGCGTACGCGCACGGCTGCGCACCCTCAGCCCGCAAATCGCCCTGCGCCGTTCGTCCTACGCCACCCGCCACGCCGCCCAAGCCGAGACGCTGAACCTGCCACCGCTGCCGACCACCACGATCGGCTCGTTCCCGCAGACCGACGACCTGCGCAAGGCCCGCGCCGCCCATCGCAGCGGCAAGCTCGGCGACGTCGCCTACGACGACTTGCTGAAGTCGGAAATCGCCCGCGTGGTGCGCTTCCAGGAGGCCCTCGGGCTGGACGTGCTGGTGCATGGCGAGCCCGAGCGCAACGACATGGTCGAGTACTTCGGCGAGCAGATGGACGGCTATCTGTTCACCAAACTGGGCTGGGTGCAGAGCTACGGCTCGCGCTGCGTGAAGCCGCCGGTGATCTGGGGCGACATCGTGCGGCCGGCACCGATGACGGTGGCCTGGTCCAGCTATGCGCAGTCGCTGACCAGCAAACCGATGAAAGGCATGCTGACCGGCCCGGTGACGATGCTGCAATGGTCGTTCGTGCGCGATGACCTGCCGCGCGAAACCGTCTGCCGGCAGATCGCGCTGGCGCTGCGCGACGAAGTGCACGACCTGGAAGCTGCCGGCATCCAGCTGATCCAGATCGACGAGCCGGCCCTGCGCGAAGGCCTGCCGCTGCGGCGCACGGACTGGCCGCATTACCTGGCGTGGGCGGTGGAGTGCTTCCGCATCACCGCCGGTGGCGTACGCGACACCACCCAGATCCACACCCACATGTGCTACTCGGAGTTCAACGACATCATCGAGGCGGTGGCGGCGATGGATGCCGACGTGATCTCGATCGAAACCAGCCGCTCGCGGATGGAGCTGCTCGATGCGTTCGTGAAGTTCCGCTACCCCAACGGCATCGGCCCCGGCGTCTACGACATCCACTCGCCACGCGTGCCCGATCCGGCGGAAATGCTGGAATTGCTGCGCAAGGCGCTGGACGTGCTGAGCGTGGACCAGCTCTGGGTCAACCCCGACTGCGGCCTGAAAACCCGCGGCTGGCCGGAGGTGGAAGCGGCGTTGCGCGGCATGGTGGGCTGCGCCCGACAACTGCGCGGCGAGTTGACTGAAAAAGCGTAGCGCGGCTGGGCCTCGCCTGTGGGAGCGGCTTCAGCCGCGATGCTCTAGTTGCAGCTTGATGAAAAGCATCGCGACTGAAGTCGCTCCCACAAGAAGGCTGCGGCGATATGCAACCGATGGCCCGGGTTTCGGCGCCAACCGGCCTCTACAAGCAAAGAAAAACCCCGCCGAAGCGGGGTTTTTCGTCGTGCAGCCTGTGGGGCGGGGCTTAGAAGCCCATACCACCCATGCCGCCCATGCCACCCATACCGCCGGCATCGCCGCCGCCGTGGTTGTGGCCTTCGTCTTTCTTCGGCGCTTCGGCAACGATCGCCTCGGTGGTGATCGCCAGGCCGGCAACCGACGCGGCGTGCTGCAGGGCCGAGCGGGTGACCTTGGTCGGGTCCAGGATGCCGAACTCGATCATGTCGCCATACTCGCCGGTGGCGGCGTTGTAGCCGAAGTTGCCCTTGCCTTCCTTGACCTTGTTCAGCACCACGGACGACTCCTCGCCGGCATTGGCGACGATCGCGCGCAGCGGCGCTTCCAGCGCACGGCGGGTGATCGCGATGCCCAGGTCCTGATCGGTGTTGTCGCCCTTCAGGCCTTCGACGGCCTTCAGCGCGCGGATCAGCGCCACGCCACCGCCGGGGACCACGCCTTCTTCGACGGCTGCGCGCGTGGCGTGCAGGGCGTCTTCGACGCGGGCCTTCTTTTCCTTCATTTCGATCTCGGTGCCGGCACCGACCTTGATCACGGCAACACCGCCGGCCAGCTTGGCCACGCGCTCCTGCAGCTTCTCGCGGTCGTAGTCGGAGGAGGTCTCCTCGATCTGCGCCTTGATCTGGCCGATGCGCGACTGGATCTTCTCGGCCTCACCGGCGCCGTCGATGATCGTGGTGTTTTCCTTGGTGATGACGATGCGCTTGGCGCGACCCAGGTCGGCGACCGTGGTCTTCTCCAGCGACAGGCCAACTTCCTCGGAAACGACCTGGCCGTTGGTGAGGATGGCGATGTCTTCCAGGATGGCCTTGCGACGATCACCGAAGCCCGGCGCCTTCACGGCAGCGACCTTGACGATGCCGCGGATGGTGTTGACCACCAGGGTGGCCAGCGCCTCGCCTTCCACTTCCTCGGCCACGATCAGCAGCGGCTTGCCGGCCTTGGCGACGGCTTCCAGCACCGGCAGCAAGTCGCGCACGTTCGACACTTTCTTGTCGTGGATGAGGATGTACGGGTCATCCAGCTCGACCTGCTGGCTGGCCTGGTTGTTGATGAAGTACGGGCTGAGGTAGCCGCGATCGAACTGCATGCCCTCGACCACGTCGAGTTCGTTGTCCAGGCCCGAGCCTTCCTCGACCGTGATCACGCCTTCCTTGCCGACCTTCTTCATCGCGGTGGCGATGATGTCGCCGATGTTGGTGTCGGAGTTGGCCGAGATCGTGCCGACCTGGGCGATTTCCTTGTCGTTCGCGGTCGGGTTGGACAGCTTCTTCAGCTCACCCACGGCGGCCGAGACGGCCTTGTCGATGCCGCGCTTCAGGTCCATCGGGTTCATGCCGGCGGCAACCGCCTTCAGGCCTTCCTGGATGAACGCCTGCGCCAGCACGGTGGCGGTGGTGGTGCCGTCACCGGCCACGTCGGAGGTCTTGGAAGCGGCTTCCTTGACGATCTGCGCGCCCAGGTTCTCGTACTTGTCAGCCAGTTCGATCTCCTTGGCAACGGACACGCCGTCCTTGGTGATCGTGGGGGCGCCGAAGCTCTTCTCGAGCACCACATTGCGGCCCTTGGGACCGAGGGTCACCTTGACCGCATTGGCCAGGGTGTTGACGCCTTTCAACATGCGGGCGCGGGCGTCTTCGCCGAAACGTACTTCTTTAGCTGCCATCTTTTTGACTCCGGGATTCGAAATTCGGGATTGGGGATTCGTTAAAAGCGGTTGCGTGCGAGATTGGAGCTGGGCGGCGGAACGGAGCGGCTTTGCGCTCTAACGAATCCCGAATCCCAAATTCCAAATCCCGTGAGGGCATCAGCCCTCGATCACCGCCACGATGTCGTCTTCCTTCAGGAACACCAGATCCTCGCCATCGATCTTGATTTCCTGGCCGGCGTACTTGCCGAACAGCACGGTGTCGCCTGCCTTCAGCGACATCGGGCGCACCTTGCCATCGGCCATGATCAGACCGGTGCCGGCGGCGACGACCTTGCCGCGGGTGGGCTTTTCGGTGGCGCTGTCGGGGATGACGATGCCGCCGGCGGAGACGCGCTCCTCTTCCAGACGCTTGACGATGACGCGATCGTGCAACGGACGCAGTGTGCTCATGGATGGCTCCAAACAGTTGAGGTGGAACAAGGCTTCGAAGACCCGATCCCCGGCCTTGTTAGCACTCGTGGTACATGAGTGCCAATTTTAGCGATACAGCATGCCACTGCAAGCGGTTTGATCGGGTGACCCGACAGCTAATTGGGTGAATGGGTGGCGCTTTCAAGGGCGCCGGGGCAAATGATCCGCCGGCAACGGCAGCATCGCGTTTTCCGGTTACGCTGGCATGATGGTCGCCACCCCACCATCCGCTGATGCCGTATTGCTCTGCTACTGCAGTTGTCCCGACGCGGCCAGCGCAAGAGCCATCGCCGTGGCGCTGGTGGACGAGAAGCTGGCGGCCTGCGTCAGCTGCCTGCCCGGCGTCACCTCCACCTACCGCTGGCAGGGCGCGGTCACCACCGATGACGAGCATCTCCTGCTGATCAAGACCGCCGCCGCCCGCTTCGAGGCGATGAAAACGCGGTTGCTGGCGCTGCACCCGTACGAGCTGCCGGAACTGGTGGGCGTACCCGTGGCGCAGGGCCACGATGCCTACCTCGACTGGGTGCGCGAACAAAGCGCGGGATGAGGGCACCGGCTGCCGGGCGCGCATAACGCCGCACGACGCGGCTCGATCCCCGCCACTGATCCATAATGGGTGAGCAAGCGTGTCGGCACCGCGGCGGAACCGTTGCGGGCATGCCGCCATCCATAGTCGCCCTACCTATTGTCTGCCCGCGTCACCCGCCGGAGTTGTAATGCAAGCGCTGCGTTTCCCCCGTTTTCACCGTCTGCCGGTCCAGTTGATGCTGTTGCTGGGCCTGTTGTTCGCTGCATTGCCCGCGCTGGCGCAGGAGGACAACCTGCTGCCGGTGACCGAGGCCTACCAGCTCAGCGCAGACGCCTCGACCCCGGGCGTACTGAAGCTGCACTGGACCATCGCGCCGGACTATTACCTCTACCGCGGCCGCATGAAGTTCAGCGCCGGCCCCGGCATCACCCTGGGCACGGCCCAGCTGCCCGACGGCGAAAAGCACCACGACGAATACCTCGGCGACGTGGAGACCTACCACCACGGCGTGGATGCCACGCTGCCCTACACCGTGGCCGCCGGCACCACCCGCCTGAAGCTGGACGTGCAATACCAGGGCTGCCACGAGGTCGATCCGAAGATCTGCTACCCGCCCCACACCGAACATCTCGACCTGCCGCTGCCGACCAAGGCCGACGCGTCCCTGCCGGCCGGGCAAAGCCTGGGCGCGGCATTGACCGGGCTCGGCAGCCGCGGCGCCAGCGCGCCGGCGGGCATGGCCGCCGCGCCGCTGCCCGAGAACGAGGCGTTCCGCTTTGAAGCCGCGGCACCGGACCCCAGCCACCTGCTGCTGCGCTGGACGATGCCCAAGGGCTATTACCTGTATCGCGACCGCACCACGCTGGAGCTGGCCGGCGCCGAGGGCCTGCGCCTGCGGCCGCCCGAATGGCCCGACGGCGTCACGCACGCCGATCCGCAGTTCGGCAATGTCGTGGTCTATTTCGACCAGGTCGATGTGCCGGTGGCGGTGGATGGCGATTTGGCCGGCCGCAAGCGGCTGACCGTACAGGCCACATTCCAGGGCTGCCAGGACGGCGGGCTTTGCTATCCGCCGATGACCCGCACGGTCACCGTCGATCTGGGTGGCGGCGCCACGGCTGCCACATCGGCACCCGTCGACACCACGCCCTCCTCCCCGATTCGAACCGGCCTGTTTGCCGCGCTGGCGCTGGCGTTGGCGGGCGGCTTGGTGCTGAACCTGATGCCCTGCGTCCTGCCGGTGCTGTCGATCAAGGCGGTCAGCGTGCTGGAAAGCGGCGAGAGCCGCACCGCGGCGCGGCGGCATGCCTTGTTCTATACCGCTGGCGTGCTGTGCAGTTTCGCCGTGCTGGGCATGGGCATCCTGGCGCTGCGTGCCGCCGGCCACTCGCTGGGCTGGGGTTCGCAATTGCAGCAGCCGCTGCTGGTGGGCGTGCTGGCCTGCGTGATGCTGGCGGTGGGGCTGTCGCTGTCCGGCGTGGTGCAGTTCGGCGCTTCGCTGGGCAATACGGGAGCGGGGCTGGCATCGCGCTCGGGGCCGGCCGGCGATTTCTTCACCGGCGTGCTGGCCGTGGTGGTGGCCAGCCCCTGCACCGCGCCATTCATGGGCGGCGCGCTGGCCTATGCGTTTACCGCACCGATGCTGTCGGCGTTGGGGGTATTTCTGGCGCTGGGCGTGGGCCTGGCCTTGCCTTTCCTGGCGATCGGTTTCGTGCCCGCCTTGGGCCGCTTGCTGCCGCGACCCGGCCGCTGGATGGAAACCCTGAAGCAGGTGCTGGCGTTTCCGATGTACCTCACCGCCGCGTGGCTGGTGTGGGTGCTGGCCAATCAACGCGGCGCGGACGCAGTGGGCCTGGTACTGGTGGCGATGGTGCTGCTGGCGATGACGCTGTGGTGGTTCGAGCGCAGCCGCTCGCGCGGCATCGCCGGCCGCGCGTGGGTGCTGCCGCTGGCGCTGGCCACGCTGGCGCCGCTTTATCTGCTGGCCCACGTGCCGCCGGTGGCGGCCGGTGCAGTGGTTGAGGAAGGCGTGGTGGCGTACAGCCCCGAAAAGCTGGCCGAACTGCGCGCCGCCGGCACGCCGGTTTTCGTCGACATGACCGCCGACTGGTGCGTCACCTGCAAGGCGAACGAACACACCGTGCTCGATACCGCCAGCTTCCGCGCGCTGCTGCAACGCACCGGCGCGGTCTACATGAAAGGCGACTGGACCGACGTCAACCCGGTGATCAGCGCCTTCCTGCAGCAATACAACTCGCCCGGCGTGCCGCTTTACGTGGTGTTTCCGAACGACGGCGGGCCGGGCCGCCAGCTTTCCACCGTGCTGACCTCCTCGATGGTGGAACAGGCACTGACGGAGGCGGCGAAATGATCTTCAGCCGCAGCAACTGGATCATCCTGGGCATGGCCGTGCTGGTCGCCGGCGTGGGCGGCTACTGGCAACGCCAGGCCGACGCGCCGCCGGCGTCCACGCCTTTGGTCGGACAACCGGCGCCCGCACTCAAGCTGCCCGACCTGTCCGGCACCACGCACGACCTGGCGAGCTATCGCGGCCACCCGGTCGTGCTGAATTTCTGGGCCAGCTGGTGCCTGCCTTGCCGCGAGGAAATGCCGGCATTGGATCGCGCCCAGCAGCGCCGCGGCGTGACCGTGATCGGCGTGGCGATGGACCAGCCGGCGCCCGTTCGTGCCTTTCTGGCCGCCCACCCGGTGAGCTACCCGATCGTGCTGGGGCAGCTGTCGCACCCGAGTTCGGCCTACCGCTTTGGTGATGTCGGCGACGTGCTGCCCTACAGCGTGCTGATCGGCGCCGATGGCCGCGTACTGGCCCAGCATGCCGGCCCGCTGGACGATGCCCAGCTGCAGCAATGGCTGGCGCCGCGGGCGGATTGAGGCGGCCAAACGTACGATTGCGTATCGTCGACGTCGCCGGGACCGGGGCTTCTTCTTCAAACATCGCCGATCTGCGCCGAACTGGACAACTTTGATGCCGACGCGCACACTGCGCGGCATTCCGGGTCGTCCGGACGCAAGCAGTCGGGTGACGTGTGGCAAAGATCCTGGTTCTCCATGGGCCCAATCTCAACCTGCTGGGCTCGCGCGAGCCGCATATCTACGGGCACCTGACCCTGGTCGACATCAACAATCAGCTGGCGGCGCAGGCGCAGGCGGCCGGCCACGAACTGGTCTGGTTCCAGTCCAACGCCGAGCATGAGCTGGTCGGGCGCATCCAGCAGGCACGCGACGACGGCACCGCGCTGATCCTGTTCAACCCCGCCGCGTTCACCCACACCAGCATCGCGCTGCGCGATGCGCTGGCCGCGGTGGCGGTGCCCTTCATCGAGGTGCACCTGTCCAACGTGCATGCGCGCGAGCCGTTCCGCCACCATTCGTACCTGTCGGACATCGCCATTGGCGTGATCTGCGGTTTCGGTGGCGACAGCTACCGGCTGGCGCTGGAAGCGGCGATCCACCGCCTGCAACCCGCCGCGGACGCCTGACCCGGCCGAACTTTCCCAGCCACCCGCCGGTGGCATTCACTGAAACCCCATTCACTGAAACCCAAGGGCTGATCCGATGGATTTGCGCAAAATCAAGAAACTGATCGACTTGCTGGAGGAATCCAACCTCGCCGAGCTGGAGATCAAGGAAGGCGAGGAAGTGGTGCGCCTCTCGCGCGTCCCCAAGGGCACCGCGCCCGTCGCCGCCCCGGTCGCCGTGGCCGCCGCGCCAGCCCCGGTAGTCGCCGCGGCACCGGCGCCCGTCGTTGCCGAAGCCCCCGCCGCCAATGCCCTGCCAGCCGGCAACGTGGTGAAGGCGCCGATGGTAGGCACGTTCTACGCCTCCGCCTCACCCGGCACCCCGGCCTTCGTCAAGGTCGGCCAGCAGGTGAAAGTCGGCGACACGCTGGGCGTGATCGAGGCGATGAAGATGTTCAACCAGATCGAGGCCGAAGTCGCCGGCACGGTGCAGGCGATCCTGATCGAGAACGGCCAGCCGGTGGAATTCGACGAACCGATGTTCGTGATTGCCTGAGTTGCCGGGATTCGGGAATGGGGATTCGGGATTCGTCAGAGCGGCCACATGAGCGCCTGGAAGTATGGCGCGACGCGATGGATCTCGTCGAAGCCGTTTATCGAATCACGGCGGCTTTCCCCGATACCGAACGCTTTACGCTTACTTCCCAGATGCGGCGTGCGGCGATCAGCGTACCGTCGAACATTGCGGAGGGGGCGGCCAGGCGATCCACCGCCGAGTACCTGCGGTTCTTGTCCATGGCTCGCGGTTCGCTCTCGGAACTGGACACCCAGTTGCAAATCGCCGAACGGCTTGCCTATATCGCCGAGAGCCCGGACACCACCGACCTGATCAACCGCGTTTTCGCAAAACTCAACGCGCTTATCCGATCCATCCAAGCCAAGAGAGGTGACTGATGCAACGCCCGGCCCCGCTCTTACGAATCCCAAATTCCGAATCCCGAATCCCATGCTAGAAAAAGTCGTCATCGCCAATCGCGGCGAAATCGCCCTGCGCGTGCTGCGCGCCTGCCACAGTCTGGGTATCAAGACGGTGGCGGTGCATTCCACGGTGGATCGCAACCTGAAGCACGTCGGCCTGGCCGACGAGGCGATCTGCATCGGCCCGGGGCCGTCGGTGGACAGCTACCTCAACATTCCGCGGATCATCGCAGCGGCGGAGATCACCGACGCCCAGGCGATCCACCCGGGCTACGGATTCCTCTCCGAGCGCGCCGATTTCGCCGAGCAAGTCGAGCAGTCCGGCTTCATCTTCATCGGCCCGACCGCGTCGGTGATCCGGCTGATGGGCGACAAGGTGGAGGCGATCCGCGCCATGAAAGCCGCAGGCGTGCCCTGCGTGCCGGGCTCCGGTGGCCCGCTGGACGACAACGTCGAGGAAAGCCTGCGCATCGCCCGCGAGATCGGCTACCCGGTGATCATCAAGGCCTCCGGCGGCGGTGGCGGCCGCGGCATGCGCGTGGTGCGCACCGAGGCGCACCTGGCCAACTCCATCGTGATGACCAAGCAGGAAGCCAAGGCCGCCTTCGGCAACGATCAGGTGTACATGGAGAAGTACCTCGAAAATCCACGCCACGTGGAAATCCAGGTGCTGGCCGACGGCCAGGGCAATGCCATCCATCTGGGCGAGCGCGACTGCTCGATGCAGCGGCGCCACCAGAAGGTGGTCGAAGAGGCCCCCGCGCCCGGCATCACCCCGGAACTGCGCGCCGAGATCGGCAAGGTCTGCACCGATGCCTGCATCCGCATCGGCTACCGCGGCGCCGGCACGTTCGAGTTCCTGTTCGAGGCGGGCAAGTTCTACTTCATCGAGATGAACACCCGCATCCAGGTCGAGCACCCGGTGACGGAGTGGATCACCGGTGTCGATCTGGTGCGCGAGCAATTGCTGATCGCCGGCGGCGAGAAGCTGTCGATCAGGCAGGAAGACATCGTGATCCGCGGCCACGCGATCGAATGCCGCATCAACGCCGAAGACCCGGACACCTTCATGCCCAGCCCGGGCACGGTGAAACGCTTCGAGGCGCCCGGCGGCCCCGGTGTGCGCGTGGACACGCACCTGTACGACGGCTACAAGATTCCGCCCAATTACGACTCGATGATCGGCAAGCTGATCGTGCACGGACCCGACCGCGAAACCGCGATCGCGCGCATGCGGCTGGCGCTGGCCGAGACGGTGATCGAAGGCGTGAAGTGCAACATCCCGCTGCAGCAGCGGATCATGAGCGACGTCGGGTTCCAGCACGGCGGGCAGAACATCCATTACCTCGAAAAACGCATGGCCGAGCAGAAAGAGAAAGCCGCCAGCGGTGCCTGACCACCTGCAGGAGCGCACCCTGTGCGCGATGCCCTTCGTGACGTGACGAAAGGCATCGCGCACAGGGTGCGCTCCTACCCGCCATCGAAGACCTCATGCCTTTCCTCGAACTCTCCCTGGTCGTGCGCACCGAACAGCAACCCCGCGCGGAAGAGGCGCTGGAGGATCTGGGCGCGCTGTCGGTGACGCTGCGCGATGCCAATGCGGAAACGCCTGACGAGCAGGCGATCTTCGAGCCCGGCGTGGGCGAGTTGCCGCTGTGGCCCACGATCACGCTCGATGCATTGTTCGACGAGCACACCGATCGCCGCGGCCTGGGCGCCGCGCTGGGCGAGCTGCTGCCCTGGCTGGAGCCCGACCAGCTCGGCTTCACCGAAGTCGCCGACCAGGATTGGGAACGCGCCTGGATGGACCAGTTCAAACCGATGCCGTTCGGGCGCCGGCTGTGGATCTACCCCTGGAACATCGAACCGCCGACCGACGACGATTTGGTGGTGGTACGGCTCGACCCCGGCCTCGCCTTCGGCAGTGGCACCCATCCCACCACGGCCTTGTGCCTGGAATGGCTGGACGGACTGGAACTGGCCGGCAAGACCGTCACCGACTACGGCTGTGGCTCGGGCATCCTGGCCATCGCGGCGCTGAAGCTGGGCGCCGCCAGCGCGGTCGGCGTGGACAACGATCCGCAGGCGCTGACCGCATCGCGCGACAACGCGGACCGCAACGGCGTGGCCGACCGGCTCGCCCTGTTCCTGCCCGACGATGTGGACGCCGACCCGGCCGACATCTTCGTCGCCAATATCCTGGCCGGCCCGCTCGGCGCGCTGGCGCCCACCTTTGCCGCCGCCGCGAAACCCGGCGCGCCATTCGCCATCTCCGGCATCCTCGACGGCCAGCAGGATGAACTGCTGCAGCGTTACGACGAATGGTTCGACGCGCTGCGCGTGGATATCCGCGAGGGCTGGGTGCGTATCAGCGGCCGACGCCGCTGAGCATGCCGGCTCGGACTCGCTGGCCGCTGCGTTAAGCTTGCGGCTCATCGAACGAAGGCCCCCATGTACACGCAGTGTCCCGCTTGCCTCACCGTGTTTTCGCTGGACGTCGGGACACTGACGCTCGCCGGCGGACAGGTGTCGTGCGGGCATTGCGGCGACACCTTCGACGCGCTCGCCAACCTTGCCGACCAGCTGCCACCGGAGCCGTTCCGGGAACTGCCGCTGCACCCCGACCTTATGCGCCCACCGCTGCTGGAGCTGGCGGTGTATCGCCCGCCGGTGGAGCCGGTCGCGGTCGTCGCGGTCGATACCGTCGGCAGCGCGACGGCCGATGCATCCGGGCCGCAGGCCTTTGCGCCGCGCTTCGCGCGCAACCGGCGCGAGTCGACCGAACGGTTCTGGCCCTGGGTCTTCGCCTGCACCTTCCTGACCTTGCTGCTGGGCAGCCAGTTGGCCTGGGCCAAGCGGGATTTCCTGATCCGCGATCCGCAAAGCGGCCCCTTGCTGCAGCAGATCTGCAACACCCTGCATTGCCAGCTGCCGCTGGTGGCCGCGCCGGGGCAATTGCGACTGCTCGCCAGCAACGTGCAAACCCACCCCAGCGTACGGGGCGCACTGGTGATCAGCCTCGGCGTGCGCAACGACGCCCCCTTCAGCCAGCCCTATCCGGTAGTGGCGCTGACGCTGTCCGATGCACAGGGCAAGCGCGTGGCGATGCGGCGCCTGCAACCGGCCGAATACCTCGATGACCCGCAGGCCGTGCAGCGCGGGCTGGCGCCGGGCAGCCGCACCGCCTTGTTGTTCGAGGTGGAGGACCCGGGCACGCGCGCCGTCGCCTTTGCCTTCGATTTCGAATAGGCGGCATATCCCGTCGCACCAACATGACCGCACATGTCATGCCGAACGCGAACTCTCGCATCAGCACTTAAAATTCCCGCCGCGCGCGGGTAGACTCGGTCCCTTCCCGCATGCGGCACATCAGCATGCATGCGCGCCGCCATCGGCGGAGTCGAAAGAAATATAACCAGCGGCCTATGCAGCCGCGCTTCGCATGCCAGAGGAAACGCTCGTGAACGCCGTCAGACTGCCTGTTGCCGAGGCCGCAAAACAGACCTCGTCGCAGAGTGCTTCGCAAAGCGCGTTGAGCGAGTGCGTCAGTCGCACCGTGCGCCGCTATCTCGCCGACATCGGCGATGCCGAATGCAGCGAGGGCCTGCACGCGATGGTGCTGCGCGAAGTCGAAGGGCCGCTGCTGCGCGAGGTAATGGCGTTCCACGAAGGCAACCAGAGTCGCGCCGCCGCCGCGCTGGGCATCAATCGCGCCACCCTGCGCAAGAAGCTGGCCATCTACGGGCTGCTGTGATCGCGCCATCCCGCGCCGCGTTTCCTCGCTGAAAACCAGGCTATCGTTCAGACGGCTATACTGTGACGTTTTCCCCGCTGGAAAACGTCATGCCCACACCCGATCTCGTCCCCGTCCGCCGCGCCCTGCTCAGTGTTTCCGACAAGAACGGCCTGATCGACCTGGGCCGGCGGCTGAGCGCGCGCGGCGTGGAGCTGCTGTCCACCGGCGGTAGCGCCAGGGCCTTGCGCGAAGCGGGCATCGCCGTGACCGACGTCAGCGACGTCACCGGTTTCCCCGAGATCATGGATGGCCGCGTCAAGACGCTGCACCCGAAAGTGCACGGCGGCCTGCTGGGCCGGCGCGGCACCGACGACGCGGTGATGGCCGAACTGGGCATCGCGCCGATCGACCTGCTGGTGCTGAACCTCTATCCGTTCGAAGCCACCGTGGCCAAGCCCGGCTGCACGCTGGAAGACGCGATCGAGAACATCGACATCGGCGGCCCGGCGATGCTGCGTTCGGCGGCGAAAAACTGGAACGACGTGGGCGTGCTGACCTCGCCCGACCAGTACGCCGACGCGCTGGCCGAGATCGAAAGCGAAGGCGGCCTGCGCCGCGCCACGCGCTTCAAGCTGGCCGTTGCCGCGTTCAACCGCGTGGCCAACTACGGCGGCGCCATCAGCGACTACCTCTCGGGCCTGCAGCTCGATGACGCACACACCGCGGTAGCCGGCCACGCGACCTTTCCGGCGCAAGCCAACGGCCGCCACGAAAAAGTCATGGACCTGCGCTACGGCGAAAACCCGCACCAGCAGGCCGCGTTCTACCGCGACCTGCATCCCGCGCCGGGCACGCTCGCCACGTTCCGCCAGTTGCAGGGCAAGGAGCTTTCGTTCAACAACATCGCCGACGCCGACGCCGCGTGGGAATGCGTGCGCAGCTTCGTGAAGCCGGCCTGCGTGATCGTGAAGCACGCCAACCCCTGCGGTGTCGCGGTGAGCCTGGACGGCATCGGCAAGGCCTACGACCTGGCCTACCAGACCGATCCCACCTCGGCGTTCGGCGGCATCATCGCGTTCAACCGCGAGCTGGACGGCGCCACCGCGCAGGCCATCGTGGAGCGCCAATTCGTTGAAGTGGTGCTGGCGCCGGGCTATGCCGACGATGCGCTGAAAGCGTTCGCGAAGAAGGGCAACGTGCGCGTGCTGGAAATCCCGCCGCCGGCAGATGGCGACCTGCGTGCGCCGCATCCGGGCATGAACGTGAAGCGCGTGGGCTCGGGCCTGCTGATCCAGACCGCCGACACCGGCATGATCGGCGCGGGCGACCTCAAGGTGGTGACCCGGCGCGCGCCCACCCCGGCGCAGATCGACGACCTGATCTTCGCCTGGAAGGTGACCAAGTTCGTCAAGTCCAACGCCATCGTCTACGCCCGCGACCGCCAGACCATCGGCGTTGGCGCCGGCCAGATGAGCCGCGTCTACAGCGCGAGAATCGCCGGCATCAAGGCCGCGGACGAGAAGCTGGAAGTGCGTGGCTCGGTGATGGCGTCCGATGCGTTCTTCCCGTTCCGCGATGGCATCGACGCGGCCGCCGCCGCGGGCATCAGCGCGGTGATCCAGCCCGGCGGCTCGATGCGCGACAGCGAGGTGATCGCCGCCGCCGACGAGCACGACATCGCGATGGTGTTCACCGGCATGCGGCATTTCCGCCACTGAGGGGCAGGCCACTGTGGGAGCGGCTTCAGCCGCGATGCCCTGACACATCGACAGAGGCACCGCGACTGAAGCCGCTCCCACGAGAAGTGCCGCTCACGGGTTGTTGAAGCGTGTCGGTCCAGCATCGGCGTTTCGATGCGGAGACGACCATGCGCTACGAACTCTATTACTGGTCAGGTATCCAAGGCCGCGGCGAATTCATCCGGCTGGCGCTGGAGGATGCGGGCGCCGGTTACCGCGACGTGGCCCGCGACGAGGGCGACGCTGCGATCATGCCGTTCCTGGAAGGCGCGCATCAGGGCGCGCTGCCGTTTGCGCCGCCGTTCCTGAAAGCGGGCCGGTTGGTGATCGCGCAGGTGGCGGAAATCCTGCAATACCTGGGACCACCACTGAACCTGGTGCCGGAAAGCGAGTCGCGCCGGCTGTACGCGCACCAGCTGCAATTGACCATCACCGACGTGGTGGCCGAGATCCACGACAGCCATCACCCCGTGGCCAGCAGCCTCTATTACGAGGACCAGCGCGATGAGGCGGAACGGCGTGCGGAGGACCTGCGCCAGAACCGGCTGCCGAAATTCCTGGGTTATTTCGAGCGCGTACTGGAACGCAACGGCGGCCGGCATGCCTTGCGCGAGTACTCGTACGTCGACCTGTCGCTGTTCCAGTTGATGAGCGGCCTGGACTACGTGTTTCCCCGCGCGATGCAACGGCTGAAGCGTGAGCTGCCTCTGTTGTGCGCATTGAGCCAGCGCGTGGCGCAGCGGCCGCGGGTGGCCGCCTACCTGGCATCGCCACGGCGCCTGGCGTTCAACGAGGACGGCATCTTTCGCCACTACCCGGAACTGGACGACCCGACCTGACCCGAGGTTCAGAACAGCGCGATCACCATCGCACCGGCCACGATCAGCACGCCGCCGACAGCCAGGGGCCAGCTGGGCCGCTCGCCCAGGAACACCAGCCCCAATACGATCGCCAATGCCACGCTGAGCTTGTCGATCGGCGCCACCTTGCTCACCGGGCCGAGTTGAAGCGCGCGGTAGTAGCACAACCACGACAGGCCGGTAGCGATGCCGGACAACACCAGGAACAGCCAGCTGTGCAGCGGCAGGCCGGCGGGTTTGGCCCATTCATGGCGCAGGCTGAGAATGCCGGCGGTGACCAGCAGGATCACCACGGTGCGGATGAAGGTGGCGAGGTTCGAATTGATGCCGACCACGCCGAGCTTGCCAAACAACGCGGTCAGCGCGGCGAACAACGCCGAGCCCAGTGCAAACAGCAGCCAGCTTTCACGCAATGGCATGGCGCGTCTCCGCTTCCACTTGTCGCTCCTGGGCTTGCCCGGTCAGGACGATCAGCGGCCGGTGTCGGCCGGCGTCGAGTCATCCGTGGCCGGCGGGCTCTTGCCCCATTCCAGCACCTTGTACATCACCGGGCGCGTGGGCTTCTGGCCGTGCTCATCCACCAGCCGGCCCTGCGGGTCGACGGTGTAGGTGTGCGGGATGCCGGCTTTCGGCGTCACCACCACCATGTAGAGCTGGCCGTTGCGGCGGTATTCCTGGATGGTGTTGTCGCCCTCCTTGCGTACGGCAACGTCGGGCAGCGCATCGCTGGTGTCTGGCGCCGCGACCACGTTCGCCTGCGTGGACGGCACCGTGTGCGGTTTCAGGTCGAGCGGTTTCTTCGCGGGAGTCGTGGCGTGCACTCCCGGATCGTTGATGCCCGGCGGTGGCAGCGCCTTGGTCGGCGGTGTCTGCGCGAACGCGCTGGCGGCGAACAGCAGGCTGGAGGTGGCCAGCAGGACAGCGGATTTCATGACGGTACCCTCGGTCGGAGCCGGCAGGATAACAGCGCCCATGCCCGCCAACCGTGAAGCGCGGCTGGCCATGCGTGCGAGAATGATCGACCAACGGCCAGCGCGAAGCCGGCCGCCAGCAACGGTTGCCCTGTCATGCCCAAACTTGTCCTGATCGACGGCTCGTCCTACCTGTACCGCGCGTTCCACGCGCTGCCGCCATTGACCAACGAATTCGGCGAGCCCACCGGCGCGCTGTTCGGCGTGGTCAACATGCTGCGCGCCACCTTGCGCGAGGCGCCGGATTACCTGGCGTTTGTCTGCGACGCGCCCGGCCCCACGTTTCGCAACGAGCTGTACGACCAGTACAAGGCCAACCGCCCGTCGATGCCGGACGATCTGCGCGGCCAGGTGCAGCCGATGCTGGCGATCGTGGGCGCGCTGGGCTTTCCCATCCTCTGCGAAAGCGGGGTCGAGGCGGACGACGTGATCGGCACCATCGCGCTGCAGGCGCAGGCGCAAGGCATCGAGGTGGAGATTTCCACCGGCGACAAGGATCTGGCGCAATTGGTCGGCTCGCAGGTAACACTGGTCAACACGATGACCAACACCACCCTGGACACCGCCGGCGTCACCGCGAAATTCGGCGTGCCGCCCGAGCGCATCATCGATTTCCTGGCGCTTACCGGCGACAGCGTGGACAACGTGCCCGGCGTCACCAAGTGCGGCCCCAAGACGGCCGCGAAATGGCTGGCCGAATACGGCTCGCTGGATGGTGTGATGGCCCATGCCGACAAGGTCGGCGGCAAGATCGGCGAATACCTGCGCGATGCGCTGCCGCAGCTGCCGCTGTCGCGCGAGCTGGTCACCATCAAGACCGACGTGCCGCTGCCACTGGCGCCCACCGACCTCACCCTGCGCGAACGCGACACCGATACGCTGCGCGCGCTGTTCACCCGCTACGGTTTCAAGGCGGCGCTGAAGGATCTGGATGCGGAAGCCGGCGGTGGTGATGTAGTAGTCGAAGTGGTGGCGATCACCGCCGCTGCCGAAACACCCGCTGCGTCCGACGCGCCCGATCCTTCACTGTCGCGGCCGGGCGAGTACGAGCTGGTGACCACGCCCGAGCAGTTCGCGATCTGGCTGCAGCGACTGCACGACGCCGAGCTGATCGCGTTCGACACCGAAACCACCAGCATCGACGCGATGCGCGCCGACATGGTCGGCATCAGTTTTTCGGTAGAGCTGGGCAAGGCCTGCTACATCCCGGTGGCGCACGACTACCCCGGCGCGCCCGCGCAGCTCGACCGCGACACCGTGGTGCGCGCACTGAAGCCCATCTTCGAGGACCCGGCCAAGGCCAAGCTGGGCCAGCACGCGAAGTACGACATCAACATCCTGTCGCACTACGGCGTCGCGGTGCAGGGGCTGAAATACGACTCCATGCTTGAGTCCTACATCTGGAACGCCACCGCCACGCGCCACGACATGGACTCGCTGGCGAAGAAATACCTGGGCTACGACACCGTCAAATACGAGGAGGTAGCCGGCAAGGGGGCGAAGCAGATTTCGTTCTCGCAGGTGGACCTGGATACCGCCTGCCGCTACGCCGCCGAGGATGCCGACATCACCTGGCGCCTGCACCACGCGCTGTGGCCGAAGCTGCAGGTGGAACCCAGCCTGCGCCGCGTGTACGAGGACATCGAGATTCCATTGGTGCCCGTGCTGGCGGCGATGGAGCGTCGCGGCGTGCTGATCGACGGCGACGAACTGCGCCGGCAGAGCCAGCAACTGGGCAAGCGCATGCTGGAGTTGCAACGGCAATGCCACGGCTTGGCCGGGCGCGAGTTCAACCTCGATTCGCCCAAGCAACTGCAGGCGATCCTGTTCGACGAACTGGGCCTGCAGGCAAAACTGAAAACGCCGAAGGGTCAGCCGTCCACCAACGAGGAGGCGCTGGAGGCGATCGCGGACATGCATGAATTGCCGCGGTTGATCCTGGAACATCGCAGTCTGGCCAAGCTGCGTTCCACCTACACCGACAAGCTGTCCGGCATCGTCAATCCGCGCACCGGCCGCGTGCACACCAGCTACCACCAGGGCGCGGTGGCGACCGGGCGGTTGTCGTCCACCGACCCCAACCTGCAGAACATTCCGGTGCGCACCGAGGAGGGCCGGCGCATCCGCCAGGCCTTCATCGCACCGCCGGGCTGGAAGGTGATGGCGGCGGATTACTCGCAGGTGGAGTTGCGCATCATGGCCCACCTGTCGGCCGACGAAGGCCTGCTGCGCGCCTTCCGCGAAGGTGGCGACGTGCATCGCGCCACCGCGGCGGAGGTGTTCGGCGTAGCGCCCGAGGAGGTGACCACCAATCAGCGGCGCGCGGCCAAGGCAATCAACTTCGGCCTGATGTACGGCATGAGCGCGTTCGGTCTGGCCCGCGCGCTGGGTGTGGATCGTGGCGAAGCCAGCGATTACATCGGACGTTATTTCACCCGCTATCCCGGCGTGCGCGGCTACATGGACGCCACCCGCGAGAAAGCCCATCGCGATGGCTACGTGGAAACCATCTTCGGCCGCCGGCTGTATCTGGAAAACCTCAACTCGCGCAATCACGGCCTGCGCCAGGGCGCCGAACGCGCCGCGGTGAATGCGCCGATGCAGGGCAGCGCCGCCGACATCATCAAGCGCGCGATGATCGCCATGGCCGCCTGGATCGACGGTCGCGACGACGTGCACATGCTGATGCAGGTGCACGACGAACTGGTATTCGAAGTGCGCGACGACGCCGTGGACACCGTGCGCGCCGCCGTGATCGAGCGGATGTCCGGCGCGGCGGAACTGGACGTGCCGCTGCTGGTGGACGTGGGCGTGGGCAAAAACTGGGACGAGGCGCATTGATGGGCGAGCTGGATTCCGATGGCCTACAACGGCTTGCAGGTTAACGTTCCGTAAGCATGAATCGGCTCTGAATTCTTTCGTCCATCGTGCAACTTTGTCGCCCCGGCGCGTTCCAATCCTTCGGATGCACGCAATGGCATCCACGGTTGGCTCACCTCCCTGAACCACCCGACCGGAATGCGAGCCTCTCCCCTGGGCCTCGCCTTCCCCCGGCCCCGAAGGTCCCCCCTGGCCTTCGGGGCCTTTTTCATGGCGCATCTCCACCTTTCCTGCACACTCTCGGTCGGCATACTCCGCTGCACATCCACAGAGGGGACGTATCCATGCGTATGGGACTGATCATTGCCGGCATCATTCTGCTGATTGCCGGTATCTGGGTAAGCGTGGGCGACGCCAGCTACAAGGACACCGACACGGTGGCGCAGATCGGACCGGCCAAGATCGAAGCCACCCACGACCGTGCCGTACCGCAGTGGGTGGGTATCGCCGGCATCGTGGTCGGCGGCCTGCTGCTGGTGGGCGGCATCGCCAACAAGAAGCGCTGATCTCGCTGACCGCACGAAAACCGCCGCCTTTGCGGCGGTTTTTCGTTTGCGGCGCAGCGCGCCCTTACAATGGCGTGATGGATGTTTCGTACCTGATCGACCCGCTCAACGACGCGCAGCGCGAAGCCGTCTGCGCCCCGCCCGGCCACTACCTGGTGCTGGCCGGCGCCGGTTCCGGCAAGACCCGCGTATTGACCCACCGCATCGGCTGGCTGACCCAGGCCGAGCGGGTGCCGCCATGGGCGATCCTGGCCGTCACCTTCACCAACAAGGCCGCCGGCGAAATGCGCGCGCGGCTGGGCGCGCTGATTCCTGGCGGCACGCAGGGGCTCACCGTGGGTACCTTCCACGGCATCGCCCACCGCCTGCTGCGCCGGCACTGGCGCGAAGCCGGGCTGCCGGACACGTTCCAGATCCTCGACGCCGACGACCAACTGCGGCTGATCAAGCGGGTGATCGCCGGTCTGGGCCTCGATGACGCCAAGTTCCCCGCGCGCCAGGCCAGCTGGCAGATCAACAACTGGAAAGACGAAGGCAAGCGCCCCGACGGCATCGAACACCGCGACCACCCCGTCACCCGCACCTTCGTGCAGATCTACCAGGCCTACGAAGACGCCTGCCGCCGCGCCGGGCTGGTCGACTTCGCCGAGCTGCTGCTGCGCGCGCACGAATTGTGGCTGAAGAATCCCGCGGTGCTGGAGCATTACCAGCAGCGTTGGCGCTACCTGCTGGTGGACGAATTCCAGGACACCAACACGCTGCAATACGCATGGATTCGCGTACTGGCGGGCGCCACCGGCCAGGTGTTCGTGGTGGGCGACGACGACCAGGCGATCTACGGCTGGCGCGGCGCCAAGGTGGAAAACGTGCAGCAGTTCCTGCGCGATTTCCCCGGTGCGCGCACCATCAAGCTGGAGCAGAACTACCGTTCCACCTCCACCATCCTGAAAGCCGCCAACAGCGTGATCCAGCGCAACGGCAGCCGCCTGGGCAAGCAGTTGTGGACAGCCGGCGACGAGGGCGAACGCATCGCGCTGTACGCGGCCTACAACGAGCAGGACGAGGCGCGCTTCGTGATCGAGCGCATCCGCGAATTCATCGCCGAGCACGGCGACGCGAAGGACTGCGCCATCCTGTACCGCTCCAACGCGCAGTCGCGCAACTTCGAGGAGCAACTGGTCCAGCGCAACATCGCCTACCGCGTCTACGGCGGCCAGCGCTTCTTCGACCGCGCCGAGGTGAAGGACGCGCTGGCCTACCTGCGCCTCACCGCCAACCGCCACGACGACGCCGCCTTCGAGCGCGCGGTGAACACACCCACCCGCGGCATCGGCGATCGCACGTTGGACGTCCTGCGTCACCGCGCCCGCCGCGAGGACGTGTCGATGTGGGAGGCCGCACTGATGGAACTGGGCAGCGGTGGCCTCGCCGGGCGTGCGAAGAATGCGGTGAAGGCGTTCCTCGCCCTCATCGACGAAATGGCGCGCACCTTCAATCCCGCCGGGACCAGCTCCCTCTCCCCCGGCACCGTCGGGGGAGAGGGTCGGGGTGAGGGGGCGCTTTCCGCCGCGGCGCCGTCAGATCAAGAGCCCCCCTCACCCTACCCTCTCCCCCGAGCAAGCTCGGGGGAGAGGAATGAAGAAAGCCTCGCCCTCGCCGAACAGATCGACCACGCCATCATCCACAGCGGCCTGCGCGACTTCTACGAAAAAGACAGCCGCGGCAATGGCGAGGCCCGCGTCGAAAACCTCGACGAGCTGGTCAACGTGGCCAGCCGCTTCGAACGCACCGACGAGGACAATGAACTGGGACTCAGCGAGCTTTCCGCGTTCCTGGCGCACGCCACGCTGGAAGCCGGCGAACACCAGGGCGAGGCCGGCGACGACTGCGTGCAGCTGATGACGCTGCACTCGGCCAAGGGACTGGAATTCCCCGTGGTGTTTCTGGTCGGCATGGAAGAAGGCCTGTTTCCCAGCCAGCGCTCGGTGGACGACGAGGGCCGGCTGGAGGAGGAGCGTCGCCTGGCCTACGTGGGCATCACCCGCGCCCGCGAAAAACTCATCGTCAGCCACGCCGAATCGCGGCGCATGCACGGCACCGAAATGCTGGCGCGGCCCTCGCGCTTCCTGGGCGAGATGCCCGCCGAACTGATCGACGAAGTCCGCCCACGCGTCCACGTGACGCGTCCGATGTTCGCCGGCCGCCCCAACGAAGTGTCCTCGTCACTGGAAGAATCGCCACCGGTAAAACTGGGCCAGCGTGTGAGCCACCCCAGCTTCGGCGAAGGCGTGGTGATCAGCGCCGAAGGCAGCGGCGCGCACACGCGGCTGCAGGTGAATTTCGAGGCGGGCGGCAGCAAGTGGCTGGTGGCTGCCTACGCCAACCTCACGGCGCTGTAGCGCCCTTCGGGAAAACGCCGTTCGCAGAGCGGCAAACGGCGGATTTGTTCCGACCTGATCGCCCGGGCCACCTTGTCCCGATGCGTGATGTCGCCGACGATGGTTTATTCACACCGCGCGTGCAAGACTGCGTCGCACGGTGTCACGCCAAGGGGATGTACATGCACAGCGCAACCGTCGGCACGGCGTTCCGGATTTTCAGTTATGTGGTGTTGCTGCTGATGGTGAGTGCCATCTGCTACGCGGCTTTCATCACCTTGAAATACTGGTCCGGCATCAGCGTGTAAGGGAGAGGTCATGAACAAGCGACAGACCCGACTGTTCGCCATTGGCGGCAGCGTGCTCGCAGCGTTGCTGTTCCTGGGCATGACCCTGGACAGCCATCGCCAGTTTCCCAAACTGACCAACGCGCAGAACATCTCGCCCGAGGTCACCCTGGGCAACAAGGTGTGGCACGCCAACAACTGCATCAACTGCCATACCTTGTTCGGCGAGGGCGCCTATTACGCGCCGGACCTGACCAAGATCACCCAGTTGCGCGGCGAGGCCTACCTGCGCGCGTACCTGCACGATCCGGCGAAGTTCTACGACGAGCAGAAAGTGCGCCGGCTGATGCCGAAGCAGGATTTGAGCGACGCCGACATCACCGGCCTGATCGCGTTCCTGGACTGGGTCAGCAAGGTCGACAACCAGGGCTGGCCGCCGCGGCCGTTGCTGGTCAGCGGATCGTCGCTGCCGGGCATGGCGATGACCGCCGCGCAGCAAGGCTCCACCACCGGGACGGCCGCAACGGGGCCGGCGGACACCCGCCCCACCACGTCGGGCGACAACCCGATCGCGCAGGGCGAGTCGCTGTTCCATTCCGCCTCGCCGCCGTGCGCGGCCTGCCATTCCATCGCGCCGGGCGTGAACATGGCCGGCCCCTCGTTGGCGGGCATCAGCGCGCTCGCGGAGAAGGCCCTGGCCTCGGGCACGTACAAGGGTGAGGCGAAGAACGCCAAGGAATTCATCCACGAGTCGATCGTGCATCCCAGCGCGTACCTGGAACCGGGCGACATGTATTCGGCCGCCGGCACTTCGTTCATGCCCGACACCTACGCCACGTCGCTGACACCCGAACAGGTCGATCAACTGGTCGATTATCTGTCCACCTTGAAGTAATCGCGCCACTGCGCTGCGCGCCTTGCGCGACAGCAGCAAGCGAGCGCGGGATTCCGCACACCGATTCGACGGAGAGCGCCATGCGTTACAAATCCCAGTCAGTGGCTTATTGGTATTTCGCGGTGGCGATGGCGCTGTTCGGCCTGCAACTGGTGTTCGGCCTGCTCTCGGCGGCCAAGTACCTGGGGCCCGATCCACTGTTGTACATCCTGCCGTTCGACGTCACCAAGATGATCCACACGAACCTGCTGATCGTGTGGGTGCTGACCGGTTTCATGGGCGCCACATACTGGATGGTGCCGGACGAATCGCGCACTGAGCTGTACAGCGTAAAGCTCGCGATCTGGCAGCTGGTGCTGTGGACGGCGATGGGGCTGGCCACGATCTTCGGCTACTTCTTCCGTTATGGCACCGGCAACAAGCTGCTGGAACAACCGCTGCCCTCGAAGATCATCATCGTCGTGGTGATGCTGATGTTCCTCTACAACATCTTCATGACGATCAAGCGCTCCGGCCGTTTCACCACCACCGAAGGCGTGCTGATCGGCGGCCTCGGCCTGGCGGCGGTGCTGTATCTGCCCGCCTTGCTGCACTACGAAAACTACGTGATATCGATCTTCTACCGCTGGTGGACCATCCATCTGTGGGTCGAGGGCGTGTGGGAAATGATCCAGGGCGGCTTCCTCGCCTACCTGCTGATCCGCCTGTCCGGCGCCGACCGCGAAGTGATGGAGAAGTGGCTGTACGTGATCGTCGGCCTGGTGTTCATCGCCGGCATCATCGGCACCGCGCATCACTACTATTGGGTCGGCGTGCCGCACTACTGGTTGCCGATCGGCGGCGTCTTCAGCGCGCTGGAACCGGTGGCGCTGGTCGGCATGGCGGTGTACGCGTATTCGGCGATCCGCCGCTCGGGCCTGCAGCACCCCAACGTGCTGGCGCTGCATTGGACCGTAGGCAGCGCAGTGTTCACCTTGTTCGGTGCCGGACTGCTCGGCCTGGCGCACACCTTCCCCAGCGTCAACAAATGGACGCACGGCACCATGATTACCGCCATGCACGGCCACGCGGCGTTCTACGGCGCCTACGCCATGATCGTGCTGGCGATGATCACCTATGCGCTGCCGTCCCTCACTTCCGGCCGCCGCGAGCAGGGTTCGCCGGTGGGCTACTGGGCGTTCTGGATGCAGCTTGGCGGCATGTTCGGCATGACGCTGTCGTTCGGCACCGCCGGCATCGCGCAGGTGTATCTGGAGCGCATCCTGGGCCTGGGCTATCTCGACACGCAGCTGAAGATCCAGATCCACTTCGTCATGCTGATCGCCACGGCCACGGTGTTCACCATCGGCGTAGGGCTGTTCATCTTCGATTTCTTCCGCTACCCGCCGCGTTTCGCGGTGAGCGCCGAGCCGGAACTGAAGCCACGCGGCGTGGCCGATGCCTGAACCGGACGCAGGTCTGCATGGCGCAGCGGCGGCAGCCGGCGGGGTCGCTGCCACCGAGCCGTTCTACCTCCCTGCCGGCAACGAGGTGGCGCTGTTCGAGCAATGCCACGCGCGGCAGCTGGCGGTCATGCTCAAGGGCCCGACCGGTTGCGGCAAGACCCGCTTCATCGAGCACATGGCGTGGCGGCTTGGCCGCCCGCTGGTCACCATTGCCTGCCACGACGATCTCAGCGCCAGCGACCTGATCGGCCGCTTTCTGATCCGTCACGACGGCACCGCATGGCAGGACGGTCCACTGACGCGCGCCGTGCGCGAAGGCGCGATCTGCTACCTCGACGAGGTGGTGGAAGCGCGCCAGGACACGGTCGTCGTGTTGCATCCGTTGACCGACTACCGGCGCATGCTGCCGATCGACAAGACCGGCGAAACGATCGAAGCCGCGCCCGGCTTTCAACTGGTGGTGTCGTACAACCCCGGCTACCAGCGCATGCTGAAGGACCTGAAACCAAGCACGCGGCAGCGCTTCGTGGCGCTGGATTTCGATTTCCCGCCGCTGGATACCGAGGTCGCCATCGTCGAGCGCGAAGGCGCCGCCAACCACGCGACGGCGCATGCGCTGGTCACCTTGGGCCGGCGCTTGCGCGGTCTGCAGGATCGCGGCCTGGCCGAAGTACCCAGCACGCGGCTGCTGATCGCTGCCGCGCGGCTGATCGCCAGCGGCATCCCCGAGCGTGATGCCTGCATGGCAGCGATCGTCTCGCCGCTGTCGGACGAGGCAACCCTGGTCGGCGCCATGCACGACCTGGTGGACGCCAGCTTCATCTGATCGCGCAAACGCGCGCCGGAGCCACCCATGGCCGAAGCCGAAGATGTCATCGTCGATGCCGCGCGCCACGCCACCATCTACGCGCGTGCGCTGTGGCGGCGCTACCGGCCCGTCCCAACCCAGACGCCACCGCTGGCGTTGGCCGATGTGGCGCCCCGGCTCGACCTGTTGATCGCCGCATTGTGCGGCCATGGCTTGCGGTTGCGCGTCGCCCAACCGCCGACGCCGCCATCGTTTCTTGCCCTGGCCCTGCGCCATCGCCACGGGCCGGTCCATCGCTGCGCGCTGCCGGCCACGGATGACCAGGCCATCTGGCTGCCGGCAAACTTCGGCACGCTGGGCGCAGCGGAGGCGCGGCAGCGCTACCGCATGCTGGCCTTGCGGCAAGCCATGCGCGCCATGCGCGGCAGCGCGACGCATGCACCCACGACAAATGATGCGCTGCTGCGCGACCTGTACCTGTTGTGCGAGGCCGATGCCGCCGACCACGACCTCGCGCTGGCCCTGCCCGGCATCGTCGGAGCGCTCGCCGCGCTGCGCAGCGCGGCGCTGGCGGCGCGACCAACACTCACTGTCCTGCCCTCCGTATTGCGTCCGCTGGAGGCGGTGCTGCAAGGCGTGCTCGCTGCCGCGCGCGGCCCGGAGCTCGAGCCGGTGTGCGGCACGCCCGCCGACTCCCTCGCCCGCGCACAGCGGCTCGCGGCCGGGCTACGCGCCGCCGCGCACGGCCGCGACTTCGGCCCGCATCCGCTTCTCAAGGACTTGTGGACCGGCGAGCTTCTCATTCCGGCAGCGCCGCCCGTCGCGGCTGCCGATGCGGCTGGCGCCACCCACCCAACGCACGAAACACCGCGCAGTGCGCATTTGCCGCGCCGCCCCGACGTCCGCCAGCCGGACGACGACGAGCAGGAAGACCGCCCCGGCGCGTGGATGGTGCAGACGGCGCAGCCGCACGAACAGGCGGAGGATCCGCACGGCCTGCAGCGCCCGACCGATCGCGATGACGACACCGCCGCGGACGAGTACGCCGACGCCCTGTCCGAATTGCCCGAGGCGCGTTTGCTGACGCGTCCGGGGCAGCCCAGGGAAATCCTGCTTTCCGACGACGCGCCAACACCCGCGGCCCATGCACCCGCGAGCGCGACGGTGTCGGCCGACGACGCGCTGGCGTACCCCGAATGGGATTACCGCCTCAAGGCCTATCGCCCGCGCGGTGTCACCGTGCACTGCCTGGCGGCCGCGGCCGGCGCGCAGTCATGGGTGGACGCCTCGCTCGACGCGCACCGTGGCATGCTGCATGACATTCGCCGCCGTTTCGAACTGTTGCGCGCGCGCCGCGTGCAGGTGCACCGGCAACTGGACGGCGACGACATCGACCTGGAAGCGTGGATCGAAGGCCAGGCCGACTACCGTGCCGGCCTGCCGCTGTCGCAGCGCCTGTATCGGGGTGAGCGCCGGGTACAGCGCGACATGGCGGTAATGCTGCTCATCGACGTCAGCGGCTCCACCGACAGTTGGGTCGCCGGCAATCGCCGCATCATCGACGTGGAGCGCGAGGCACTGCTGCTGGTGTGCATTGCGCTGGAAGGCCTGGGCCAGCCCTACGCCGTGCAGGCGTTTTCCGGCGAGGCCGCGCAGGGCGTCGTTTTGCGCGCGGTCAAGCATTTCGACGAACCGTACGGCCCTGCCGTGGCGCTGCGCATTGCCGGGCTGGAGCCGGAAAACTACACGCGCGCCGGCGCCGCCATGCGCCATGCCACCGCGCTGCTGATGCGCCAGGACGCGCGTCACCGGCTGCTGCTGCTGCTGTCCGACGGCAAACCCAACGACGTCGACCAATACGAGGGCCGCTACGGCATCGAGGATCTGCGTCAGGCAGTGGTCGAAGCGAAACTGCAGGGCGTCTCACCGTTCTGCCTGACCATCGATCGCCAGGCAGCGAACTACCTGCCCTTCGTGTTCGGCGCCAACCAATACGCGCTGCTACCGAAACCCGAACTGCTGCCGACGGTGCTGCTCGACTGGTTACGCCGATTGGTCGGCCACTGAGCCTGGCGACATGCGCCCACGCCGGATCCGTGTCGCCGCCACTTACTCCCGCAATCGCGGCACGCCATGTACATCCCGCTCCTCGACCGCCGTCGGGTGGGTGTCGGGGTAGGCCGGGTTGGCGGTTTGCGGCAGCGGCGCCGCGGTCTCGCCGCGGGCCGTGGCCAGCGCGTTGCGATAGCAGCGTTGCGCATTGGTGAAGTCGCCCTGCCCCGCGAATGCGTCGCCGGAGGCTTCCCATGCGGCACCGCTCGGGGCGAGCGCCAGCGAGCGATTCAGGTATTGATGCGCCTTGCCCCACAGCTTCAGGCGCACGCACATGCGACCCAGGGTGAGCAGCAGGTTCGCGTCGTTCGGGTGCGCGTCCAGCCAGCCCTCGGCGCGATGCAGGCGCGCCTCGATGTCCTCGCCGGCCAAGGCGCCGTAGGTTTCGATCAGCAATGGCGACCATTCGCGGCGCAGCGCGGATTCCACTTCGTCCATGGCCGGCAAGGTCAGGCCGAAGGCGGCGGCGCGGCGTGCATAGGCGTCGATGATGGCGGGCACGCGGCGCTGTGCCTTGGGCAGTTGCGACCACAGTGCATTGAGCGTGGCGCCATCGGCAGCGGCGTTGATGGTGGCGGACAGCACCTGGATTTCCAGCGCGGCGTAACCGCGCGCGCCCAGGGCGGCGCTCTTCTGCAATGGCGTCAGCGCATCACGGGCACGGCGCAGGTCGCCGCTGGCCAGCGCGGCCAGCGCCAGTTCGCGCCACCCGGCCGGCGCCAGGCTGCCCTTGTCCGCCTCGGGCGCCAGCAGGGCCAGCGCCTCGGACGACTTGCCTTCGCGGCGCAACACGCGGGCCCGCAACACGCGTGCCGCCTGCGGCGCCGACTGCGCCGCCTGGTTGAGCGCCTCCAGCGCGCGCCCGTGTTCGCCCCGGCGTGAGGCAGCCTCGGCGGACGCCAACAGGGCCGGGCCGCGCACGCTGGGCAGACGCGAGGCGCGGTTCAGATCGCGCTCGGCGTCGCCATGGCGGCCCTCGAAAAGGGCGATGAGACCTTCACCCAGACGCTGCTGGCTGAGCCGCCGATGGCGCCGCGAGAGCGCGCCGAACGGCCAGCGCAGCAGTCGCCACGCAAGACTGAGCAAGGCCCACGCCAGTACCAGAATGACCACGGCGGCGACCACCGTGGTTTCCACCCGCCAGCCGCGCAGGCGCAGCAGGACGTAGCCGGGATCTTCGGCAATCCAATGCCAGCCGAAGGCGGCCAGCGCCGCCACGACCACCAGCAGCAGGACCCAGCGCCAGAGCTTCATCGCCGCGCTCCGCCCGCCGCGGCGCTGCCCGAGCGCGCCGGTACCGCGTTGCTGGCCGCATGGGCGGGGCCACTGCCGCCCGCATTCAACGCATGCACGGCGCGCAGGTTGTGCAACTCGATCAGCGCCGCGCCCAGCACCACCTCGTCGCCAGCAGGTCGCGCGGCGATGAGCTTCTTGATGGTGGCTCGCGCCTGCTGCACGGCATTGGCATCGGGGTCGAACCAGGTGGACAGGCTGGCGTCCACCCGCTGCAACGCCTCGGCGTAGGCCTTGCCGTCATGGGCCAGCAGGGCCGCTTGCGCCTGGGCCAGGTCGATCGCGGTCAGCTCGCGCGCAAAGCGCGCGTCGGCCACGGCCAGCGGGGCACCGTTGTCGCGCTGCACGCTGACCACGCTGGCAAGCGCACGACCGATGCGTGCCCAGCCATCCGCCGCCGGCGCCGAGGCGGCGGTATCCAACGGTTTCAGCGGCAGCTGGGTGAACGTGCCGCGCAAGGCATTCAACTGCTGCAGGGTGCTGGTCAGATCGACCGGCTGGCTCTTGGCCAGCGCGTCGCGCTCGGCATCGATGCTCTGGCGCAGGCCGGTGAAAGCGCCATCGTCCACGCCCGCCAGGGTCTGGTCGGCCAGCGTGTACGCGGCGGCCGCACCTTGCGCGTCATGGAACAGGGTGTAGCGCTCGCTGGCCATCCGCAGCAGCGACTCGGTTTCGTCCAGCAGCATGGCGTCATGGCCGGACAGGCTCTTTTCGGCCAGCTGCGCCACCGCGTCCTCCAGGTGCCGCGTGCGCTGGGCCTGGCTGAGCAGGCTTTCGCGCAGTGACTGGTTGACCTGCGCCGCCTCGTTGAGGCGATGGTCGACGCTGCCGCGCTCGCCGCTGATGGTGGCCACGGTGGTCTCCAGCGCATCGATGCGCTGGGTCAGCGCCGCGGCGCCGCGGCGGCTGGCGTCGCTGCCCTGCTCCTGTTGCCACTGCCGCCAGCCCACATACGCGGCCACGGCGATGGCGACCAGCGCCAGCAGGATCGCCAGCGCCAGCATGCCGCCACCGGGGCGCGCGGGGCGCGCGGCGGCGGGAGTTCGGGCGGGGCGTGCCGGCACGGGGTCGGGGCGGGAATCGCCGGGCACAATCGGTTCGTCTGGAGTGGTCATAACGGCATGCTAAGAGGCTGGAAGAGAGAAAGCGAGCGAGGATGAAGCGCGAAACGCCGCACGTTTTTTCGACGTGGAAGGGTGGCGGATCGACGGCCCGGCAACACACCGCGCGCCATCGCTACCGCCAGCGACCTTAACCTGTCAGCCTGGCGACCCGGCGTGAAGACAGCGGCAATTCATGGGCCCATGGCCGCCGCAAGCAGGTCGTCCGCCATCGCCGAAGCGGCTTGCCTGATCCGCGCAAAGCCGGCCGCGGCCGCGATGCCCGCCAACCGCTCGCTGCTCACCACCGCGGTGGCGGCGCAGAGGTGGCGCAACGCGTTCGGCGGCAGCGCAGCGGCAAGGTTGTGCCAGCTTTCGGCGCTGGACAGCAGCAGCAACGCCGATACCGGCAATCGCCGCACGGCGTCAACATGGCGCCGGTCCAGCCGCGCCGGCACGCGTCGATAGACATGCACTTCGCGCAAGGCGGCGCCGCGCTCGGCCAGGGTCGTGCGCAACATGCCACGGCCGCCGGGCGCACTGATCAGTGCGACGGCGCGGCCATTCAGTTCGCGCAGTTCGGCTAGCGCCAGCAAGCCCTCGCTGTCCTGCCGTTGTGGCGCACGCACGTCGTTGAAACCGTGGCGCCGCAATGCACGGGCAGTGCCCTGGCCCACCGCCAGCACCAACGCGGCCGTCCGCGGCGACGCCAGCGCCACGGCGTAGCGCACCGCCGCCGGACTGGTGAAAATCAGCACTTCGCCGGCGCATGCCGCCTGCCAATCCCGGCGCGCTGCGGCCTCGTCCGCCACCGCGCGCAGGGCAAGCCCGGGCAGCAGCAACGGCAGCCCGCCCAGCGCACGCACCTTGCGCGCGAGCGCGGCGCCACTGCCCACCGGGCGCGTAATCACCACCGTGCGGCCGCGCAAAGGCCCCGCCGGCGACGTACCGGCAACAGCGCGCACGCGATTCGATTCACCGATAATCATGGTGACCAGTGTAGCGGCGCCCTACACTACGCGGTTTGCTCCTTTCGTTTTGGATTCCACCGACGTGACCTTGCCCGATACACCGTTGCTGGCCCGGCAGCTGATCCAGTTCATGCGCTCGACGATTCCGCTGGCCAAGGCCATGGATCTGCAGCTCGGCGGCCACGACGCCGACAGCCTCACCCTGTTCGCGCCGCTGCAACCCAACATCAACGACAAGGGCTGCGCGTTCGGCGGCAGCCTGGTGAGCGTGATGACCCTCAGCGGCTGGGCCCTGGTCGAGCTGGCCCTGCGCCAGCGCGGCGATGATTGCGACGTTTTCGTGGGCGAATCGACGGTGCGTTACCTGAGCCCGGTGTGGGCCGACTTCACCAGCGTGGCCCGCTTGCCGGTCGATGTCGGCTGGGCCGGCTTCTTCCGTTCGCTGGACAGCCGCGGCAAGGCGCGCATCGAGGTCAGCTGCGTGATTCCGGGCGACAGCGGCAAGCCCGCCGCCACCCTGATCGCGCGCTTCGTGGCCAAACGCCGTGCCGCGTCGGCAGCCGTCGCCGGCGGCACGCACTGAGGGCCGCGCGCAGCGACGCACGTCTTGCGGCAGAATGCGGGGTATCGCGCTTGCCGGGGGAGCCATCCATGCGTCGCATCCTTATCGTCGTTGCCGCCGTCGTTTTGCTCGCCGGCTGTGCCACGGCCCAGCGCAAAGACGCGCTGACCAGCACCCTCAACGCCTACGCCGCCACCTTGCGCTGGGGTAGTTTCCAGAGCGCGCTGAAATTCGTCGACCCCAAGGTGCTGCAGATGAACCCGCCCACCTCACTGGACATGGCGCGCTACCAGCAAGTGCGCGTGAGCGACTACGACGAGGGCGCCGGCCCGAGCGTGGTGGCGGAAAACGAGGTGCAACAGGTGGTGCAACTGCACCTGATCAATATCCACACGCAGTCCGAGCGCACCGTGATCGACCGCCAGACCTGGCGCTACGACCCGGAAGCGAAGCACTGGTGGCTCACCAGCGGCCTGCCGAACGTTACCCAGGACTAGGCTGCAAGCGGCGCTGCCGCCACGCTGCCCGTATAATCGCCGGTTCACCCGAACCCGCGCGGTCGCCGCGCCTGTGGAAACACGATGAACGAAATACTGCACAAGCTGCCGGAATTTGTTGGCAACCACCTGGCCTTGTCGGCCTTGTTCGTGATCCTGCTGCTGGCGCTGATCGTGATCCAGGTCAGCATGCTTTTCAGCAAGACGCGAGAGCTGACCCCGGCCGGCCTGACCGCGCTGATCAACCGCGAAAGCCCGCTGCTGATCGACCTCTCCGCGATCAACGATTTCGAGAAGCGGCACGTGCCCGGCGCGAAGCACCTGCCGATGAGCCAGTTCGACCCCGAGAAAAAAGACCTCGCCAACGCGCGCGACCTGCCCGTGGTGGTGATGGACAAGGATGGCCGCGGCAACGCGCCGAAGGCGGCGCAGCGGCTGGTGAAGGCCGGCTTCAGCAAGGTTCACATCCTCGCCGGTGGCGTGCTGGCCTGGCAGGCCGCGCAGCTGCCGATGGCCAAGGGCAACAAGTAACCGCCCCTTGGCGGCGAACAGCGCCGCCGATCAGGCCATGCCGATCAGAACCCGGTGAAACCCGCGCGACCGGTGATGATGCGCGCCAGCACCTCGGGCGCGTAATCGAACGAGTCGTAGTACAGCCGTTCTTCCGGCAGCCCCGCTTCCATGAACAACCGATGGCCGGCATCGATCATGGGCGGCGGGCCGCTCATGTAGAGGTCGTGGCCGGACAGGTCGGGGTGATCGGCCAGCACCGCCTCGTGCACCAGGCCGGGCCGCTCGCCCGCAGCCACGTCGGCCCCGGAAATCACCGCGTGGAAACGCACGTTTTGCGTACTTGCCGCCCAGCGCTCGGCCAGCGGTCGCAGGTACAGGTCGGCCGCGCTGCGCGCGCCCCAGTACACATCGATCGGGCGGCGCGAACCCAGCCCGATGAAATGTTCGACGATGGCCTTGACCGGCGCAAAACCGGTGCCGCCGGCCATGAAGATCATCGGCCGCTCCGAATCCTCGCGCGGCACGAACGTACCCAGCGGGCCTTCGATGCGCAGGCGGTCGCCGACCTGCAGCTTGCCGTCCACCCATGACGTGAACTCGCCGCCGTTCACGTGGCGCACGTGCAGCTCGATCATGCCGTCGTCCTGCGGGCCGTTGGCGATCGAGAACGGACGGTGCTGGCCATCGTCCAGCACCACATCCAGGTACTGGCCCGGCAACCGCAACAAACGGCGCTCCCCCGGCGCCGGCACCAGGCGCAAGCCGATCACGCCGGACGCCAGTGTCCATTTCTCCACCACCATCACGCTGAGCTGGCGACGGGCGATGTCTTCAACCGAGGTGACTTCACGCGCGCGCAGCAGCATGTCGCTGGTGGCTACCGCCTGGCACGGCAGGATCGCGTGCTGCGCCAGCTCGCCCGCGCTCAACGCCAGGGGTGGATTGCTGGGGTATTCACAGCTGCCTTCCAGCATGATCGCCTTGCAGCTGCCGCACACACCGGCGCGGCACGAATAGGGCAAGGCCACTCCGGCTTGTTGCGCCGCCCCCAATACGGTTTCACCAACGGCCACGGGAAACTGGCGGCCAGACGCTTGGAGAGTGACGGTAAACAAGGCAAGCCCCGAATGATCCGCTGCACGCGGCAGCGTAGGTACAACGACACAGGTGACGTATCGCATTGCCGCAGCGATATCAGCGATCAACAATACGGTTTCGACCGAGAGGAAGCAACGATGAGCATCTGGAAACAGCCGACCGATCTGGCCCGTATCAACGGCTGGAGCAAGGGCACCATGATGGAGACCCTGGGCATCCGCTTTACCGCCATCGGCGACGACTGGTTGCAGGGCACCATGCCGGTCGACCACCGCACCCACCAACCTTACGGGCTGCTGCACGGCGGCGCGTCGGTGGTGCTGGCCGAAACGCTGGGCAGCACCGCGGCGATGCTGACGCTGGACCCGGAGAAGGAAGTGGCGGTGGGGCTGGACATCAACGCCAACCACATCCGCGGCGTGCGCGAAGGCACCGTCACCGGCACCGCGCGCATGCTGCATCTGGGCCGCACCACGCAGGTGTGGGAAATCCGCATCGAGGGCGACAACGACGCGCTGGTGTGCATTTCGCGCATCACCATGGCGGTGATCCCGGCACGTGTAGTGGCGCCGCGTTGAACGCGCTTCGCCACTCTCCGCCCAACCTCTCGGGGTGCGGCACGCCATGACCGCGCAAGCGCCCTACGCCCGACTGAGCCCCGACCTGGTGCTCGATGCCGTCGGCGCCTGCGGCCTGTGGCCCGACGGTCGGCTGCTGGCGTTGAACAGTTACGAGAACCGCGTGTGGCAGGTCGGGCTGGAGGCCACCGACGACGAGCCGGCGACGCCGGTCATCGTCAAGTTCTACCGGCCCGGTCGCTGGAGCGATGCGGCGATCGAAGAGGAACACGCGTTCGCGCAGGAACTGGCGAACGACGAATTGCCCGTCGTAGCGCCACTGGCGTTCGACGGAAAGACGCTGCTGCACCACGACGGTTTTCGCTATGCGCTGACACCACGACGCGGCGGGCGTGCGCCGTCACTGGAATCGGCCGAACAACTGCAATGGCTGGGACGGCTGATCGCCCGCATGCACGTGGTGGGTGCGCGCGAGCCGTTCGTCCATCGCAGCCGGCTCGATCGCGACACGATGGTGCGGCAACCGATGCAGGCGGTACTCGCCTCCGCGTTGTTGCCCGCGTCGCTGCACGGCAATTACCGCGCGGCAGCCCATCGGCTGGATAACGCCATCGCGCAACGACAGGATGCCGTGGGCGCCGTGCGGCAGATCCGCCTGCACGGCGATTGCCATCCGGGCAATGTGTTGTGGACCGACAACGGCCCGCATTTCGTCGATTTCGACGACGCCCGCAGCGGCCCGGCGGTGCAGGATCTGTGGATGCTGGCCGGCGGGGACGCGGCGATGGACGCGCTACTCGAGGGCTACCAGCAATTTCGCGATTTCGATCACGGCGAACTGGCGCTGGTCCCCGTCTTGCGCGCGATGCGGCAACTGCATTACGCCGGCTGGATCGCGGCGCGCTGGTCCGATCCCGCCTTCCCCGCCGCCTTCCCGTTCGCCGCCGAACCGCGCTGGTGGGAGCAGCACGTGGCCGACCTGCACGAGCTGGCCGACGCGCTGGAATAGACGCGGCGCGCGCGAAAACCGGGCTTTCCCCCGCGCGGTCAAGCAGGCATGCTTGACCGGATACCCTCCCCGCCGAGCATTCCCATGAAGCGATCCAAGACCGCCGCCCTGTTGCTGATGAGCGCGGCCCCGTTGCTGTTGACCGCCTGCGACAGCGAAAGTCCGGCGCGCGAAGGCCTGTACACCTCGGTCGAGGCCTGCGTGGCACAGACCAATGACAGCAATACCTGCCAGCTGGCGTTCGCCAAGGCAGAGAAGGAAGCGGTAGCCACTGCCCCGCGTTTCGCCAACCGCGAGGCCTGCGAGGCCGACTACGGCAAGGAGAAGTGCGCCGAGCGCAGCGACGGCGCCAGCCATTCGTTCTTCGGTCCGCTGATGACCGGCTTCTTCCTGTCGCAAATGCTGTCGCGCAACGGCGCGCCGATGAACGGCTTCAATAGCGGCCCGGCGTTCCGCGACAGCAACGGCGGCTGGCAGCGCCCGGCCGCCGCCGGCGCGAGCGGCGGTGTGTACCGCGGCGGCAGCCGCACGGCGATGGTGCCGATCAGCGCCACGCCAAACCGCGCCGTCACCACCAGCCGTTCCGGTTTCGGCAGCGCCGGCCACAGCCGCGGCTTCGGCGGCTGATGCGCCGCATCGCCACGGCCGAGCGCCCCGACTGGCGCGACAAGGCCGCCGCGTGCGGCTTCGGTTTCCACACCATCGACGATGCGCCGTACTGGGACGAGTCGGCGTATTACGCCTTCAGCCTGCGCGAGATCGAGGATGACCTCGAAGCGCCGACCGAAGAGCTGCACACGATGGCGCTGGACATGGTCGACCGCATCGTCGACAGCGAACAGCACATGCAGCAGTTGGCGATCCCCGAGCCGTACCGCGACTGGATCGCGCAGAGCTGGCGCGAACGCCAGCCGCACCTGTACGGCCGCATGGATTTCGCCTACGACGGCACCGGCCCGGCCAAGCTCTACGAGCTGAATTACGACACGCCGACCTCGCTGTTCGAGGCCGCGTTCTTCCAGTGGCAATGGCTGGAAGACCAGCTCGCGCGCGGCCAGTTGCCCGCCGGCAGCGACCAGTTCAACGCCATCTACGAAACCCTGGTGGAAGCGTTCGGCACCATCGCGCGCGGCATCGCGCGGCCGTTTCATTTCGCCGCGGTACGCGACTCGATGGAAGACCAGGGCACCGTGGACTACCTGCGTGACTGCGCGCTGCAGGCCGGCATCGAATGCGGCGCGTTGGCGATCGAGGATATCGGCGTGTCCGAAGACGGCCGCTTCACCGATCTCGACGACAACATCATCGGCTGCCTGTTCAAGCTGTACCCGCTGGAAGACATGTTCCGCGAATCGTTCGGTGCGCACCTGCCGCGCTCGGGCCTGCAGTTGATCGAGCCGCCATGGAAGGCGCTGCTCAGCAACAAGGGCATCCTGCCGCTGCTGTGGGAGGCGCACCGCGGCCACCCGAACCTGCTTCCGGCCGAGTTCGACAACGGCGGCGCGCTGCCGCGCGGCTGGGTGCGCAAGCCGCTGCATTCGCGCGAAGGCGCCAACGTCGCGATGCATCTGGACGACGGCTGCGAACTGCACACCGATGGGCCGTATGACGATGGCCCGTGCATCCGCCAGGCCTGCCATGCGCTGACCCGCTTCGACGGCCACTACCCGTTGATCGGCAGCTGGGTGGTGGGCGATCGCGCCTGCGGCATCGGCATCCGCGAGGACAGTTCGCTGATCACCAGGGACACGGCGCGCTTCGTGCCCCACGTCATCGTCGAGGAAGCACGCGGCGTATTGATGGCGTAACCGCACGCGGCGGCATCGGCTAAGCTCGCTCTCTTTTTTGGACAGGACCTCAGCGTGCGCACTCTTCTGTTTCGCCTGATCGGCATGTTCGAAGTCGCTGGCGGCCTGTACGGCACGATAACGATGCTGCGCCGGCTATTGCCGCTCGGTTCCACCCACGACAGCGTGCTGGCGCTGATCGGCCTGCTGGTATTCGGCTTCGTGCTGGTGGCCGGCGTGCTGCTGCTCGAAGGCAGCGAACAGGGCGTGCAATGGTCGCGCTGGGCGCAACTGTTGCAACTGCCGCTGATCGCCACGCCGGTGTTCAGCTATGCGCTGCACAGCGGCGCCTTCGTCAACGTGTTTGCCACGCTGCAGTCCACGCCGCGGCTGGGCATCGACTGGCACGCGGGCAGTCAGGGCTTCGTGCTGGCGGTAGCCGGCCCCGCGGTATCGCGCCTGGGCCTCAACCTGCTGGCGCTGCTGTCGTGGCTGGTGCTGCGACTGCGCTGAGCGCACTAACTCCCTCCCCTGCTCGCAGGGGAGGAGCCAGGGGCACCACGCTTTCGCTCCCTCCCCTGCTCGCAGGGGAGGGCTGGGGAGGGGTCGCTCTTGATCTTCCCCGCCAGCGCAAGCAACCCCCTCCCAACCTCCCCCTGCACGCAGGGGGAGGAGCGTCACGGCCCGCACTTTCGTTTCCCTGCAACGCAGGGGGAGGAGCCGAGGGCACCAGCTATCATGGCCGGATGAATACTCCCGCCAGCCTCCCCGTCATCCGCCTGAAATCCGACCGCAGCCCCGGCCATCCGTGGGTGTGGTCGGCACAGATCCACAAGCCCGAATCGAAACTGCCGCCGGGCAGCGTGGTCGAGGTGCATGACGCGAAGGGCCGTTTCGTGGGTCGCGCGTTCTGGAACGGCCACGCGCGCATCGCGCTGCGCCTGCTGGACACGCACCCGGAGGCCAGCATCGACGCCGACTGGATCGCCTCCCACATTGCCCGCGCCGTGCAATTGCGCCGCGACTGGCTGCAGCTCGATGCGGTCAGCGACGCCTGGCGCGTGGTGCACAGCGAGGGCGACGGGCTTTCCGGCCTGATCGTCGACCGCTACGCCGACGTGCTGGTGATCGAATATTTCGCCGCCGGCATGTGGAAGTTCCGCGAGGCCATCCACGCCGCGCTGCTCACGCACTTCCCCGGCGCGCAGTTGTACTGGTTCGCCGAATCGCATGTGCAGAAGCAGGAATCGTTCGACGTGCGCAGCCCCGACGTGCCGCCGGCGTTCGAGGTGCATGAGCACGGCCTGCGCTTCCACGCCGCACCGGGCTCCGGCCACAAGACCGGTTTCTTCGCCGACCAGCGCGACAACCGCAAGCGCTTCGCCGAGCTGGCAAAAGGCCGCCGCGTGCTCGACCTGTGCTGCAACGCCGGCGGCTTTGCCGTGCATGCGATGGCGGCCGGTGCGCGCGAGGCGGTCGGTGTGGATCTGGACGCGGGCATCCTGGAAGTCGCCCGCGCGAATGCGCAGGCCAACAAGGTGGCGGTGACGTTCGAACAAGCCGACATCTTCGACTGGGTGCGCGCGGCCGTGGCCCGCGGCGAGCGCTACGACGCGGTGATCCTGGACCCCGCCAAGCTCACCCGCGACCGCAGCAAGGTGATGGACGCACTGAAGAAGTACTTCGCGATGAACCGCATGGCGCTGGACATCATCGCGCCGGGTGGCCTGCTGCTGACCTGCTCGTGCACCGGCCTGGTGGGCGAAAGCGAGTTCCTGGAAATGCTGCGCCGGGTGGCGCTCAACGCCGGCCGCGAGATCCAGGTACTCGAAGTGCGCGGCGCCGGCGCCGACCATCCTTTCCGCACCGATGTGCCCGAGGGGCGCTATCTGAAGGCGGTGTTCTGCCGGGTGGAGTGAGGCTCACATCGGCTTGACCGTGGCCCCGCGCACCATCCGCGCATGGCCAGCTCTCCCGATGACATCGACCCCGCCCTGCGCCGCGAAGTGCGCGCCGCCGGCCTCGTCTACGTCCACGACGATCAACCCGGCATCCGCCGGCAACGTTGCGGCAAGGGCTTCAGTTATCGCGACGCCGATGGCCGCTGTATCCGCGACAAGGAACCTCTGCAACGCATCCGCGCATTGGCCATTCCACCGGCGTATGCCGACGTGTGGATCTGCGCCAACCCGCGCGGCCACCTGCAGGCCACCGGCCGCGATGCACGCCAGCGCAAGCAATACCGCTACCACGCGCAATGGCGGGCGCTGCGCGACCACGGCAAGTTCGATCGGGTGCTGGCCTTCGGTGCCGCACTGCCGGCGCTGCGGCGACGTGTTCGCCGCGATCTGGCCCGCCCCGGCCTGCCGCGCGAAAAGGTGCTGGCCCTGGTCGTGCGCCTGCTCGACGACACCCTGATCCGCATCGGCAACGAAGGCTATGCACGCGACAACAAGAGCTACGGGCTGACCACCCTGCGCTCGCGCCACGTGCGTGCCGAACGCGGCCGCCTGCGTTTCGCGTTTCGGGGCAAGAGCGGCCAGGAGCAGGAAGTGGAATTGAGCGACCGCCGCCTGGCGCGCATCGTGCGCCGCGTGCAGCAATTGCCCGGCCAGCGCCTGTTCCAGTACCTGGACGACGACGGCCAACGGCAGCCGATCGATTCGGGCGAGGTGAACGAGTACCTGCATGAGGCTTGCGGCGAGGACTTCAGTGCCAAGGACTTCCGCACCTGGGGCGGCACCGTGAACGCGGCCGGTGTGCTGGCGCGCACGCCGCTGCCGGAGACCGGCGGGGAGCGTGCGATACGCAGCGCGCTGGCCGCGGCGATCAAGGAAGTGGCGGCGATCCTCGGCAATACGCCGGCGGTGTGCCGCGCCTCCTACATCCACCCGCTGATCCTGCAGGGCTGGCAGGACGGCAGCCTGCAACGGGCCATCGCGCCCGCCGTGGCGGCCCATCCGCGCCAGCTGGAACAACACACGCTGCGCTATCTGCGCCGGCAGCTGCGGCTTGCCCGTCGCGGCGGATGAACTACGCCTAGCCCGCTGCCGGCAACCGCCCGCGCAAACTCGCCGCGTCGAACGGGCCGGGCTCGGCCAGCAAGGCGCGAGCGGCGTCGACCTGGTCCCACACGTTCCACAGCAGCACGCCGCGCACACGGCCGCCATCGAGGTAATAGATCACGCCCTCGCGGTTGGGCTCGCGCCAGTCCTCGACCACCTGCAAGCGGGTGTCGAGCAGGCCCACCGCCTCGTAGCCCAGGTCGAACAGATCCGAGTAGAAGAACGGCTGCGTGACATAGTCCTCGGCGACACCAGCCATGGCGCGGCCGGCGTGCCGGCCCATGCCGATGGCCGCGTCCTCGTGCTCCACCCGCAGGCGCCGGTCCAGCGCCACGCTGTGGAAATTGGCCACGTCGCCGGCGGCCCAGATGTCCGCGTCGCTGCTGCGCAACTGCGCGTCCACCACGATGCCGTTGTCGACGGCCAGGCCGGCCTGCTCGGCCAGGGCCGTATCCGGCGTCACGCCGATGCCCGCCACCACCGCGTCCACGCGCAGCGTTTCTCCCGCGGGCAGCTCCAGCTCCACCCCGCCGTCGACGGCACGGCCGCCGGTCACCTTGGTGTCGGCACGCAATGCGACGCCGTGCTCGCGATAGTAGGCATCGAGATAGGCGCACAAGCCGTCCGGGTAACGACCCGCGCCGATCGACTTGCCGGGGAACAGCATCGTCACCTTGCAGCCGATGCCGCAAAGCGACGCGGCCAGTTCGCTGCCGATGAAACCGCCACCGATCACCGCGATATGCGCGCCGGGTTTCGCAAACCGGCGCAACGCCTCGTAATCCGCCAGGGTGCGGTAATGGATCAGCCGCTCGCCGCCATCGAATCCCAGCCTGCGCGGCGTGGCGCCCGTGGCCAGCAGCAGGCGGCGATAGCGATACGTATCCCCCTGCGCGTCGCGTGCCACGTGGGCCTCGCGGTCCAGCGAGACGATGCGCCGGCCCAGGTGGAAGCTCGCCCCCGTCTTCGCCGTGGCCAGGTCGATGTCCGCCGGCGACTTGTCGCCCTTCCACAACGCCTTGCTCAGCGGCGGGCGCTGGTACGGCGGCGAGGGGTCGTCGCCCACGATGCCGATGTTCGCGCCGCGCTCGACCTCGGCAATGGCCTTGGCCGCCGCGTCGGCCGCCATGCCGCCGCCGATGATCAGGTAATCGTGTACGTATTCCATGATGTTCTCCTGGCTGACGTCAGCCCATGATGCGCCTATGTGACGGCGGCGAAGCGGCAAGCCCGACGCAGCTGGTGAGACGGCGCGACGTACACTGGATGCATCAACCCGGGAAAACGTTCCATGCCGCTCATCCAGATCCTGCTGATTCTCCTCGTCGTGCTGGTCGCCGCCGTGCTGTTGCTTCAGGTGGTGGCGCTGCTGCGCGGCCGCGGCGATCCCGGCCTCGGCGCCAAGCTCGACGCGCTGAAAGACGACAGCGCCCGCGTAGAACGCACCCTGCGCGAGGAGCAACGCGCCGGCCGCGAGGAACTGCAGCAGGGCTTCGACCGCTTTCGCGGCCATCTGGGCGAGCAGCTCGGCAACGCCTCGCAACAGCAGGCCGAGCGCATCGAAAGCTTCGCCCAGCGCCTGACCCAGCTCACCGAACGCACCGACAACGGCCTGCAATCATTGACCCAGCGGCTGATCGACGACGCCCGCAAGGGCCGCGAGGAAGTCGCCGCCACGCTCAACCGGCTGGGCGAGCAGCAACAGCAACGGCTGGCCGCGCTCACCGCCGACAACGAAAAGCGCATGGGCGAGATGCGCGCCACGCTGGAAGCCAAGCTCGGCGCGATCCAGCAGGACAACGCCGCCAAGCTGGAGCAGATGCGTGCCACCGTGGATGAAAAACTGCACGCCACGCTGGAAACCCGGCTGGGCGAATCGTTCAAGCTGGTGTCCGAACGCCTCGAAGCGGTGCAACGCGGCCTGGGCGAAATGCAGAACCTGGCCACCGGCGTCGGTGATCTCAAGCGCGTGCTGACCAACGTGAAGAAACGCGGCATCTTCGGCGAAGTGCAACTGGGCGCACTGCTGGAAGACATGCTCACCGCCGAGCAATACGCCTCCAACGTAATCACCGTGCCGGGCAGCAACGACCGGGTGGAGTTCGCCATCCGCATGCCGGGCCAGGACGAGGGCGACCACGTCTATTTGCCGATCGACGCGAAATTCCCGGTGGAGGATTACCAGCGTTTGCTCGACGCGCAGGAAGCGTCCGACGCCGACGCCGCGCTGGCGGCCGGCCGCGCGCTGGAGCTCTGCGTGCGCGAGGAAGCCAAGCGCATCCACAGCAAATACGTGGCGCCGCCGCACACCACCGATTTCGCCGTGCTGTACCTGCCCACCGAAGGCCTCTACGCCGAAGTGATCCGCCGTCCCGGCCTGTTCGAAAACCTGCAACGCGACCACCGCGTCACCGTCGCCGGCCCCACCACCCTGAGCGCCCTGCTCAACAGCCTGCAGATGGGCTTCCGCACCCTGGCCATCGCCAAGCGCTCCAGCGAGGTATGGAAAATCCTGGGCGCGGTGAAGAACGAATTCGGCAAGTTCGGCACGGTGCTGGACAAGACCCGCAAACAACTCGACGCGGCCCGCAACAGCATCGACAGCGCCGGCCAGCGCACCCGTGCCATCGAACGCAAGCTGCGCGACGTGGAATCGTTGTCCGGCGGCGCCGGCGAGGCGTTGCTGGAAGACATGCCGGCCTTGAACGATGGCACCGAGGAAGCGGGCGACGATTGAGGGGCAGGTAGCGCCTTCTGCGGCGGACGGCGGGTGCACCACGGCCAGACCCAGCCCGCATGCGGGTAAACTGCTCGCTCGATCACCCAAGGATCCGGCATGAGCGACCACGCCAACCAACCCGATGTCACCCGCGAGCAGGCCGAAGAGGCCGTCCGCACACTGCTGCGCTGGGCCGGCGACGATCCGGCGCGGGAAGGCCTGATCGACACGCCCAAGCGCGTGGCCAAGGCCTACCGCGACTGGTTTTCCGGCTACGAATCCGACCCGGCTGAATTCCTTCTGCGCACCTTCGAGGAGGTGGGCGGTTACGACCAGATGGTGGTGTTGCGCGATATCCAGTTCGAAAGCCACTGCGAGCATCACTTGGCGCCGATCATCGGCCGCGCTCACGTGGGCTACATGCCGACCAATCGCGTGGTCGGCATCAGCAAGCTGGCGCGCGTGGTGGATGGTTTTGCGCGGCGGCTGCAGGTGCAGGAGAAGCTCACCGCGCAAATCGCCCACTGCATCCAGGAAACCCTGCAGCCGGCCGGCGTGGCGGTGGTGATCGACGCCAGCCACGAATGCATGACCACCCGCGGTGTGCACAAGCGCGGCGTGTCGATGGTGACCAGCCAGATGCTGGGCTCGTTTCGCGACGACGCCCGCACGCGCATGGAGTTTCTGCAGTTCATCGGCCTGCAGGGCGGTCATCACTGAAGATTTTCCGGCGCCGGCCGATGAGGAGCCATCGGCTGTAACGACGGCCGCCCTGCCCTCCCCACCGTGCACATTGATCTGGTCACCCTGAGCCTGGTCGGCGCGCTGCAGGCCTTGCTGCTGGCGCCTTTGCTGCTTGCCGCCACCCGCGCCTATACCGGCGTGGCGCGCCAGAGCCTGCGCATCTGGGGCACGGTGCTGGTGTTGCAGGCGCTGGGCTGGGCGCTGATGGGTGCGCGCAACCAGATCAGCGACTGGCTGTCGATCGTGCTGGCCAACGGCGTATTGATGATCTCCTACGCCGAGACGGCGCGGGCGTTGCGCCTGCTGCTGGGCGTGCCGCCGCGACGCGGCCTGCTGGCGGCCATCGGCATCGGCGGCTGGCTCGGCATCGTGTGGTTCGCCCAGGTGCAGCCGGATTATCCGATGCGGGTGTATATCGCGACCGTGTCGCTGGGCGGCTTCCTGCTGTTGTTGTTGTGGCCGCTGCGGCATGCGCTGCGACGGGGCGGATCGACCGCGCAGCGGGTGATGCTGCTGGTGCTGGTGGGTGCAGCGGCGGGCTGGTTTTTCCGCGTGTGCGAACTGGTATTCGGCGACGTGCCGACACCGGGCCTGCTGGCCGCCACGCCGGGCAATATCGCGCAGATGATCTACAGCGCGATGGAGCCGGTGTTCGCCAGCGTCGGATTCCTGCTGATGTACAACGAACTCGCGCAGACAGAATTGCGGCGCCTGGCGCGTACCGATGCGCTCACCGGCATGCTCAACCGGTTTGCGCTGGACGAAATGGCGCAGGAGCTTTTCCAGCGGACCACGCCGCATTCCGGCGCCGTACTGATGATCGACGTGGATCATTTCAAGGCGATCAACGACCGCTTCGGCCACGCCGGCGGTGATCGCATGCTGGCCACGCTGGCCCGCGGTATCGGCCGCTGCCTGCGCGAGGGCGACGTGCTGGGCCGCGTGGGCGGCGAGGAGTTTCTGGTGCTGCTGCCCGACACCGGCATCGACGACGCGCTGATGCTGGCCGAGCGGCTGCGCACGGCGGTGTCCACCATCCAGGTGATGCTGGATGGCGAGCCGCAGCGGGTCACGGTGTCGATCGGTGCCGCCGTGCGGCAGGCGGAGGACAAAAGCCCCGGCACCCTGGTTCGGCGTGCCGACCGCGCGCTTTACGCGGCCAAAAGCGCCGGCCGCAATCGGGTGGCCACGCTGGACGCCATGCGAACCGTGGCGAATGTCACCGATGCCGGCTGATGGCATCGGTCTGGCAAGCGCACGACCAACCTGATCCAATGCGCCGATGCGCCTACCGCTGATCCTGCTGCTTTCCCTCTGCTGCGCCGGCGCTGTCCACGGGCGCGATTATCCCGCCACGCCGTCCGGCTACCTGGCCATGATCGATGCGAATGGCGACGGCCGCATCAGCGAGGCGGAATACGTGGATTACCTGAGCGCCGGCTTCCGCCGCATGGACCGCAATGGCGACAACCTGCTCGATGCCGGCGAGCTGCCCCCCGGCCCGCGCCACACGCCACGCAGCCTGGCGGCGTTCCAGGCCGACCTGGGTGCGCAGTTCCATCGGCTGGATCGCAACGGCGACGGTTCGCTGAGCGCGAAGGAACTGGCCCAACCGCCGCGCTAGCCGCCGGACAGCGGAAACGTCCGTGGTGGGACATTGGCTGCGCCCGTTCTGTGGGAGCGGCTTCAGCCGCGATGCTCTTTGGCTTCCGGGCGACAAAGCCCGGAGCATCGCGGCTGAAGCCGTTCCCACAGGCGCGAAGCCGCGGCAACCTCGCCCTGCGAAACACGAGTGCGCCATGCCGCGATGATTCCGCTATCGTGCGCTTCTTTTCCTGCGCCACCCCATGAGCCTGCCGACCGCCCCTCGCCACCGCGCCGCGCTGGCCTTCATCTACGTCACCGTGCTGCTGGACATGCTGGCGTTCGGCATCATCATCCCGGTGTTGCCGCACCTGATCGAACAGCTGGCCGGTGGCGGCATCGCCAAGGCGGCGTGGTGGGTGGGCATTTTCAGCACCGTGTTCGCAGTCGTGCAGTTCGTGTTTTCGCCGGTGCAGGGCGCGTTGTCGGACCGCTTCGGACGGCGGCCGGTGATCCTCATGTCCAACCTGGGCCTGGCGGTGGATTTCGTGGTGCTGGCGCTGGCGCCCACGCTGTGGCTGCTGTTCGTGGCGCGCATCCTGCTGGGCATGACGGCGGCCAGCTTCAGCACCGCCAATGCGTATATCGCGGACATTACGCCCAGGGAGAAGCGCGCGGCCGCGTTCGGCATCCTGGGCAGCGCGTTCGGGCTGGGCTTCATCATCGGGCCCGGGCTGGGTGGCTTTCTGGGCGGCATCGCGTTGCGGCTGCCGTTCTGGGTGGCGGCCGCGCTGGCGTTGTGCAACTTCCTGTACGGCTGTTTCATCCTGCCGGAGTCGCTGCCGAAGGAACGTCGCACCGCGCGCATCGAACTGCACAGCGCGCACCCGTTCGGCGCGCTGAAGCTGCTGCGTCGCCAGCCGCAGGTGTTCGGGCTGGCGGTGGTGCTGTTTCTGGTTTACCTGGCGCATTACGTGTTGCAGACGGTGTTCGTGCTGTACGCGGATTACCGCTACAGCTGGGGTCCGCAGGCGGTGGGCTATGTGCTGATGCTGGTGGGCGCCTGCGACGGTTTCGTGCAGGCGGTGCTGACCGGCAAGCTGGCGCCGCGCTTCGGCGAGCGCCGCGTATTGCTGGCCGGCATGGCGTTCGGCGTCGGCGCGTTCCTGGTGATGGGTGTGGCTGACAGCGGCAGCATGTTCCTGTTCGGCATTCCGCTGCTGGCGCTGTGGGGGCTGGCGATGCCGCCGATCCAGTCGATCATGACCCAGCACGTGGAGCCCTCCGAACAAGGCCGCTTGCAAGGCGCGATCGGCAGCCTGGGCAGTTTTGCGGGCATCTTCGGGCCGTATCTTTTCGCGCAGGTTTTTGCGCTGTCGATCGCGCCGTCCGCGTCGATCCATCTGCCCGGTGTAGCCTTTGTGCTTTCGGCCACGCTGATGCTGGTGGGCCTGGTGATTGCCGCCCGCGTCACCCGGCATCCACCGCCGGCGGTGACCGCTCCCCTTCTTCACGAACCCCGGGAACAACCATGACCCTGTCCATGTACCAAGCCTCCGCCCCCGTCTTCATCCGCGCCCTGGGCAACCTCACCCACGTGCTGAAAAAGGGCGAGGCCCACGCCAAGGCGAAGAACGTCACCGACGAAGCCCTGCTGCAGACGCGACTGATCATCGACATGCTGCCGCTGATCAAGCAGGTGCAGATCGCCTGCGACATGGCGACCCGCGGCATGGCCCGACTGGCCGGCGTGGAACCGCAGAGCTTCGAGGACAACGAAACCACGCTGGCCCAGGCGTACGACCGCATCGCGCGCGCCACCGATTACATCAAGAGCTTCACGCCCGAGCAGATCGACGGCAGCGAAACCCGCGCCATCCACCTGAAAATGCGCAGTGGCGAACTGAATTTCGAAGGCCAGGCGTACCTGCTGCACTTCCTGATCCCGAACGTCTTTTTCCACTGCACCACCGCGTACAACATCCTGCGCGAGGCGGGCACCGAGATCGGCAAGGCGGATTTCGTCGGCCAGGCGTGACAAACAACCCTGACTGCTCCGGTAGGGCAGTTATCTGTGGGAGCGACTTCAGTCGCGATGCTCTTGCTTCGCAGCCCAAAAGCAATGGCATTGCGGCTGAAGCCGCTCCCACCGGTGATATCTGCGAAAATCCGCACACCGACTTTCACCTGCGGACTGCTGGCCCATGCTGCGACTGACCGACCTCAAGCTGCCGCTGGATCACAGCGAGGCGGACCTCGTGGCAGCTATCCGCAAGCGCCTGCACCTGGATGCTGCCGAACTGGCCGGCTACGCCGTCGCCAAACGCAGCTACGACGCGCGTAAACGCGGCGCGATCGTGCTGATCTACGCGCTGGATATCGACACGCCACGCGAGGCCGAGCTGCTGCAACGCTTCGCCGACGATACGCATGTACGCCCCACGCCCGACACCGGCTACCACTTCGTGGCCAAGGCGCCCCCGCGCATCGAGCACCGCCCGCTGGTGATCGGCTTCGGCCCCTGCGGCCTGTTTGCCGGATTGATCCTGGCGCAGATGGGCTTTCGCCCGATCATCCTCGATCGCGGCAAGGAAGTACGCGAGCGCACCAGGGACACCTGGGACCTGTGGCGCAAGCGCCAATTGCATCCGGAATCCAACGTGCAGTTCGGCGAGGGCGGTGCGGGCACGTTTTCCGACGGCAAGCTGCACAGCCAGATCCGCGACCCACTGCACCACGGTCGCAAGGTGCTCACCGAATTCGTCAAGGCCGGCGCGCCGGAGGAAATCCTCTACGTCAGCAAGCCGCACATCGGCACCTTCCGGCTGGTGTCGATGGTGGAAAACATGCGCGCCACGATCGAATCGCTGGGCGGCGAAATCCGTTTCAGCCAGCGCGTGGATGATCTGCTGCTGGAGCCGGCAGCGGATGGGCAGCAGCAGGTCCGTGGCGTCACCCTGGCCAGCGGCGAGCAGATCCGCGCCGATCACGTGGTGCTGGCGCTGGGCCACAGCGCGCGCGATACCTTCGAGATGCTGCATGCGCGCGGTGTGTATCTCGAAGCCAAACCCTTTTCGATCGGCTTTCGCATCGAGCATCCGCAGTCGGTGATCGACCGCGCCCGCTTCGGGCCGCAGGCCGGCCATCCGATGCTCGGCGCGGCCGATTACAAGCTGGTGCATCACGGCAAAGGCGGGCGCTCGGTCTACAGTTTCTGCATGTGCCCCGGGGGCACCGTGGTCGCCGCCACCAGCGAACCCGGCCGCGTGGTCACCAACGGCATGAGCCAGTACTCGCGCAATGAGCGCAACGCGAACGCCGCGGTGGTCGTGGGCATCGAGCCTGCCGATTTCGCGCCGTACGGCGAAGGTCCGCTGGCCGGGATCGCGCTGCAACGCGCACTGGAAAGTCACGCCTATTTCCTGGGCGGCGAAAACTACAGTGCGCCCGCGCAACTCGTGGGCGATTTCCTCGCCGGCTGCGCCTCGCGCGACTTCGGCGACGTGCAACCGTCGTACCAGCCGGGCGTGACGCTGGGCAGCCTGGACAGCGCGCTGCCCGACTACGCCATCGCCGCCATCCGCGAAGCGCTGCCCGCGTTCGAACGGCAGATCCGCGGCTACGCGATGCCCGACGCCATCCTCACCGGTGTGGAAACGCGCACCTCCTCGCCCGTGCGCATCGAGCGCGACAACGACAGCCTGCAAAGCCTCAACACCCGCGGCCTGTATCCCGCCGGTGAAGGCGCCGGCTACGCCGGCGGCATTCTTTCCGCCGCCGTGGACGGGATCAAGGTGGCCGAGGCGGTGGCGCGGGATATCGCGGCGCGGGGCTTGTCCGCGTAACTTCAACACGAGGGTTGAAATGCCTCATTTAAACCTGTAAGTTGAATATCATCATATCAACCTATAGGTTGAGTTCATGCATTCGACGCCCATCCTTCTCCCCACTCAGTTGGGCGACATTCTGCGTAGTGCCCGACTGAGTCGCGGTCTGACCCAAACCGACATCGCGCGGCAACTCGGCATCAGCACCCAGGCCGTATCCAAGCTGGAGAACAATGCCGCCCGGGTCTCGTTCGACCGGATCCACCGGCTATGCCAGGTCCTGGGACTCGAACTGCTTCTGCAGGACAAACCCACGATGAACTTGCGCGACGCAGGCGCGCCGGAGTGGTAACCACGCCGCGCTCGCTGGCCCTGGACCTGTGGATGAACGGCCAGTACGTCGGAGCCTGGGAGCGCTCCAGGGGTGTCGCCGATCGGCTGACCTACGACGCCCGCTGGATCCAGTCCGAAGCAGGACGCCCGTTGTCACTGTCGTTGCCGTTCGGACACGCCCATGGACGCAGCAATGACATATCAGTCTTGCGCGGCGACAAGGTCGCCGCCTACTTCGAGAACCTGATTCCGGACAACGAGCGCATCCTGCAACGCTTGCGCGATCGCCATGGCGCGCGCTCCACCGCCCCCTTCGACCTGCTGGCCGCGATTGGCCGCGACTGCGTCGGCGCCATCCAGTTGCTGCCCGCAGGAATGGACCCGGGCGACATCCGTCGCATCGAGGCCACGTCGCTTAATGAAGCGGGGGTCGCGGACGTATTGCGCAACACCACGCTGTCCCGATACCCGGGCCAGACGGTCGACGACGACGCGTTTCGCCTGTCGATTGCCGGTGCGCAGGAAAAGACCGCATTGCTGCGGCATCGCGGACGCTGGTGTATTCCGCACGGCGCCACGCCATCCACCCACATTTTCAAATTGCCCCTGGGATTGGTCGGCAATGTGCAGGCTGACATGCGCATGTCGGTCGAACTGGAATGGCTTTGCATGGCCTTGGTGCGCGGATACGGCCTGCCCGTTGCCCATGCTGAAATTGGCCGTTTCGAAGACCAGACGGCCCTGATCGTCGAGCGCTTCGATCGCGTTCGCGCACGCGATGGCCATTGGTTGCGCATTCCGCAGGAGGATTTCTGCCAGGTCACCGGATTGCCGCCGAACCGCAAGTACGAAAGCGACGGCGGTCCGGGTATTCGTCAGATCATGGATGTCCTGCGCGGTTCCGAAAACGCCGACACAGACCGCGAAAACTTCTTCCGGACGCAAATAGTGTTCTGGATCATGGGCGCCACCGACGGCCACGCCAAGAATTTCAGCCTCACCCTGCTCGCCGGCGGGCGCTATCGACGCACGCCCCTGTACGACATCCTGTCCACCTGGCCCATCCAGGGCCGCGGCGCAAACCGCATGGATGCGCGCAAGGCGCGACTGGCGATGGCGGTGGAAGGCGGCAACCGTCACTACCTGATTCACGACATCCATCGCTGGCATTGGGTCGGCATGGCCGAAAGCCTGGGTCTCGGCGATCGTATTTCGGCGATGCTCGAGGACCTCATCGACCGCACTCCGCAGGCACTTGATGCCATTGCAAAGCGCTTGCCGCAGGATTTCCCTGCGGAGCTGTTCGACCGTGTGGCAAGCGGCATGACCGATACCGTCAAACGGCTGGCAAGAGAGCCTGATCGTCGATCAGCAACGTCGATCGGCAAACGTTGAGCTGCCCCTCGCCCAAGGCCGCACGCACACACGCCTGTGGTTGCCATGAAGATCGTCGCAAAGCCTGCTCGGCGCCGTGCAATGGGCGATGCCTGATTCGCCGCGACCCCTGCAATGGGCATCGCTGCAACGCCTTGAAGCTGCCAGCCCCATCCCCAATCTCGTGTCTGTTCACTCCACTGGCAGAAAGACCATGACCGCTCCCGCCTCCGTCCGCATCGATTTCGTCTCCGACGTTTCCTGCCCGTGGTGTGCGATCGGGCTGGCGTCCTTGCAGCAGGCGCTGGCGAAGCTCGATGGCGAGGTGGCCGCCGAAATCCACTTCCAGCCGTTCGAGTTGAATCCGCAGATGGCTCCCGAAGGCGAGGATTCCACCGAGCATCTGGTGCGCAAGTACGGCAGTTCGGCCGGGCAGATCGACGCGAACCGCGCGATGATCCGCGAGCGCGGCGCCGCGCTGGGGTTCACCTTCAACATGGACCGGCGCAGCCGCGTCTACAACACGTTCGATGCGCACCGGCTGCTGCATTGGGCGGAGCTCGAAGGCCGGCAGATCGCGTTGAAAAAGATCCTGCTGCGCGCGTATTTCACCGATGGCGAGGACGTCAGCGCGCACGACACGCTGCTGCGGCTGGCCGTTGAAGCGGGGCTTGATGCGGAGCGTGCGCGGCAGATTCTCGCCGGCGATGAATACGCCGACGACGTGCGCGCGCAGGAACAGTTCTTCCAGTCACGCGGCATCCGTTCGGTGCCGGCCACGATCGTCAACGGCCAGCACCTGATTTCCGGCGGGCAACCGCCCGAGGCCTTCGAGCAGGCGCTGCGTCAGATCGTCGCCGCCGCCTGATTACCGCGCACGTCGCGGATGTTTTCGCGCCACCGCGCAGGTGAGCGGTCGTCCACCGTTTCAGGGATGCTCGATGCCCATGTCGTGATGCGACTGGCGCTTTACTTCCCGGGCGCCTTCTTCCTTTTTGTCGTCGCGGCGATCCTGCAGCTTCTCGTCATGCTTGGCGACGTCGCCCTCGTTGCGGTCGCCGGTGCCGTGCTTGCGGTCAGCGGGTGGACGGGTCATGGCGCTTCTCCGGGTTTTTCGCCAGATTAGGCCGCCGCTGCTGACGGATTCGTGATGCCGCGCGGGCGTCAGGCGCTCTCGGACGCCAGCCAGTGCGCGATGGGCGAGGGATAACCCATCAGGTAGCCCTGCCCCAGCTCGCAGCCCATCGCCTGCAACGCGCCGTATTGCACGTCGGTTTCGATGCCTTCGGCGATCACCTCGATGCCCAGTGCGCGCGACAGCGCCAGGATCGCCGCGACCACCGTGGTGCTGTTGGTGTTGGCGCCCTTGTCCAGCTCGTGCACGAAGGCGCGGTCGATCTTCAGCATCCGCAGCGGCAGCGAATGCAGGTAGCTCAGCGATGAGTAGCCGGTGCCGAAATCGTCCAGTGCGGCGCCGACGCCGGCAGCGCGCAAGCGTTCCAGCGTGGCGCGCACGCGTTCGGGGTTGTCCAGCAACGCGCCTTCGGTGACCTCGGCGATCAACCGCGCGGGTGGCAGGCCGGTGCGTTCCAGCAGGGCGATCAGCCGCTCGTCGAAATCGGCATGGCGCAGGTGCAGCGCCGACACGTTGATCGTCATGAAGGTGTCGGCCGCGCCGTCGCGCATCAGATGAGTGCAGCTCAACTCGAACATGCGCCAGTCGATCGCTTCGATCAGGCCGCTGTCCTCGGCGATCTTGAGGAAGTCGGCGGGGCGCAGCACGCCGCGTTGCGGATGGTTCCAGCGGATCAGCGCCTCGTAACCGACCACCTTGCCGCCATCGAGGTGGCAGATCGGCTGGAAGTACGGTTCGAACTGATCCTGCGCCAGCGCCTGGCGCAACTCGCCCTCCATCGCCAGCACGTCGATCACGTTCCTGGCCAGCGTTTCGTCGAACAACGCATAGCGCTTGCGGCCCAGCGCCTTGGCCCGGTACAGCGCGATGTCGGCGTCGCGCAGCATCTCGTCGGCGGCGCTGTACTGTCCGTCGCCGATGGCGATGCCCACGCTGGCGGTAGTCTGCAGCTCCTTGCCGGCGATCATCATCGATGCACTCAAGGCGTCCAGCACGCGCTGCGCCACCATCATGGCATCGGCGGGTTTCTCCACCTCTTCCACCAGGATGGCGAACTCGTCGCCGGACAACCGCGCCACCAGGTCGGGGTAACGCACGCAGTTGGCGAGGCGGTTGGACACCTCTTTCAGCACTTCGTCGCCGGCCAGGTGGCCGAGGCTGTCGTTGATGATCTTGAAGCGATCGACGTCCAGGTAGAGCAAGGCGCAGCGGCGCGCGGGCTCGCGCCGGATGGCGGCCAGCACGCGATCCATGCGGTCGCGCAGATAGCCGCGATTGGGCAGGCCGGTGAGCAGGTCGTGCATGACCTGATGCTTGAGCTGATCCTGCACCCGCTCGCGCTCGATGATCTCCTTGCGCAGCGCCAGCGTGCGCTCCTCGACGCGCTGCTCCAGTTCCTCGTAGGCGCGCCGCAGCGATTCGGCCGAGCGCCGCCGCATCAGGCTGCTGGCGATCTGGGTGGCGACGAAGCTGAGCAGTTCCTGATCCGCCTGGTCGTAGACGACATCGCGCGAATAACTCTGCACGGTGACCACGCCGATCGCCTCGTCACCCACGATCAGTGGCACGCCCAGCCAGCAGGTCGCCTTGGCGCCAGATTGCACCGACGACGCTTCGCCGTTGCGCACGAGCTTGCGGATGTCGGCCTTGTCGGCCAGCAGCGCCTTGCCGTGGCGCAGCACGTATTCGCTGAGGCCGCGGCCCAGCGGGCGCTCCTCCTGTCGCGGCTTGGTCGCATCCACCGAGTACGGAAACATCAGCCGCTTGCCGTCGTCGGAAACCAGTGCGATGTAGAAATTCTTGGCGTTGAGCAAGTCGTCGACCACCGCATGCACGCGGCGATAGAACTCGTCCTGGCCGATGTCGGCGGTCGCCAGCTGCGCGATCTGGAACAGCGCCGCCTGCAGGTGCTCGGCGCGCTGGCGTTCGACGATCTCCAGTTGCAGGCCGCGATTGGCCTCGGCCAGTTCCAGCGTGCGCAGCTGCACGCGCTGTTCGAGATCGGCCTTGGATTGCTTGCGCTCCAGCGCGGTGAGGATGTGGCTGCCGACGAACTCCAGCAGGGCCAGGTCCTCGTTGGTGAAACCCAGGCCTTGCTGGTAGTTGTGCACGACCAGGGCGCCGCCCAACTGGCCGTCGCGCAGCATCGGCACGCCGAGCCAGTCGTAGCTTTCCGGGCCTTGCAGATTCATCGGGCCGGATACCTGGCTGCGCAGCTCGCGGGTGTTGCCCATGCGCGCCTTGCCGTCGCGGATCACGTACCAGGTGAGCGTGTGCTCGATGGCGCTCAACGGCAGGTCCTGGCCATCGCCGGGTACGGCGGGCTCCTCCACATCCACGAAATACAGGAAGCGGATGGTGTCGTTGGCAGGGTGGTACATCACGATGCAGAAGTTTTCCGCGTACATCAGCGTGCTGACGATGCCGTGGATGTCGCTGAGCATATCCGGCATGTCGCGGTCGGAACCGGCCAGGTCGGATATGGCGAACAGCGCGCGTTGCAGGGTTTCCGAGCGCGCCAGCTGGCGGTGGGAATCCTGCAGCTCGAACCATTCCAGCGCCCGGCGCAGGTGCTGGCCGGCCAGTTGCAGCGGCGCAGCCAGATCCTCCAGCAGCGCGCTGCCGTCGTGACCTTCCGCAATCGTCAGCACCAGCAGCACCGGCTCGGGTCGTTGGCAGATGCGCAGGGCCACGCGGTTCTGTTGCGGGTGCGGGCGCGCCGAACTGGCGCGTGCGGCGTCCTGCAACCAGGGCCAGTCGGAAGAATCGATCCAGCATGGCGGCGCGCTGTAATGGTTGGCGGGATCACCCAGCCCCCACACCACGAACGCCTTCTCGCAACCGGGTTGGGCCTGCGCCAGCGAGGCAATCGTCACGCCGACTTCGTCGGGCGTGTGCGCAGCGGCGAGGCGCGCCAGCCATATCAGCTGCAAAGAGCCTTCTGACGGCGTCGATCGCACAGCACCCGCCTGCATCATTCTGAGGTTCCCCAATCGCGGCCCGCCAACGCCTGTTGGCCGCCGACGGCTTATTGTCGCGCATCGCTCCCTCGCGCGCCGCATGAGCGTGCCCGCAAGCGGGCGCCGGCGCAATACCGATATAAACTGTGCTGCTTGCACCGCGCGCACGGCCGGTGCCCGCGGCATCATCCGCGCCTGCCATCATCGGCCGCGGCGATGCCCTTCCAGCGTCACAGGTTCACCACGCATGCTTGCCGACACCACCAAAGATGCCATCCGCGCCGCCTATGCGCGCCTGAAAGACGGCCTGCCCGGCTTCCGCGCGCGCGCCTCGCAGGGGCGGATGATCGCCGAGGTGGCCAAGGCGTTCGGCCAGGCCGGCGGCGTGGCGGTGATCGAGGCGCCCACCGGCACCGGCAAGTCGATGGCCTACCTGATCGCCGGCGTGGAAGTGGCGCGCTTCCAGAAAAAGAAACTGCTGATCGCCACCGCCACCGTGGCGCTGCAGGAGCAACTGGTCGACCGCGATATCCCGCTGTATCTGCAGCTCAACGGCATCGAGGCGAAAGTGGCGCTGGCCAAGGGCCGCGGCCGCTATCTGTGCCCGCGCAACCTGGCGCTGGCCGCCAACAGCATCAACGACACCGCGCAGATGGGCCTGGCCGGTTTCGATGCCGACCTGGTGTTGTGGACCAAACCGCCGCAGCCACGTGACAAGCAGGCGCTGGCCAAGCTCGGCGCCGCGTTCGAGAGCCGCGAATGGAATGGCGACATGGACAGCGCCCCCGAGCCGGTCAGCGACCTGTTGCGCCCGATGCTCACCACCAGCGCCGGCGGCTGCACCAACCGCAAGTGCGCGCACTTCATGAACTGCCCGTTCTTCACCGCGCGGCGTGCGGCGGAAGACGCCGAGATCATCGTGGCCAACCAGGATCTGGTGCTGGCGGATCTGACCATGCCGGGCGAGAGCGCCGGCAACGGCGACCCGGCATGGGGCGGCGTGATCCTGCCGCGGCCGGACGAGACGCTGTACATCTTCGACGAGGGCCACCACGTGCCGGGCAAGGCGATCGATCGCGGTGCCGCCGAGGTGTACATGAATGTCACCGTGCGCCAGTTGAGCCGGCTCGGTCGGCAGGTGCACGCGGCCTATTCGCTGACCGACAAGGAAACCCTGGGCAAGCTCAGCCTGGACAAGGGCGACGAGAAGCTGCAGGAGCTAAGCAACACGCTGGAGGAACTGGAGAAGGAGATCCGCCTCGGCTGGCTGCCCGACCCCTCCGAGACCGAGCCGATGTACCGCGGCTCGCTGGGCCAGCTGCCGGACGCCTGGGTGGCGCACGCGCAGGCGCTCAGCGCGTATACCAACGAAGTGCAGCGCTGGCTGGCCGCCGTGCGCCGCGCGGTGGTGGAAATGACCGACGGCGGCCCCACCCAGGAAGCGCTGTCGCGTGAGCTGGGCATCGCGCTGGAGCGGGTCGACAAACAGGCCCGCTGCTGGCGCGCCTGGGCGACTGCCGATGCCGACGACGCCCCGCCGATGGCGCGTTGGGTCACCCTGGGCGGCGATCAGCAACTGGTCTGCCACGCCTCCGCCGTCTCCGCCGGCGGCCTGCTGCGCAGCGTGCTGTGGGGCAACGCCAGCGGCGTGGTGATGACCTCGGCCACGCTGAGCGCAGGCGGCAATTTTCGCGGCTTTGCCGACGCGGTGGGGCTGCCCGGCGACGCGGTGACGGTGAGCCTGCCGTCGCCGTTCGACCTGGCCGCACAAGCGCGGCTGGAAGTGCCGATGATGCGCACGCTGCCCGACGCACGCGAGGCGCACGCCGAGGAAATCAGCGAATGGCTGGCCGAACACCTCGACTGGGATGCGGGCAACCTGGTGCTGTTCACCTCGCGGGTGAAACTGGACCGCGTGCTGCAGAAGCTGCCGATCGCGATGGTGCGCAAGGTGCGCGCGCAAGGCTCGCTGGGCAAGTCGCAACTGGTCGCCGAGCACTGCGCCGACATCGAAGCCGGCAAGGGCAGCACATTGTTCGGACTGGCCTCGTTCGGCGAAGGCCTGGATCTCCCCGGCAAGCTGTGCGAGACCGTGGTTATCACCCAGCTGCCGTTCGCCGTGCCCACCGACCCGGTGGGTGCCACCTACGCCGAGTGGCTGGAATCGCGCGGCCGCAACCCGTTCATCGAAGTCAGCATTCCCGAGGCCACGCGACTGCTCACCCAGTATTGCGGCCGCCTGATCCGCGCCGAGACCGACCAGGGCCGCATCGTGCTGCTGGACCGGCGCGTGGTCACCAAGCGCTACGGCAGCGGCATGCTGAAGGCGCTGCCACCGTTCCGCCGGGTGATCGAACGCGGCTGACGCGTTCGCTCCCTCCCCTGCAACGCAGGGGAGGGTTGGGGAGGGGTCGCTCTTGATCCTGCCCTCCCGTCCCCCGCACAACCCCTCTCAATCTCCCCCTGCAAGCAGGGGGAGAAGCCAAGCACCGCGCCTTGCTTCTCCCCGAAGGTGCCAGGAGTCATCTACGCCGCATGATGACCCTGCGTTAGAGTGACGGCATCCTTCGATCCGCGAGGAATGCGACATGGCCGGTTTCCTGCTCTGGTTGTTGCTGTTGGTGTTCTGCTGGCCGCTGGCACTGCTGGCGCTGGTGTTGTATCCGATCGTGTGGTTGCTGTTGCTGCCGCTGCGACTGGTCGGCATTACCGTGACGGCGGTGTTTTCCTTCCTCGGTGCGCTGCTGATGCTGCCGGCGCGCGTGCTGCGTGGGCGTCCGGTCTGAGGGCGATCCGGCCTTCCATGCCCGCGCGGGTCGATCGGGCGACCTGCACAATGCCGCCAAACCGGGTACAAGTGCGGCATGAAATCCATCGACACCATGACGCCGTGCCCGTGCGGCAACGACGCCGGCTACGCCGCTTGCTGTGGGCCGCTGCATGACGGCAAGCCGGCCGAATCGGCCGAGCAGTTGATGCGCTCGCGCTACAGCGCGTACGTGTTGTTGCGCGAGGATTACCTGCTGGCCAGCTGGCACGCCGACACGCGACCGGCGTCATTGCGGTTGTCCGCCCAGCAACCCGCACCTACCTGGCTGGGGCTGGATATCCGCAGGCATCAGGTGATCGACAACGATCACGCCATCGTCGAATTTGTAGCCCGCTACCGGCTCGGTGGCGGTCGTGCGCAACGCCAGCACGAAACCAGTCGTTTCGTGCGCGAAAACGATCGCTGGTTCTATCGCGACGGCGAAATCAAGGCCTGACGACCCGCACCGACGCGGCGGCTTTCTTCAGAAGCCGGCCACGCCCAGCGCACGCAGATGTACCGCCAGCGCACGCACGTCGGCATGCCGGAAGAACGCCACCAGGTGTTGCGCCCGCCCCGGACCGATGCCTCCGCCGGCTTGCCATTGATCGTTGTTGCGCGCCGCCAGACTGCGCCAGTCAGTCAGCGCGACGGCGCCGCTGGCAGGCATGCCCAGCGCGTGCAGCCAGCGCTTGAAGGGTTGCGCCCGGGCGGCGGCGAACGCGTGCAGCAGCGCATCGGCACGCGCATCGCCGAGCCCGGGCACGGCCGCCAACTGCGCGGCCGTGAGATCCATCCAGTCGAGCAGCCCGTGCACCAGGCCGGCGTCGATCAGGGCTTGCCAGGTATCGGGACCGAGGCCGTCCAGCTGCAATCCGGATTTGCCGGACAGCCAGACCAGCCGCGCCCGGAACTGCTGCTCGCAGCCCGGCACCCATCGCCAGCAACTGAGGAAATCATGCTGCGCCGGATCGGGCGGCGTCACCGGCTGGCGTTGCTGCGCCCGCCACGCCACCGACTGCAGCCGCGGAATGGTCAGCCCGGCCAGCGCCACTTCCACCTGATCGCCGGGACGAATATCCAGCTGCTGCCAGCGCCGCAGCGAACCCACGCTGACCCGTTGCACGCGATGATCGTCCAGTTGCACCGGCTCCAGCTCCAGCACCGGCGTGATGCGACCGCTGCGACCGACGGTGAAGGTCACCGCGCGCACTTCCGCCAACGCCTGCGCGGCGGGATATTTCCACGCCACGGCCCACGCTGGCGGTTCGGCGCGCCAGGTCGAGGCCGCCGGTCGTCGGCCCTGGCGCAGCACGGTGCCATCGGCCGCAAACTGCATCGAGTGCCGGTACCACTGCCGGCGCCAGCGTTCGACATCGGCAAGCGTGCTCACCGGCCGGGTGTAATCCGCGCTGTCCGCCAGGCCCATCGCACGCAGGCCGGCCAGCCGCGAAGACATGTCGGCCGGGCCGTTGGGCCAGTCCCATACGAACAGGCCGATGTGCGCCGCGGTGGCGGCGTCCAGCGTATCGCGCGCCATGGCGCCGGCCACCGCCGAACGTGCGTTGACGCCACCATCGCGCGCCTGCACATGGCTGGGCAGGCGCCAGTAGAGTTCGCCCTGCAACACCACCCGTGGCGGCGCGTTGGGCAGGTGCTGCGGGATCGCGTCGATCCGCAAGGCCTTGGCGGTCCAGTCCGATCCATGCAGGCCATCGCCGCGGCTGGTCGCCTGGCGCAGCTCGCCATCGCGATACAGCAAGGTGACGGCCACCCCATCCGCCTTGGGCTGCACCCACAGATCGCTGCCGCGCGCCCGCATCCACGCCGTCACCGCGGCGGCATCGGGCAATTTCGCCAGCCCCGTCTGCGCCACCGGCGCGGTGACCGCGCCGCTTGCATCGGCGAGATGCGCGAGGGGCGCGGGTGCCTGCTCGGGAAAGCAGGCGCGCCAGCGGTCGAACCGCTGCAGCGCCTGGTCGTACACCGCGTCGTCGACCGGCGATTGACCGGTCACGCGATAGGCATGGTTCCAGCCATCCAGCCGGTCGTGCAGCGCGTCGAGTTCCTGCCGGGCCTGCGCCTCGGTCCACGGCGGACAGGTCGCCCCCGCCATCGTGGCCACCAGAAAAACCGGCAGCCCCAGCCACAGCCATCGCTTGCGCATGATGCGTTCCGCGTCGTGATCGTCACCACAGCGTGATGGGCAAGCCGGGTTGCGTAGTAGCGGCCCATGACTTCACCAGCCGTAGTCGATCGCCGCAGCGCGGCACAGCCGATCGCTAGCCCGCGCCACCGATGGGCAGCGACGATTGGCCGTCCATACGGCCATTCGGTCCATAACGCCGCTCGACGATCACGCCAGCACCGTGGCGATCGATCGCCACCACCGTGCTGGCGCGCGTGCCGTAGTGCTCGCCACGGATGAAGGCGGCCGAAAGCAGCCGCTCGCGCTCGAGCCCCACGCCGGTCTGCGGCAGTTCGGCGTCGGGCGCGGGCCGTTCGTCGGCCAATGCCTCGAACAGAGGATCGAAACCGTCATCGCCGTCTTCGTCGATCCACTGCCGCACCCGCTGCATCAGGTTGCGCGTCTTGGGCCACGGCGTATTGAAATCGGCATTGGACAGGCCATGCACGCCCGGCGTGATCGCCTGCGCCCGCGGTTGCGGCCGGTTGCCCAGATAGAAGCCGTCGCGGCCATCGAAGGTGAGCAGGTTGAATGGCCGGAATGCGGCCGCCGACGCCAACAACTGCGTGGCATGGGTGGCGGCGTCGGCGGCACCGGCCAGATAGTCGGTGGCCAGCATGCCGCGCGAAACGCCCAGCTGCGGATCGCGCGGATCGCGCACATTGGTGACCACGCAGCAGCGCCCCGTATCGGTGACGCCCAGCCAGGTGCCGCCGGCCTGCAGGTCGCGCCCACCGATGATCGGCAGGTCATCCCAGCGCGCCAACGCCGCGCTGGGACGTGCGTGCATTTCGTCGCGATTGCCTGCCAGCAGCAGGCGCCAGCGCGGATGGGCCTCCCAGGCGAAGGCGATCAGGCACATGGCGGAACAATGATGGTCGACATGCCGACCATTGTGGGCGATGCGCCACGGCTCGGCCAGCCGTGGCCGGCCTCAGGGCGATGGCGTGCCGGCATCCGCGGTGGAGAACGCATACACGATGTGGTTGCGATAGGTCTGGCCGGGCATCAGGCGGGCCGAGCCGAATGCCGGCTGGTTCGGCGTGTCGGGAAACAGCTCCGGCTCCAGCGCGAACCCGGCGTTGTGCTGGTAGCGCGTGCCGCTGGTGCCGATCGAGGTGCCGTCCAGATGATTGGCGGAATAGAACTGCAGCCCCGGCTGGTTGGAATGCAGCGTCAGCACGCGGCCGGAAGCGGGATCTTCCGCCCGCGCCATCAGCCGCATTTTGTTGTCGGGATGACGGCTGATCACCCAGTTGTGGTCGTAGCCATGCGCAATCAGCAACTGCGGCTCGCCACTGCGATGGATGTCCTGGCCGATCGGCTTGCCCTGGCGGAAATCGAACGCGGTGCCGGTCACGTCGGCGAAAGTTCCGGTGGGAATCGCACCCGCATCCACCGGCAGATACGTATCCGCAGGAATCGTCAGCCGCTGGCCCAGCACGTCGCCCGACGCCTCGCCCGCCAGGTTCCAATAGATGTGGTTGGTGATGTTGACGATCGTGGGCTTGTCGGTGGTGGCGGTGTAGTCGATCGTCAGCCGGTTGTCCGCGCCCAGCGTGTAGACGGCGGTGGCAGTGAGCTTGCCCGGAAAACCCATGTCGCCATCGGGGCTGACATAGCGCAGGGTGACGCTGGCGCCGTTGGCGTCGTGCGTGGTATCGACCACCGTCCACAACACCTTGTCGAAACCGATCGGGCCACTGTGCAGCGAATTGACGCCGTCCGTGATTGGCAGCTGGTACGTGTGGCCGTCCAGCGTGAAGCGCCCCTTGGCGATGCGGTTGGCATAACGCCCCACCGTGGCGCCGAAGCACTGCGGCCTGGCCAGGTACTCCGCCAGGTCGATCGAGCCCAGCACGATATTGGCCGACTTGCCGTTGCGATCGGGCGCATTGAGCGAGCGCACCGCGGCGCCCAGCGTGATCACCTGCGCCACCAGGCCATGGCCGTTGTCCAGCGTGACCTCGCCCACCTTGCGGCCGTCGGGCATGGTGCCGAAATCGCCGCGCGTGACGCTGGTGGCCGTGCTGGCCCCCGCGGTCAACGGCAGCGCGACCACCGCCCAACCCAACCACCGCCTGATCCGATTCGCTCGCTTCATGTGCCGGCCTCGTTGATGGGCACAGCACCATGCGCGGCCGGCCCGTGTGATAATATTGTATGACTAATCGACCTGCCCGCCGGGCCGAAGCCTCAACGCCACTCGGCCTCCCCGACATTCCCTGCCGGCGTCTCTTCCGACCACCGTACTTACTATGACGACTGCACCCCGCTCTCAGCAAGGCGACCGGCAGCGACTGGCTGGACGCTCGCTCGTCCGGCCACTCATCGATGCCGGCGCGGAAGGCCTGCGACCATGATCAAGGCAACATCTCCCCGAAACCTGCACGGCCACGTCATGCACGAACTTGGCCGGCGCATCGTGGGTGGCGAGTTGCGCCCAGGCGATGTGCTGCCGCGCGAGGAACTGCTGGCGGAACAGATGAACGTGAGCCGCACCGCGCTGCGCGAGGCGATGAAAGTGTTGTCGGCCAAAGGGCTGGTGGAATCACGCACCAAGGTGGGTACGCGCGTGCGCGACCCGCGCTACTGGCATCAGCTGGATGCCGACGTGCTGGCGTGGCGCTGCGCGCTGATGCCCACTGAGGACTTCGTGCAGAAACTGGCGGAAATGCGCGAGATCATCGAACCGAGCGCCGCCGCCGCGGCCGCACGGCGCGGCAGCGAGGAACAACTCAAGCGACTCGAAGCCGCCTACGCCGCAATGGATGCCGCACAGACGCTGGACGCCTGGGCCAAGGCCGATCTTGATTTCCACGAGGCGCTGCTCAGCGCCACCAACAACGAGTTGATGATTTCGCTGTTCTCGGTGATCGAAACCGCGCTGGGCACGTTCTTCGTGCTGTCCGCGCGCACCGTGAAAAATTTCAAATATTCGCTGCCCCACCATCGCAAGGTGCTCGACGCGGTGCGTCGCCGGCAACCCGAAGCCGCCCGGCGCGCCATGCAACGCATGATCGCCGACTCCAGCACCCCCATGAACAAGACGCGCCGTCATGTGGAGAAAGGTTGAAACCATGGGCTGGCTGATCGGCCTCGACTGGGGCACCTCCAGCCTGCGCGCGATGCTGTTCGACGGCGAAGGCGGCGTGCACGAAACCCGCCATCGCGCCTGGGGCATCCGTCAGTTGCCCGACGGCGGCTTCGAGGCCGCGCTTTCATCGATCTGCGAGGGCTGGCCGTCATGTCCGGTGCTGGCCGCCGGCATGGTCGGCAGCCAGCAGGGCTGGCACGAAGCGCCCTATGTCGACACGCCCGTCGACGTGCACGCATTGGCTGCCCGTCTGGTAACGGTAGCGGCCGCCGATGGACGCCGCATCCATATCGTTCCGGGCGTGCGTGACAGCGCGGGCCCCGATGTGATGCGGGGCGAGGAGACCCAACTGATCGGCGCGCTGGATGCGCAGCCACGCATCGCCGAGGGCACGCCGCTGGTGTTGCCCGGCACGCACAGCAAATGGGTGCAGCTGCACCGGCGCCGCATCAGCGGCTTCACCACGATGATGACCGGCGAGTTGTACGGTGTGCTGCGCACGCACTCGATTCTCGGCACCTCCCTGCCCGATGCACCCGCTGCAGCACGCAACCACGAAAGCTTCGATGACGGCGTGCGCGCTGCCCGCGCCAGCGGCTCGGCCGGCGTGCTGACGCGGCTGTTTTCCGCGCGCACGCTGGTGCTCGAAGGGAAACTGGACGCCGCCGCCGTGCCCGACTACCTGTCCGGCCTGCTGATCGGCGAAGAGTGGCGCGCCGCGCTCGCCGCCGGCTGGCTCGATCGCGGTGAAGCCCCGGTGTTGATCGGCGACGAAGCGCTGTGCCTGCGCTACCGCCGTGCCGCCGCCTTGTTCGACCTGCCCGACCCCGCCTGGATCGCCGACGCCACCGCGCGCGGCCTGTGGCGCATCGCCCGCGTCGCCGGCCTGGCCGTCGATCGCCCCTCTCCCGTCCCCATGGAGCTCCCCGGATGATCCGTTCCTGGCTCGACCCGTTACCACTGATCGCCATCCTGCGTGGCCTCACCCCGCGCGAGGCCGTCGCCATCGGCGAAGTGATTGCCGACGCCGGCTTTCGCATGCTGGAAGTGCCGCTGAATTCGCCCAATCCGCTGGAAAGCATCCGCCTGCTGCATGAACGCCTGGGCGAGCGCTGCCTGGTCGGCGCCGGCACCGTGATGACGCCGGCGCAGGTCGACGACATCGCCGCCGCCGGCGGCAAGCTGATCGTGATGCCGCACGCGGACACGCAGGTGATCGCCGCCGCCAAGCGCGCCGGCATGGTCTGCACGCCCGGCGTTGCCACGCCCACCGAGGCGTTCGCCGCGCTGGCCGCCGGCGCGGACGCGCTGAAGATCTTCCCCGCCGAACAGGTCAGCCCGGCCGTCGTGAAAGCGTGGCGTGCGGTGTTGCCGCGCGATCTGGCGCTGCTGCCGGTAGGCGGCATCACGCCCGACAACATGCAGCCCTACGTCGACGCGGGCGCCAACGGTTTCGGCATTGGTTCGGCGCTGTATGCGCCCGGCCGCGACGTGGCCGACGTGGGCCGCCGTGCGCAGGCGTTTGCGCGAGCGTGGGCCGCGCTGCCGCGGGGAGAAGGTGCATGAAGATCACCAAGCTCACCACCTTCCTGGTGCCGCCGCGCTGGCTGTTCCTGCGCATCGACACCGATGCAGGCATCAGCGGCTGGGGCGAGCCGGTGGTGGAAGGCCGCGCGCATACCGTGGCCGCCGCCGTGGACGAGCTTTCCGATTACCTGATCGGCAAGGACCCGCGCCACATCGAGGATTTGTGGAACGTGATGTACCGCGGCGGCTTCTATCGTGGCGGCCCGATCCTGATGAGTGCCATCGCCGGCATCGACCAGGCGCTGTGGGACATCAAGGGCAAGGATCTGAACGTGCCCGTGCATGCGCTGCTGGGCGGCCCGGTGCGCGACCGCATCCGCGTGTATTCGTGGATCGGCGGCGACCGCCCGGCCGATACAGCCAGAGCCGCCAGTGAGGCGGTGGCGCGCGGCTTCACCGCCGTGAAGATGAACGCCACCGAGGAAATGCAGTACGTCGATACGCACGACAAGGTCGAGCGCGTGCTGGAAAACGTGCAGGCGGTGCGTGACGCGGTGGGCCCGAACGTGGGCCTGGGGCTGGATTTCCACGGCCGCGTGCACAAGCCGATGGCCAAGGTGCTGATGCGCGAGCTGGCACCGTACAAGCTGATGTTCATCGAGGAGCCGGTGCTGTCCGATCACCTGGAAGCGATCCCCGAACTCGCCGCGATCTCGCCCGCGCCGATCGCCTTGGGCGAGCGGCTGTACTCGCGCTACGACTTCAAGCGCGTGCTGCAGCGCGGCGGCGTGGACATCATCCAGCCCGATCCCTCGCACGCCGGCGGCATCACCGAAACGTGCAAGATCGCGGCGATGGCCGAAGCCTATGACGTGGCCTTGGCGCTGCATTGCCCGCTGGGTCCGATCGCGCTGGCGGCGAACCTGCAGATCGACGCGGTATGCCACAACGCGTTCATCCAGGAGCAGAGCCTGGGCATCCACTACAACGCCGGCAACGACCTGCTCGACTACGTCACCGATCGCAGCGTGTTCGCCTACGAAAACGGTTTCGTCACCATCCCCAACGGGCCCGGCCTGGGCATCACGGTGAACGAGGAGTACGTGACCGAGCGCGCCGCCGTCGGCCACCGCTGGCGCAACCCGATCTGGCGTCACGCGGACAACAGCGTGGCGGAATGGTGACCCCGATGAAACCCGCCTATGCCACCTACCCCAGCCTCGCCGACCGCGCGGTATTGATCACCGGTGGCGCCAGCGGCATCGGCGCCGCCTTCGTCGAGCACTTCGCGCGCCAGGGCGCGCGGGTGGCATTTCTGGATGTCGATGCCGCCTCGGCACAATCGCTGCTCGACGGCCTGGGCGAGGTAAACCACACGCCGCTGTTCATCGCCTGCGACCTCACCGATCTGGATGCGCTGAAGGGTGCGATCGACCAGGCGCGCGCGCACATCGGCCCGATCGCGGTGCTGATCAACAACGCCGCCAACGACGTGCGCCACGATTTCGCTGCAACCACCACCGCCGATTTCGAGCGCAGCGTGGCGGTGAATCTGCGCCACCAGTACTTCGCCACGCAGGCGGTGGTCGAGGACATGAAAGCGCTGGGCGGCGGCTCGGTGATCTGCCTGGGCTCCACCGGCTGGATGATCAAGAACGCCGGCTATCCGATGTACACGATGGCCAAGGCCGCCATCCACGGCCTGGTGGCGGGACTGGCGCGCGAACTGGGCCAGCACCACATCCGCATCAACTGCCTGGTGCCCGGCTGGGTGATCACCGAAAAGCAGCAACGGCTGTGGCTGGACGCCGAGGGCGAAGCCGACATCGCCCGCAACCAATGCCTGCCCGGCCACGTGATGGCCGACGATCTGGCCCGCGGCGCACTGTTCCTGGCGGCCGACGACAGCCGTATGCTGACGGCAAAAGACGTCATCATCGATGGGGGCTGGGTATGAGTATCGCGGCGCAATCCGTCGTGGCGGCGGACAACCGGTTGGGCGAAGGCGTGCAGTGGTGCCCGCGCACGCAGGCGCTGTACTGGACCGACATCCTCGCCTCGACGCTGTGGCGCTACACGCCGCACGACGGCGCCACGCGCCAGTGGACGATGCCCGAGCGGCTGGCCTCGTTCGCGCTGTGCGAGGCCGACGGCTGGCTGTTGCTGGGACTGGCTTCGCAGCTGGCGTTTTTCCACCTGGACAGCGGCGAGCTGCAACCCATTGTCGATGTGGAGCCGGACCTGCTCACCCGGGTCAACGACGGCGCCTGCGATCGCCAGGGCCGCTTCGTCTTCGGCACCATGCACGAGCCCGAAGGTGATGCGCCGAAACAGGCCATCGGAGGCTTCTATCGGTTGAACACCGACCTGTCGCTGGAACGCCTGCCGCTGCCTTCGGTGGCGATCAGCAACAGCCTTGCCTTCAGCCCCGACGGCGCCACGATGTATTTCTGCGACTCGCCCACCCAGCGCATCCAGTGCTGCGATTACGCAGTTGATGGCCGCCTGGGCACTCCACGCACCTTCGTCGACCTGGCCGGCATCGAAGGCGATCCCGACGGCTCGACCGTGGATGCCGAAGGTGGCCTGTGGAACGCGCAATGGGGCATGTCGCGCGTGGTGCGATATCGCGCCGATGGCCGCGAGGACACCGTGGTGCCGCTGCCCGCCCGGCAGCCGACGCGGCCGGCACTGGGCGGCGCGGCGCTGGACACGCTGTACATCACCAGCGCCCGCGACGGCCTGCCTGCGGATTGCGTGCGCGATGAACCGCGCAACGGCGCGCTGTTCTCGGCGCCCGCCCCTGCGGGCGTGCATGGCCTTGCCGAAGCGCGCTTCGGCGGCAGCCCTTCACTCGGGTGAGCGGTTCGAACCGAGTCGTGCCATGGCCCGACGCGCGGCGCGTGCCGGGCCATGGCGGAACAGCCGTCTAAACGGCTGCTTTGCGCAGCGCCACCGCTTCGGCCCAGCGCGCGGCCACCTTGGGCGAGGTCATGCAGACGGTGGCGTCGGTCACCGTGGTCACCGCACGCTCGAGCAGCTGGATATCGGCTTCGTGCTGGCGTGCCACGTGCGGGTCCTCGAAGAAGATGGCGCGCTGGCAGCGGCGTTCCAGCACCAGGTCGGCGATCTGCGCGTCGCCGCCCATCGGGCCGCTCTGGTAGCGCTGCACCCACGGCTTGTCCTGCGGCCAGCCGCGGCTCCAGGCCAGCTCGTTGAGACGCTGGCCGGTGGTGCCGGTGGCCACGCGGGCGGCAAAGCGCGATAGCAGGTCGAAGTGTTCGGCGGCGAACGCCAGCATCTGCGGCTTCATCGCATCGTGGGCGATCAGCGCCAGCGTATGCGTCTCCAGCGCGTGCAGTTCGTTGGCGCCCGGGTCCGGTGCGAAACCGGCATGGATGCGCTCGATCTCCACCCAGTCGCGCGCCGACGCCACCGTCGAAATGAACGGTTTCTGGTGGATCACGCACTGGCGTTTCAGCGCGATCGCCTCGGGGAAGATCGAGGACGGGTCGACCGGATCGATCAGGTAGATCGCGCCATCCAGTGCGCGCTCCGATTCCTGCAGGCCGACGACCTCCGCCACCAGCTTCATCAAGCCGCCATCGCGGCCGTAGGGATAACGGCGCAGCGCCGGGTAGTTGTTGAGCCAGCCGGCGCGGACGATGGCGTCGCAGGTTCGCCCCACGGCGTGCAGGCCCAGTTCCAACTCACGGATACCCGGCTCGCAGGCACGCAGCCAGCGAAACAACGCCGCATCTTCGTGACCGTGGTGGCGTTGGTTGGCAGCCAGGCCCATACGCATAGTGCTCTCCTTGAACGTGCATCGATTGAGTTGTGCCGGATCCATCGGCCAGCGCTTGGCGCCGCGCCATGGACATCTCGACAGACAGGAAGCTTAACCAACCTGCGTGACAATCGGCACGCCATGGCCGCTCGCTCCCACCGGCCGGCTCGGTGATAATCACCCGATGCCCAGCCCCGCCCGTTTCCTTCGCCTGCCCGCCTGCCTGGTAATCGCCGCGGTCCTGTTCGGCGCGGCACCCGCGCTCATCGCCAGCCCGCAGAGCAGCACGGAGCAGGCCGCCGCCCGCAAGAAGCTGGCCGACGTGCACAGCAGGATGCAGGCCCTGGCCAAGCAGCAATCGGAAACCGCCGCGCGGCGCGAGCAGCTCAACGCGGAACTCGCCAAGCAGGCCACGGCGCTGGCCGTCGCCGCCCGCGCCCTGCGTCAGACCGAAGCGGAGCAGGCGGCCAAACAACAACAGCTCGACGACCTGCAACAACAACGCAGCGCGCTGCAGGAAAAACTGGCGGGGCAGCGTGCCGCCATCGCCGCGCTGTTGCGCGCCACCTATACCCTGGGCCGCGGCTCCGACCTGCGCCTGCTGCTGGGCGACGAGGATGTGGGCCGGATCTCGCGGGCGCTGGTCTACTCGACCTATTTCCAGCGTGACCGGGTCGAACGCGTGCGCCTGCTGATGACCGACCTGGCCCGCCTGCAGGAAGTGGAAACCACCATCACCGCCGAGCAACAAGCCTTGCAGGCGGTGCGCGAAAAGCGCGAGGAACAGGCGCAGACGCTGAAAAAGCAGCGCGCCGCGCAGCAGAAACTGGCGCGCGAGGCCGACGCCACCTACCAGGACCAGGCACAGCGACTGGCCGCGCTGAAAGAGAACGCGCAGGCCTTGAACGCGCTGGTCGACAAGCTGCAAAAGGCCATCGACGAAGCGGCCCGCAAGGCCCGCCAGGCGGCGGCACGCGAGGCGGCGAAACAGAAACGCACCGGCCGCAAGGCGCCGCCGGTGGAAGTGGGCAATGCCGGCGCCAACATCCGCGGCAATCTGCCGTGGCCGGCGGCGGGCGACGTGCACAGCTACGGCAACGGCGTGCTGATCCGCGCCAGCGGTGGCAGCGAGATCCACGCCGTGGCGCGTGGCCGGGTGATCTACGCGGGTTTCCTGCGCGGCTACGGCATGCTGCTGATCCTCAACCACGGCGACGGCTGGATGAGCATGTACGGCAACAACGAAACCCTGCTGCACGGCGTGGGCGACGCGATCGAAGCGGGCCAGGCCATCGGCACCGCCAGCGCGCCCACCGGCGTCAACACCGGCGTGTATTTCGAGCTGCGGCACAACAGCCAACCGGTCGATCCGCGCAGCTGGCTGAGCAAGCACCGTTGACGCCGACGGCGCCGCGCCGCAGGCTGGCCCGAACCGCGTCCCCGGCGACGCACCCCGTTTTCCTGGAGTCTTGCGTCATGCGTGTTTTCCTTCGCGGATCCCTCGCCGGCCTGACCGGCCTGCTGCTGGCCGCACCGCTGCTGGCGCAGACGGCGGCACCGGCGGCCGCCCGCAGCGCCGCCGCCCCGGTCGACCTGCCGGCCACCGCCAGCTCCGCCTCCGGGCCGAATGAGGATGCGATCGACCTGGACGACGTGCGGCGCTTCAGCCGCGTGTATGAAGTGGTGCGCCAGGCCTATGTGGAAAAGGTCGACAACAAGACGCTGATGAATGCGGCGATCAGCGGCATGCTCAGCCAGCTCGATCCGCACAGCGCCTACCTCGACAAGGAAGGCCTGCAACAGCTCAGCGAGGACACCACCGGCCAGTACAGCGGGCTGGGCATCGAGGTGTTGCAGACCGACGGCGGCCTGCACATCGTCACCCCGATCGACGACACACCCGCCGCGCGCGCCGGCATCCAGCCGGGCGACGACATCGTGAAGATCAACGGCACTACCATCGACCCGCAGAATGTCGATGCGATGTTCAAGCAGCTGCGCGGCGAACCCGGCAGCAAGATCAGCCTGACCATCGTGCACGCCAACAGCGACAAGCCGATCGACCTGAACCTGGTGCGCGAGAACATCGCCATCGCCAGCGTCAAGACGCGCGAACTGGAGCCGGGCTACGCCTATATCCGGCTGACCCAGTTCCAGAGCGACACCGCCGCCGACCTGGAAAAGAAGCTGCCCGAACTGCTGCGGAAGAACGGCCCGCTGAAAGGCGCGGTGCTGGACCTGCGCAACAACCCCGGCGGCCTGCTGACCGCCGCCGTCTCGGTCAGCGACGACCTGCTCGACTCAGGTGTGATCGTCACCACCCGCGGCCGCCTGCCCGACGCCAACCTGCGCTTCGCCGCGCACCCGGGCGACCTGCTCGACGGTGCGCCGCTGGTCGTGCTGGTCAACAACGGCACCGCGTCGGCCGCCGAGATCGTCTCCGGCGCGCTGAAGGACAACCACCGCGCGCTGATCATCGGCCAGCGCACCTTCGGCAAGGGCGTGGTGCAAACCGTGCTGCCGCTGGACGCCGACCACGCGGTGAAGATCACCACCGCGCGCTACTACACGCCCAACGGCACCTCGATCCAGGCCAAGGGCATCACGCCCGACATCGTGCTGGCCGATCTGGCAGTGCGCAAGGCCGATCGCGCCACCGGCCCGGTGAACTTCGAATCCGACCTGCCCCATCACCTGGCCAACGAAAAAGCGGTGACGTCCCATGGCGACACCGCCGACGAGGAGGCCAAGCTGGCCACCCAGGATTTCGCGCTGTCGCAGGCGCTGAACGTGCTCAAGGGCATGTCGCTCAACCGCGCTGCGGTCAAGCCGGCACGGTGAAATTCACGCGCCGGGCGATGCCGCCTCGCGCGGCTTCACCAGCCAGCCCACCGCCAGCACGCCGAGCTCGTACAGCAGGCACATCGGGATCGCCAGCATGATCATCGAGGTGATGTCCGGCGGCGTGATGAACGCGGAAATGGCGAACGCGCCGACGACCGCATAGCGACGGCCGCTGCGCAGTTGCTTCACGTCGACCACGCCAACGGCCGCCAGGATCACCACGCCCACCGGCACCTCGAAGCACAGCCCGAACGCGAAGAACATCAGCATCACGAAATCGAGGTAATGGGAGATGTCGGTCATCATCTCCACGCCTTGCGGCGTCACCGCCGTGAGAAAGCGGAACGCGGCCGGCAGCACCAGGAAGTAGGCAAAGGCGCAGCCCAGATAGAACAGCCCCATCGCCGCCACCAGCAGCGGCCGCGCCAGGCGCTTCTCATGCTTGTAAAGACCGGGGCTGACGAACGCCCACAGTTGGTAGAGGATCATCGGCATGCCGAGGAACAGCGCCGCGTAAAAGGCCAGCTTAAGCGGCGTCACGAACGGGCTGGCGACTTCGGTGGCGATCAGGTGCGCCCCCTCCGGCAACCGGGCCACCAGCGGCGCGGCCAGCTCGGTGTAGAGGCGGTTGGCGAAGGGGACCAGCACCAGCAGGATCACCACCACCGCCGCCACCGCCTTGAGCAGGCGCGAGCGCAGTTCGATCAGGTGCGAAAACAGGCCCTGCTGCAGGTCGTCGACGGGATCGTCGGGCGTGGTCATGCGGAGTGATCCCTGTTCGGTTCGGCTGGCGCCGGCGCGTCGAGCGGCAGCTCCGCCTGCACCTGGCTGGACGGATCATCGCCTGCTTCCGTGCCCGTTTCCGCGCCATCCCCGATCGCCGGGGTCTTGGGGCGCACCATCGCCGCCGCTTCGTCCAGCGCACCGGCCAGCGGCTCGCGAACCTTCTGCACGCCGTCATTCAACTGGCTCTGCAGGGCTTCGGCGCGCGCCGCGGCCTCGCGCGCGGTGCGCTTGATCTCCTCGATCTCGAACTCCCGCTCCACCTCGGCGCGCACGTTGTCCCAGCCGCTGCGCACCCGCCGCAGCAAGGCGCCCGCGGTGCGCGCCACGCCGGGCAGCTTCTCCGGGCCCAGCACGATCAATGCAACCAGCGCCAGCAGCACCAGCTTGCCGAAGCTGATCTCGATCATTGCGATGTATCCCGCCGCGCCCGCGCGCGCTTACTTCGATTCGGTGGAATCGGGTTGCTTCTGCTCGGCAGCTTTCTCGGCCGGCGGATCGGCCTGCAGGCGCTGCTCGTCCTTGGACTTGGCCTCTTCACCCTCCAGGCCCTTCTTGAAGTCGCGCATGGCGCCGCCCAGGTCCGAGCCGATGTTGCGCAGCTTCTTGGTGCCGAAGATCAGCACGACGACGATCAGCAGGATGATGAGATGGGTGATGCTCATGGTTTGACCTCAAAACGGCGACGGACAGCGATGTGCCGGAGCGCGCCGCAGCGCCGACGGCTCATCGCTGAGTGTACTCTTCCAGCCGGTCGCGAAAATCGACCACCGGCGCGGGGATATTGCTCACGCCACCTTCGAAGATGCGCCGCGGCGTGATGCCGGGGCCGTAGATGGCGGCATTCGCATCATAATCGATGCGCAGCGCCGAGCCATCCAGCGCCACGCCGGCAAACAGCCCGCGCGTGCGCGAGTAGGAATAGATTTCCGCCTTCAGCTGGCCGTCGGTGGCCGCGCTGGCCGTACGACCGACCGGACCGGCCGCCGCCGACGCATCGGCGCCCAGGGTGAACTTGCCGTTGACGATGGAATCGACGCCGCGCTGGGTGCGAAACACCAGGATCACGTCGGTCGACGACACGCCCGCCTGGAAGCCCACGCTGCCGCCGGTCATGGTGATGAAGCTGGGGTTGGACCAGGTGCCGTCGCGGGTCTTCACCGAGATCAACCCTTCGCCGCGGCGGCCGCCGAAGATGAAGCCGGCCTTGATCATGTCCGGAATCACCGCGATCGCCTTGGCTTCGCGCAGCAGGTCGCTGGGGATGGCCTTGTCCGGCGCCTGCATGATTTCGCCCAGCACGCGCACGGCATTGTTGGCACGGACCAGCGGCGGATCTTCGGCGTGCACGGACACGGCGGGCAGCAGCAGGGCAACGCCGATCACAAGCAGACGATGCAGCGGGATCTTGAACATGGGCTCAGCTCCACGTGGGGTTGGGATGCGGGGCGACGATGGGCGTGCTCACAGCCCGGATGGGCGCTTGTGGCAGACTGCGCGATTGATCGCCTTCGACGCAATCGCCCTCGTCACGATGCCACCCAATTACTATACCGGCCCCACCGGCCATTCCCACACGACCGACGTTCAGTCCGTTCAGACAGCCGTTTTGCTGGTCAACCTGGGCACGCCGACCGCGCCCACCGCGCAGGCGGTGCGACCCTATCTGGCGGAGTTCCTTGGCGACACACGGGTCATCGACTACCCGCGCTGGCTGTGGTGGCTGATTCTGCACGGGGTCATCCTGCGCACCCGACCGGCGCGTTCGGCGCATGCCTACGCGCGGATCTGGACCGAGCGCGGCTCGCCGCTGCGCTTCGAAAGCGAGGCCCTGGCGGCGGCATTGCAGGCCAAGCTGGAGCGTGAGCAACCGGGCACGCTGCGGGTGGCACTGGCGATGCGCTACGGCGAGCCCGCCGTGGCCGATACCATCGCGCAACTGCATCGCGAGGGTGTGCGCCGGCTGCTGGTGTTGCCGCTGTATCCGCAGTATTCGGCCACGTCCACCGGCTCGGTGATCGATGCGGTGGCCGACGCGATGAAGGCGATGCGCTGGCCGCCCGAACTGCGCCTGATCAACGATTATCACGACGATACGGGGCACATCGAAGCACTGGCACGGCGCATCGAACGCTGGTGGGCCGATAACGGTCGCGGCGACAAGCTGCTGCTGTCCTTCCACGGCATCCCGGAGCGCTACGTACGGCTGGGCGATCCCTACGCCGAGCAGTGCCAGGCCACCGCGCGCTTACTGCGCCAGCGCCTGCGGCTGGGCGAGAGCGAACTGCTGGTGAGTTTCCAGTCGCGGGTGGGCCGCGAGCGCTGGCTGCATCCCTACACCGACGCCACCGTGCGCCAGCTGGCGGCCGACGGCGTGAAGTGTCTCGACGTGGCCTGCCCCGGTTTCGCGGTGGATTGCCTGGAGACGCTGGAGGAAATCGCGATGCAGAACCGCGACTTCTTCCTCGCCGCCGGCGGCCAATCGCTGCGCTACATCCCCGCGCTGAACGACAGCCCCGAGCAGATCGACAGCCTGGCCGCGTTGCTGCGGCGCCATCTCCGCGGATGGCCGACATTCGCCAACGACGACGGCGCCGCGTGATCGAACCGCGCGAACGGCGCATCGCGCTGCCGCACCTCACCCTCGCCGCACAGGTCTGGGGCGACGACGCGCTGCCGCCGCTGCTGGCCCTGCATGGCTGGCTCGACAATGCCGGCACCTATGCGCTGCTGGCGCCCCTGCTGGCCACGCGGTTCCAGGTGATCGCGCTGGATCTGCCCGGGCACGGGCACGCCGACCACATGGCGGCGGGCGCGCAGTATCACTATGTGGATTACGTGCGTACCGTGCTGGCCGCCGCCGATGCGCTGGGGCTGGATCGCTACAGTCTGCTGGGGCATTCGCTGGGCGCGGGCATTGCCTCGCTGGTGGCGGCGGCCGCGCCGTCGCGGATCGAACGGCTGTGGCTGGTCGAGGGGCTGGGCCCGCTCGGCGACGATGGCACGCGTACGCTGCAACGCTTTCGCGAGGCGCTGGCGCAGGAACAACCACGCAAGCCGTTGCGGCTGTTCCGCAGCATCGACCAAGCCGTCGACGCACGCCAGATCGCCAGTGGTTTGCGCGGCGATCTGGCGCGACCGATCGTGACGCGCAGCCTCGCAGAGGTCGACGGCGGCTGGCGCTGGCGCAGTGATCCGCGCCTGACCCGGTCCAGCGCCACGCGACTGGCCGAATCGCAGGTACACGCCCTGCTGCAGGGCATCGCCTCACCCACCACACTGCTGCTGGCGCAACCATCGACGTCCTATTTGCCGACGGCGTTGATGCAGGCGCGCATCGACAGCGTCGATGGCATCGTCGTCAGCCACATGGACGGCGGCCACCATCTCCACCTGGAACATCCCGCCGCCGTGGCGACCTGGATCAAGGCCGAGAACGGACCCGCGCGCTAGCATCGGTCACGATCGCCAGCGCACCTGAAGATGCCGCGGCATTCGACCGCGCATCGACACCCGGGCTGCAAGGATGCAGCGACTGGCACATGCCATCGCCGAGGGAGCCCTCATGCCAAACCGTCCCACCGATGATCCGGACGCCCGCGCGAGCTGGCCCCATGTGCTGATCCTGGGCGGCGGCTTTGGCGGGCTCGCCGTGGCGCGGCGGCTGGCCGGCGCGCCGGTGCGCATGACGCTGGTGGACCGGTGCAACCATCACCTGTTTCAGCCGCTGCTGTACCAGGTGGCCACCGCCAGCCTGGCGGCACCCTCCATTGCCGCGCCCTTGCGGCAGATCCTGCGCCAGCAGCGCGATCTCACCGTGCTGCTCGATGAAGTCGTCGGCGTGGACACGTCGGCGCGCGAGGTCATGCTGGCCCACGGCACGCTGCACTACGACATCCTGGTGGTGGCGACCGGATCGACGCACGCCTACTTCGGCCACGACGAATGGGCGCCGTTCGCACCCGCGCTGAAGACACTGGACGATGCCTTCCTGATCCGCCGCCGCGTGTTGCTGGCGTTCGAACACGCCGAACGCGAAACCGATCCGGCGCGGCGTCAGGCCTGGCTGAATTTCGTAGTCGTGGGTGGCGGTTCCACCGGCGTCGAACTGGCGGGCACACTGGCCGAACTGGCACGACGCACCCTGCCGCGCGATTTCCGCCGCAGCGACCCGCGCCGCGCCAGCGTGCGGTTGATCGAGGCCGGGCCGCGCCTGCTGCCCGCGTTCGACCCGCTGTTGTCGGAGCGCGCACGCCGTCAGCTGGAACGCCTGGGCGTGGCGGTTCACACCGGCACGGCAGTCACCGCCATCGACGCACATGGCGTGAACCTGGGCGATCAACGACTGCCGGCGCGCACCGTGCTGTGGGCCGCGGGCGTAGCGGCTTCGCCATTGGGACGCGTGCTGGGCGCGCCGCTGGATCGCGCCGGCCGGGTACAGGTTCGCCCCGACCTCAGCCTGCCGATGCATCCGGAGGTATTCGTCATCGGCGACCTGGCGGACGTGCAACAACCGGGTGGCAAACCGGTGCCCGGCGTGGCACCGGCGGCCAAGCAGATGGGTGAATATGTGGGCACGGCTATCCGCGCACGGCTCGACGGGAGCGACAGCCCCGCGCCATTCCGCTACCGCGACGCCGGCTCGCTGGCCACGATAGGCCGCATGGCCGCGGTGGCCCAGTTTGGCCGTCTGAAACTGTCGGGCTTTGTGGCGTGGGCGGTGTGGCTGCTGGCGCACATCTATTTTCTGATCGGCTTCCGCAACCGGCTGGTGGTGATGCTGGACTGGGCGTGGGCATACTGGACCCACGAACGCCACGCCCGCATCGTCAGCGGCCGCGATGAAGCGGACGAAACGCCGGAAAATCGCTGATTTTCGGGCCTGGATCGCTCAACCGTCACCAACGCAAACGGCCCCTTGCGGGGCCGTCTTTCGGTGCACTGCGCCGCGATCAGGCTTCGGCGAACAGCCCGCGCATCTTCTTCATCGCGTTGGCCTCGACCTGGCGGATGCGTTCGGCCGATACGCCGTACTCATCGGCCAGATCCTGCAACGTCGCCTTGTTGTCGTCGTCCAGCCAGCGGCGCTGGATGATGTCGCGCGAGCGCGCATCGAGTTGCACCAGTGCGTCGGACAAGGCCTGCAGGCGGCTGTCGCTGGCGTCGGCATCGGACACGTTTTCGTACGGATCGGCGCCGTCGTCGATCAGGAACGCGGCCGGTGCGGGCTTGGCGTCCTCGTCGTCGGTCACCGGCTCGAAACCGATGTCGCGGCCGGACAGGCGTGATTCCATTTCGCGCACCGTCGCCTCGGGCACGCCCAGGTCGTTCGCCACCGTGCGCACTTCGGCGGCATTCATCCAGCCCAGCCGCTTCTTGCTCTTGCGCAGGTTGAAGAACAGCTTGCGCTGCGCCTTGGTGGTGGCGACCTTCACGATGCGCCAGTTCTTCAGGATGAATTCGTGCATTTCGGCGCGGATCCAGTGCACCGCGAAGCTGACCAGACGCACGCCCTGGTCGGGGTCGAAGCGCTTGACCGCCTTCATCAGGCCGATGTTGCCTTCCTGGATCAGGTCGGCCAGCTGCAGGCCGTAGCCGCTGTAGCCGCGGGCCACGTGCACCACGAAACGCAGGTGCGACATCACCAGCTTCTTGGCCGCGTCGAGATTGGCGTCCTCGAGATAGTCGCGCGAGAGCGACTGCTCCTCTTCAGAGCTCAGTACCGGGATGCGATGCACGGCGGAAATATAGGCATCCAGACTTCCGACCACGCTCGGCAGCGGGAAGTTGGCGGTTACCAAGGCTTGAGACATGGTTGGAACCTCCAGAATGGCAACAAAGTTTAGCACTCGGTGGGTTGGAGTGCTAAGTCCGGACATTGGTTCCGGACCTTTAATGAACTAGATGGTACATATATTGGCGGACGTTGTCCATCTGCCGAGTTCTTCGCTGCCAGTCTGGCGAGGGTTACGTTCAAAACGCGTCATGCCTGCGTGCCTGGCGTCTTTGCACCACGCACCGTTCGACCGCGCGAAAGCGGGCGCGGCTTGACAGCATGCAACCGGCGCGACCATTCTGCCGGCCATTCCGAGGGGTGCCCACCATAAGCGTGGGCTGAGATAGCGCGAGCTGACCCTTGAACCTGATCCGGGTAATACCGGCGTAGGAACGGGAATCACCACCACGGGCGGCCGGCTGCGGCGCGTCCGTGCGCCGTTGCAGCGTCGCATCCCGGATCTCCATCGAAGGAGGAGATCCATGAACCATCCCGCTGCCGCACCCCTCAGTGTCACCACCGGACCGATCGGCGGTTCGCGCAAGGTCTACATGTCGCCGCCCGCGCATCCCTCCTTGCGAGTGCCGGTGCGCGAGATCGCGCTGAACGATCCGCTCTCGCCCGCGCTGCACGTCTACGATCCCTCCGGGCCGTATACCGACGACACGGTGCAGATCGACCTGGCCGCCGGCCTGCCACCGGTACGCGATGCGTGGATCGCGGCGCGCGGCTTTCCGACCATCGACGGGCGCGCCAGCCGCCCGGAAGACAATGGTGGCGTCGGCCCGGACCGGCTGGTGGCGCCCTGCCCCGCGCACCGCACGTTGCGCCGGGGCGAAGCGGGCCAACCCGTGACCCAGCTGGAGTTTGCCCGCGCCGGGATCATCACCGAGGAAATGATCTACGCCGCCCAGCGCGAGAACCTGGGCCGCACGCAGATGCACGAAGACGCCGCCGCCCGGCTGGCCGATGGCGAAGCCTTCGGCGCGGCCCTGCCCGCCTTCGTCACGCCCGAATTCGTGCGCAGCGAGATCGCATTGGGGCGCGCCATCATCCCGGCCAACATCAACCACGGCGAGCTGGAGCCGATGGTGATCGGGCGCAACTTCCTGGTGAAGGTCAACGCGAACATCGGCAATTCGGCGGTGTCATCCGGCGTGGCCGAGGAGGTCGAGAAACTGGTGTGGGCGATCCGCTGGGGCGCGGACACCGTCATGGATCTCTCCACCGGCCGCAACATCCACAACATCCGCTCGTGGATCATCCGCAACGCGCCGGTGCCGATCGGCACCGTGCCGATCTATCAGGCGCTGGAAAAAGTCGGTGGCGATCCGGCGCGGCTGAACTGGGAGGTTTTCCGCGACACACTGATCGAGCAGGCCGAGCAAGGCGTGGACTATTTCACCATTCACGCCGGCGTGCGCCTGCACCACGTGCCGCTGACCGCGAAGCGGGTCACCGGCATCGTTTCGCGCGGCGGTTCGATCATGGCGCGCTGGTGCCTGAGCCATCACCGCGAGAGTTTCCTGTACGAACACTTCGCCGAGATCTGCCAGATCATGCGCCGCTACGACGTGGCCTTCTCGCTCGGCGACGGCCTGCGCCCCGGCTCGATCGCCGACGCCAACGACGCGGCCCAGTTCGCCGAGCTGGAAACCCTGGGCGAGCTGACCCGGATCGCGTGGGAACACGGCTGCCAGGTGATGATCGAAGGGCCCGGCCACGTGCCGATGCACAAGATCCGGCTCAACATGGACAAGCAGCTGGAGCACTGCGCCGAGGCGCCGTTCTACACGCTCGGCCCGCTGATCACCGACATCGCGCCGGGTTACGACCACATCACCTCGGGCATCGGCGCGGCGATGATCGGCTGGTTCGGCACCGCCATGCTCTGCTACGTGACGCCGAAGGAACACCTGGGCCTGCCCGACCGCGACGACGTCAAGACCGGCGTCATCACCTACAAGATCGCCGCCCACGCCGCCGACCTCGCCAAGGGCCATCCCGCTGCCCAGCACCGCGACAACGCGCTGTCGCGCGCGCGCTTCGAATTCCGCTGGGAGGATCAGTTCAACCTGTCGCTCGATCCCGACACGGCGCGCGCCTACCACGACGCCACCCTGCCGAAGGAGGCGCACAAGGTGGCGCATTTCTGCTCGATGTGCGGGCCGAAATTCTGCTCGATGAAGATCACCCAGGACCTGCGCCGCGAGGTGCGCGAGATGGAGGACGCCGCGGTGCGCGCGGGTATGGACGCGAAGTCGCGCGAGTTCGCCGCGCAGGGCGCCACGCTCTACGTGCCGGCGGCGGAGTGAACGCCATGCGCGTCACCGTCATTGGCGCGGGTGTGGCCGGACTGGTCACGGCCATCGAACTGGCCAGCCGCGGCGCCCGGGTGGAGATCGTGGAACGCGGCGCAGGTCCGGGCGCGCAGGCCTGCGCCTGGTTTGCCGGCGGCATGCTGGCGCCGTGGTGCGAACAGGCCACCGCCGAACCGCCGGTGGCGGCGTTGGGCGCCGCTTCCATCACGTGGTGGCAGCGCCATTTCACCGATACCGTGCAGCGCGGCACGCTGGTGGTCGCCGCCACCCGCGATGCCGGCGAACTGGAGTTGTTCGGCCGCCGCACCGAGCGGTTCGAAGCAGCCGACGCCGCCCTTATCGGCGCACTCGAACCGGATCTGGCGGGACGGTTTCACCGCGGCCTGTTCTTTCCCGACGAGGCGCACCTGGACCCGCGCCGCGCGCTGCAGGCCTTGACGGCGCAACTGGATGCGATGGGCGTGACGATCCGCTACGGCGTGGACGCCGATGTGGAACGGGTGGTGGCGGACCGGGTGATCGATTGCCGCGGCATCGCCGCGCACGACACGCTGGAGGAGCTACGCGGCGTGCGGGGCGAAATGATCATGCTGCGCGCACCGGACATCCATCTCACGCGCCCCGTGCGTCTGCTGCATCCGCGCTTCGGGATATACGTGATCCCGCGCGGCCAGGGCGTCTTCATGCTGGGGGGCACCTTGCTGGAAAGCAGCAGCCATGGCCCGGTCACCGTGCGTTCGGCGATGGATCTGCTCAACGCCGCCTACGCGCTGCACCCGGCGTTTGCCGAAGCGCAGATCCTGGAGCTGGGTGTGGGCGTGCGCCCCGCCTTTCCCGACAACCTGCCGCGCGTGTTCCGCCGCGGCAACGTCATCCACGTCAACGGCCTCTATCGCCACGGCTTCCTGCTTTCGCCCGCGATGGCGCAGCAGGCCGTGCAGATGGCGCTGGCCAACACCCCGGAGGCAAGCGCATGCATATCCTCGTGAACGGCGCCGCGCACGACGTGTGCGCCACCACCCTGGCGCAGGCACTGGACGCGCTCGGTTATCGGCGAGCCATCGTGGCCACCGCGCTCAACGGCGCGTTCGTGCCCACGGATCATCGCGACACCACCGCGCTGGCCGAAGGCGATGCGCTGGAGATTCTCGCCCCGATGCAGGGCGGTTGAGCCATGAATCTCTATGGCATCGAACTGACATCGCGCCTGCTGCTGGGCAGCGCCCGCTATCCCTCGCCGGCGATGCTGGCCGATGCGGTGCGCGCGTCGGGCACCGAGGTGGTCACCGTGTCGCTGCGGCGCGAATCGGGCGGACAACGCAGCGGGCAGGGTTTTTGGTCGCTGATCCGCGATCTGGGCGTGCGCGTGCTGCCGAATACGGCCGGTTGCCATTCGGCGAAGGAAGCGGTGACCACCGCGCGGATGGCGCGCGACATCTTCCAGACGCCGTGGATCAAGCTGGAAGTGATCGGCGACGCCGACACGCTGCAGCCGGATGTGTTCGACCTGGTCGAGGCGGCGGCCGAGTTGTGCGCCGACGGCTTCGAGGTGTTTCCGTACACCACCGACGATCTGGTCGTGGCCGACCGGCTGCTGCAGGCGGGTTGTCGCGTGCTGATGCCGTGGGGCGCACCGATCGGCAGCGGGCGCGGGTTGAACAACCGCTTCGGCCTGCGCACCTTGCGCGCGCACTTTCCCGACGTGCCGCTGATCATCGACGCCGGCATCGGCCGGCCATCGCACGCGGTGGAAGCGATGGAGCTGGGTTTCGATGGCGTGCTGCTGAATACCGCGGTGGCGCTGGCCGGCGATCCGGTGGCGATGGCCGCCGCGTTCGCCCGCGCGATCGAAGCGGGGCGCGCGGGTTTCGAGGCCCAGCCGATGGCGCCGCGCGACCTCGCCGAACCCTCCACGCCGATCACCGGCAAGGCGTGGCTGGCGTGATCGCGTTGCCCCCGTTCTACCCCATCGTGGACAGCGCCGAATGGGTCGGCCGGCTGGCACCGCTCGGCATCGAGCTGGTGCAGCTGCGGCTCAAGGCACAGCCCGCGGAGGTGATTCGCCGCGAGGTTCGCGCCGCGCTGGCGGTCTGTCGCTGGCAGGGAGTGCAACTGGTGGTCAACGACCATTGGCAGATCGCGCTGGACGAAGGCGCCGACTTCATCCACCTCGGCCAGCAGGACTTGCTCGACGCGGATCTGAAGGCGATCCGCGGGCACGGCATGCGGCTGGGCATCAGCACCCACGACCATGCCGAACTGGATCGCGCACTGGCGGCATCACCCGACTACGTGGCGCTGGGGCCGATCTATGACACCACGCTCAAGCAGATGCCGTGGGCGCCGCAGGGCCTGCCGCGCATCGCCGAGTGGAAGCGGCTGATCGGCGATCGACCGCTGGTGGCGATCGGCGGCATCACGCTGGAGCGCGCCGCCGGCTGTTTCGATGCGGGCGCCGACAGCATCGCCACCATCGGCGACGTGACCGGCCACGCCGACCCGCTGGCACGCGCGGCGGCATGGCTCACCGCGACGGCAGCGCACCCATGAGCGACCGTTACGCGCGCCAGATCGTGCTGCCCCATGTCGGCGAGGCGGGCCAGGCGCGGTTGTCGGCCGCACATGTGCTGGTGATCGGTGCAGGTGGCCTGGGCTGTCCGGTGCTGCAGTATCTGGCGGGCGCCGGCGTCGGTCGGATCACCGTGATCGATCACGATGACGTCGAGGAGAGCAACCTGCATCGGCAGCCGCTGTATGCGATGGCCGATGTTGGTTCATTCAAGGCGCGGGCGGCGCGCGCCGCCCTGTTGCGGCTCAACCCGACCATCGCCGTGGACGCGCTGACACAGCAGCTGACCCCGGCCAACGCGGCGGCGCTGGTGGCCGGCGTCGATAGCGTCGTCGACGCCTCCGACAGTCTCGCCGTTACCTACACCGTGAGCGACGCCTGCCTGCAGCAAAACACCCCGCTGATCAGCGCGTCCGCCGTGGGCCTGGCCGGTTACGTCGGTGGCTTTTGCGGCGGCGCCCCCAGCTATCGCGCCGTGTTTCCCGACATGCCCGCACGCGCGGCCAGTTGCAGCAGCGCCGGCGTGCTGGGCAGTCTGGTTGGCATGATCGGCAGCCTGCAGGCGCAATGCGTGCTGCAACTGCTGCTGGGCATCGCGCCCTCGCCGCTGGGGCGACTGCTGAGTTTCGATGCGAGCCGTCTGGCGTTCGGTGGTTTCGACTTCCACGAGGCGAGCGAACCGGAAGGCGACGCGTTGCGCTTCATCGACGTCGGCGATGTGGTGCGGGACGACCTGGTGATCGACCTGCGCAGCCTGGACGAAGCCCCGGTATCGCCGCTGGCCGCGGCCCTGCGTTTCACCCCGGAGCACATCGACGCCTTCATCGGCGCCCATCCGCCCACGACGCGCCGCGTAGTGTTGTGCTGTCACAGCGGCGTGCGCGCATGGCGCATCGGTCGACAATTGCAGTCGCGCGGCTACGCCAACCTGGCCCTGGCGACGCTCGCCAGGGTGTCGGCATGACACAGGTACTGTCCATCGCCGGCTCCGACTCCTGCGGTGGCGCCGGCCTGCAGGCGGATCTGAAAACGTTCGCCGCCTTCGGCGTCGACGGCGCCACCGTGGTGACCGCCGTCACCGCCCAGAACACCGCCGGCGTGCGCGCCATCGCGCCCATGTCCGCGGCGATGGTGCAGGCGCAGATGGACGCGGTATTCGAGGAGATGACCATCGACGCCGTGAAGCTGGGCATGCTGGTCAACGCGGATATCGTGGCCACGGTCGCGCAGCAACTTGAATGCCGGCGGCCAGCGTTCGTGGTGCTCGACCCGGTGTTGCTCGCCACCTCCGGGGCGCAGCTGCTGGAAGCCGCAGCGGTGGATCTGCTGCGCACGCGGCTGTTGCCGCTGGCCGATTGCCTCACCCCCAATCTGGCCGAAGCCGCCGCACTGCTGGACGCGCCGCACGCAACGGACGAGGTGGAGATGGCGCGGCAAGGGCGTGCGCTGCTCTCGCTGGGGCCGCGATCGGTGTTGATGAAGGGCGGCCATGCTGCCCTGCCCGAAGCGGTCGACCTTCTGGTCACCGCGCGCGGCATACAACGCTTCGCCGCGCCGTGGGTGGCCACCACCCGCCTGCACGGAACCGGCTGCATGCTCGCAGCCGGCATTGCGGCCGGGCTGGCGAAAGCATGTCCGCTGCACGAGGCGGTTGATCGCGCCCGGCAGCATCTGCGCCAGGTGCTGATCCAGCGGGCGCGATGCTGACGGCCCGACATCTGCTGCGCCGCGCGTTTCCCCGCCAATCGGCGCCCGATACAATGATTTGCGCATCGAACGCGCTCTTCCCTCCACTGCGTCCAGGCGGCATCCCGTGATCCTTTGCGTACCCAACGTGTTGACGGCCGACGAGCTCGGCGTCCTTCGCAGCGAACTGCGCGATGCGTCGTTCACCGACGGCGCGCGCACCGCGGGTTGGTCGGCGCGGGAGGTGAAGAAGAACCTGCAAGCCAGCGACGACAACCCGCATCAGGAGCGTTTGCGCGACATGGTGCGCAGCGCCTTCATGCGCAATGGCATGCTGCAGACGGCGCTGCTGCCATCGGCATCGACGCTGCCGCTGTTCAACCGCTACGACATCGGCATGCAGTACGGGCAGCACGTCGACGCGCCGGTGATGGGCGGCATGGGCAATGCGGTGCGCACCGACGTGGCGATCACGCTGTTCATTTCCGAGCCCACGAGCTACGACGGCGGCGAGCTGATGATCGATTCCGGCGGCATGGAATACGCGTTCAAGCTCGATGCCGGTGCCGCCATCGCCTACCCCGCCAATTCGCTGCATCACGTGACCCCGGTGACGCGCGGCAGTCGCCAGGCGGCGATCATCTGGGTGCAAAGCCTGGTGCGCGACCCGGCACGGCGGGAATTGCTGTGGGATCTGGAAAACGCCAAACGGCAGCTCTTCGGCCGCGAAGGGAAGAGCGTCACCTTCGACACGGTCAGCCGATCCCACGCGAACTTGCTGCGCATGTGGGCGGACGTCTAGACGCCGGGGCGGTCAAACGCCAGAAACGGGAAACAGTGCGGCTCGCGCTGTGGGAGCGACTTCAGTCGCGAAGCTCCTGTTTTTTTGGCAATGAAGCGAAGAGCATCGCGACTGAAGTCGCTCCCACCGGTCGGCGCTGCGGTTGAGGGCACGGGGAGATGAACTCGTCGAGTTTTCCACGCGCGCAGCACGCGCCACTACCCTCTCGCCGCTCCCGGCATCGCCGCCTTCGGTGGCAGCGACCAGTCGATCGGCGCCTGGCCGTGGCTTTCCAGATACCGGTTGGCCGCCGAGAAATGGCCGCAACCGAGAAACCCCCGGTGGGCCGACAGCGGCGAGGGATGCACCGAGGTCAGCACGCAATGGCGATTGCGGTCGATCAGGCTGCCCTTGCGTTGCGCATAGGCGCCCCACAGCAGGAACACCAGGCCCTCGCGCTCGCGGTTGAGTGCGGCGATCGCCGCGTCGGTGAAGCCTTCCCAGCCCTTGCCCTGGTGCGCGCCGGCGCGGCCCTCTTCCACCGTCAGCACGCTGTTGAGCAACAGCACGCCGCGGTCGGCCCAGGGCGTGAGGCAGCCGTGGTCGGGGCGCGCGATACCGAGGTCGCGCTGGATTTCCTTGAAGATGTTGTCCAGCGAGGGCGGCACCCGCACGCCGGCCGGCACGGAGAAGCACAAGCCATGCGCCTGTCCCGGGCCGTGGTACGGGTCCTGCCCCAGTATCACCACGCGGACGGCATCGAACGGTGTGTGGTCGAAGGCGGAGAAAATCGCCGGACCGGGCGGGTAGATGTGTTTGCCGTCCGCTTTCTGCGCCCGCAGGAACGCCGCCAGCGCCTGCATGTCCGGACGCCGCAGATAATCCTCCAGCCGCACCTTCCACGATGCTTCCAGCCGGACCGGGGCGTCACTCATCGCCGGCCGTTTCGCGCAAATGGCGGGCCACCCGCAGCTGGAACAGCAGCTTGGTCACCAGCAGCTTTTCCTCCACCGGCTTCTCCACCAGGTCGTTGGCGCCGGTCTTGATCAGCGCCGCCTGGTTGACCGGGTTCTCGTCGCCGGTCATCACCAGCACCGGCAGCCGACCCTTCCCGTAACCGTATTCGGTACGGATGCGTTCGAGCAGATCGCCGCCGGTCAGTTCGCCCTTCAGGCTGACGTCGGTCAGTACCACGTCCGCCCCGATCTGCCCCTGCGCGCGGGCGGTTTCCAGCAGCACCAGCGCATCCTCCACGCTGATCACATGACGCACGGTGAGACCGTATTTCTCCAGCATGCGACGGGTGGCCAGCGCCACCACGCGACTGTCTTCCACGTACAGCACGGTGCCCTCGACGCTGCTTTCCGGCCGCACGTAGCCGCGGATGAACTCGGCCAGCGCCTGGAAGCCCAAGGACTTGTCGAAGTAGTCGGTGACATGCTCGCCCAGCTCGCGGCGATGCAGGCGCGAGTCCACGTCGCCGGAAACCACCACGATGGGTACATAGAATTGCGGCGCCGACTCGCGCACGAATTGCGCCAGCTCCAGCCCGTCCATGTCGGGCAGGCGCAGCGCGATGGTGATGAAGTCGAACACGCCCACGCCCAGCAGTTGCTGCGCCTCGTTGCCGCTGCCGCAACCGACGATCTCGACGCCCGGCAATTCCGCCTTCAGCACCCGGGTGATCAACTGCCGCACCACCCGCGAACCGTCAACCACCAGCACCCGCGGCGCGGTGGTCAGCAAGCGGTTGCTGATCGCCTGGGGTGCTTCCTGGTTGTCCACTCCATTCATGACGATCCCGATTCACGTCGCGGCACGACCCTGTCTGCCACCATACTTTACCGACACCAGGCGGGGTGTCGGCGCAAGTCACAAGTTCAGGCGGCCTTGCGCAACTGCCAGGCGCTGACCAGCCGCGCACCCAGCCAGCCCAGCGCGGCGGCAGCCAGCGGTACGGCCAGCAGCAGCCAGGTGGGAAGGCCGGCCACTTGCAGCTTGCCGTCGTAGGTCTGGCTCAGCTGCGCTACCGGTGCGGCCAGGCCCAGCTCGATCACCACCGCCAGCGCGGCGGCGAAAATACCGCTGAACAAGCCGTACCAGATGCCGGCATACAGATAAGGACGGCGCACGAACGCATCGCTGGCGCCCACCAGCAGCAGCACGCCGATTTCCTCGCTGCGGCTGGCGATGTCCACCCGCACCGTATTGCCCACCACCAGCAACGCCGCGGCAGCCAGCATCAACGCCAGCATCAGCACCACGCGGTTGCCCACGCCGAGCAGCGCCTCCAGCCGTTTGCGCCAGCTGTCGCTGTCCTGCACCAACTCGACCCCGCGCATCGCGCGCACGTCGGCCACCAGCGACTCAACGGCGGCGGCGTTTGCATCGGTGCGCGGCTGCAGTTGCACCACGTAAGGCAGCGGGTTGTCATCCAGCAATTCCAGCGCGCCGGAGAAACCCTGCATCTTCGCCAGCTCTTCCATGCCTTGCTGCGGGCTTTTCACGGCGACGGACGCGACCTCCGGTCGATTGCCCAACTGAGTCGCCAGCAACTGGGTGGCCTGCCCACTCTGCCCGGTTTGCATGAAGACGCTGATTGCCTGGCTCTGGCCCATGGCATCGCCCAGCTTCTGCACATTGCCCAGCAGCAGGTAGAACGCCAGCGGCAAGGCCAGCGCCAGGCCCATCACGGCAATGGTCAGCAGGCTGCCCAGCGGGCGCGCGGCCAGCCGGCGCAGGCTGGCCGCGGCGCTCCAGCCATGGTGCTCCTGCCAGCTGGCGAATCGCTGCGGCCGCGGCGCCTGCGCGGACGGCCCGTGGTATTCCGGCGACGTGTTCACAGCACCTCCTGCGCGGCAAGGTCCGCCACCAGCCGGCCATGATCGAGCACGATCACGCGTTTGCGCATGCGCTTGATCAACGGCAGGTCATGGCTGGCGATCAGCACGGTGGTGCCCACCTGCTGGAATTCGGCGAACAGGCCCATGATCTCCACCGCCAGTTGCGGGTCGAGGTTGCCGGTGGGTTCGTCGGCGATCAGCAGGGTGGGCCGCGCCACGATGGCGCGGGCGATACCCACGCGTTGCTGCTCGCCGGTGGACAAGGTGGCCGGCAACTGTCGTTCGTAGGCCAGCAGGCCGACTTTCTCCAGCGCGGCGCGCACGCGGCGCGCGCGCTCAGCCCGCGCCACGCCGCCGATCATCAACGGCAACTCGACGTTGGCGAATACCGTGCGCTCCATCAGCAGCCGGTGATCCTGGAACACCATGCCGATCCGCCGACGCAGCCTGGGAATGCCGCCCCGGCGCACCTTGGCCAGGTTCTGGCCATCCAGGGTGATCACGCCATGGGAGGGGCGCTCGATCAGGCCCAGCAATTTCAGCAGCGTGCTCTTGCCGGCGCCGGAGTGACCGGTGACGAAGGCCATCTCGCCGGTAGGCACTTCGAAAGACAGCTGCGAGAGCGCCTCGTGGCCGCCTTCGTAGCGTTTGCTCACTTGCTCGAATTGGATCACCGGTTTCCCCGCACCTGCATGGCCTGCCAGCGACAAGGATAAGGGAAGCGCATGCGAAGTGGCGGACTCCGACAGCGGCGGCGACCGATCCCGGCCACCGCACGCAGGGGTCGATCAGCGGCCGGTCAGCAACCGCGTCAGGCGGCTGAGCAAACCGGGCTTTTTCGCCGGGGCGTTGTCGCGCGGTTTGCCCGCCGTCACCGCCACCTGCCGCGAGGGCCGATGATAGGCAACCGCTTCGGCCGGCGCGGCGTTCGACTCGCGCGCGGGACGATCGGCACGCGGTGCGCGCTCGGCGCCCGCCTGGGCCACCGATGCACCGCCGGCATCCGTGGCAGCACCGTCACGACGGCGGTTGCGGCCACCACGACGGCGGCGCGGCTTGTGCGGCGCGTCGCCACTGGCGGGGGCGCCGGCCTCGGTGGCATGCACCGGCACCGGAATCGGCTGCGCGGCGGCCACGTCGGCACTGGTGTCGGCGGCGGGAGCCGGCCGGGGCTTGCGCGGCAGGCGCGGGCCGGAACGATCCGACCCGCGTTCGCCCCCGCGACCATCGCGACTGCCGGATCGGCGCGGCTTCTCGCCCGGTCGCGGCGGCACCACGTCGCCGAACGCGGCGCTGTCGGCGGCGGCATTGGCGGCGAACTCGGCATCGACGGCGCGCGGCTTGGGCATCACCAGCAAGTCGGCGTCCATGTGCGCCACCGGAATGCTCTGCCCGATGTACGCCTCGATATCCGGCAGGCTCATCGCGTACAGGTCGCAGGCGAAACTGATCGCGTCGCCCTCGGCGCCGAGCCGCGCGGTGCGGCCGATGCGGTGCACGTAATCCTCCGCTTCATGCGGCAGGTCGTAATTGAAAACGTGGCTGACCGCCGGGATGTGCAGCCCGCGCGCGGCCACATCGGTGGCAACAAGAATGTCGAGCTGGCCGTCCTGGAAACGCTGCAGCAGCTTCTGCCGCTTCAGCTGCGGCACGTCGCCGGAAATCGCGCCCACGCGGCAGCCGTGGCGCTTGACCCGCTCGGTGATGCGTTCGGCGGCGGCCTTGGTGTTGACGAAGATGATGCTGCGGGTGGGCTGGTGCTTGTCGATCAGGTTCAACAGCAGCGGCATCTTTTCTTCCTTGGCTGGGAAGTAGACGACCTGGCGCACCTTGTCGGCGGTGACGTTGTCGCTTTCCACCACCAGCTTCTCGGCCTCGTGCATGTGCTCGTAGGCCAGCTCCAGCACGCGGTGGCTCAACGTGGCCGAGAACAGCAGCACCTGGCGCTGCTCGCGCGGCGGCAGCTTGCGGAAGATGAAGCGCACGTCCTTGATGAAGCCGAGGTCGAACATGCGGTCCGCCTCGTCGATCACCATCACCTCGACGCTGTTGAGGTTGAAAACCCCCTGCTTGTGGTAGTCGAGCATGCGGCCGGGCGTGGCGATGATGATGTCGCAGCCGTCTTTCAACTGCTGGCGCTGCTTCTCGTAATCGACGCCGCCGTAGATCAGGGCGATCTTCAGGCCGGTGTGACGGCCGATGGCCTGGGCGTCCTTGTCGATCTGGATGGCCAGCTCGCGGGTGGGCGCGATGATCAGCGCGCGCGGGTCGGCGTCCTTGCGCCCGGCCACGGCCGGCGTGGTCAGCAGGCGGTTCATCAGCGCCACCAGGAAGGCACAGGTCTTGCCGGTGCCGGTCTGTGCCTGACCGGCGACGTCCTTGCCGGCCAGCGCCAGCGGCAGCGTCATTTCCTGGATCGGCGTGCAGCGGGTGAAACCGCTGTCGTCCAGGCCCTGCTGCAGCAGCGGATGAAGATCGAAATTGGTGAAAAAGGTGTCGGTGAGTACGGTTTGGGACATATGCGGATGGTTGACCTGGCCAGACGGCGGCGTGAAGCGCTGCACCCGCTTGATGCCGGATGTCGGCGCAGGGCGGTGCAGGACGGGATGCGCGGGTGAAGCGAGCGACCCAGCGCCAGGCCCGACGGGCCGCGCCGCAACGGGCGGCACCGGAGATTGTCGGCTCCCTGGCTGGCGGCCTTCGCAGGCCGCCCTTGAATCGTGCCCGGAGTTGCGCTGGAATGAAGAACCTGCCGCAAGGCAGACCATCTTCCGGCTCGACCCGCGCTTCATGGGCACCCGAGTGTAGCTGATGACGGCTCCCGGCGTCTTTAACCGGCCCGGCCGCCGCCGGCTTGCGCCGCGACCAGGTTGCAGTCGAACGTGTTGCATTCGGGCGCGGCCGCCCCATTTTTCAACCACGCGGTTTACTTAATCGCGTTTTGCCCAGTCACGGAGATTCCCGGTGAGCGACCTGATTACCCATGTGAACGACGATGCCTTCCAGCAGCAGGTGCTGGAATCAGATGTACCCGTATTGCTTGATTTCTGGGCGGAATGGTGCGGCCCGTGCAAGGCCATCGCGCCGATGCTCGAGGACCTGGCCAAGGATTACGAAGGCAAGTTGCGGGTGGTCAAGGTCAATATCGACCACAACCAGCAGACGCCCCGCACCTATGGCGTGCGCGGCATTCCCACCCTGATGGTGTTCAAGAACGGCAAGGTCGAGGCCACCCAGATCGGTGCCGTCAGCAAGGGTCAGCTGGCCCAGATGATCGACAAGGCCATCTGAACCGCTCCCCCGTACCATCCAGTGATTCCCGCCGCGTGCTTTACGGCCGCACGCGGCGGATGCTAGATTCATCGCGTCCGTCGGGACAGTCCTGTCCCCCAGCGCCCTCCGCGCGACGCACATCCTCCCTCCTGTAATTCAACGGCGCCCCGCGAGGATTGCCCGTGTCCGATACCGAAAACCACACCCCGAACGACGCCGTTGGCGCCGACGCCAAACCTGTTGCCGATGGCAAGCCCGAGCCGCGCCCGCGCGCGCCGCGCCGCACGGCAGCAGCCATAGCGGCGGCAAATGCCGAGAAAGCCGCCAAGACATCCGGCACGGAAAAGCCGGCCACCGAGACCGCCGATCGGCCGGCCCCGGCGCCGTCCGCACCCGTGCAGGGCAACCTGCCCGTCGCCGCACCGGCCGCCGCCTCGTCCAGCGAGGCGCCCGCCCCACGCGCGCCGCAGGAACCACGCGAAGCGGCCCCGGCCGGCAACGCCAACCCCCAACAGAACCAGGGCCAGGCGCAGAACCCGAACCAGGGCCAGAACCCGTCCAACCAGGGCCAGAACCAGAATCAGGGCCAGGGGCAAAACCAGAACAACGGCAACGGCGGCCGCGAAAATCGCGAAGGCCGTGGCCGGCGCCGCCGCAACGAGCGCAGCCCGCAGCAGCAACCGCCGCGCGGACAGAACAACAACCCGCGCCACAACAACCCGAACGGCCTGCCGGTGGACGACGACAACGCCGACCCGGGCAGCAACGACCGCGTCATCAACCTCACCGAGCTGAAGCGCAAGAACGCGCCGCAGCTGCTGGAATTCGCCGAATCGCTGGGCATCCACGAAGGCATCGCCCGCGCCCGCAAGCAGGACGTGATCTTCAACGTGCTCAAGGCGCACGCCCGCTCCGGCGGCGGCATCTGGGCCGAAGGCGTGCTGGAAATCCTGCAGGACGGCTTCGGCTTCATGCGTTCGGCCGACGAGTCGTACCTGGCCGGCCCCGACGACATCTACGTCTCGCCCAGCCAGATCCGCCGCTTCAACCTGCGCACCGGCGACTACATCACCGGCCGCGTGCGGCATCCGAAGGAAGGCGAGCGCTACTTCGCCATGCTGCGGGTCGAGACGATCAACGGCGATCCGCCGGAAGCATCGAAAAACAAGATGCTGTTCGAGAACCTCACCCCGCTGTTCCCGCGCAAGGCGTTCAAGCTGGAGCGCGGCAACGGTTCCAGCGAGGACATCACCGGCCGTATCCTCGATTTGATCGCACCGATCGGCAAGGGCCAGCGCGGCCTGATCGTCTCCCAGCCGAAATCCGGCAAGACGATGATGCTGCAGAACATCGCCCAGGCCATCCAGTACAACCACCCCGAAGCGCACCTGATCATCCTGCTGGTCGACGAGCGGCCGGAGGAAGTCACCGAAATCGCCCGCACCGTGCGCGCCGAGGTCATCTCCTCCACCTTCGACGAGCCGGCCGTGCGTCACGTGCAGGTCGCCGAGATGGTGATCGAGCGCGCCAAGCGCCTGGTCGAGCACAAGAAGGACGTGATCATCCTGCTGGACTCGATCACCCGCCTGGCGCGTGCCTACAACACCGTGATCCCCAGCTCCGGCAAGGTGCTCACCGGCGGCGTGGACGCCAACGCCCTGCAGCGCCCGAAGCGTTTCTTCGGTGCCGCGCGTAACGTGGAAGAAGGCGGTTCGCTGACCATCATCGCCACCGCGCTGACCGAAACCGGCAGCAAGATGGACGAGGTGATCTACGAGGAGTTCAAGGGCACCGGCAACATGGAAGTGCACCTGAGCCGCCGCATCTCCGAGAAGCGCGTCTACCCGGCGATCGACATCAACCGCTCCGGCACCCGCCGCGAAGACCTGCTGATCGACCCGGACATGCTGGCCAAGATCTGGATCCTGCGCAAACTGCTGCATCCGATGGACGAACTGTCGGCAATGGAGTTCATGCTGGACAAGATGAAGAACACCAAGTCCAACGACGAATTCTTCAACTCGATGAAGCGCTGAGGGGCCGGGAATCGGCAATCGGGATTCGGGATTCGCGGAGCCTCGACGCCGCTGCTTCCCTCCCTCTCCCCCAAGCAACGATTGGGGGAGAGGGTTGGGGTGAGGGGGGCTCCTGTACCACCACGTACAATTATTTCCCGTCGCCCCCTTTTCGTTGTCACGCAACACCCCCATAGTGTCTCGTTCAACCTGCGAGGCCATACCGTGTCCATACCCAGTGCCGCCAAGAGCACGCCGATCGGCGGTCGCCAGCAACTCGCTGATTATCTGGCTGCCGGCGAAAAGCCCCGCGAAGCCTGGCGCATCGGCACCGAACACGAGAAATTCGGTTTCCTCACCGACAGCCTGCGACCGCCCACCTTCGAGGGCGATCGCGGCATCCGCGTGTTGCTGGAAACGCTGGCCAGCCGCTACGGCTGGCAGATCGCCCGCGAGGGCGACACGCCGGTGGCGCTCACCCGCGGCATGGCCAACATCACGCTGGAACCGGCCGGCCAGCTGGAGCTTTCCGGCGCGCCGCTGGAAACGGTGCACGACACCTGCCGCGAAGTGAATTCGCACCTGGATGAAGTGCGCTCGGTGGCCGACACGCTGGGCATCGGCTTTCTGGGCATGGGCTTCCAGCCGAAATGGCCGCGTGACGAAATGCCGTGGATGCCCAAGGGCCGCTACAGGATCATGCACGAGTACATGCCCAAGGTCGGTTCGCTGGGCCTGGACATGATGACCCGCACCTGCACCGTGCAGGTGAACCTGGATTTCGGCAGCCAGGCCGACATGGTGAAGAAATTCCGCGTCAGCCTGGCACTGCAACCGATCGCCACCGCGTTGTTCGCCGACTCGCCGTTCACGGAAGGCCGTCCAAACGGCTATCAGTCCTACCGCTCGCACATCTGGACCGACACCGACAACGACCGTACCGGCATGCTCGATTTCGTGTTCGAGGACGGCTTCGGCTACGAGCGTTATGTCGACTACATCCTCGACGTACCGATGTACTTCAGCCTGCAGAACGGTGAGTACCTCGACCTGGCCGGCCAGGATTTCAAGCAGTTCATGGCCGGCAACCTCGCCGCCCTGCCCGGCACCCGCGCCACCATGAAGGACTGGGCCGACCACCTCACCACCGCGTTCCCCGAGGTGCGGCTGAAGCAGTACCTGGAAATGCGCGGCGCCGACGGTGGCCCATGGAACCGGCTGTGCGCCCTGCCCGCGTTCTGGGTCGGCCTGCTGTACGACGATGAGGCGCTGGATGCGGCGTGGGATCTGGTCAAGGATTTCAGCCTCGCCGAACGCCATGCGCTGCGCGACGGCGTACCGAAGCATGCGCTGAAGCTGCCGTTCCGCAACGGCACCGTGCGCGACCTGGCCGAGCAGGCGCTGAAGATCGCCGCCCACGGCCTGCAGCGCCGCGCCCGCCTCAACGCCAACGGTGCCGACGAGCGCGTCTTCCTGGAACCCCTGCTGGAAATCGTGCAGGCCAACCAGACCCCTGCCGACCGCAAGCTGGAGCTTTTCCACGGGCCGTGGAACGGCAGCGTCGATCCGGTGTTCCGCGAGTTCGCTTACTGAGCTGCCGTCGACCGGATCGGTTACTGCGTACTGAACTGCGCCTGGGGCTGGAGCCCCGCCGGTGTCGGACAAACGCTCAAAGCAAGGGTAGTTGCCCGCCATCGTAATCGCGCGCCGTTTCAGCACGACGTATCATCTGCTGCACCTCCGACACGGCATGAACCGGTACCAGTTCGACTTCCGGATGGGCTTGGGCAAACACGCGGAATATCTCGTCGGCAAACGCTTGCCCGATGGTGGTGACGCCGCTGAAGTCGAGCACCACGTGCCGGAACCGGTCCACGCGTTGCATCAAGCGCTTGGCCTGCGAACGGGAAATCAGGTTTTCATCCCCCACTTGGGCAAGGCGAACCGGAACCACGGTTTTAGCGAAAGCGTATTCGTCCGGGCCGCTGGAATATTCATCGAACACCTGCTTGGCGGTGCGCTGGGATCTCGTGGATATCCCCATGGATACGACGGTGCCTTCCTTCGGCATATCGTCGAGATCGAACAACACGTCGTTGCCATGCCCCTCTTCATGGGAGAACACCAACCCTCCGGACATGATCTGGAAACGGTCGAACATCCGCGAGGTAAAGAACACGCCCTCGCCCGAGTGATTTCGGGGATCCGTGGTGAACTTGCCCTTGGACAGTTCCAGCAGCGCCAAGCGTTCATCAGGCAGCTGCAGGGCACGCGCGATTTTTCGGAAGATGCCGACACCGTCATCGGCGATCATCATCAAGAGCTCTTCATCGCGCAATTCCACATGCACTCCGACGTGCGCGGCCTCGGAGTGATCGATGGCATTGTTGATCATCTCGGTTGCGCCATGATGCGCAATGTCCAGGACGTTGCGCGGCACGTCGCGCAGCAGAGGCGACAAGTGTGTCGACCAGAGGGAGTCTTCGGCCAGGCCTTCCCGCGGGTAACGCTGCCAGAACCGGCGGTTGTGACCCCTGGTGTAGACAGGGCGCGTCGTCCCTTCCTTGCGCAGATAGCCCTCGGCCACCAGCTTGCGAACCTGAATGCTGACCCGTGCACTCGACAGACCCAATTGAGCCGACACCATGCCGACCAGATCGCGCGGATGCGTGGCCACCGCCTGCAGCAGGGCGGCATCGATTTCAGCGGAACGACTGGGGCGAGCCATTTCCGGATTCTAAATTTATCTCGCCCTATTTGCTACTTAAAAGTAGACGACTTAAAAATAAAGGCCTGCTTGCGCAGGCCCTTAAATGGCTGCCGATCCAATCGGCTTACTTCTTTGGCGCATCCTTCAAGCCGCGATTTTCCAGCATCGGCTCGATCTCCGGCTCCTGGCCGCGCCAGTTGCGGTACATCGTGGCGAGGTCTTCGGTATTGCCGCGCGAGAGCACCATCTTGCGGAAGCGGTCGCCGTTGGCGCGGGTCATGCCGCCGTGGTCCTTGAACGCCACGAAGGCGTCGTCGGCCAGCATTTCGGTCCACAGGTAGGCGTAGTAGCCGGCGGCGTAGCCGTTGCCCCAGATGTGCTGGAAGTAGCTGGAGCGGTAGCGCGGCGGCACGTAGCTGAGGTCGGTCTTGTCCTTTTTCAGCGCGGCGGCCTCGAATGCGTCCGCGTCCTGCAGCGGCGCACTGGCGCCGAGCGTGTGCCAGTCCATGTCCAGCAGCGCGGCGGAGACCAGCTCGGTCATGTTGTAGCCGGAGTTGAACTTGCCCGCCTTCTTCATCTTGTCGACCAGCGGCTGCGGCATCGGCGCACCGGTCTTGTAGTGCCTGACGTAGTGTGCGAACACCTTGGGGTTGGTCGCCCAGTGCTCGTTGAATTGCGAGGGGAACTCGACGAAGTCGCGCGCGGTGCTGGTGCCGGAAAGGGTCGGGTACTGCTCGTCGGCGAAAATGCCATGCAGCGCGTGGCCGAACTCGTGGAACATGGTGACGACGTCATCGAACGACAGCAGCGCCGGCTGGCCCGCGGCCGGTTTGCTGAAGTTGGCGACGTTGTAGATCACCGGCTTGGTGCCCAGCAGTTTCGACTGGGTGACCAGGTTGTCCATCCAGGCGCCGCCGTTCTTGTTGTCGCGCTTGAAGTAGTCGCAGTAGAACAGCGCCAGCGAGCTGCCGTCCTGGTCGAACACCTCGAACACGCGCACGTCGGGCTGCCACACGGGAATGTCGTGGCGCTCCTTGAAGGTCAGGCCGTAGAGCTGGTTGGCGGCGTAGAACACGCCGTTCTCCAGCACGTTGTTCAATTCGAAATACGGCTTGATCTGGTTTTCGTCGAGGTCGTACTTCGCCTTGCGCACCTGCTCGGCATAGAAGTTCCAGTCCCACGGCGCCACCTTGAAACCGCCGTGCTGCTGGTCGATGACGGCCTGGATGTCCCTGGCCTCGGCTTCGGCGCGGGCGGTGGCGGCGGGAACCAGCCGCTGCATGAAGGCGATCGCCGTTTCCGGCGTCTTGGCCATCTGGTCGTCCAGCTTCCACGCCGCGTAGTTCTTGAAGCCCAGCAGCCTGGCCTGCTCGGCGCGGATCTGCGCCAGCCGCTCGATGGTCTTGCGGGTATCGTTGGCGTCGCCTTGTTCGGCGCGGTTCCACGAGGCCTTGAACAAGGCTTCGCGCGTGGCGCGATCGTCCAGATCCTGCAGCGCCGGCTGCTGGGTGGTGTTCTGCAGGGTCAATACGTACTTGCCGCCCAGCTTGCGCTCCTTGGCGGCCGCGGCGGCGGCAGCCAGTTCGGCATCGGACAGGCCGGCGAGTTTCGCTTTGTCATCGACCACCAGCGCGGCGGCCTTGGTGGCGGCCAGCAGCTTGTTGGTGAAGGCGGTGCTGAGCGTGGATTCTTCCTTGTTCAGCGCCTTCAGTTTGGTCTTGTCGGCGACGGAAAGCTTGGCGCCGGCGTGGACGAAATCGCGATAGACCACCTCGACCAGCCGCTTCGATTCCGGATCGAGCTTGAGCGTGTCGCGCAGGTTGTAGACCGTCTCGATACGATGGAACAGCTTGTCGTTGAACGAGATCGCATCACGATGCGCGGACAGCCGCGGCGCTTCCTGCTCCTGGATTTTCTGCAGCGTGTCGTCGGTGTTGGCGCCGGTGACGGTGTTGAACGCAGCCATAACGCGGTCCAGCATGGCACCGGATTTCTCCATCGCCACGAAGGTGTTTTCAAAGGTTGGCGCGGCGGGGTTGTTGGCGATCTTCTCGATTTCCGCCAGATGCTGGCGCATGCCCTCCTCGATCGCCGGCTGGTAGTCACCATCACTGATCTTGTCGAACGGCGGCGCCTGGAACGGCAGCGTGCTGGCGGCGTAGAACGGGTTGCTGCCGAGGTCGGCGCCAGCGGTGTTCACGGCAGCCTGGGAGGAGAACGCGGCAAGCGACATGGTGCTGGCAATCACCAGAGTGCGAAGGGGAAACATCGTGCTTACTCCGTTGGGTACACCCAAACGTGCAACCTGGCAACGGTGGGGTCAATGTCACTAACGGCACTGGTGGTTGCCGCGATGCCTCGCGGTTTCAGGCCGCCCGCAGATCGCGCAATTGCCACGCCGAGCCCACCAGCAGGTACAGGCGATGGCGTACCACGCTCATCGGCAGCGAGGTCACGAGGTCGACTTCGGTATGCAGGCCGGCCAGATGCGCGCTGACCTGCGCCTCGGGATCGGCATGGCCCAGGCTGGCATCCACGGCATCCGGATCAGGCTGCACAGCGCGCCAGCGCTGGAACAGGCCATCGTCGCGCAACGATTGCTGCAGGATGGTGGCGAAGCTGCGCGGATCGACGCCGTCGTAGCTGAAACGCGGGTCATCGCCACGTGCGTGGGCCAGGTCGGCGATGGAAAGGTAGTAGTGGTGTCGACTCATGTTCACTCCGGTGGGCATCGGGGATGTGCCCATCGGATATCGACGCATAGTGGCCGTGAAGCGCGCCTGACGGCGGTGTGTGGACGCCCGCCTGCAGCGCTGGAAAGGCCGTTACGCGGCCGCCATCCGGTGGGCGTCCTGCACGGCGGCGACGGCGGCGGACAGCTGTGCGGCAGCCAGCGCCGGGGCCACGCCATGCGGCAACACGCCGAGGCAAGGCGCGGGCAGCAGCTCGCGCAGGGTGGCCAGGTTTTCGTCCAGCGCATCCATCGCAGGATCGATCCTGTTGCCGATCCACCCGATCAGCCGGCAGCCATCGGCGACGATCGCCCGCGCGCTCAGCTGCGCATGATTGAGGCAACCCAGCCGCAAGCCCACCACCAGGATCACCGGCAGCTGCCACTGCCGCGGGATGTCCGCGGCGGATAGCCCAGGCGCCAGCGGCACCATCCAGCCGCCCACGCCTTCCACCACCACGCAGTCGTGCGTGCCTTCCAGTTGCTCGAACGCCGCACGCAGCGGCGGTATCGAGATCAGCACGCCATCGTGGGCCGCCGCCAGGTGCGGCGACAGCGGATCGCGCATCGCGAACGGGTTGAGCACCGCATACGGCAACGCCGCGCTGCTGGCAGCCTGCAGCGCCAGCGCATCCTCGTTGCGCAAGCCGTCGGGCGTTTCCTCGCAGCCGCTGGCCACGGGTTTCATGCCGCACGCCACCAGGCCGGCGGCGCGCAGCGCATGCAGCAGGGTGCAGGAGCTGTGGGTCTTGCCGATGCCGGTGTCGGTGCCGGCAATGAAGACGGCGCTCATGCCGATGTGTTCCGAGGAAGAGATTTCATGAACATTCCGAGGCTGGGGACGGGCGCATAATGCAATTTTACCGCCGGATCCACCGCATGTTCGAACTCAAGCCCATCGTCTACGCCAGCAAACGTGAGCACTACCGGGAACTGGCGCAGCAGGCGCGCGGCCTGCTCGCCGGCGAACGCGACCTGATCGCCAACGCGGCGAATTTCAGCGCACTGATCTACCACAGCCTGCCTGACATCAACTGGGCCGGCTTCTATCTGTACGACGGCAGCGAGCTGGTGGTGGGGCCGTTCCAGGGCAAGCCGGCCTGCATCCGCATCGCACTGGGCCGCGGCGTCTGCGGCACCGCCGCGCAGACGCGGGAAACCCAGTTGGTCGCCGACGTCAACGCCTTCGACGGCCATATCGCCTGCGACGCCGCCTCGCAATCGGAAATCGTGGTACCGCTAATCCGACCCGATGGCCGGCTGCTCGGCGTCTGGGACGTGGACAGCCCGCACACGCAGCGCTTCGACGAGGACGACCGCGCCGGCATGCAGGCGCTGTGCGCGGTGTTCATGGAAAATCTGGACGCCTGAGCGCGGCCCTCAGGCCGGATCCAGCGGCGTGGTGCCGCCGGTGAACTGCAGCCGCGCCTGCGCCAGGCGGTACTTGCGCTCGCGCCGCGCCCGTCGCCAGTCGCGCAGGGTGTAGACGGCGTAAACCAGCTTGAACAGCCGCAGTTTGCGCAGCACCAGCGGCATGTCGAACAAATCGCCGGCCAGCATCGAGATCACACCCTGCTCCAGCTGCCAGATGTTGCGCGGCTGGCGAAACATCTGCTGCATCACCGGCCCGTTGAAGCGATAGATGAAAAACGCGAAACGCTTCATGGCCGCGCGCTGGCGCTTTTCCAGCTTGCGCATCAGCGCCATTTCGCAGGCGGGGTCGCGCAGCGCCTGGTCGACCACCTCGATCGCCTTTTCCGCACCGCTCATGGCCAGGTACACGCCCGACGAAAACACCGGGTCGAGAAACGCGAACGCGTCGCCCACCAGGATCCAGCCCGGCCCGCCCATCGTCGTGGCGTCGTAGGAATAGTTGCCGGTGACGCGCACCTCGTCGCCGATCAGCTCGGCCTGCTGCAGGCGCTGCCACAGCGCCGGCACCTGCTGCAGCGTTTGCAACAGGAATTCGCGCGGGCTGCCCTTGCGCTGCTTGAGGTATTCCGGCCGCGCCACCGCGCCCACGCTCATCACGCCGTCGGGTAGCGGGATCATCCACATCCAGCCGTAATCGAAGTTGTAGATGCTGATGTTGCCCGCGTCCTCGCCCTCGCGCGCCTGCGCACCGCGGAAATGGCCGAAGATGGCGGCGCTCTGGTGGGCGGGGTTCTTGTGCCGCAGCTTCTTGCGGCTGGCGAAGAACGCATCGCGGCCGCTGGCATCCACCACGTAGCGGGCGCGCAGGCGGTAGCTTTCGCCCTGGTCGGTGCGCACGTCGAGCAGGGATTCGCGCGACCCGGCCTGCTCGACCTGTTTCACCTCGTGCCCCTCGCGCGCATCGGCACCGCACTCGCGGGCGTGGTCGTACAGCATCTTGTCGAAATCCTGCCGCCACACCTGGAACGCATGCGGCGGGCTGTTGCCGATCGCCCGGTTGAACGCGTAGGTGTTGTAGCCGCGCTCGTTGTCCGCCTCGAAATCCGCGCCGGCCTTGAACACGCCCATCGCCCGCACCTTTTCCAGCACGCCCAGGCGCTCGAACACCGGCAGGTTCATCGGCAGCAGCGATTCGCCGATATGGAAGCGCGGGTGATGGTCCTTCTCCAGCGCCACCACCTTGTAGCCGCGGCGCGCCAGCAAGGCGGCCGCCGTACTGCCGCCCGGCCCGCCGCCGATCACCACCACGTCGCATTGCTCATCGGCATCCGCTGCCTGTGTGTCGTGTGCGTGCCCGTCCTGTGCCTGAGCCGTCATGCGTTTTCCCCCTGTTGGTTGTCGGTCGCGGCGTGGCCGCCAGTCGGTAATTATGCCCAAGCACCCGCGGCCCGCCCAGATCGCATGGACGCCTCTGCTACCATCGGTCGCCCACCGATCCATCGTCCCGGCTGCCTCGATCCATGCTCAACCCGCAACAACAGGCCGCCGTCGAACATTGCGACACGCCGCTGCTCGTCCTCGCCGGCGCAGGCTCCGGCAAGACCTCGGTGATCACCCAGAAAATCGCCTACCTGATCCAGCGCAAGCGGCTGGCGCCGTCGCGAATTGCCGCCATCACCTTCACCAACAAGGCCGCGCGCGAGATGCGCGAGCGCGTGGGCAAGCTGGTGAGCGCCGAGGATGCCGCCGCGCTGACAGTCAGCACGTTCCATGCGCTGGGGCTGAAATTCCTGCAGATCGAACACGGGCGCGCCGGCCTGCGCCGCGGCTTCTCGGTGTTGGACGCGGACGACAGCGGTGGCATCGTGAAGGAGCTGGCGCCCAAGGGCGTCAAGAACGATGTGCTGTTCGGCATCCGCAACCTGCTCAGCCGGGCCAAGAACGGCGGCCTGTCGCCGGAGGAAGCACTGGCCGCCGCGCGCAGCCCGCGCGAGCTGGAAGCAGCCACGATCTACGACCTGTACCAGCAGCGCCTGGCCGCGTTCAATGCGGTGGATTTCGACGACCTGATCCGACTGCCGCTGCGCATCCTGGAAGCCGACGCCGAATGCCGCGACGCCTGGCGCGAGCGCCTGCGTTACCTGCTGGTGGACGAATACCAGGACACCAACGACGCCCAATACCGGCTGCTGAAGGCGCTGACCGGCGAGCGCGGCAGCATCACCTGCGTGGGCGACGACGACCAGTCGATCTACGCCTGGCGCGGCGCCAACCCCGAGAACATCGACCAGCTCGGCCGCGACTGGCCCAACCTGCGCGTGATCAAGCTGGAGCAGAACTACCGCTGCGGCAAGCGCATCCTGCGCGCGGCCAACAAGCTGATCGCCAACAACCCGCACCTGCACGAAAAGAAACTGTGGAGCGAGCACCCGGAAGGCGCGCCGATCCGCGTACTGGAATGCAAGGAAGCCGAGCACGAGGCCGAGCGCATCGCCGCCATTGCCACCACGCTGGCCGAAAAACACAAGGCACGCTGGGAGGACATGGCGATCCTGTACCGCGGCAATTTCCAGGCGCGTCCGTTGGAAAAGGCGCTGCGCCTGGCGCGCATTCCGTACCACCTCACCGGCGCACTGAGCTTCCTCGACCGCGCCGAGGTGAAGGACCTGCTGTGCTATCTGCGCCTGCTGACCAACCCCAGCGACGACGCCGCGTTCCTGCGCGTGGTCAACGTGCCCAAACGGGAGATCGGCGCCACCACGCTGGAAAAACTGGGCCAGTTCGCGCAGTCGCGGCACTCGTCATTGCTCGACGCCACCCGCAGCGACAGCGTGCTGCGCCAGCTCACGCCGCGCCCCGCCGCCGCGCTGGCCTCGTTCGCCACCTTGCTGGACGAGTTGCGCAGCGCCTCGCTGCACGAGAGCGCGGCCGACCTGGTCGAACGTATTCTCAAGCGCACCGGCTACGCGGCGCAGATTGCCGTCAGCACGCCCGATGCCGCCGTGCGCGAGCGCAAGCTGGGCAATCTGAAGGAGCTGGCCGACTGGTTCCGCGCCATGCAGAAGGGCGGCAACACCGCCGGCGATCTTGCTTCCCAGCTCGCCCTGCTCAGCCACGCCGATCGCGACGAACCGGGCAACGCCGTGCGCATGATGACGTTGCACGCGGCCAAGGGGCTGGAGTTCCGCTTCGTCTTCATCGTCGGCTGCGAGGACGGCACCCTGCCCCACGAAGGCGCCATCGACGAAGGCCGCACCGACGAGGAACGCCGCCTGATGTACGTGGGCATCACCCGCGCCAAGGAATTGCTGACGCTGTCGTGGTCGGCCAAGACCAAACGCTGGGGCGAAGTCCACAACAACCAGCCCAGCCGCTTCCTGCACGAACTGCCGCAAGCGGACCTGCACTGGCAAGGCAAGGACCCGGAAGCAGACAAGGAAGTGACCCGCGAGACCGCTGAATCGCATATGGCGAAGATCAAGGCGATGTTGGCGGGGGGATGAGCTGCGTGAAGCTGCTTCTGCAGCGCCCGGATTTGTCGTTCGTAGCTACCTGATCGGAGCAGGAAAACGAACTAGGCTCCTTCCGCGTTCCATTACACAAGGCGCGATCACTACGCACTTGTACGTGGCCATGCGGTCGATATCGGCATGAATTTTGCTCCGCCTGCACTCCAGGATTGGCTGGCAAGTTGAATCGCGCGGAGTTTTTGCGATTCCGAAAATCAGCAACTCGGAAAAACGCAGATTCTTAGGGAGCAAAATGAGGATCATGGATTGAAAGGCCTAGTCATTGATGAACCGTGGATCAGCAAGATCCTGCGGGGCGAAAAGATTTGGGAGATGCGCACGACAACGACCGCGATTCGTGGTCGCATTGCATTGATTCGCAAGGGAAGTGGCACCGTTGTGGGGGCGGCCGATCTGGTGGATTCGATCGGACCGCTGGATGCGATTGCATGCCGAGCCCACCGGGACAAGCACGGCATTCCTTCCAACCACGACGATGCACTGTTGCGCTGGAACCACGCCTGGGTACTGAAGAATGCCAAGCCGCTAGTGCGGCCTGTTGTCTATCATCACCCCAACGGAGCGGTCATCTGGGTGAATCTCGCCGACTCCGTTGCGGAGCAAATGTTGGCGGATCACGGCACATCGTGCCTCGCAGGGTTGCCTCGAACTGTTCAGTCCTCGATCCCCAAATCCTCACTTGATGCCCCACAGCCCCAGGTTGCCGCGAAGTCTTCGACCTCGGCAGGCATCCCTGAGGGATCATCTTTGGTGCCCGTCGCCAAGTGCGGCAACTGGTTCGGTCCGTATCTCGCACGTGCAGGCAAATTCACCATTGGTGCCAAGGGCGAGGAAGTCTCGTACGCCAACTACGACGAGGCGCTGTCGGCCTTGCGCACCATGCCCGTACCTCGCTGGCGCCGACCCAACAGCAAGGGCAACTGGGGCATCGTCACCGGTGTTCGATGGCGCCGTCCCAATGAACTTACTACGCCGTAGCACATCTTCCGAATTGGACTTTCTTCAATGAACAACCTTTTCCATTTGGTCATGGCGGACTGGCTGCACCAACTTCTGGGTAGTGCCATCCTCCTTCTCGTGCTGTTCTTCTTTTGGCACGTCCTGATCAAGGGCTTGATTCTCGTCGTTCGCCTGGGCCGCCTACGCAAGAAGCTCAGCGCGCTTGGCGGCGAACCGCCCGCTCGTGTCAAGGCCTCGCTGGCCCGCATTTTCGAACACACGCCATGGAAGGACGCCTGGCGGGAATACGAAGAAACGTTGCACGAACAGACGGATCCGACCAAGTCGGAGCCAACGGTGCTCGGCGTTCGTGCCACGGTGCAAGCGGAGGCGTTCTTCCATACGGAAGCGTTGGTCGATGATCCATTGCACGTAGAGTTTTACAAACACCTGCCCGGCATCCTGACCGGTATTGGCATCATCGCAACGTTTACCGGGCTTATCACCGGCCTGCAGCACTTCGATGCCTCAGCGACCGAGCCTGAAGCGCTCAAGCAGAGCCTTGGCAGCCTCTTCAGCTACGTGCGTAACGCGTTCATGTTTTCGGCCGTGGCCATTGGCTTGGCGATGCTGCTGACGGTTGTGGAAAAGGTGATCTATAACCTGTGCGTCCATAACGCCTCAGGTGTCGCGGCAGAATTGGATGCCCTGTTCCGGTCTGGAGTTGGCGAGGAATACCTCTCCCGCTTGGTCAAGTCCTCAGAAGATGGTGCCACCCAGACCAAGCAACTGAAGGAGAGCCTGGTTCAGGACCTCAAAGCGTTGCTCACCAATCTCGCCGAACAGCAGATCCAGGCGACCCGACAGCTTTCGATCGATATCGGCCAGAGCCTGCAAGCCAGCTTGCAGGAGCCGCTGCAGCACATTGCGGAAACCGTTCGCGCCGCCAGCGGCGATCAGTCCGCAAGCTCAGCGCGGATGCTCGAGAACCTGATGAGTGCCTTCATGGCGCAGATGAAGGAAACCGTCGGCGGCCAGCTGGGAGACCTCAGCGGCTTGATGCAACAAACCACGCAGGCCGTGGCGCAAGTGGAATTGACGCTGCGTGGTCTGGTTGCTGACATGGAGCGCAGCTCCCAGGCGTCGTCGAGCGGTATGCAGGCAGCGGTCAAGGGTTTGATGCAGTCGTTTGCCGATCATCAAAGCCAACTGGCCGACAGCGCATCCATACAACAGTCGCAGGCGCTGGCGCACATGCAGGATGTGCTGCAGCGCATGGCCGAGGCTCAGGAAACCTCGACACGTCGGACTCAGGAAGAGTCCAGTGCTGCAAGTGAGCAGCTTGGCAAGGTGACTGCGCAGTCGATCAGCGCCAGCCAGCAAGCCACGGAAGCCGCACAGACGTTGTTGTCTGGCGTGCAGCAGGTATCGATGGATGCTATCGGAGGGCTGGAGAAGGGGGCCGCGCGCATCAATGCGTCGATAGCTGCGATGGACACGGTGGCCGAGCGGCTGGCTCGCGCAGGCCAGTCGCTCAGCGGGCTCCAAGAGCAGTCGATGGAGGCGGCGGCAAAACTTGAACGCGCCTCGACCACGCTGGGAACGGGCGCACAGACGATCTCCCAGACGATGGGCGTACTTGGCCAGACCTCCACCCGACTGGAAGGTGTGTCCGAACTGATGGTCAGCGAGTCGCAGGCGCGTGAGTCGGCCCTGCGCGAGATTCAACAGGTGCTGGTCAAGAGTCGGGAAGCCTCAGAGCTGTTCGGCCAGCTGACCAGCGAGGTCGAAAAGCATCTGGTCGATGGCGTTGATCGTTTTGGTGAAGCCACCTCCAAGGTGCTGAATAACGTGCTCAAGCAGTACGACGACGCATTGGGATCGACGGTTTCTATGCTGAAGGAAACAATGGAAGAGCTACGTGAGAGGGCCGAAGACCTCGCCGACTTGGCGGAGCGATAAGCGATGTTCGGTCGCGCTTCCCCAACACGTCGCCGCGGCAAGGCTGATGGCGAAAAGCCGTTCTGGATCAGCTATGCCGATCTGATGACAGCAATGATGGTGCTCTTCCTCAGCGCGATGGCGGTCACCATCGCCGCCGTTACTCGCAAGGTGACGGGGCCGGAGGAACAGCGCCGCGGGGAAATCGTCGAGATCTGCTCAAGCATCCAGCAGCAGTTGGCTGGCGTTGGAAACCTCAACATTGATTGCGTCAACAACCGGATCTCCTTTGGAGATGCGGGCCGTTTTGCCACGAACAACTATCGCCTCCCCACAGAGGCTAATGCCGCCTTGGCCAGACTTGTGCCTGTGGTGCTGCAAGTCGCTGATGGTCCGCTGGGTAAAAAGTGGATGAAGCAAGTTGTCGTCGAAGGTTCTACCGATACGGTAGGAGGCTATCTCTACAACTTGCATCTCAGCCTGCAACGTTCCGAATGGATGCTGTGTCTGTTGATGGACCCTCGCAAGAACGCCGAGCTTCAGCTCACGCCACAGCAACTGCAGCGTGTTCGGCAACTCTTTCTGGCCGGTGGCGTGTCGTTCAACAACCAGCGTGCCACTGCGGATGAGAGCCGCCGGGTCGAGCTCAGGCTTCAGTTCTATGGCCTGAACGATGAGCACAAGGATCTTGAGCCACTGTCAGGAAGCACCCCGACGGATACCTGCCAGCTATGACTACGCTTGCCATGCGTTTGCAGCAAAGCCTCGACCGCAGCCTGCAGCAACTGCAGCGACGCAGTCAGAGCTGGTCGCCGAGGGTGCTTGAGCAAGCGCGCAAGGAGATCTGCGGCGCAAGCGATCAGCTGATATTTGACCCGCACGCAACCAACCGTCTCGACGCGGCGATGGACCGACTGCTTGCGGGTGGCGCCGAACGCATTGGCCAGCGCGACCATGTGGTGTTGGCCTACAACCTGGCCGAGGTGCATGCCAATCTGGAAGGCAACAGTCTGCTGAACACGCTGTCCGAATTGACGCCACTGCTTGAATACTGGCGCAAGCAACTTGCGGCACGCGGCTCGGCTCGGCAGATCTGGCGGGGGGCGTTGCTTAGCCTATTTCGTGGAGCGCCTGCCGATATGGGATTTGAGTCAACGCGCCGGTTTCTAGCCGATACGCTGGGTATCCTCCGCGCCGCGAAATTTCGTCCGAGCTGGTTGGTAGCTTTGGAAAGGCATCCACGGTTGCTGGCCGAGTGTCCCGTGGATCCCTATGCCCTGGCATGGGTCGAAGGTCACCGGGAGGGCATTGATGAACTCAGAGAGCTGGTCGATCTGCCGCCGAGAAGCTGGTTCTGGAGCAGCCTGATCGAAGCGATACTGGAGGCTTGTTGCAGCATGACGAAGGATTCGCTGTTCGACGAGCGCTGGCCAATCGCTCTGAAGCTCATCGACGATCATCCTCATTGCCGCGATCTTGTGCTGAGCCGCATCCTCGCACGCTACGCCCAGAAGCAGGTCGTCATTCGCCAGGATGATCTGTTGCAAGTTTCACTGGAAGCGTGGGGAAGCCCTCAGCTCGGCGCCGATGCAGTCGGGCGCTGGTCTGATACCTCTGATGAAGCACGCAACATGGTGTGCGGCTGGCTGGCGGAGGAGGATCTGGAAGACTTTGCCGCGTTCTGCAAGGGCGATGACTCCGTCGATGCCCGACGATTGGCTTATTGGCTGCGCTTCAAGAAACAGATCAGCTTCAGCCGGATCGTGCTTGGCTCGGCGATTCATAAGGCGCAAGACAAGGAAAGCAGAGAGTTCATCGCACGCAAAAAAGGACGCCTTGCGTATTTGAATGGGCCGCCGAACAACAATGCCATCATGCTTCGTATTGCTGATTGGTGGTTCGTCGAATTCAGTGAAAAGGGCAATGCTTGCTACCCGTACGGCAAAGACCACCTTCCTTTCAATCCAGGTGCGATGCACCTGAGGTTGTGGATTGATCTGAAGATGAAGGCTGCCGTCATAAGCAGTCAAGCCGAAACATTGACGCATCAGCCGCCTGCAAGTTGGGAAGAAAAATTCGATCGCTTTCTCTCCGAGCGCGGAATTTGGCCAGACGGAACGGGCAGAGGCGCAGCGCGCAAGGCCGCCGGTTCCTCGGCTACTAATGAGGATCCTTTCCCGCCGAAGGCGCCAGAGAAACCGGCCCCTCGCGAGAGTGGGTTGCCAGCTTTGGGGCTGGGACAACCGTTGCTCGATGAGCTGAAATCCTTCTCGCCTCTCTTGGTCGACAACCGATCGAAGGGGGGCGCGCTGTGGATCGAGATCACACGAACACCAGATTCAGCGCTGCTACGGGCTATGGAACGCCGTGGATTCCGCTATGCGAGACCGAGAGGCTTTTACAAGAAATGAAATGGGATTGGTTGAGCCGCAAGAAGCAGAATGACATCCAGCAGAATTCTCAGCCGTCGGCATCGACCGAAGGCTGGACTCTGGGAGATTCGGAGTCCCTCGCAGGTTCAGGTTTGGGTGCCTACGCGAATCAGCTGATCGAAGAGCAATACGCCGCGCAGCATGACGGTCACTATCTGATTTCATGGGACTCGCTCTATCGCCTTTTGGACAACGATGAACATGCGACCAGCGTTGCGTTGCTCGCGTTGCCGCCACGGTCAGTGCTGGTTCCCCACCTTGTCAGTGATGGCTCGCCCGCTGATGTCGATTTCAGGATACGTCTGGATCACTGGCTGGCTCCGGCGGGACCGCTGCCGCAGTCGGCTGTACTCCGGATCGGCGCCGTAGTCCGCTGGCAGGCCGGTGAGGAACTGCTCCCGTCATCGGCATACCTGCTGCTTGGCGCGATGCGAGAGTTGAGTACCGAGGGCTGCCACTGGACTCCAGAGGAACGTTTGCTCGCCACGGGTCGTATCCAGTCACTCGCACGCGTCTGTCGTGCATCGACCGATGACTACCTTTCCCAAACGGATGTTGTGGTGCCGGAGCGACTGGACATCGAATTAGTATCCGAGCAGGCCGCGGGGGTGCCAGTGATCGAACTCATCCCGCGTCCCGAGGGGTCCCCGCCCGAGTGGCTCAGCACCTTCGATGCCCATGATCGCGTTCGTGCCCGCTATGACGTGGTTCGCCCGGAAGGGGGCATGACGCATGTGGCATTGCCCGAAGCCATGCAGGCCGTGCTTGAGCACGTAAAGGATGCTCCGGGACGCCGTTACGCTTCGCGCGAAGCAGACGCATTTCTCCATAACCCTTATCCGTTCCTCGGCGACGATGCCGAGGCGATATTGCGCCCCGAGCAGTTCGAGGCCGCTCGACAACGCGCAGGCATCGTTGAGCGCGAATTGGACGCGCTGCCGTCAGACGACGGCCTGGAAATGCTGCTGCTGGATACCGCAGGCGTCGCGACCGATGTTTGCGAGCCCATGACGGACATCGCAGCAGCCAAGGCCTTGCTCGCCGCCGCAACGGTTGCCAGACAGGCCGCTCTCCCGTTGTTTCGCTGGCGAACGCATCGGGTGGTGTTTTCCGGAACGACGCCCTCGGCATTGCGCCAATTGGGCGAATGGATCGCCGCCTCCGCCGCCACGCCCGAAACACTGGGCGTCGATGAGGTGTTCGATCTTCAGGCTTATAGCGATCGCGTAGTCGGCTTCGATGGCAAGCCCATCCATGTGCCGTTCCTCGGCAAAAAGGACGCCTCCCGTGACTGGGTTCCGGACAACATTCAGCGGCATGTCTCGTCTACCGATCCGGCCACCGGTCAAAACACCAGTACAGCGTTGGATGAGGATCAGTTGTCAGAACTGGAGCAGGCCACGAACCAGGCCGAACGCGACGGATCGGCAGCGGTGCGAGTGCCCGGCACAACCATGGAGATCCAGACGGACGAAGCACGAAGATGGTTGTCCAGCTTTAGCGAAGGGATAAAAAAACAGCCAATTGCACCCTCGATCCCGAAAAATCCGCAGCCTGGTCGCGCTACCAGCTTGCGTATCCTGCACAACATCGAGGCGCTGGAGTACGGAGCCGCTGTCGCGTTGTCCCCGCCCAATGACATCGCCGCAACCCTTCCAGCGGCACTGCGTCCCGACGTCCAGCTGAAACAGCACCAACAATACGGAGTGGCTTGGCTTCAGCACCGTTATGGCCAGTGCGTGCAAGGTATCCGAGGCACCTTGCTTGCAGATGACATGGGTCTTGGCAAGACACTTCAATGTTTGTGTCTGATGGCTTGGTACCGCGAATGCCGCCCCAGTCCCAAGCCATGCCTGGTCGTCGCGCCGGTCTCGCTGCTGGAAAACTGGAAGGCCGAAATAGACAAATTTCTGGACGGCAGCCAGGGTTCCACCATGTTGTTGTATGGGCAGGAACTAGCGCGCCATCGCCTGCCCTCCGCGCAGTTGGGCGACGAGTTCACCAACTTGGGTCTGAAGAAGTTGTTGCGCCCCGGGTTCGCGCGAGGTGCCACGTTCGTCCTGACCACCTATGAAACCCTGCGCGACTACGAGCTCTCCTTCGGTCGAGAGCGATGGGGCATTCTGGTCTGCGACGAAGCGCAAAAAATCAAGACTCCAGGCGCCTTGGTCACTCGCTCAGCCAAGGCCATGCAGGCTGATTTCAAGATCGCATGCACCGGTACGCCGGTGGAAAATTCACTAGCTGATCTATGGTGTCTGTTCGACTTCTTCCAGCCCGGCTTGCTCGGCTCCCTCAGTGAGTTCACCCGGGTCTTTAGAAAGACCATTGAACTGAGGGAGGACGGTCACGAAGCGCAGATTGAGCGATTACGTAAATCCATTGAGCCTTGGGTATTGCGTCGCATGAAGTCGGAGGTCGCCGAGTTGCCACCCAAGATCGACGAATTCCATGATGAGTCTGATCCTGGCGTCCGGGCTATCCCGATGTCAGCACTTCAGCGCAAGCTCTACAGCGAGGCTGTCATTGGCTACAAGCGCGCAAAGGAGAAAGCTGAAGAGGAGGAAGTCCAGGCCGGCACGCTTACTCTGGCTTTGCTGCATAGGCTCAGGATGATTTGTTCCAATCCTTTGGCGGCTGCCCAGGAGGGCGCAGAACTTCTCTCTATAACGGAAAACGTCCTGCATTCTCCCAAATTGCGCTGGCTTTTGGATCAGCTGGAGCAAATCAAAAGACGTGGGGAAAAGGTCATCGTCTTTACCGAATACCGCGACATTCAGCGATTGGTGCAAAGGGCCATTGGCGAAAGATTCGGTGTTGGAGTGAGCATTGTCAACGGATCGACAACAGTTGACTCTCTCAACGACATGTCTAGGCAAAAAATTATTGACCGCTTCCAGGCCCAGCCAGGTTTCGGTGCAATCGTGCTGTCAACGACAGCCGTGGGCTTCGGGGTAAACATCCAGAAAGCCAATCACGTGATCCACTTCACTCGTCCTTGGAATCCGGCCAAGGAAGACCAAGCGACAGATCGTGCATATCGGATCGGCCAGGAAAAACCCGTATGGGTTTATTGTCCCACGATCGCAGGTGACGGCTACGAAAGTTTTGAGCAGCGGCTCGCTGAGCGGCTATCCCGTAAGCGGGCGCTATCCCAGGATTTGCTAGCGCCAGAAAGTACGGTTAGCTGGTCCGATTTTGAGGATCTCATCGCTTAGCGAAGGAAACAACTGGGTTGGGTCACCACGCGAACTCGCATGATAAAAAGGCGTCGCTTGGAAATGTTCCCGCTGATGCGGCGCATACCAAACTGCATACTAAATAAACTTTTCCAACGACACTTTGCTCGACGCCGGGCTCCGGATTAATCAATGGGCACGGTCGCGCCCTACAACAGCTTCTCCACCTCCAGCTCGCTTTTCAGATACGCGTAATAGATCGGCGCGGCGACCACGCCGGGCAGGCCGAAGGCCGCTTCCATCACCAGCATCGCTACCAGCAGCTCCCACGCACGGGCGCGGATCTGGGTGCCCACGATGCGGGCGTTGAGGAAGTATTCCAGCTTGTGCACCAGGATCAGGAAGACCAGCGCGGCCAGGCCCACGCCCAGCGACACCGACAGCCCGGCGATGGTGATGGCGGTGTTGGAGATCAGGTTGCCGACCACCGGCAGCAGGCCGACGATGAAGGTCACCACCACCAGCGTCTTGGCCAGCGGCACGTGCACGCCGAACAGCGGCAGCACGCCGAGCAGGAAGACCGCGGTGAACACGGTGTTGATCAGCGAAATCTTGACCTGCGCGAACACGATGTTGTGGAAGGCGTCAGCCAGGCGGCGGCAGCGCAGGCTCAACACGGCAACCAGCGGCCCGACCTGATGCGCCGGCCGGGTGCGGCTCAGCGCGATGATGGCGCCCAGCACCAGGCCGATCAGCACATGCACGAAGGTGCGCGCCGCTTCCTTGCCGGCCAGGCGCAAGGTGCCGGCATGCCGGTGGGTCAGCTCCATCACGCTGATCCGCAGGTCGTCGACGCTGTCGGGCAGGTGGTTGATCAGCACCGCGGGCAGTTGCTGGCGAGCCTTTTGCACCAGCGGCATCAGCTGTTGTTGCCACAGCAACTCGGGATTGCCGATCTCGGCGCGGAAAAAGCTGATGGCGCCCAGGATCAGCAGCAACAGCAGCCCCACCACCAGCGCACCCAGCAAGGCCACCACCACCACGCGGGCACGGTCGCCGGAGATGCGCCGGCCCAGCAGCGGGGTCATCGACTGCACCAGTTCGAACACCAGCAGCCCGCCCAGCAGCGCGGGCAACAGGCGCAGCTCCACCACCAGCAGCAAGGCGATGGCGGCCAGCACGTAACTGATCTTGCGCAACATCGGAGACGGCGGGCGCCAGGTGGGCGACGAGGGGAAGGACGGCGCGGGATCCATGCATATCACTGCGAGGTGGGGCGGCCAGTGTAATGCCTGGATGGACTCCGCCTGGCGAACCGATGCATGCCGATCGGCCGATGTTTCGTGCCCACCGGTTCGGCGATCATGGGTGCTTCATTCCACGCTTCAGGAACGCCATGACTCTTCGTCTCCCCGCCGGCTTGCTCGCGTTTGCCCTGCTGGCCGGTTGCGCCAGCGTGCCGGTGCCGACGGCCACGGTGCCGTCCGATGACAACCTCAACGCGGTGGCGTGGAGCCAGACGGCCATCGAGCACGACCTGATTTACCTGCAGACCTATCGCGATGCGCAATCCCGGTTGCTGACCGCCCTGAACGACCCGCAATGGGACGCGCTGGCCACCAGCGACCGGGTTGCGCCGCCGGTGCAGTTGCCGCCAGCGGTGGTGCTGGATATCGACGAGACAGTGCTGGACAACTCGCCCTACGCGGCGCGTCTGGTGCGCAGCGGCAAGGAATACGACGAGGCAAGCTGGCAAGCCTGGTGCCGCGAGGAGAGCGCCCGCGCGTTGCCGGGTGCGGTCGCGTTCACCCGCTTCGCCGCCAGCCATGGCATCGCGGTGATCTACATCTCCAATCGCAGCCGCGACCTGGACCAGGTGACGCTGGCCAACCTGCGCAAGGTCGGCCTGCCGGTTTCCGGGCCGGACGCGTTCCTGGGCCTGGGCACGGTGGTGGCTGGCTGCACGCAGGTGGGCAGCGACAAGAGCTGCCGCCGCCAGCAGGTGAGCCGGCATTACCGGGTGTTGATGCAACTGGGCGACCAGCTCGGCGATTTCGCCGACTTCCCCGCCGACCGGGCCGCGCGGTCGCAGGCCATGGCCCGTTATCTGCCGTGGATCGGCACGCGCTGGTTCGTGCTGCCCAACGCCACCTACGGTGCGTGGGAATCGGCGCTTTTTCACGACCAGTGGAGCACTCCGCGACAGGAGCGCCGGCGGCAGAAAATCGAGGCGCTGCGCTACTGACGAAACACGCCAATCAAAATCAACATGTTACGCGACAATAGAAAGGCGTTGCCTTAACTTTCACACCAAAGTAATATCTGCCTTGCCGATCCTGCTGACCGCGAGTTTGCAGACGAGGCCGTTTCCCATCCGGTTTTGCCGGATTTCCCCGTGAGGCTCCAGCCCGCGGGGTTTTCTTTTTGTGGGCTGCCCGAAACCGGTCCCTCGCCCTTGTTCCGCACCGCGCCGGCCCTTAACCTGCCCGGTCACGGCGCGCACCGGCGTTTCGCCCTGCTGCCACCCACCGCGAGAATCCGCCCATGCGCATCACCCTTGTTCGTCACGCCCTGCTGCCGCTGCTGGCCGCGTTCGTCCTGGCCGGCTGCCATGGCAAGGACGATCCGACCCAGCCCGGTGGCAGCACGCCGGTCGCCTCCGTGCAGAGCTCGGTGGAGCTGTTGAAGAAGGGCGACCTTGCCGGGCTGTGGAAGCACGCACTGCCGCCGGCGGATTACGCCACGCTGCGCGCCGACTGGAGCAAGCGCGACCCCAACCAGCCGCCGATTACCGAGCAAGACCGCGCCCGCTTCAACGAGACACTGCAGAAATTCACCGCGCCCGACGCGGAGCAAAAGCTGTACGCCGAGCTGGAGCCCAAGCTGACCCAGATGGAGCAGCAGTACAAGGACCAGTTGCCGGTGCTGATCAGCATGGGCGACGCGCTGGTCAAACGCGGCATCGCGCAGAACACCACGCTGGATGCGCAGCAGAAGACCCAGGCCAATGCCGTGGTCGACGTGCTGGCACCGTGGGCGCAGAAGACGCCGTGGTTCGACCAGGCCAAGGCGAAGCAGGCCGTCCACGTGGCCGTCACCACGGTGCGCCAGCTGGACCTGAAAAGCCCGGAAGCGCTGCGCGCGATGGATTTCGACACCGCCATGAAGAAATACGCGATCGGCTATGCCGGCGCCAAGCAGTTGCTGGCCATCTACGGCCTGTCGGTGGATGACACGCTCGATTCGATCAAGCTCAGCGAGCTGGAGAACAAGGACGGCCACGCCAGGGTGAAGATCGACTACACCTTGCTGGGCAAGCCGCTCTCCACCGAAACAGCGATGGTCGAGGTCGATGGCCGCTGGTACAGCGAGAGCATGCTGAAGAACGCCCGCCAATCGCATCAGCAGCATGAAGACAACGCGGCCGCCGCACCGGCACCGGCACCGGCCGGCAGCGCCGCTCACACGGACTGATCGGCGCAACCGTTTAGAATAGGCGGATGCCAAATCATTCAAACGCGGACGCCCCGCGCAGCCGGGCACCCTGGTGGTTCACCCTGGCCGGGCAGTTGTTGCAGTCCTGGGTGCGCATCCGCCGGGACCCCGCCGAACCGGCGACCTTGCTGCAGGCGGGTGTGCCCGTCTGCTACGCGATCGAACGCGACGGCTTTTCCGACGCCCTGATCCTGCAGCGCGCCTGTCGCGAGGCGGGCCTGCCCAGCCCGATGCAGCCGCTGGCCGGCACCCGCCGGCGGCGCTCGGTATTTGCGCTGGCACGTCGCGACGGCTGGATCTTCGGTCGCATCCGCAGCCGCACGCCGAACGAGCCGCTGGGCCAGCTGGTGCACTCGCTGGAGGGCTTCCCCGAGCGCGACATCCAGATCGTGCCGGTATCGATCTACGTGGGCCGCGCGCCCAACCGCGACAGCGGCTGGTTCCGTGTGCTGTTTTCGGAAAACTGGGTCATGGTCGGCAGCTTCCGCCGGCTGCTGGCGTTGCTGTTGAATGGCCGCGACACGGTGGTGCAGTTTTCCGCGCCGGTGTCGCTGCGCAAGGTGCTGGCCGAATCGGGCGACATCGCGCCGGAGCGTTTCGCGCGCAAGATCGCCCGCGTGCTGCGCACCCATTTCCGCCGCATCCGCACCGCCGTGGTGGGGCCGGACCTGTCGCACCGGCGCACCGTGGTCGATTCGGTACTCAATGCCGAACCGGTGCGCGCGGCGATCGCCGCCAGCGCCGCCAAGGAAAAGATCAGCCACGCCAAGGCCTGGCGCAAGGCGCACAAGATGCTGCTGGAGATCGCCGCCGATTACTCGCACCCGGTGGTGCGTTCGGTGTCGTTCCTGCTGTCCAACTTCTGGAACAAGCTGTACGACGGCATCGCCATGCACCACTTCGACAAGGCCCGCGCGGTGGCGCCCGGCCACGAAGTGATCTACGTGCCCTGCCATCGCAGCCACGCCGATTACCTGCTGCTGAGCTACCAGTTGCACGTGTCCGGCGTGGTGGTGCCGCACATCGCCGCGGGCGTGAACCTCAACCTGCCGGTGATCGGGCCGATCCTGCGTCGCGGCGGCGCGTTCTTCATGCGCCGCAGCTTCAAGGGCAACGCGCTGTACTCGGTGGTCTTCAACGAGTACCTGGCGCAACTGATCGACCGTGGCGTGCCGATGGAATATTTCATCGAGGGCGGCCGCTCGCGTACCGGCCGCCTGCTGGCGCCGCGTGCAGGCATGCTGGTGATGACCGTACGCGCCTTCCTGCGCGCACCGCGCCGGCCGGTGCTGTTCCAGCCGGTGTACATCGGCTACGAAAAGCTGATGGAGGGCAACGCCTATGCCGGCGAACTCAGCGGCAAGCCGAAGGAGAAGGAATCCCTGCTGGGCTTCCTGCGCGGCCTGAAGGTGCTGCGCCAGCGCTACGGTCATGTGGCGCTCAATTTCGGCGAACCGATCGAGCTGAATCCGCTGCTGGACGCCACCGGCACCGACTGGCGCGCCGGCAGCGGCGACCCGGATGCCCGCCCCGAGTGGCTCAACGACGTGGTCGACCAGGTGGCCGAACGCATCCAGATCAATATCAACCGCGCCGCCGACGTCAACCCGATCAACCTGCTGGCGCTGGTGCTGCTGGCCACGCCCAAGCACGCGATGGCCGAGAGCGACCTGCTGACACAGCTGGAGCTGAGCAAGGCGCTGCTGGAGGAACTGCCCTATTCCGACCGCGTCACGCTGACCCCGATGAACCCCGCCGGGATCATCGCCTACGGCGAGCAGATGGCCTGGATCCAGCGGGTCAAGCACCCGCTGGGCGACGTGCTGACGGTCAGCGGCGAGCAGGCGGTGCTGCTGAGCTATTTCCGCAACAACGTGCTGCACCTCACCGCCACCGCGGCGTGGGTGGCCTGCTGCTTCCTCAACAACCGGCGCATGGCACGCGCCACCGTGGTGCGGCTGGGCACGCTGATCTACCCGTTCATCCAGAGCGAGCTGTTCCTGCCGTGGGACAGCGACGGCTTCGCGGCGCAACTGGAAGCCACGCTGGACTTCTTCATCCGCCGCGGCCTGCTGGAATCGCGCAGCGACGGACGCACGGTCGAGCGCGGCCCGGGTCAGGAAGACAGCGCCTTCCAGCTCAAGGTGATCGCACGTGGCCTGCTGCAGGCGTTCGAGCGCTACTACATCACGCTGGCGGCGCTGGCCAAGCACGGCCCGCACACCATCACCGGCTCGGAATTGGAAACCGCCTGCACGCTCACCGCGCAACGGCTGGGCCTGCTCAACGAATTGTCCGCGCCGGAGTTCTTCGACAAGGCGCTGTTCCGCGGCTTCATCCAGAAACTGCGCGAGCAGAAGATCGTGTGGACCGACGAGGCCGGCAAGCTCGATTACGACAGCGCGCTGGAAGGCATGGTGCGCGACGCGCGGGTGATCCTGTCGCGCGATGTGCGCCATTCGATCCTGAAGATCACCCAGGGCGGCGGCGAGAAGGAGCCGCCGGCCGAGACGGGCGAGGCGGACACGGCGGCGTGATGCGACGGCGTTCGCGTTCGTCCTGAGCGCAGAGCAGGAGCGCCCTCATCCGCCCTGTCGGGCACCTTCCCCCGCAAGCGGGGGAAGGGAAAAGTCGCGGCGCCGAGGGAATGCGTGAAGCGCAGCGTCGCTTCCCTTCTCCCGCTTGCGGGAGAAGGTGCCCGAAGGGCGGATGAGGGCGCTTTTCGCCCCCCCGCCGCTCCACACAACCCCATCCTGTAACATCACCGCCCATGAACGAGCAGCCCGAACCCTCCGCCGCCCCGACCACCCATTTCGGTTTCCGCGACGTCCCCGTCGGCGACAAGCAGAAGCTGGTGGGCGAAGTATTTACCTCGGTGGCGCGCAGCTACGACCTGATGAACGACCTGATGTCGTTCGGCGTGCATCGGCTGTGGAAGCGGCATTTCGTGGCGATCAGCGGCGTGCGCCGCGGCGATCGCGTGCTGGACCTGGCCGGCGGTACCGGCGACATCGCCGCGCTGCTGAAGCCGGTGGTGGGCGAGACCGGCGAAGTGGTGGTGGGCGACATCAACGCCGCCATGCTGGGCGTGGGCCGCGACCGGCTGACCGACCGCGGGCTGGTGTCCGGCCTGCGCTGGGCGCAGCTCAACGCCGAGGCGCTGCCGTTTCCCGACAACAGCTTCGACGCGGTGACCATGGCCTTCGGCCTGCGCAACGTCACCGACAAGGACAAGGCGCTGGCCGACATCTGCCGCGTGCTGAAGCCCGGCGGCCGCCTGCTGGTGCTGGAGTTCTCGCGCGTGCAGAACGAGCTGTTCAACAAGCTCTACGATTTCCACTCGTTCAAGGTGCTGCCGAAACTGGGCCGCCTGTTTGCCGGCGACGCCGACAGCTACCAGTACCTGGCCGAATCGATCCGCAAGCATCCCGACCAGGAAACGCTGAAGGGGATGATGGAACGCGCCGGCTTCGGCAAGGTGGAGGTGCGCAACCTCACCAACGGCGTCGTGGCGATCCACCGCGCGTACAAGCTGTAGGAGCCTGTCGGACCTTGGCTGGTCGGTCTGAGAATCCGCCTGTGTGGTCCACATTCCCGCCGACTCGACCACCAAAGCCCGACAGACGGCTCGCAGCGCGGCCTCGCTGATCCAGATCAGGGGCCTGGCGCGGATCGCGGCGTATGTTGATGACCTCTTGCAACGAGGTATCAACACCATGTCGATCGACGCCCTACCCGAAGCCAATGTCCACACGTTCGACGCACGCGGCGTGGCCCGGCGTTTCCGCCATTCGGCCATCTTCGCCGCCATCGGCGTGCTGCGCTCGGGCGAAACGATGCGCTTCATCAACGACCACGACCCGATCCCGCTGATCGCGCAATTGAACGAGCGCCTCGGCGAAAACCTCACCGTGACCTACCGCCAGCGCGACCCCGGAGCGATCGTGATCGACTTCGGCATCGTCGGCCTGCCCATCGAGTGAGCGCCGCGATGCATTACCCCGCGTTCTATGACGAAGCTCCGCGCATCGCGATGCGCGATCCGCTGGCCGCCCTGCTGGGCGCCGCCGACGATGGCCTGATCGACTACGGATACGCGGATGCCGTGCGCCTGGCCGGCCACTCCTGCCCCACCGTGGCCGGTGCCTACCTGATGGCGCGCACGGCCCTGCGCACGCTGTATCCGGACCAGCCGGCCGAGCGCGGCGGCATCTGCGTGCGCATGCCGGCGGCCGAAGACGAGGGTGTGACCGGCGTCACCGCGCAGGTGCTGACGCTGATCACCGGCGCGGCTGCCAGCAACGGTTTCCACGGCATCGGCGGGCGTTTCGTGCGGCAATCGCTGCTCAGTTACGCCGCGGTGAGGGGCGCCAGCGCCGTGCAGTTCCACCGTCGCGACAACGGCGACGCGGTGTCCGTCGAGCTGGACCTGAGCCGCGTACCGCCAGCGCCGCAACTGCGCGAATTGATGGGCGCGGCACTCGACCCGGCCGCCACCGCGGCGCAACGCACGGCATTCGGCCAGGCCTGGCAGGATCGCGTGCGGCGGCTGTTGCTCGATCACGCCGACGACCCGCAAGTGGTGCGGTTGACGCAGTTGCAGTGAGCGCTCCGCCGGAGGCCAGGCGCCCCGGCTGATACCCGCCCGACAGCTCGCTGCTCCCTCCCCTGCTCGAAGGGGAGGAGAGCAAAGCGGGCCTGTGCTCAGGGTTTGCCGAGTCCCAGCACATCCAGGCCCTGCTCGAAGCGGATATCGACCGGGATGTTCGCCTCGGCCAGCCGGTTCAAATCACCCGCCAGCTTCGCATCGGCCGCCCCCAGCTGGTCGGTCAGCTGCTTGGCCGCGTCGTAGTCGCCGTCGCCCTGGATGGTCAGCAGCTTGGTCGACAGCGAGCTCATCGCGGCGGTCATCTTGTCGAAATCGACGCGGTAGCGGCCGGTTCTTTCATCGCGCGTGAACGCACCCGCCTGCTTGAAATAGTTGAAGCGCACCATGTTCGCCCGTGCGTGCGCGTCGCTGGCGCCGAAGCGCACCGAGCGCAGGATGCCGGCCAGGAAGGTGACGTAGTTGTCCATCAGCCTGGTCTTGTCCAGCTCGCCCTTGTCGGCCAGCTTCACCACCATGTACAGGCCCAGCACATCGGCCTTGCCTTCCTCGAAACTGGAGGCCTGATCCTTCAGCGCCTTGCGCACCGTGCCCTTGCCATCCAGCGTCTGCTTGATGCCCAGCCCGTGCGCCACCTCGTGGAACATGGTGTTCTGGAAGAACGCGTCGAAGGTGAGGTTCTGCTGCTGGTCGTCGGCGATCAGCAGCTTGCCGATGGGCAACATGATGGTGTCGAACTTCGCCTTCATCACGTTTTCCAGCTGCAGCCGGCGCGTGCCTTTTTTCAGCTGCACCTGCTCGTCGTTGGGCAGGTTGATGGCGATGGTCTTGGCGCCGGCGTTGGCGTCGCCGCCGTAGTACACCGCGAAGTAGGCGTTGAGGTCGGCATCGGAGCCGGGCTTCTCCGCCTTGTAGCGGTCGGGCACGGGCAGGCCGCGCTGCAGTTCGGGCAGGTATTTGGCGAAGCGCGCCAGCTTGGCGCTCCAGGCCTGGTCCTTGATCAGCACGTAGGATTCGTAGCTGGCCTTGTAGCCGTAGAGCTGGTCTTCGTAGGTTTCGATGGGCCCGATCACGATGTCGACCGGGTTTTTCTTCATGTCCATCCAGGCCAGGTCGCTGGGCTGGTAGTTGTCGCTGAGCAAGGCATCGGCGCGCAGCGTGAGGTACTTCCTGAAGCCCGCGTCCTGCGCCAGCTTGGCGGCATCGCGCAGCAGGCCGGCGGCTTTCTCAAGCTCGGCCTTGTACGCCTCGTGATAGGGCACGGTGATCAGCTGGCCCTGCGCGTCGCGGCGCAGCAGGGTGTAGAGCGAGGTCTTGTCTTTCAGCGGCGACTGGTCGAACTGCTCGCGGGTCATGTCGGCCGGGTAGAACTGCGCGCCGGGCGGGCGCTCGACGACGCCATCGACGAAGGGCTTGTCGTTGTTGAGCCGGTCCCACGGGCCGTAGTTGAGTTCGGCGAACTCGCGCGTGGCCGGGTCGGTGATGCGGCTCAGCAGTGCGTCCTTGTCGCCCCACGACTGGCGCCAGTAGATCGCGTTCATGCTGTCGGCCGCTTCGACCAGCAGGGCGATCATCTTCTTCTGGCGCTTGTTGAACGCGGACAGGTCCGCTTCCAGTTTCACCGGCGCGTAGCTGGCCAGGCGCTGCGCCACGCTGCCTTCTTCCGCCGTTGCTGCCGCACTCGCGGCAGAGGCCGGCGCCGAGCTGGCCGGGGCTGGCGCCAGCTCCTCTTTCGACACCGGTGCGATAGGCGCCGCATCGTGGCCGGATGAACAGCCCGCCAGCGCAAGCAGCAGGCACAACGGGAGCAGGCGTCGATGCATGGAAAGTCCTCCGGCGAAAGGGCCATGGTATCGCCTGCGCCGGTGTCCGCAATGCGATGGCGATCGCATGCGGACGCGCGCCGTTCAGCCGGAAATGGCCAGCCGCTCCGAGCGGTACAACTGCATGCCGATCGCCACCGCCACCAGCGCGGCCGCCGCGGTACCCGCCAGGCACAACAGCATGTGCATCGGCGCCACACCGGTGCCGCGCAGCAGGTCGATGATGCCCAGGTGCTGGCCCAGCAGCGGTACGGCGTACATCCATTCCTGCGGCTTGATCGGCATCACCATCAACATGATGCTGGGCAGGATCGGCAGCATCATCAATAGCGACAGGTACGTCTGCGCCTCGCGGTAGCTCTTGGCGAAGGCGGCCACCAGCGATTGCAGCGCCGCCAGCAACACGATCATCGGCCACTGCAGCAACAGCACGTTGGCGGCGAAATGCCAGCCCAGGTTGATTTCCATGCCCAGCTTGTCGGTGGGCAGGAAGCGGCCGACCAGCGAGAACGCCAGCAGGCAGATCAGCAGGCTTGCGGTGGAAAACGCGCAGATCGCCGCCAGCTTGCCCAGCAGGATCTTCCAGCGCGGCACCGGGTTGGCGAACAGCGGCTCCAGCGATTGCCGCTCGCGCTCGCCCGCGGTGAGGTCGATCGCCAGATACATGCCGCCGATGAAAATGGTCAGCACGAACAGGTACGGCAGCATGTTGAACAGCAGCACCGCACGCGATTCCGCCGTGGCCTGATCGCGCCGCGCCACCTGCACCGGCCACGCCGTACCGGGTGACAGGCCGCGCGCCACCAGCCGCATCACACCTTGCTGGCGCGCGTACGACTGCACCAGCTGGTTTACGCGGTCGACCGAACCGCCGGCATCGCGCTGGGACGAGTCGTAGATCATTTCCACCTGCACCGGCTCGCCCTGGCGCCAGGCCTTGGGGTACTCGGCGCTGAGGCGCAGCACCAGATCCGCCTCCTGTTCGCGCACGGCTTTTTCGGGGTCGGCGATGGCCGGCTGCGGCACGATGCCGCCGGCTTTCAGCGCATCGATCAGGTTGGGCGCGTATTGCGCGCCGATCACCGGCACCTTCAACGGCTGCTCGGCCTTGTCCAGCTGGCGGTGGATGGACACGCTGATCAGCATCACGAAGATCAGCGGGGTCAGCAGCGGGCCGGTGACGAACGCGCTGATCAAGGTGCGCCGGTCGCGCAGGTTCTCGCGCACTTCCTTCAGGAACACGGTGACGAACGCACGGCTGCGGCGCACGCGGGTGGGCTTGATGACGTTCATGCGGCCAGGCCCTCGTCGCTGCCGATGATCTTCACGAAGGCATCCTCCAGGTTCGCTTCACCGGTTTGTGCGCGCAGCGCATCGGGTGTTTCGTCGGCCACTACGCGGCCGCGCGCGATCACCACGATGCGATCGCACAGCGCGCCCACCTCCTGCATGATGTGGCTGGAAAACAGCACGCAACGGCCTTCGGCGCGCAGCTTCAGCATGAACTGGCGCAAGGCGCGGGTAGCCATCACGTCCAGCCCGTTGGTGGGCTCATCGAGGATCACGTTGCCGGGATCATGGATCAGCGCACGGGCGATCGCGGTCTTCACCCGCTGGCCTTGCGAGAAGCCCTCGGTACGGCGATCGGCGATGTCGCCCATGTCTAGCGCCTGCACCAGCGCTTCGCGGCGCTCGCGCACTTCGTCGTCGGGCAGGCCTTGCAGGCGCGCGAAATAATCGATGTTCTCGCGCGCGGTGAGCCGCTTGTACAGCCCGCGCGCATCCGGCAGCACGCCCAGCCGGCGGCGCACCGCCAGCGGGTCGACGGCCGCATCGATGCCGTCGACCAGCACCTGGCCGCGGTCGGGCGTCATCAAGGTGTAGAGCATGCGCAGCGTGGTGGTCTTGCCGGCGCCGTTGGGGCCGAGCAGGCCGGTGATCTCGCCGTCACGAGCGGTGAAGCCGACACCATCCACGGCGCGCACGTCGCCGAATGCCTTGTGCAGATCCTTTACTTCGATCATGGCGCCGCTCCCTTATGGCGTTGAACCGTTGAAATCGATGAACAGCGGCGGGGCCTGCAACCGGTCCAGGCAACTGGCGTCCAGCGCCTTGGGCTGCAGATCCTCGATGAATGTTTTCACCAACCGTGGCGCGCAACCGGCACCCATCACGTTGTGGCCCTGGCCCTTGAGCACCAGGTGGCGCGCATCGGTGAGCCCCTTCAGCACCGCCTCGCCATAGGCCGGCGGCGTCACCGGATCGTATTGGCCCGACAGCAGCAAGGCCGGCGTGGCACCGCGCAAAGGCTGGTGGAAATCGGCCGGCCGCGTGCCCCGCGGCCACACCGTGCACACCGCCTGCAGCGCCGCGATCATCCGCGTACCCAAGATGGTGTCTTCATCCTGCGGACGCGGGCGCAGCAGATCCGCATCCTCACTGCAGATCACCGACGACTGCATGCCGCCATCCATCGAATCGACCAGGTCGCCCTGCAGCAATTTCGCCTGGCCCAGCAGCGGCCCCACGTCGCCGTGTGCGGCCGCGTCGATCGACAGCGGCAACAGCGCGGCGGTGATTGGCGTGTAGGCGAACATGCGCACCACGCTGGCCAGTGAATCCTCGCTCAGCACGCGCTGCACGCTCTGGTAGCTTTGCGGATCGCGAAAGCTCACCTTGTGCGGGTTGGCACGCAGCGCATCGCGCAATTGGTAAAGCGTCTGGTACGGGTCGCCGAAGCGCGCCTTGCAGGCGGGCTGCGCCGTGCAACGGGCGAATTGCAACTTCAATGCCGCATCGAGGTTCTGCGCAAAATCCTCGCCCAGCACCAGCGGGTTCGGCACCACGCCATCGAGCACCAGGCTGCGAATCGCGTCGGGATAATGCATCGCATATTGCTGCGCCACGCGCGTGCCGTAGGACACGCCGACCAGGTCGAAACGCGGCGAACCCAGCGCGCGGCGCACGTCTTCCAGATCCTGCACGGCAATGGTCGTGGTGTAGTAGCGCGGATCGGCGCGCGATGTCACCTGCTGCAGGCAACGCGCCGTTTCCGCCCGCAGCGCCTCCGGGTCGAAGCCCACTTTCTCGTCCGTGGCCGCCTGCTCGGGGCCCTTGCAGCTGAGCGGGTTGGAATGGCCGGTGCCGCGCTGGTCCAGCAACAGCACGTTGCGGTGCGCCAGCAGCGGGTCCAGCGCGTTTGCCACCGACGGCCAGCTTTCCGTGGCGGCCTGGCCGGGGCCGCCGGCCAGCAGCACCACCATGTCTTTCGCCGGCAGTTGCGCCGCCGAGCGGATCACCGCCAAATTCAGGGTGATCTTGCGGCTGTGCGGATCGTCCCGATTTTCCGGCACCTCGAACGGCGCGCACCATGCCGCGCTGGAAAGCCCGGTGTGCGGCTGCGGCAGTTCGCAGGCGGTCAGCGTGAGCGAACCCAGCCGCCAGGTGCGCGGCTTCTGCGGCGCGCTGGTCGCGATGGCGTCGTCACTGGCGGGCGAAGCGGTTGCATCGGTGCGTGCCCGGTCAGGATGGAAGTAGCTCCAGCCGAACCAGCCCAGGGCCGCCGCGGCGAGAACGATGCGAAACACGGTGCGCGGTGCGAGCTTCATGGCGCGGGCTCCTCGTGGGACCGGAAAAGGGTAATGGCGTCGTGCATCATCAGCGGGTATGGCATCGACATGCCCTCATGCGCCCGGGTCGAAGATCGACTCGATCGGACGGCCAAACAAGGCGGCAATCTTGAACGCCAGCGGCAGGCTGGGATCGTACTTGCCGGTCTCGATGGCGTTGACGGTTTGCCGCGACACATCCAGCCGCTCGGCCAGGTCGGCCTGCGACCAGCCCTGGTCGCCGCGCAGTTCGCGCACATGATTATTCATGGTCGCGGTAGCGCCTTGCGACCAGCGGCTTGGCGATGCCGAAGATGGCAAACAGGCATGGCATCACCCAGATCGCCACCGCATCGCCACGCACATGCCAGCCGATATCCGCCAGCGGCAGCAGGCCGAAGCTGAAAAAGCCGAAAGCCGTCGACATCGCGGCGATCGCGATGGCCTCCAGGTCGATGCGCCGCTCCAGTTCATCCTGGTCGCGCAACACGCGGACCATGGCGCGTATCAGCAGCACGATCGGCAACAGCGGGAGCACCGCCAGCGCCATTCGACCAACGACACTCTCCATGCGGGAGACCAGCGTGCCGGACACCATGATGAGCACCAGATAGCCCACCATCGCCGGAAGAAACTCGCGCAGGTAGCGCCTGTGCACCGGGCGCAGCGCCTCCTCGCGGGCGAAGCGGGCGCACAACAGCCACGCCACCCCGGTGACGGCGGCGACGATACCCGCCGTCACCAGCCAGCCGCGATGGGTGAGCCCACCGACGAGCAGGCAGGGCAAGGCGCCAAGCACGGCCATGCCACCCATCGCGGTCAGGATGCGGCGGTTGGTGAGCTTCAGCGGCGATTTCGATGGTTCGGACATGCGACGGCTCCGGTGGTCTTGCACGTTGGCGATCATGATCGGGTCTCAAAGCGACGTCAGGAAACCGTCCAGCGCGCGCTGGAATTTCTGCGGCTGGTCAAGCATCACGAAATGCCGCGAAGGCGAGATCGAGACCACGTTCGCCCGTGGCGCGCCGGCCAGCAGGCTTTCGTAGTACGCGGTCTTCTGCGCCTCGCTCATGGCCATCGGCGGCTGGCTGAAGTCGGGCGCGTTGTAAGGCGAGATCTCCAGGATCGGCACGTTCGCATTTTTCAGCCCCGGGCGGTAATCGGCGACCATGTCCTCGGCCATGTACTGCGCGCTGGCCTTGATGTCGCTGCGCGCATTCATCGGCGCGTAGCGCGCCGCCAATTGCGGATCGATCACCCCGATCTTCTGCATGTAGCCCAGCGACTGCGCCGCAAACTGCTCGGGCGAGAGCGCGGCCATCTGCTGCTGTATCCGCGCCGCCATGGCCTTGCGCTGCTCCCCACCCATCCGCTCCATGCCGGGGAAGATCGGCAGCCCGTCGACCGCCACCACGCCGGAAATCATTTGCGGATGCTCGCCGGCAAAACGCAACGCCAGCGTGCCGCCCAGGCTGTGGCCCACCAGTACCGGCTTGTCGATCTTCCGCTGCTCGATCAACTGCTTCAGCGACGTATCCGCCCGATCGAGCAGGTTGCCGCCGCCGGCCGGGGCCGGCATGCCATCGAACCCGGCCAGCGTCACCGCATACACCACGTGGTCCTTCTGCAACGCCCCGATCGTCTGCCCCCACACCCACGGCCCTCCCTCCAGCCCGGGAATCAGGATCACCGGCCGGCCATGGTCGCCATGACGCTCGACTTTCAGGGTGCCGACCGTGCCGGCGATCGCCGGCGGCCCGGCATACGTGGGGCCATGCCACAGCCATGCCGAGAATCCGAGCAACAGCGTGGCAATCATTCGGTAACCGATCTTGTTCATGGCGATGCCTCCATATATGTCAAGTGAACTTGACACGAGGTTAGAAGCATCGTTGGCGTCATGTCAAGCAGACTTTACATGACGCAACGGTGAGGCGCAGACCATCATTGCCTCATTGCCGGCACGGGCCGATTCCGGCGGGCCCGATGCGGACGCCGCCGCTCAGCGCGACGAGATGTATTTCTCGCGGCGGATCTGCGGCACCGGCAGGCCGAATTCCTTCAGCGCCGCGAAGGCCGCGTCGACCATGTTGGGATTGCCGCAGAGATAGGCGATGTCGCGCTCGGCGCTGGGGCCCAGTTCGGCCAGCACGTTCTGCACGTGGCCGCTGCGGTCGCTGGAACGCGGCACGGCCCGCGCCTCGCGGCTGAGGCAGCCGTGGAACAGGAAGCCCGGGTGCGTCTGCGCGAACGCCTCGAATTGCTCGCCGTAGAGCAGCTCCGCCTCGTTGCGCGCGCCGTACAGCAGCACCACTTCGCGATCCCCGCGGGCCAGCAGCTGTTCGATCTGCGGCAGCATGGCGCGGTACGGCGTGACGCCGGTGCCGGTGGCCAGCAGCAGATAGCGCGGATGCGTGTCGGCAGCCTGCAGGCAGAAGCGGCCATACGGGCCGCTGGCGTCCACGATGCCGCCAATGGGCAACTCGCCCAGCAGCTTGGTGGCGGCGCCGCCTTCCACGTAGCTCACCGCGATCTCGATGCGCGGCACCGGCGAACTGCCGTCGCCCACGCTGGCCACCGAATAGCTGCGCTTGGTGGCCGTGCCGTCGTCGTAGTGGAAATGGATCTGCAGGAACTGGCCGGGCGTGAACGCCAGCGGCTGCCCGTCGACCCGCTCGAACACCAGATGGCGTACGGCGGAGGCCAGCATGTGACTGTCGACGAGGCGGAGCTGGAAGTGATCGGCCATGGTGATTCCGGAAACGATGTGTGCTTCTGGCACGGCCAGACGGCAGGATGTAGCCCGCTATAATAAGCGGCTAGCCTTTTCGGTGCAGCCCATGTCATTGCAGTCTCTTTCTTCCGCACCCGCGCTCGTGGTCGACAACCTGCGCAAGACCTATGGCAACGGCGTGGAAGCGCTGAAGGGCATCAGCCTCACGGTGCAACCGGGCGATTTCTTCGCCCTGCTCGGCCCCAACGGTGCCGGAAAATCCACCTTGATCGGCATTCTTTCCTCGCTGGTCAACTCCACCAGCGGCGACGCCAGGGTGTTCGGCGTGTCGGTCAACAGCGACCGCAGCGAGGCGATGCGGCTGATCGGGCTGGTGCCGCAGGAAATCAACTTCAACCAGTTCGAGAAGCCGTTCGACATCTGCGTCAACGAGGCCGGTTTCTACGGCATCCCGCGCAAGGAGGCCGCCCGTCGCGCGGAGAAATACCTGAAGGAACTGCGCCTGTGGGACAAGGCGCAGATGCAGGCGCGCACGCTGTCCGGCGGCATGAAGCGGCGGCTGATGATCGCCCGCGCGATGATGAACGAGCCGAAGCTGCTGATCCTGGACGAGCCCACCGCGGGCGTGGACATCGAGATCCGCCGCTCGATGTGGCAGTTCGTCAGCGCCATCAACGCGGCCGGCACCACGGTGATCCTCACCACGCATTACCTGGAAGAGGCCGAGTCGCTGTGCCGCAACATCGCGATCATCGACCACGGCAGCATCATCGAGAACACCAGCATGAAGCGACTGCTGGCGACGCTGGACGTGGAGACGTTCGTGCTCGACGTGATCGCCATTCCCGACGAACTGCCGAACCTGCCCAACATCATCCTGCGCCGCCGCGACGAGCACACGCTGGAGGCCGAAATGGCCCGCTCGCACGACCTCAATTCGCTGTTCGCGCAGCTCTCCACGCACGGCATCATGGTGACCTCGATGCGCAACAAGACCAACCGGCTGGAGGAGCTGTTCGTGCGGCTGGTGGAAGGCGGCAGGGAGCAGGCGGCATGAGCGCCGCGCACTGCTCCCTCTCCCCCAACGGCGTTGGGGGAGAGGGCTGGGATGAGGGGGCGCTCTGGCTTTCCGCCCCAACATCAAAAGCGCCCCCTCACCCCAACCCTCTCCCCCGGCTGTGCCGGGGGAGAGGGAGTGACCTCGCGGAGATCCACGCATGAGCAACACCACCGCCAACCTGGTCGCCCTCAACACCCTGGTGCGCCGCGAGATCGTGCGCATCATGCGCATCTGGACGCAGACGCTGATTCCGCCGGCGATCACCATGACGCTGTACTTCGTGATCTTCGGCAAGCTGATCGGCAGCAAGATCGGCACGATCGAAGGCGGCTTCACCTACATGCAGTACATCGTGCCGGGACTGGTGATGATGAGCATCATCACCAACAGCTACGGCAACATCTCCAGCTCGTTCTTCGGCGCCAAGTTCAGCCGCGCGGTGGAGGAAATGCTGGTGTCGCCGATGCCGAACTGGGTGATCCTGCTGGGCTACGTCACCGGCGCGGTGGCGCGCGGGCTGGTGGTGGGCGTGCTGGTGCTGCTGATCGCGCTGTTCTTCACCGACCTGCACGTGATGCATCCGCTGATCACGTTCGCCTCGGTGCTGCTGGGCGCCACGATCTTCTCGCTGGCCGGTTTCGTCAACGCGGTGTACGCCAAGAAATTCGACGACATCGCGCTGGTGCCCACCTTCATCCTGACCCCGCTGACCTACCTGGGCGGCGTGTTCTACTCGGTCAACATGCTGGCCGAACCGTGGCAGGCGATCTCGCGCGCCAACCCGATCCTGTACATGGTCAACGCGTTCCGCTTTGGCGTGCTCGGCATCAGCGACGTGCATCTGGGCGTGGCGTTCGCGGTGATGCTCGGGTTCGTGATCGGACTGTCGGCGCTGGCGCTGCAGTTGCTGAAGCGCGGCGTGGGGCTGAGGTCGTGAGAGGCGGGATTCGCGAGGCGGGATTCGGGATTCGCAAAAGCCGGGAGCTGGCGAGCGCGCGCCTTGCCGAATCCCGAATCCCGAATGCCGAATCCCGGCCCTGACCCATGCGCGTCAACAAATACATCAGCGAAGCCGGCCTCTGTTCGCGCCGCGAAGCGGACGAGATGCTGCTGGCCGGTCGCGTCAGCATCAACGGTGAAACGGTCACGACCGGCGCCAAGGCGCTGGACGGCGACGAGGTGCGCGTCGACGGCGAGATCGTCAAGGCACGCATTCTCGCCGCCACGCCGGCGGCGAAAAAGGCCATCTACATCGCGCTGAACAAGCCGGTCGGCATCACCTGCACCACCGATCAGGGCGTGGACGGCAACATCGTGGATTTCGTGGACCACCCGCAGCGAATCTTTCCGATCGGCCGGCTGGACAAGGATTCCGAGGGGCTGATCCTGCTGACCAGCAACGGTGACATCGTCAACGAGATCCTGCGCTCGGAGAACAACCATGAGAAGGAATATCTGGTCGGCGTGAACAAGGCGGTCACCGACGAATTCCTGGCCGGTATGAGCAAGGGCGTGCGCATCCACAACCAGATGACGAATCCCTGCCGCGTGCGCCGCATCGCCAAATTCGGCTTCTCGATCGTGCTGACCCAGGGCCTGAACCGGCAGATCCGGCTGATGGCCGCCGCGTTCGGCTATCGCGTCACCCAGCTGCGCCGCGTGCGCATCGACAACGTGAAGCTGGCGCACCTGAAACCCGGCCAGTGGCGCAACCTCACCGAGGCGGAACTGAAGGGGCTGCTGCCCGGGCGCACGCAATGGTGATGCCGCGCCTCTCTGTGGGAGCGGCTTCAGCCGCGATGCTTTTCCGGTTGCCCGAAGAGCATCGCGGCTGAAGCCGCTCCTACAGGAGCCTTCAAGCCGCCGGCAGCGTCTGCAGATCCCAGCGCGGGCGCACCTGCACGGTTTCGTCCTGATGCTGGCCGCTGGCCAGGCGGATGGCGCCGGCCAGGGCGATCATGGCGCCGTTGTCGGTGCAGAAATCCAGCCGCGGGAAATACACCTGGAAGCCGTCCTTTTCGCCGGCCTTCGCCAACTCCGCGCGCAGGTGTCGGTTGGCGCCCACACCGCCGGCGATCACCAGCCGCTTGGCGCCGCAGGCTTCCAGCGCGCGGCGGCACTTGATGATCAGCGTGTCGACGATCGCTTCCTGGAAGGCGCGGGCGATGTCGGCGCGGGTCTGCTCGCTCTGGTCCGATTTCTGCCAGGCCAGCAAAACCTGCGTCTTCAGGCCGGAGAAGCTGAAATCCAGCCCCGGTCGATCGGTCATCGGGCGGGAGAAACGGAACGCGCCGGCCGTGCCCTGCTCGGCCAGTCTCGCCAGCGCCGGACCGCCCGGATACGGCAGGCCCATCATCTTGGCGGTCTTGTCGAACGCCTCGCCCGCCGCGTCGTCCAGGGTGTCGCCCAGGATCGTGTACTGGCCGATCGCCTTCACCTCCACCAGCATGGAATGGCCACCGGAAACCAGCAGCGCCACGAACGGCGGCTCCGGCGGGTTCTCCTCCAGCAACGGCGCCAGCAGGTGGCCTTCCATGTGGTGTACGCCGATCGCCGGTACGCCCAGCGCCCAGGCCAGCGCGCGGCCCGCCGAGGCGCCCACCAGCAGCGCGCCGACCAGGCCGGGGCCGGCGGTATACGCCACCCCGCCCAGGTCCTGCACGGTGAGGCCCGCCTGGGCCAGCGCCTCGCGGATCAGCGGCAGCAGCTTGCGCACATGGTCGCGGCTGGCCAGCTCCGGCACCACGCCGCCGTAATCGGCGTGCAGCTTGATCTGGCTGTACAGCGTGTGGGCCAGCAAGCCACGGCCCGGCGCGTCCGGCTCCCAGCGCAGCAGGGCCACGCCGGTCTCGTCGCAGGAGCTTTCGATGCCCAGGATTGGCCGGTTGTTAACCGGCTTTGAAAATTCTCTGATATCCACGGTATAATTCGCGGCTCGCTCTATCCAACAGTCCCGACAGCGGGACAGATTACCACTCGGAGTTTCCATGCCCAACGTAAAAGTTCGCGAGAACGAGCCGTTCGAGATTGCACTGCGTCGTTTCAAGCGTACCTGCGAAAAGGCCGGCGTCCTGGCTGAAACGCGCAAGCGCGAGTTCTACGAAAAGCCCACCCAGGAGCGCAAGCGCAAGCGCGCTGCCGCCGTCAAGCGTCACCTGCGCCGCCTGTCGCGCGACGTGTCGCGCAAAGTCCGCCTGTACTGATTCCTGTCTCGATCCACCGCCCGTCGGTGGATCCCGCACACAGGAAGCGCGGTCGGCGCCAGCTCCTTGACGGGAGCCGCTCGCAGCCACCGCAAGCACTCGGATGCGAATTGGCCGGTGTTGTCCTCGGGGCAACGCCGGCTTCGCCGTTTCCGTAAAATCGTTTTTTCTCCCTTTCCCACGAGGCTTTCGCCATGACGCTCAAGCAGCAGCTTACCGACGACATGAAAACCGCCATGCGCGGCGGCGACAAGCAACGGCTGGGCGTGATCCGGTTGATGCTGGCCGCGATCAAGCAGCGCGAGGTGGATGAGCGCGTGGAACAGACCGACGCCATGGTGCTGGCCACGCTGGAAAAGATGCTGAAGCAGCGTCGCGATTCGGTCAGCCAGTTCGACGCCGCCAACCGCGACGATCTGGCCGCCATCGAGCGCGCCGAGATGGTGGTGATCGAGGCCTACCTGCCAGCCAAGCTGAACGAGGCGGAGATCGACGCACTGATCGAGGCCGCCATCGCCGAAACCGGCGCCAGCTCGCCGCGCGACATGGGCAAGGTGGTGGCGGCGGTGAAGGACAAGGCCGCCGGCCGCGCCGACATGGCCGTGGTGTCCGGCAAGATCAAGGCGCGACTGGCGCCCTGAGCCCGCAGCGGCGCGCCGATGCGCCGCATTCACGCCGATCCCGCTAAAACATGGCGACACCTGCCGGCACACCGCCGCGCGGGATCTCATGGGCGGGAGAAACGCATGCTGAAGTGGGCCATCATTTTCGCCATCGTGTCGCTGATCACCGGCTGGCTGGGTTTTGGCGGCGTCTCCGGCGCCACCGCCACGATCGCCAAGATCCTGTTCGCCTGTTTCGTGATCCTGTTCCTGCTGGCGATACTGGCGGTCATCGGCGTGTTCCACATCCTCTGACCGCGCCATCGCCCTTGTGTGGGAGCGACTTCAGTCGCGATGCTTCTGCTGTGGAGCCCCGGAACAAGAGCATCGCGACTGAAGTCGCTCCCACAAGGGGGATCCGCGCTACGCCGGCGGCAACCGACTAAACTAGGCCGCTTATGCGCGGCCTGATTCCCGACAGCTTCATCGATGAACTGCTTGCCCGCGTCGACATCGTCGACGTGGTCGAGCGGCGGGTGCCGCTGAAGAAAGCCGGTCGCGAATGGACCGCCTGCTGCCCCTTCCACGACGAGCGCACGCCGTCGTTCTACGTCAGCCCGGCCAAGCAGTTCTTCCACTGTTTCGGCTGCGGTGTCAGCGGCAGCGCGATCAAGTTCATCATGGACTTCGACCGCCTGGAATTCCCCGACGCGGTGGAGGAGCTGGCGCAGACGGCAGGCATGACCGTGCCGCGCGAAAGCGGCCGCGACGGCGCCCCGCGCGAGGACAAGACCGATCTCTACAGCCTGCTTGAGGATGCGGCCAGCTGGTACGAGCGCGAACTGCCGCGCCATGCCGACGCCCAGGCGTATTGCAAAAAGCGCGGTCTGGACGCCGACACCATCAAGCGTTTCCGCATCGGTTGGGCGCCCGCCGGCTACGACGGCGTGATGAAGGCGCTGGGCAACAGCACGCGTCGGCGCGACCTGCTCGATCAGGCCGGCATGCTGGCCAGCGGGGATCGCGGCAAGTACGACCGCTTCCGCGAGCGGCTGATGTTCCCGATCCTGGATCGCCGTGGCCGGGTGATCGCGTTTGGCGGACGCGTGGTGCAGGCCGCGCCGGCGTCGGGCCAGGCGCCGCCGAAGTACCTCAACTCGCCCGAGACGCCGCTGTTCCACAAGGGCCGCGAGCTGTTCGCGCTGTGGCAGGTGAAGCAGGCCAACCAGAGCCTGGCGCGTATCGTGGTGGTCGAGGGCTACATGGATGTGATCGCCCTGCACCAGGCCGGGCTGCCGATCGCGGTGGCCACGCTGGGCACCGCCACCACGCCCGACCACACCGAAATCCTGTTCCGCGCCGCGCCCGACGTGGTGTTCTGCTTCGATGGCGACCGCGCCGGCCGCGCCGCCGCGTGGAAGGCGCTGGAAGCGGCGCTGCCGCGGCTGCGTGACGGCCGCCAGGCGTATTTCCTGTTTCTGCCCGACGGCGAGGATCCCGATTCGCTGGTGCGCCAGGAGGGCAAGGACGGCTTCGAGAAGCGCATCAGGGAAGCGATGCCGCTGTCCGATTATTTCTTCAGCGAGCTGTCGCACGACGTGGAGATGGGCAGCCTCGATGGCCGCGCGCGACTGGCCGAGCGGGCGCGCCCGCTGATCGGCAAGCTGCCCGATGGCGCGTTCCGCGACTTGATGGTGCAGGAGTTGGAGAAGCGCAGCGGCGTGGGCGCCAACCTCCCCGCCAGCGCGCTCCATCGCGCCGCGCACCAGCCCACCACGGTGCAGCGCAGCCTTGTGCGCAGCGCCATTTCGCTGCTGCTGACCCAGCCGACACTGGCCGACCGGGTCGACAAGCCCTATCGCTTCCTGCGCCTGGACAAACCCGGCGTGGGTTTGCTGGCCGAGTTGCTGGACCTGGCGCGGGCCCGGCCGGGGATCAATTCGGCGATGCTGGTGGAACATTTCGCCGAGCGGCCCGAATACGCCGCGCTGAAGAAACTGATGGCCACGCTGTCGGTGGGCGAGCCCGAGGCGCAGGCAATGGAGTTCTTCGACGCGCTGACGCGCATGGACGACCAGGCCACCACCCAGCGTCGCGACACGTTGCTGGACAAGAGCCGCAGCGGCGCGCTGGACAGCGCCGAAAAGGCCGAGCTGCGCGAATTGCTGGCCGCACGCGCACGGCCACCCGTGGCATCGACATGACCGTGCTGCACGGCCGCATCCGGGTATACGCACCGCGTCATCGTGCCTCGCCTCCCCTTCCCCGCCGACCGACTGTGGGATCATGCCGGCCCGCGATGCATGTCGCGCATGGCGCGCAAGGATATCGATGGATCTTCTGCAACAACTGATTACGGTGTTTGCCGAGAACGGCTACGTTGCCGTCTTCATCGCGCTGATGATCTGCGGCGCGGGCCTGCCGTTGCCGGAGGACATCACCCTGGTCGCCGGCGGCGTGATCGCCGGGCTGGGCTACGCCAACGTGCATGTGATGTTCGCGCTGACGATGTTCGGCGTGCTGCTGGGCGACGCGGCGATCTTCCTGCTGGGCCATCACTACGGCCCGCGCATGCTGAAGTGGCGCCTGGTGGCGCGCGTGCTGACGCCGGAGCGCTACGCCCGGGTGCAGGAGAAATTCGACCGCTACGGCAACCGCATGCTGTTTTTCGCGCGCTTCCTGCCCGGCATGCGCACCACCGTGTACATCACCGCCGGCACCACGCACCGGGTCTCGTTCTGGCGGTTTCTGCTGATCGACACGCTGGCGGCGCTGATCAGCGTGCCGTTCTGGGTTTACCTCGGCTACATCGGCGCCAACAACCACGAATGGCTGGTGAAGTGGATGCACCGCGGCCAGACCAGCCTGTGGGTGGTGCTCGGCATCCTGCTGGTGGCGCTGCTGGTGCTGTGGTGGCGCCATCGCTGCCGCGCGCGCTGCAACCTGCCTTGATCGCCACCCGCCGCAGGCCGCGTTGCCGCTCGACCGGACGCTGATTCCATGTCGCTGCGACGCCTGCTGCCGGACAACTTCACCCTGGCCTTGCTGGCCACGGTGGTGCTGGCCTCGCTGCTGCCCTGTCGCGGCGAGACGGCGCGGGTGTTCGACCTCATCACCGACGGCGCGATCGCGCTGCTGTTTTTCCTGCATGGCGCCAAGCTGCCGCGCCAGGCGATCGTGCAGGGCGTGACCCACTGGCGACTGCATCTGACCGTGTTCGCCAGCACCTTCGTGCTGTTTCCGCTGCTGGGGCTGGCACTGCAGCCGCTGGGCCATGCGCTGCTGACGCCACAGCTTTATCTCGGCGTGCTGTTTGTCTGCGCGCTGCCGTCCACCGTGCAATCGTCGATTGCCTTCACCTCGATCGCCGGGGGCAATGTGCCGGCAGCGGTGGTCAGCGCCTCGGTGTCCAACCTGATCGGCATCGTGCTGACGCCGCTGCTGGTGGGCCTGCTGCTGGCCAGCCATGGCGGCGGCATGTCGTGGCACGGCGTGCTGGACATCGTGCTGCAGCTGTTGCTGCCGTTCGTGCTGGGCCATGTCGCACGGCGCTGGATCGGCACGTTCGTGGATCGGCACAAGCCGCTGCTGCGGCTCACCGACCAGGGCACGATCCTGCTGGTGGTGTACACCGCGTTCAGCGCCGCCGTGGTGCAGGGCCTGTGGCACGACACGCCGGTCGGCGCGCTGGTTTCCACGCTGGCGCTGAGCGCGTTGCTGCTGGCGCTGGTGATGACCATCGTGACCTGGGCCGCGCGGCGCCTGGGCTTCTCGCGCAGGGACGAGATCGCCATCGTGTTCTGCGGCTCCAAGAAGAGCATGGCCAGCGGCATCCCGATGGCCAAGATCCTGTTCGCCGGCCAGCTCGGCGGCCTTGGCGCGCTGGTGCTGCCGCTGATGATCTTCCACCAGTTGCAGTTGATGGTGTGCGCGGTGGTGGCGCGCAGGTATGCGATGCGGGGCGATCATGCGGATGCCGAAGATCGCCGCGAGGCCGAATGAAGGTGTGGGAGCGACTTCAGTCGCGATGCTTGGCGCGAAGACCGTTCAACGCCTGCAAGAGCATCGCGGCTGAAGCCGCTCCCACAAAAACCCGCTACAGCCACCGGCCATAGCGGCGGATGTAGATCACTTTCACCAGCTGGGTCAGCACGCAGTAACTCGCCAGGGTGAGCGCCAGCCACGCGAAGTAGATCGGCGGCAGCGGCACCATGCCGATCTTCGCGCCCAGCGCGCTGAACGGAATCAGCATGCCGGCGATGATGATGGCGAGGGTCAGCCCAACCACTGGCGCGGCCGCCCTGCTCTGCAGGAAAGGGATGCGGCGGGTGCGGATCATGTGCACGATCAGGGTCTGCGACAGCAGGCCCTCGATGAACCAGCCGGACTGGAACAGCGATTGCTGTGCGGGTGAATTCGCGCCGAAGTAATGCCACATCAGCCAGAACGTGGTGATGTCGAAGATCGAGCTGACCGGCCCCACCCACACCATGAACCGGCCGATGTCGCCGGCATCCCACTGGCGCGGCACGGCCAGGTAATCCTCGTCCATGCGGTCGAACGGGATCGACAGTTGCGAGATGTCGTAGAGCAGGTTCTGCACCAGGATCTGCAGCGGCAGCATCGGCAGGAACGGCAGGAACGCGCTGGCCACCAGCACACTGAACACGTTGCCGAAGTTGGAGCTGGCAGTCATCTTGATGTACTTCATGATGTTGCCGAAGGTGACGCGCCCTTCCAGCACGCCCTCCTCCAGCACCATCAGGTTTTTTTCCAGCAGGATGATGTCGGCCGACTCCTTGGCGATGTCGGTGGCGGTATCCACCGAGATGCCGACGTCGGCATCGTGCAGCGCCGGCGCGTCGTTGATGCCGTCGCCCAGAAACCCCACCGTGTGCCCCAGCCGCTGCAGCGAACGGACCACCCGCGATTTCTGCAGCGGCGACATCTTGGCGAACACGGTGACGCGCGCCACCTGCGCATCCAGCGCCGGGTCATCGAGCGCCTCAATCTCGCTGCCCTGCATCGAGTGGCGGACATCCAGCCCCACCTCGCGGCAGATCTTGCGCGTCACCGCCTCGTTGTCGCCGGTGATCACCTTCACCGCGACGCCGTGCTGGTGCAGCGCGCGGATCGCGGTGGCGGCCGAATCCTTCGGCGGATCGAGGAATGCCAGGCAACCGACGGCGATCAGGCCGCTTTCGTCGGCCACGCTGTAGGGCTGTCCGCGCGCGCCCTGGCGCTGCATGGCCACCACCAGCACGCGCAAGCCGTCCTCGTTGAGGCGGCGGGTCATCGCCTTGATGGCGCGGCGACGGGCGTCGGTCATCGGCGCGATCGCGTCGCCGGTCCGGGCGAAATCGCAGATCGCCAGCATCTCCTCGACCGCGCCCTTGCAGATCAGCAGGTGATCGCCATCGCCTTCGGCCAGCACCACCGACATGCGCCGGCGCTGGAAGTCGAACGGGATTTCGTCGATCACCCGGAAGCGAGCCGCCGCCGTTTCCAGCTCGCGGTGTTCCAGCACCGCCTTGTCCATCAGGTTGCGCAGGCCGGTCTGGAAACGGCTGTTGAGATAGCCGTATTCCAGCGCCTCGCCGGAGGCCTCGCCATCCAGATCAAGGTGGCGTTCCAGCACGATGCGGTCGAGCGTGAGGGTGCCGGTCTTGTCGGTGCACAACACGTCCATCGCGCCGAAGTTCTGGATCGCGTTGAGCCGTTTCACCACCACCTTGCGCCGCGACATCGCCATCGCGCCGCGGGCCAGGTTGGCGGTGACGATCAGCGGCAGCATCTCCGGGGTCAGGCCCACCGCGATCGACAGCGCGAACAGGAACGCCTCGGCCCAGCTGTGCTTGTCCAGCCCGTTGATCAGGAAAACCACCGGCACCATCACCGCCATGAAGCGGATCAGCAGCCAGCTGACCCCGCTCACGCCGCGGTCGAAACTGGTCTGCACGCGCTGGCCGGTCATGCTGTGCGACAGCGATCCCAGATACGTGCGCGGGCCAGTGGCAAGCACCACCGCCACCGCGGTGCCGCTGACCACGTTGGTGCCCATGTAGCAGATCGTGGGCAACTCCAGCGGATCGCCATCCGCCTGGCCTTCGGCCCCAGCGACGGCCGCGGATTTTTCCACCGGCAGCGATTCGCCGGTGAGGATCGCCTGGCTGATGAACAGGTCCTTGGCGCTGAGCAGGCGCACGTCCGCGGGCACCATGTCGCCCGCACCCAGGTGCACGATGTCGCCAGCCACCAGCTCGGCCACCGGTACCTCGATCATCTCGCTGTGGCCGTCGGACGCGCGCCGCGTCACGCTGGCGGTGTTGCGCACCATCGCCTTCAGGCTGTCCGCCGCGCGCGACGAACGGTATTCCTGGCTGAAACTCAGCGCCACGCTGATCGCCACCATCACCGCGATGATCGCCGGCCCGGTCAGGTCCGTGCGATCGGTGAACAGCTGCACGCCGGCCAGCACCAGCAGCACCACGATGAAGGGGTTCTTGAACGCACGCAGCAACTGCCGCGTCCAGTGCGGCGGCTTCTCGTGCGCCACCTCGTTTGGCCCGTCGCGATGCAGCCGCGCCCTGATCCGCGTCTCGTCGAGACCGTCTTGCGTGGTGTCCAGCGCCCGCAGCAATGCATCGACGGGACGAAACGCCTCCGCCGCGGCGCCCGGCCGCGCGCCCTTCTTTTCCGGTCGCGGGATGGTGAAGTTGTTCATCGGTTGCTGCTTTGGATGCGGTGAGGTCGCAGTCGCCACGCGTCATCGCGAATGGACGTATGGACGTCCATTCGTGGAACACGGAAAAGGCCGTGGTAGCGCGCAGCGGTCAAGGCCCGCCTGCCGGGCAGTCGCCCGTCAGTGGCCGAGTGGCGCGAAAGACGGGCCCAGCGCGGGTGGCATCGCCGGCTCGACGGCATGCACGCCATCGGCCACCGGCGCGGCCAGCGGCGGCGGCACGGTCACCACAAAGCTGCGCTCGCGCCGGTCGACGCCAACAGTCAGCCAGGGCCGACCGGCGAGGCGCCGGCGGCAGAATTCACGTATGAGCTTCATGGGCCCATCTCCTCGTAACGGCGCCAGCGGCGTCGTCAGGGGGAGGGCCGGACTTCCCTAGCGGAAAGCACCAACCGTCCGCAGGCGATCGCTGCAGGCGTTCAATGTGAAAAGCGACGCCGGCACCCGAAGCAAGCGGATGTCGACGGTGCGACTAGGGTAGACGTCCATGGGCCTTGATCAGTCAGGACTGGATACCCGCTGGCGCGGGCGCGCCGGAGGGCGCGCGCATTGTTGTGCTGCATTGCGCGGCTGTCAATCCATTTCGCGGCGACCGTCATCGTTGCCATGAACCCGTTTGCTAAGATGCGCCGCTACCGGTTCATCCCCCATGACGCCGCTTGGGCGGCGGTGGAATCCACGCTCGCTGCCGAACCGACACGTCTCATCTGGAAGCCCATGACGCCACCCGCCCCACCCAGGCTGCACGCCGCGAAGTTGCTTGCCGAGGCTCACGCCGCCCTCCTCCAGGGAGACCCGGGCAAAGCGCGGGAGCTTGCACTGCAGGCCTTGCAGATGGATGCCGACCAGCCGGAAGCACGCTACCTCGCAGGCAAGGCGGCGTTGGCGCTGCGGCGGCTGCCCGAAGCGCTGGATCATCTGCACCGCGCGGCCAGCGCCATGCCACGGCACGCGGCGTACGCCGTGCACTTCGCCCGGGCGCTGGCGGCCACGCACCGCACCGGCGATGCCCTGCAGGTTGCCAACATCGCGCTTGGACTGGCGCCCGACGATCCGCTATTGCTCCACAGCCTCGGCACCACGTATATGCAATGCCACGCTCACGAGCGGGCCGCGGCGGCGTTTCGCCAGGCCGCCACGCTGGCACCGGACAACCCGGCATGCCGCTTCAGCTTTGCCACCTCGTTGATCTTTTCCGGCGACGTAGCCCAGGCCGAAACCGAACTGGAGGCTTGCCTGGCGCTGGCGCCCGGGCACTGGCATGCGCACGCCACGCTTTCGCGCCTCCGGCGCCAGACCCCGGCGCACAACCACGTCGACAGGCTGCTCGCGCTGGCCGCAGACGTGGACGAGGAACCGGTGGCCTCGATGCATACGCACGTGGCGCTCAGCAAGGAGTACGAGGATCTCGGCGATTTCGCGAAAGCCTTCGACCAGCTGGTGATCGGCAAATCCCCGGTCAAGGTGGCCATCGGCTACACCATCGATCGCGACCAGGCCATCGTGGATGCCTTGATCCAGGCCTTCCCCGAACCGCGACCGCAACCGGCAGGCCACCCGTCGGCCGAGCCCATCTTCGTGATGGGCATGCCGCGCACGGGCACCACGCTGGTGGAACGCATCCTTTCCAGCCACCCGGAGGTCTACGCCGCCGGCGAACTGGAAAACTTCGGGGTCGCGCTGGAACGCCTCTCGGGCGCCAACTCACCGGTGATGCTGAGCCCGGACGTCATCCGCCGCGCCGGCAGTATTTCGTGGGAAACCCTGGGCGAGGTCTACATCGCCAGCACGCGCCCGGCGACCTGCCTGAAACCGCGCTTCATCGACAAGCTGCCGCACAATTTTCTCTATGCCGGCTTCATCGCCAACGCGTTGCCGAACGCCCGCATCATCTGCCTGCGGCGCCAACCGCTGGACAGCTGCCTCAGCAATTTCCGCGAGCCGTTTTCGGAAACGTCGCCGCTGCATGGCTACTCGTTCGACCTGCTCGATACCGGCCGCTATTACGTGTTGTTCGACCGCTTGATGGCGCACTGGAAGCGGGTCCTGCCCGGTCGCATCCTGGAAGTGGATTACGAAACCCTGGTGGCCACGCAAGAGGCCAGCACGCGCCAGTTGCTGGAACATTGCGGCCTGCCGTGGAACGAGGCCTGCCTGCACTTCGAGCGCAATCAGGCGCCGTCCACCACGGCCAGCTCGGTGCAGGTGCGCGCCCCCATGCACCGCGACGCGGTCAGGCGCTGGACGAAGTACGAGGAACAGCTGAAGGACCTGCGTACCCTGCTGAGCGATGCAGGGATCGATTGCGACCGCTAGCCGCCGGGTACGGCGGGTCGGTCAGACCGTCTGCTGCAGCACCGGCCCCTGTTGCAGGATCGGTTCCACCAGCCAGTGATCGGCCAGCAGGAAGGCGAACAGCGCCATCAGGTAGACGATCGAATAGCTGAACACCTTCATGGCGAAACGCTCGTCGGGCGGGTTCAGCAGGCGCACCGCGTAATACAGGAAAGCCCCGCCCAGCACGGCCGCGCCGCCCAGGTAGATCAACCCGCTCATGCCGGTCATCGCCGGCAGCAGGGTCACCAGCACCAGCAGCACGGTGTAGAACAGGATGTGCCAGCGCGTGTAGACCACGCCATGCGTCACCGGCAACATCGGCACCTGGGCGCGCGAGTAGTCGTCGCGACGGAAGATCGCCAGCGCCCAGAAGTGGGGCGGCGTCCATACGAAGATGATCAGGCACAACTGCAACGCGTACGGATGCAGCGAACCGGTGACGGCGGTCCAGCCCAGCACCGGCGGGATCGCGCCGGCCAGGCCGCCGATCACGATGTTCTGCGGCGTGGCGCGCTTGAGAAACGCGGTGTAGATCACCGCATAGCCGATCAGGCCCGCGAAGGTCAGCACCGCGGTCAGCGTGTTGACCAGCAGCACCAGCACCACCATCGAGGCGATGCCCAGCGCCATCGCGAAGACGAACACCTGGCGCGGGTTGAGGTTGCCGGTGGCCAGCGGCCGGTTCGCGGTGCGCACCATCACCTTGTCGATGCGCTGGTCGATCAGCTGGTTGAATGCCGCCGCCGACGATGACGCCAGCCAGATGCCCAGCGTGCCGAACACCAGCGCGCGCCATGGCGGCATGCCGGGCACGGCCAGGAACATGCCGATCACCGCGCAGAACACCAGCAGCGCCACGATGCGCGGCTTGGTCAGTTGCAGGTATTGGGATAAGGACAGCTTCACGGGCAACTCGGCAACGGGCGACTGCCTAGTGTAATGCCTGGCGATGCCAGCGGCATGGCGCGCGGCGGTTCAACCGCCGTGCACCGGTTCGTCCGCGGCGACCGCCGCCCGACACTGGGTGCGCGCCAGCGTGGCCAGCAAGGCGAACAGCAACAGCGCCGCCATGCCGTTGTGCGCGGTAGCCACGGGCAGCGGCAAGCCGAAATGCACGTTGCTGATGCCCAGCAAGACCTGGCAGACCAGGGTCACCGCGATGGCGATGCCAAACCCGCGCAGCCCCTGCCGCGACGCCTTGAACGACAACCACGCCAGATAGCAGAACACCACCAGCGCCCCCAGCCGGTGCACCAGCTGGATCGCGCTGCGCGCCGGCAGATCCAGCACGCCGCCCTCGTAGTTGACGCCGATGCCGCGCCACAGGATGAAGCCCTGCTTGAAATCCGTCGCCGGCATCCATTGGCCGAGACATTCGGGGAACGAACCCGGGCCGTAGCCGCAGGCCAGCGCCGCGTAGTTCGCCGAGGTCCAGCCACCCAGCGCGATCTGGCAGGCCAGCAACACCACGCCGATCACCACCAGCTTGCGCAGGCTGGCCAGGCCATCGTCCGCCGCGCCCACGCCGGCAAAGCGCAGCGCCGCCCAGGCCAGCAGGCCGAACGTGGTCATGCCGCCGAGCAGATGGCTGGTAACCACCACCGGCTTCAGCAGCAGCGTTACCGTCCACATGCCCAGCATGGCCTGGAAGATGATCACCGCCAGCGCGAACACGCTGATCTTCCACGCGCCCGGCCGATTCAGGCCAAGCGACGCAAACAGCGGCAGCGCGATGGCGCAGGCGGCCAGCGCCGACGACCACAGGTGTTCGCCGTGCATGTACATGCCAACGCCGACGGCCGCGAACACGGCGCCGGTGACCACCGCCGCCAGCGCGCGGCGACGACGCCAGCTGGCCAGCAAGGCCAGCACCAGCACCATCACGCCGAGCGTGCCGGCCAGGAAGCGGTGCACCTGCTCACGCCAGGCCTTGTGCGCCTCATAGGGACGATCCGGAAAACTGGCGTCGGCATGCGCCACTGCCTGCGCATGCTGCGGCCAGGTGACCTGGCCATAACAGGTCGGCCAATCCGGGCACGACAGCCCGGCGTTGGACAGCCGCACGAAGGCGCCGAACATCACCAGCCCGAACGCGAACAGGGCCGCAAAGGCCGCCAGCCAGCGCAACCATCGCTTCATTCGCAGCGACATCACTTGACCACCTTTTGCAGATCACGCGCCAAGCCGGGGCCATCGAAGCCGGCCGGGTAGTACGACAACGCGGTGCCGTTGGATTCCACCAGCACCACGCCGAGGCTGTCCGGCGCGGACGGGCGGAACGTCGCCAGCTTGTCGCCCACGTCCTTGCCCAGCAGCCAGAACGGCTGCATCGCCTCGCGGCGCTGCGGATCGGCCGGCGGCGCGCCGAGATAGAGCAGGCGCAGGCGCCCCTGGTTGCGGTTGAGCATCACCCGCGCCTTGGCCAGACCGGTGAGCAGATCGAAACACCGCGCCGCGCAATCGGGCCCGGGCAGCGCCACCAGGGTCATCCGCGGCTTGCTGTCGCGCCAGGCGTACGGATGGCCATCCGCCAGTTGCACGTCGAGCTTCTCCGCCACGAAATTCCGTTGCGGCACGATGGGCTCGCCGTTGCCCTTGGTGCCGGGCTGCCACCCCGCCAGGGTCAGCAGACCGGCCACCAGCATGGGCGCGGCGAACACCAGCGCGATCAACACCAGATACAGCCGGCTTCGCTTGCGCGAATGGGGTGACGAAGGGGAGCGGGTTTCATTCATGGTCAGGCATCTTCAAGGAGAACGGCGGCGCTTGTCGCGATTCAACACCAGCAGGATCGCCACCGCCGCCAGCGCAAACGAAAACCACTGGAACGCATAGGCACGGTGGCGCGCGGGCGTCATCGAAAGTTCAAGCGAATGCTGGCGGATGTAGCCGGAAACGGGGTCCGCATCCAGCGCCAGCACGCGTGGAAACAGCGGGCGGCCCAGATCGGCGGCGAGCTCGGTCGGGTCGAGAAAAATGCTTTCCTTCGGCCAGTGCGTCTGCCGTGCCAGCGCGTTGCCACCCATCTCGAAACCAACCGGCGGCGGCGGCACATACAACCCCTGCAGCGTGGTTTCCTCTTTCGGCAAGGCCGGCAGCGCTGGCGTGGTGCCGTTGGCGCCGGGATGCAGGAAGCCCGCGTCGACCAGCAGCAAGCTGGTTTCACCCTCGACCGCAAACGGCACGAAGACCTCGACGCCACCGCGATGATCGTGGTGCGGGTTGTCCAGCAGGTAGATGCGATCAAGCAGGTAACGGCCACGGGCGCGCACTCGCGGAAAGCTGTCCGTCGGCGGCCGCACCGCGACGCCGGCAAAGTCCTGCGCCGCGGCCGAAACGGATGTGGCATAGCGCCGCAGAAGCGCTTCCTTGTAGTCGGCCCGATGCAGCTGCCAGACGCCCAGATACACGAACAGCGCCGCTCCGGCCACGGTAAGCAGCAGCGCCCACCAGGGCGGACGGCGCAGCCGCATCATGCGGAACGCCTGCCGGCGGTGGTTATACTGGCGATGTCGAATTCCTTCGGATCAATCACGTGGAAACCATCTACAAATATGCGCTGGTGGTGATGCTGCTGGTGGTGATTTTCAGCCTCGGCCAGGCGCTGTACTTCATGATGACCGACAAGGACGACGACAAGCGCACGGTGTGGGCGCTGACCCGGCGCATCGGCCTGTCGATCGTGTTGATCGGCATGGTTGCGTTCGGCATCTGGATGGGATGGCTGCAACCGCACGACGTCGGCGGCTGATTGTACTGCCCCCGCGGCGCCCGCGCGCCGCGCGCGACATTCGCGCACGCCGTCGCGGCGCATCCGCCGACCGGCACAAACCGCCCCTTGCAGAACACGCCGGATCGCCGGCCAAAAAAAACCCGCCGATTGGCGGGTTTTTTCATGCGGCGAGCCTGTCGTTCAGAGGATGTAGACGAACAGGAACAGGCACAGCCAGACCACGTCGACGAAGTGCCAGTACCACGCCACCGCCTCGAATCCGAAATGGTGATCCTTGTTGAAATGGCCTTTCAACACGCGGAACCAGATCACCAGAAGCATGATCGTGCCCAGCGTCACGTGCAGGCCGTGGAAGCCGGTCAGCATGAAGAAGGTGGCACCGTAGACGCCGCTGCGCAGGGTGAGGTTCAGCTCGTTGTACGCCTCCATGTACTCGTGCGCCTGGAAATACAGGAACGTGGCGCCGAGCAGCACGGTGAGGCCCAGGAACAGCAGGATCTTGCCGCGCTGTCCCGCACGCAAGGCGTGATGGGCGATCGTCACCGTGACGCTGGAGGTGAGCAGCAACATCGTATTGAGCAGCGGCAGGCCCCACGCCGGCACGGTGCGGAACGCTCCACCGACCTGCTCCGGGCCGCCACCACCATTGGCGCCCCAGGACGCGACGTAGTCGCTCCACAGGAACTGGTGGGTCAGCACGCCGTGGCCATGGCCGCCGAGCCACGGCAGCGAATACATGCGGATGTAGAACAGGGCGCCGAAGAAGGCACCGAAGAACATCACTTCGGAAAAGATGAACCACATCATGCCCATGCGGAACGAGGTGTCCACCTGGGCGTTGTAGCTGCCAGCCAGCGATTCGTTGATCACCGAGCGGAACCAGCCGAAGAACATGCCGATGATGCCGATCACGCCGATCGTCAGCACACCCTTGCCGAAACCGGCTTCGCCGGGGCCGGCGTTCAACCAGTGCGCGGCACCGAACACGGTGATGAACATGACTACTGCGGCCACGATCGGCCAGTAGCTCTTGGTCGGAACGAAATACGCGTCGTGCTGCTGACCCATGGTGAGACCCCGTGGATTTCTCTTGATGACTTCTGCCCCGTCGTGCCGCCCGGGGAACTGCATGCCGGTCAATAACCGACCGGTTGAAAGGAAAGATGTGGCAACCGCTACTTCATCAGCAGGATCTGCACGAACGACAGCGCGAAGAACACCAGCACGATGACGAGAAGTATCTTCACGGTGCGATTCACACCCTTGCGGCTTTCGTCGTCTTGTTGATGTTCGCTCATGGCCTCGGCTCTCTTTGCACCCTGCAGCCACGAAGGCGCAAGGGTGCGGCAAGAATCAGTCGTTCACGTGGCCGTGGGCCAGTTCTTCGTCACGAACCACCGGCGGCAGCTCGAAGGTGTGATACGGCGCCGGCGACGGCACGGTCCACTCCAGCCCCTTGGCGCCTTCCCACACGCGATCGGTGGCCTTCTTCTTCGAGAAGAACACGCAATGGATCAGCACGCCGACGAAGATCAACTGCGAGGCGCCGAACAGGAAACCGCCGATCGAGCTGACCATGTTGAAGTTGGCGAACGCCACGTTGTAGTCGGGGATGCGGCGCGGCATGCCGGCCAGGCCCAGGAAGTGCTGTGGGAAGAACAACACGTTCACCCAGACCACGCTGTTCCAGAAATGCACCTTGCCCCAGAACTCGCTGTACATGTTGCCGGTCCACTTCGGCATCCAGTAATACGCGGCGGCAATGATCGCGAACAGCGCGCCGGTCACCAGCACATAGTGGAAATGCGCCACGATGAAGTAGGTGTCGTGATACTGGAAGTCGGCCGGCACCAGCGCCATCATCAGGCCGGAGAAGCCGCCGATGGTGAACAGGATGATGAAGGCGATCGAGAACAGCATCGGCGTCTCGAACGTCATCGAACCGCCCCACATGGTGGCGACCCAGTTGAACACCTTCACGCCGGTCGGCACCGAGATCAGCATGGTGGCGTACATGAAGAAGATTTCGGCGCCCAGCGGCAGGCCCACCGCGAACATGTGGTGCGCCCACACGATGAACGACAGGAAGGCGATGCAGGCGATCGCGAACACCATCGCCTTGTAGCCGAAGATGGGCTTGCGGGCGAAGGTCGGCACGATTTCCGAGATGATCCCGAACGCGGGCAGGATCATGATGTAGACCTCGGGGTGACCGAAGAACCAGAAGATGTGCTGATACAGGACGGGGTCGCCGCCGCCGCCCGGGTTGAAGAAGTTGGTGCCGAAGTACTTGTCGGTAAGCAGCATCGTCACCGCGCCGGCCAGCGCCGGCATCACGGCGATCAGCAGGAACGCGGTGATCAGCCAGCTCCACACGAACACCGGCATCTTCATCAGGTCCATGCCGGGCGCGCGCATGTTGAGGATGGTGGCGATGATGTTGATCGCGCCCATGATCGAGCTGATGCCCATCAGGTGGATCGCGAACACCACGTACGCCAGCGAGTTGCTCTGCAGCGACAGCGGCGGATACATCGTCCAGCCACCGGCCGGGCCACCGCCGGGCAGGAACAGGGTGGACAGCATCAGGATGAAGGCGAACGGCAGGATCCAGAACGACAGGTTGTTCATGCGCGGCAGCGCCATGTCCGGCGCGCCGACCATCAACGGGATCATCCAGTTACCCAGGCCCACGAAGGCCGGCATGATCGCGCCGAAGATCATCACCAGCGCATGCATGGTGGTCAGCTCGTTGAAGAAGTACGGCTGCATCAACTGCAGGCCGGGCTTGAACAACTCGGCACGGATGCCCATGGCGAACGAGCCGCCGATGAAGAACATCGTCAGCGCGAAAACCAGATACAGCGTGCCGATGTCCTTGTGGTTGGTGGACATGCACCAACGCTGGAAGAAACTTTTCGGCGCGCCGTGGTGATCATCGTGCTGATCATGGGTGGCTGCGTAGGACATGGCCGTGCACCTCTAACCTGAAATATTGAATGCGACTGCGTGAAACTGCGGAGGGCGAAAAGAGTGCGGAGCGATCAGCCCTGCCCGCCAGCGGATACCGGTGCGGGTGCGGCCACTTGCGCGGTCTGCGGCGCCGCCGCCGGCGCGCTGGAAGCGGCCTCCTGCGCGGCCAGCCAGGTGGCGAAATCCGCCTTGGACTTGACCACCACCACGATCGGCATGAAGCCATGGTCCTGGCCACACAGCTCGGCGCACTGGCCGCGGTACGTACCCGGCGTGGTGAAGTTGGCCCATGCCGAGTTGACGATGCCGGGGATCGCGTCGATCTTCCAGCCGGTTGCCGGCACCCACCACGAATGGATCACGTCACCGCTGGTGATCACGAAACGGATCTTGGTGTCGACCGGCACCACCAGCGGCTTGTCGACATTCAGCAGGTAGGTGTTTTCGTCACCGACCCTGACCGCGTAGGGGTCCATGCCCGAATCGAGCTGGCGGGTGTCGTCGCTCTGCTGGTCCAGCTTGGACATGAAGCCGACCTTGGCGACCGGCTTGCCCAGGTAGTCGACGTAGTCGTAGCGCCATTTCCACTGGTAGCCGGTGACCTTGACCGTCATCTGCGAGCCGGTGGTGTCCGCCCACGAGGTGAGGCCGGTGGTGGCGAGCCAGGCCAGCGTGACCAGGATCAGCACCGGGATCGTGGTCCAGACCACTTCGACCATGGTGTTGTGCGACCACTTCTCGGCCACGGCACCGCGTGATTTGCGGAAACGGAACATCGCGATGAACATCGCGCCGAACACCAGCAGGCCGATCACCGTGCACACGGCCAGCGAGATGTTGTTCAAGTGATATGGCACCGGGGACCAGGTGCTCGCGCCGCGGGTCAGGTTCAACTGCCAGGGGTGCGGATTGGCCTGGGCGACGCCACCGAACAGCGCGAGCGCGCCAATGGTCAGTGTGGTGAATGCCCGCCCGATGCCGTGATGCCGGATGCTGCCAGATGTCATGTCTTGCACCTTTGTTGTACCTACTTGCGCGGCTGGCCGTGAATGGCGGACAGCAACACCATGAGTTTCTTCGACAGCTCGGCACGCTCCTGTTCGGCCAGGAACGCACCAATTTCCAACGCGTTTCCGTGCGATGCCAGCAAAAGCCGATGGCGTCCCTCGCCAGGCTCCAGCACCACGCGCACCCAGTACGACTGGAATCGCGTGCAACGCCGACCAGGCAGCGATTGCACCTCCAGCGACGATTCGTCGAGGGTGATGCGTTCGCCGCGATCGCCAGAACGCCAGGCCACGCTCAACGCGCAGGCCACGGCGACCGACTCGATCACGGCAAACAGCGGGGCAAACACATTCCCCTGCCACACGCCAAGCCCCGCCGACATCAACGCCAGAACCACCAGAGCCACGATGAGCCGTACCAGCCCCCTCCGACTCAGCATGCGATTGGGCCGAAGCCACATCGTCACGCACGGCAGCCCGGCGGCGGTTGGTCGAAGCACGATCATGAACATCCGGCGCGCCTGGAACGACGGAATGATAGGCCGCGGCGAGGCAGTGGGCAAGAATGTCGCACCCTGCTGACCTGGATCAGCCCGAAAGACGCGCCGTCGCGCAACGCCAGTCGCGCCCGGCGTCGCCCGCCAGGCACAGGTGTGGCAGCGTGCCATACCCCCCTTTTGGCAGGGGTCCGGGCCGTCATGCCGCGGCGTACAATCCGGCGATTCCCGCCCCTCCCCGGCGGATTCCCCGGCATACCTGCGGTCCTTCCGTGAACTACCCTCCCCCTGCATCACCCATCCTCAGCCCCGAATTGCCGGACGCTGTCGAACCCGCCCGCGCCCGCATCACCGCCGCCTGGCTGCGCGACGAAACCGAAGCGGTGAACGACCTCTTGGCGCAAGCCACGCTGCCACCGGTCGAACGCGAACAGGTGATCGACGTGGCCGCCGGCCTGGTCACCCGCGTGCGTGCGCGATCGAACGACCAGAGCGCGATCGAATCCTTCATGCGCCAGTACGACCTTTCCTCCGAGGAAGGCGTGCTGCTGATGTGCGTGGCCGAGGCGCTGCTGCGCATCCCCGACAAGGGCACCGCCGACAAGCTGATCCGCGACAAGCTGGGCGATGCGAACTGGAAGAAGCACCTGGGCCAGAGCGAGTCGCTGTTCGTCAACGCCTCCACCTGGGGCTTGATGCTGACCGGCCAGCTGGTAACGCTCAGCGAGGACACCCGCCACGATTTCACCGGCTCGCTGCGCCGGCTGGTGGGCCGCGCGGGCGAGCCGGCGATCCGCCTGGCGGTGCGCCAGGCAATGCGCATCATGGGCCATCAGTTCGTGATGGGCCGCACGATCGATGAGGCGCTGGACCGTTGCGCGAAGAAGGAGAACGCGCGTTATCGCTATTCGTACGACATGCTCGGCGAATCGGCGATCACCGCCGAAACCGCCGAGCGCTACCAGGAGGACTACCGCCGCGCCATCGCCGCCATCGGCGCACGCGGCCCGTTCGCCAACCACATGGATGCGCCGTCGATCTCGGTGAAGCTGTCGGCGCTGCATCCGCGCTACGAAGTGGCCAAGCGCGAGCTGGCCCATCGTCAGCTCACCGAAAAATTGCTGGAGCTTTCGCAGCTGGCGATGAAGCACGGCATCGCGCTGTCGGTCGACGCCGAGGAGGCCGATCGGCTGGAGCTGTCGCTGGACATCATCGGCGACGTCTTCGCGCATCCGTCGCTGGAAGGCTGGAACGGCTTGGGGATCGTGGTGCAGGCCTACGCCAAGCGCACCCCGTTCGTGATCGACTGGCTGATCGAAACCGCGCGCGCCGCCCACCGCCGCTGGTACGTGCGGCTGGTGAAGGGCGCCTACTGGGACGCGGAGATCAAGCGCGCGCAGGAAACCGGTTTGGCCGGCTACCCCGTCTACACGCGCAAGCCGAACACCGACGTGTCGTACCTGGCCTGCGCGCGGCGCCTGTTCGATGGCGGCAGCGAGCTGATCTATCCGCAGTTCGCCACCCACAACGCGCACACCATCGCCGCCGTGCATCACATCGCGCAGGGACGCGCGTTCGAATACCAGCGCCTGCACGGCATGGGCACCGACCTGTACGCCGAGGTGATCGGGCCGGACAACTTGAACGTGCCCTGCCGCGTGTACGCGCCGGTGGGCACGCACGAAGACCTGCTGCCCTACCTGGTGCGCCGCCTGCTGGAAAACGGCGCCAACACCAGTTTCGTCAACCGCGTGGTGGACGAGAGCGTGCCGGTGCGCGAGCTGGTGGCCGACCCGTGCGAGACGGTGCGCGCGTTCGCTTCGATCCCACATCCGCGCATCCCGTTGCCGGTGAATCTCTACGCCGAGAGCACGGCGCTTGCGCAAAATCCGAATGCTGTATCCAGGAAGAATTCCATGGGCGTCAACTTTTCCAACGACAACGAATTGCGGGCGATGGCCGAGGCGGTAAACGCGCACCCCGGCCCGTGGACGGCCACGCCGCTGGTGCCCGGCGCCGCCGCCGGCAATGTGATCGTGCCGGTGACCAACCCCGCCGACCGCCGCCAGAGCCTGGGCAGCTACGTCAGCGCCGATGCCGCCACCGTGGACACGGCGCTGAACAACGCGCTGGGCGCGCAGCTGGGCTGGGATCGCCTGCCCGCCGCCAGCCGCGCCGCCATCCTGGAGCACGCCGCCGATCTGCTGGAAGCGCGCCGCGGCGAGTTCATCGCGCTGTGCGTGCGCGAGGCCGGCAAGAACCTGCCCGACGCCATCGCCGAGATCCGCGAGGCGGCCGATTTCCTGCGCTACTACGCCACCATGGCGCGGCGCCTGTTCGGCCAGCCCGAGCAACTGCCCGGCCCCACCGGCGAAACCAACCAACTGTTCCTCAACGGCCGCGGCGTGTTCGTCTGCATCAGCCCGTGGAATTTCCCGCTGGCGATTTTCCTGGGCCAGGTCAGCGCCGCGCTGGCGGCCGGCAACGCGGTGATCGCCAAGCCCGCCGAACAAACCAGCCTGATCGGCTACCTGGCGGTGAAACTGCTGCACGAGGCCGGTATCCCCGCCGACGTGCTGCAGTTCGTGCCGGGTGACGGCGCCGTGGTGGGCGTGGCATTGACGAAGGACCCGCGCGTGGCCGGCGTGGCGTTCACCGGTTCCACCGACACCGCGTGGGCGATCAACCGCGCGCTGGCCGCGCGCAACGCGCCGATCGCCGCGCTGATCGCCGAAACCGGCGGCCAGAACGCGATGATCGCCGATTCCTCTGCCCTGCCCGAGCAGATCGTGAAGGACGTGATGGCCTCCTCGTTCCAGTCCGCGGGCCAGCGTTGCTCGGCCGCGCGCGTGCTGTTCGTGCAGGAAGACATCGCCGACAAGGTCACCGCGATGCTGGCCGGCGCCATGGCCGAGTTGGAGGTGGGCGACCCGGGCCTGCTGTCCACCGACCTGGGCCCGGTGATCGACGACGACGCACTGCAGATCCTGATCGACCACGCGGCGCGGATGGATCGCGAGGCGAAGAAGATCGCCGAGGTGACGCTGGATCCTTCCCGCACGGAGCACGGCAGTTTCTTCGCGCCGCGCGCCTACGAGATCGCCTCGCTCGATGTGCTGCAACGGGAGATCTTCGGCCCCGTGCTGCACGTGATCCGCTGGAAGGCCAGCGACCTGGCCGGCGTGGCGCAGCAGATCAACGCCGCCGGCTACGGCCTCACCCTGGGCATCCACAGCCGCATCAACGACACCGTGGAATACCTGGCCACGCACACGCGGGTGGGCAACTGCTACGTCAACCGCAACCAGATCGGCGCGGTGGTGGGCGTGCAGCCGTTCGGCGGCGAAAACCTCTCCGGCACCGGCCCCAAGGCCGGCGGCCCACACTACCTGCTGCGCTTCGCCACCGAACGCGTGCTGACCATCAACACCACGGCCGCCGGCGGCAATGCCTCGCTGCTGACCATCGGCGAGTAAACAGGCACGTGTCGCGTAGCCGACCGGCACGCCACACGCGGTCGCGGCATCACCCCGGCAGCGTTTCCGGCATCAATGGCTCGCGCTCCACCGGGAACGCGGCCCACAGCTCGGCCATGCGCTGGCCGCCGATCGGGTGGCGGAAATCCGGTGCGATATCGGCGATCGGCCGCAACACGAACGCGTGCTTCAATTCCTTGCGCGGCAGCTGCAGGTGGCCCGGGCCGTCGATGACCAGCGCGTCGTAGAACACGATGTCCAGGTCCAGCGTGCGATCGGAGTAACGCGGGCCGTCGCGACGGCGGCCGTGGCGATCCTCCAGTGCGTGCAACCAGTCATTCAGCGCGGGCGGCGACAGCGGCGTATCCAGCCCCACCGCCAGGTTCACGAAATCCGCGCCGTCGAAACCCACCGAACGGCTGCGGTACGCCGGCGACACGGTGATCTCGCCGAATGCCTGCCGCAATTCCGCCAACGCGGCGGGCAGATAGCGCTGCGGCTCGATATTGGAGCCCAGGCTCAAATAGACGCGTGCCATCAGGCGGGCCGCTGGCCGCGTTCGATCCGCACGCCCACCGCATGCGCGCCGCGCACCGCGCCGGGTTTGGACAACTTCAGCCGCACCCAGCTCACCCCGAACTCCTCGCGGATGATCGCCGCGCAACGCTCGGCCAGCGTCTCCACCAGGCCGAAGCTGGACTCGCTCACGTACGCGCTGAGGCGCTTGGACACGTCCTTGTAGTTGAGCGTCTTCTCGATATCGTCGTCGGCGGCGGGCACGCTGTTGTCGAACGCCATCTCCACGTCCAGCGACAAGGTCTGGCGCACGCGGCGCTCCCAGTCGTAGATGCCGATGACGGTATCGACGCGCAGGTCCTCGATGAAAACGATATCCATGGCGGTGATCACTGATGACGGTAGCCGCACAGGGTCGGTCAGCACGCGGGTGGATGCAAGCGTGGCGATGCGTGGCCCTTCGACTCCGCTGCGCTACGCTCAGGGAGAACGGTAGTTGGATTGCACCGCTACACGCCGTTCGCCCTGAGCGTAGCGCAGCGGAGTCGAAGGGCCGCCAGCCGCCGCACACCCAACGAGCGCGCGGCATAGATGCGATCATGGTGCATGACTTCCTTCACCACACTCCCGCTCAAACCCGCCCTGCTCGCCAGCGTGGAAACCCTCGGCTACACCGAAATGACCCCGGTACAGGCGCAAAGCCTGCCGCCGATGCTGGAAGGCCGCGACGTGATCGCGCAGGCGCAGACCGGCAGCGGCAAGACCGCCGCGTTCGGGCTGAGCCTGCTGCAGGCGATCGACGTGGATACGATCCGGCTGCAGGCGCTGGTGCTGTGTCCCACGCGAGAACTGGCCGACCAGGTCAGCAAGGCGATCCGCAAGCTGGCCGCCAATATCCCCAACGTGAAGCTGCTGACCCTGTGCGGCGGCATGCCGCTGGGGCCGCAACTGGCCTCGCTGACGCACGATCCGCATATCGTGGTGGGCACGCCCGGCCGCGTGCAGGAGCACCTGAAACGGCAGAGCCTGCACGGCGGCGGCATCAAGGTATTGGTGCTGGACGAGGCCGACCGCATGCTCGACATGGGCTTCACCGAAGCCATCGACGACATTATCGGGCGCATCGCGAAACATCATCAGACCTTGCTGTTCTCGGCCACTTACCCGGAGGAAATCCGCGCGGTGAGCCAGCGCGTGCAGAACGATCCGGTGGAAGTGACGGTGGAAGCGCCCGCCGATGAGAAGCCGGCGATCGAACAGCGTTTCCACGAAGTGGAGCCGGCGCAGAAGATCGACGCGCTGACCCAGTTGCTGGGCGGCGCACACGCCGAGCAGGCGCTGGTGTTCTGCAACATGCGCCGCGAGGTGGACGCGGTGGCGCAGGAACTGGACCGCCGCGGCTTCTCCGCACTGGCCCTGCACGGCGACATGGAGCAGCGCGACCGCGATGAAGTGCTGGTGCGCTTCGCCAACCACAGCTGCGCCGTGCTGGTGGCCACCGACGTCGCTGCGCGCGGCCTCGACATCGTGGCGCTGCCACTGGTGGTGAGCTACGACATCGCGCACGACCCGGAAACCCACACCCACCGCGTCGGCCGCACCGGCCGCGCCGGCGAGAGCGGCCTGGCGATCACCCTGTGCACGCCGCGCGAGCGGCCGAAAGCGGCGAACATCGAAGAATTGAACGGCACCCCGCTGCCGTGGCGGCCGTTGAAAATCACGCCATCGCGCGGCAAGGCTCTGCACCTGGCGCCAATGAAAACGCTGGTGATCGATGCCGGCCGGCAGGACAAATTGCGTCCCGGCGACATCCTCGGCGCGCTCACCGGCGACGCAGGATTGGCCGCGAAGGACATTGGCAAGATCGACGTGTTCGCCACTCGCGCCTACGTGGCAATCACGCGCTCGCTGGCGAACAAGGCGTTGGAACAACTGCGGGCGGGCAAGATCAAGGGCCGCAACTTCCGCGTGCGCCCACTGGGCTGATTCGCCACGCAGCCCTTGTGGGAGCGGCTTCAGCCGCGATGTTTTTGACTGTTTGAAAAGCATCGCGGCTGAAGCCGCTCCCACATAAATCGCTGCGTTTCAAAGCGTGGACAGATACGTCGACAGCGCCTGCACATCGTCGTCGCCCAGCGTGGCGGCTACGCCCTGCATCACCTTCGCATTGCTGCTGCCGGCACGCGCGCCGCTCTTGAAATCGCCCAGCTGCTTGGCGGTATACAACGATGATTGGCCGCGCAGATGCGGATAAGTGGCCCATGGCGGTTGCGGCGCGCTACTCCAGTGCGGTTGCGGACCAAGTCCGGTCGGTCCATGACAACCCTGGCAAGGCGGGATGCCTTGCTCCGGATCACCGGCCAGATACAACTGCGCACCGCGCGAATTCGCATCGGCCTGGCCCGCCGGCTTCGGCGCCAGCGACGCGTAGTAGCTGGCCAGGTCGCGCATATCGGTATCGCTCAGCGGCGCGGCCTGCGCGGTCATCACCGGATCGTTGCGCTCGCCGTCGTGGAATTCCTTCAGCTGCACGTACAGGTAGGTGGCCGATTGTCCGGCCAGGTTCGGGAAGGTCGGCGCGATCGCCACGCCCTGCGCGCCGTGGCAGGCCGCGCACACCGCGGCCTTGCCGGCACCGGCGTGGGCATCACCGCTGATAGGCTGGATGCGGCGCAGGTCCAGCGTTGCCGCAGGTGCCGATGCACTGGTGTCTGCTGCGGGTGCTTCTTGCGCGATGGCGCCGGTGGCGGCACCGGCCATCACCAGCAGGCCGGCCAGCAGGAGGTTGCTGCGATACGTCATGCCGTCATCCTCCTCACAGCTTCAAATTCAACATCACGCCGACCAGGCTGGCGCTGTAATGCAGTTGGCCGCCCTTGTCGGTGTAGATGCGGTGGTCATAGCTGAGCGTGTCGTTGAAGCCGGCGTAATGCCAGTCGCTGAACGCGCCGGTCTGATAGCGGCCGAACACGCGCACGCCGACGTCACGTGTGAGGCTGAAACTCATGCCCAGGTCCAGCGTGTTGGTGCGGTACTTGTTGTCGGGAAATCCGTCGCCGACGGCGGCGGCCGCATCGGCACCTTTATAGGCCAGCGCGGCGAGCGAGGCGTAGTCATAACCGACGCGCCCCAGTGAGCCGGTGTAGTTGTAGCTGAGATCGAAGCGCACGCGGCTGAAGTCGTGGCTGAAACTCAGACCCGCGTTGCGGTTGCGTTCGCGATCGAATTCCCACCATTGATTGGCGTAGGGATACAGCGGCCCGCCCAGGTTCGGATCGGTCTGGCCGATGTCGGCACCGACCAGTGCCTCGTTGTCGGCCACGTTGGAAATGCCCATGCGCGACGTTTCCGCGCCCAGGTAGACGTTCATCGTGGTCGCCGGAGTCGGCTGCCAATCCCACTGCAGCGTGCTGCCGGTGGTACGCGTATCCTGCCGGCCGATCAACGCGTCGTAGTTGTCGCGGTTGCCGTAGAACGTGGCCGACAGCGTCGCCGACTCGCCCCACGGGTAGGTGACGATCGCGCGCGCCTTGCTCTCGGTGCGGTCGGACAGATCGTACTTGCGCATGTCGGCGACGGTGTGCACGGCGACGCCGGTGGCCGGTTCGACATAGCCGGGCAGCGACTCGGAGAAAAACTGCGCGTACGGATCGTAGTTGTACTTGTCGCCATCGCGTTTGGCGTATTCCCAGCTCAGTCGAACGGTGGCGCCGATGACGTCGCGGCTGACCCAGTCGAACTTGATGCGCTGGTCGTCGACGCGTTTGCGCTCGCGGTATTTCGGCTGGTTGTGGTCATAGGTATAGGTGACACCGAGCGAGGTCTTGCGGCCGATCTGCCAGTCGGTGGCCAGCTCCAGGATGGTGTCGGTGTAACCGAACGGCACGTTGCGCACGCTGACCATGTACGACTGGTACAGCGGGTTGGTCGGGTCGAAAATGCCGGTTTCGCCCGGCACGATGCTGCCTTGGGAACCGTTTTCGGAGATGTAGCCGTACTGGCCGGTGAGCGGGTTGTAGGCGAGGTAGCGGGTCTTGTTGTCCTCGCGGTACCAGCGCAGGTTGGCGTGCCAGCCGAACTTGGGCGTGGGCCGAAAGGTGACCCGCGCGTCGAGCAGGCCGGTGTCGATGCGGGCGTTGGCACTGCGCTGCGACAACGCCCCGGTGGTGTTCCAGTTGGCGCACTGGAAGGTGTAATCGACCGGCGGCGCGATGAAGATGCCGCCGGTACCGGTGCAGGTGGTCGGCGGCAGCAGCGCATCGTTCTGGCGCATCGTGCCCCACGCACCGGCGATGGTGAACTGGCCGTTACCCTTCAGCTCGCGCGACAGGTCCAGCCGGATGTTGTGGTAATCGTTGTTCGGCTCCAGCGAGAACTGGCCGTTCTCGATGTTGGCCACTTGCGGCGTGCCGACGACGTTCCACAGCGCGAACGGGCTCTCGAAGTCGAGATGGTTCTTGTGGTTGCGGAAGAACGAGCCGTTGTAGGTGGCCAGGAAATGCCACAGCTTGCCGACGTTGCGCACACTGAGGTTGATGTCGGTGGTGCGGAAGTCGATCGGCCGCACGGTTTCCAGTACGCCGCCGTTGTCGGGGAACGGATAGTTGAAGAACATCGAGCCACCCCACAACCGGGTGCCGCTGCGCTTCTCGTTGGTGATCGCGGCCGAGCCGATCCAGTTGCGGTACAGCGTGCCCTCGTAACTCAGCCCCGCGCGCGTGCGCACCAGTCCGATGCTGCGCCGGGGCGCGGCGGCCGACACCGCGGCCACCTGCGCCGGCGTGCTGGCGCCGGCCAGCAGCGACGCCGGCAGGGTCAGGTCGGTACCGCCGATGCCGTTCCAGATCGGGTAGGCGCTGGTGGACACCGTATGCGGCATGTCGCGATAGAAGCCTTCGATCCGGTAACTGCCGTATTTGCCGCCGCGCAAGCGATAGAACTGGTCGTTGCCGCTGACCCGGCTGCCGCGGAAATCCACATAGCTGCCGGTCTGGCGATTGTTGAAATCGAGCGCGAACAGGCCCAGCACCGCGCTGCTTTTCCAGTCGTCGTATTGGCGAAAATATTCGGCGTTGCGATCACCGCCCACGTGCAGGTAGCCGAATTCCAGCAGCCCGGAATACGTCCAGTCACCCGACCCCAGCGGTTTGCCCGCATCGATCATCGGCGGGTACGGATACAGCGCGCCCGTGGGCGTGCGCAGCATCCCGGGGTGCAGATACGACATGCCGTCGGGATCGGCCGGATGCAGCATCGGCGTCCAGCCGCGCAGGTCCAGACCGTTGCCGTACTGCATGTCGCCCACACGCATGGTGCCGCTGGTATCGCTGGCCGATGCGACCTGCATGCCGGACAAGCCGATCAGCAAACCGAGTGCCGCCACGGTCGGCGTCGTGCGATTTCCTTTCAAAGCAAGCATCGTCCGCCTCCGTCACTTGTGGAACTTCGGTCCGGAAGGATTGTTCGAGCCGTGGATATTCGTGTGGCAACTCAGGCAGCCGCGCCCCATCAACCGCTCATCCGGGGATGGACCGGTGCCCATGCCAGCGCGGGTCTGCAGGTCGTTCGGGTGGCGCGTCATCGTGTGGCATTGCTGGCACAGCATCGGGATCGGCGCGACCAGCAGGGTTTGCTGGTTGGAGCCGTGCACGTCGTGGCAGTTGAGGCAGTTGGCGCGCACCGGCGCGTGCTCGAACAAGAACGGCCCGCGCTTTTCGGCGTGGCAGGTGTAGCAGGTCTCGTTGACCGTGTCGGTTTTCAGCAGCGGCTTGGTGATCGAGCCGTGCGGATTGTGGCAATCGGTGCAGGCCATCTGCCCTTCCGGCAGCGGCATGTGCGAGCGGCGGTTGAACTTGGCGCGGATGTCCTGATGGCAGGTCGAGCAGACCTCGTTGATCGACGATTTCGCCAGCACACCCTCGGGCGAGAGCTTGGCCATCGGGTTGTGGCAGTCGGTGCAGGACAGGTCGCGGGTCTGATGGATCGAACCGATCCAGTGCTGCCGCGCACCGCCGGCGTGGCAGCTCAGGCAGACGCCCGCCTGGACCTGCGGCGAGGTTTTGGCATCGTGGGTGAAGGCGATGATCTTGCCCGGCGCGGTGGGATCCTTGGCGTGCTCGGAGCCCGGGCCGTGGCAGCTTTCGCAGGCCGCCTGCGGGCCGCTGTTGGCGGCGCCGGCGCGGAACGATGCCACATGCAGGCTGTGCGACGCCTGCACGTTTTCCTGCGCATGGCAGGCGACGCAGGTTTTCGCGCCGACCGGATCGGCATTCGGCGCCAACGGGTTGGCCGGAATCGAGGCCGCGTCGAACGGCGTGGCCGTGCTGTCGCCCATCGCAGCCGAATGCGGATTATGCGGGCGCGTCGAGTTCGCACCCATGTCGGTGGCCGGCAGCATCCGCGCGATGTCGCTCTGGCTGAGCTGATGGGAAAAGACATGATCGGCGGGCACGCTGCCCGACGGGGCCGGTGCCGCCTGTTGCGCCTGGGCGCCGTACGACATGAGAAGCAGGCCACCCGTGCCCAACATCAGACAGGCGACGACAGCAAGAAACGGCGAAATCACACGCATGGCTTGAAGCCCCTGGCTAGCGTGAAAACGGCAAACAATGATGACCGGCTGGACCGCCCCAAGCGTCGCGCTGTGCAGCGCATGCAACCGTGCTTTCGGTGACGCCCCTTCCGGCGTCGAAACGACGGCCCTCGATATACTGAATGCCGTATAAATTTGGCGTGACGACCGCCGACTGATGGACTCAGTCGCGCGCCTGGGCCTGCAACCACTGCGCCGCACCGCGGCCGGCGACCACGCCGCTGGCGAAGCAGGCGGTCAGCAGGTAGCCGCCGGTGGGAGCCTCCCAATCCAGTATTTCGCCGGCGCAGAAAACGCCGGGGCGGGTGCGCAGCATCAGTGCCTCGTCCAGCGACTCCAGCCGTACGCCGCCGGCGGTGCTGATGGTTTCGGCCAGCGGGCGCGGCGCGCACAGGCGCAGCGGCAGCGCTTTCAACTGCGCGGCCAGCGCCACGGGATCGGCCAGCGTGGGCTTGTCGGTCAGCTCGAACACCAGTGCCGCCTTGGCGCCATCCAGCCCTGCCCGCCGTCGCAGCCAGTCGCCGATGCTGTGTTTGCCGCGCGGTGCCGCCAGCCGTTCGGCCAGCACGCTCTGGCTGTAGCCGGGGACCAGATCCAGCATCAGCGTTGCTTCGCCGCGCGCGACCAGTTGCTCGCGCAGCTCGGCGCCGACGGCGTAGATGAGGCTGCCTTCGATGCCGTATTCGCTGATCACGCACTCGCCCTGGCGCGCGTGGTCCAGGCCCGTGCGGTCGCGCCAGTGCGCCACCACCGGTTTCAATGGCGCGCCGGCAAAGCGCTGGATCAGGTGCTCGCTCCAGCGCAGGTCGAAACCGCCGTTGGCCGGTTGCAGCGGCGCCACCTCGGCGCCAAGTTGTTCCAGCGCGCCAACCCAGGCACCATCGGAACCCAGCCGCGGCCAGCTGGCGCCGCCCAATGCCAGCAGCACCGCATCGGCCTGCTGCTGCTTCTCGCCGGCGGGCGTGGCGAAGCGCAGCGCGCCGGAGGCGTTCCAGCCCAGCCAGCGATGGTGCATGTGAAAACCCACGCCCGATTCACGCAGGCGCCGCAGCCACGCGCGCAGCAGCGGGGCGGCCTTCATGTCGCGCGGGAATACCCGGCCGGAGCTGCCGACGAAGGTTTCCACGCCCAGCCCACGGGCCCAGTCACGCAGCGCGTCGGCATCGAATGCCGCCAGCCATGACGCCACGGCGTGCTGGCGTTCGCCATAGCGCTGCACGAAAGCGGCCGGCGGTTCGCCGTGGGTGAGGTTGAGTCCGCCCTTGCCGGCGAGCAGGAATTTGCGCCCGACCGAGCCCATGGCGTCGTAGACGTCGACCGCCACACCCGCCGCGACGGCGACCTCGGCCGCCATCAATCCGGCGGGCCCGCCGCCGATGATGGTCAGGTGCGGTGAATGGTTTTCTTGCGTCATGCGGCCATGGTCGCACGAGCACCGGCGATGGCATCCGTGCCACCCACATCAGCATTGCCTGGGCGCGACGGCGCCCGCCGGATCAATGACCGGCGGTGGAAGCCGCTGTCGGCTCGCTGCCCCTGGTGTTGTCATCATTCATCGGCATGGCCGGGTTGTCCGGACTGTTGCTCGCCGGGCTCGATGCGCTGACGGCGCCGCGCGTGTAGACGATCTGCTGGTCGCCCTGGCAATGCCCCACCACCTTGCCCGACGCTACCTCCTGCCCCGCCGGCACGACGGCCAGCGTGTAGTCGGCCACGCCGTTGGCCTTGATCTTGGCGTCGATATCCGCCTTTACCGTGTCGCAGGACGCGTGGGCAAGCAGCGGCATCATCGCCAGCGCCAGTATTCCCAATCCGATACGCATGTTCATGGCGACCTCTCCTGGGTGGAATCCCGCCATCAGACGACAGCCGCGATGAACGCTGCGTCTAGGAACCTGGATGGCCTCAACCCGGCAGCCCCCTGTGGGAGCGGCTTCAGCCGCGATGCTGTTGTTCTGGGCTCCAAAGCAAGCGCATCGCGACTGAAGTCGCTCCCACATGCAGCGTCAAGGCGCGGACGGCGGCGCCGTCTCGTTGCGCTGGAATCGCGCCGGCTCCGGCGCGTGCAGGCTGAAGCCCTGCGCGTGGCCGACGCCCATCGCGGTGAGCACGCGCACCGTTTCCTCGTCGGCCACCCACTCGGCCACCACTTCCAGCCCCAGCCGCTGGCCGATGTCGGCCACCGCGCGCACGATGGCGTGGCTGACCGGGTCGGTGAGCATGTCGCGGATGAAGCTGCCATCGATCTTGATGATGTCGATCGGCAGGTTCTTCAGATACGCGAACGACGACATGCCCACGCCGAAGTCGTCCAGCGCGGTCTTGCAACCAACCTGGCGCAGTTGCTCCATGAAACGGGCCACGCGCGACAGGTTGCGCACCGCCACGGTTTCGGTGATCTCGAAACACACCCGCGACGGCGCCACCCCATGTTTCTTCAGCAGGGCGATGATCAGGTCGGCCAGCGCGTCGTCCTCGACGCTGGCGCCGGACAGGTTGATCGTCGCCAGCCGCAAGTCGGCGCCGGCCGGGTGCAACTGGTCAAAATGCGCCAGCGCGGTCTCGACCACCCAGCGATCAAGCATCGGCATCAGGCTGTAGCGCTCGGCGGCGGGCATGAACACGCCCGGCAGCACCAGCGCGCCGGAATCGTCGCGGAAGCGCAACAGCAACTCCACCCGGGGACCGGCCCCGGGCCGCGGCGACAGCGCTATCAGCTCCTGATAGACCAGCACCAGGCGTTTTTCATCGATGGCCCAGCGCAGGCGATTGGCCCACTCCATCTCGCCGCGGCGACGCGCCGCCTCGTCGTCGCGCTCGGAATAGAAATGCACGCGGTTGCGGCCCAGCTCCTTGGCCATGTAGCAGGCGGTGTCGGCGCGCGCCAGCAGGTCCTTCATGGTCATGCCCGGCTGGTCGATCATCACCACGCCGATGCTGGCGCTGACCGTGTAGCTGCGCTGCTCCCACACGAACACCCATTCGTCGATGCAGTGGCGCATGCGCTCGGCCACCGCTTCGGCATCCTCGCGATCGCGCACGCCCAGCGCCAGCACGCCGAACTCGTCGCCGCCCAGCCTTGCCAGTACGTCACCGGTGGCAAGCTGCTTGTGCATGGTGGCCGCCAGTTGCGCCAGCAGGTGATCGCCGGCGATATGGCCGGAGGTGTCGTTGATCAGCTTGAACTGGTCCAGGTCGATGTACAGCAGCACCGCCATCGGCGTGTCGGTTTCGGTGGCGTTGAGGATGCTTTGCAGGCGGCTCTCGAATTCGCGCCGGTTGTACAGCTCGGTCAACGCATCGTGGCTGGCCTGGAAGCTCAGCATCTCGTTCAATTGCCGCTGCTCGGTGACGTCGATCGCCACCATCAGCAACTTGTCGGCGCCGTCCAGCACCACCCTGGAGATGGCCACGTCGGCCCAGAACCGGTAATCCTGCTCATCGCACAACTGGACGCTGAGGCGATGGAAATCGCGCTTGTCCGGTTGCTGCATGTCGGGATACAGGCGCGGGTCTTCGAACAGGTCCGACAGCCGCCGCTCGCCCACGTTTTCGCCGAGCCGCTCGCGGGACGCGCGGTTGGCATAGGTGATGGCGCCGTCATGCCCGTCGGCCAGCAGGACCAGCGCCGGCAGCAGATCGTTCAGCGCGCGAAAGCGCTCTTCGCTCTCGCGGTAGCGACTGGTCATGTGCCACGCCAGGGCAATCGCCCGCTGGCGGGTGCTGGCGATGGTGAACACCAGCATCGCCAGCAGGATGCTGGCCAGCACGCCGACCGGCAGCGCCGAGTCGCCCAGGTCGAAACCGGGCCGGGCGGTCACCCGCGGTTGCAGGTTGAGGCGCCACACCCGCCCGCCATAGGCAAGCCGGCGGTGGAAGTCCTTGTCGCCATCGACCTTCGCCGTCGCGGCCGAGTCGAACAGCAGCTGCTCCCCGGCATCGGTGACGTCGATGATGCGCACGCGGAACATCTGCGTGACGTCTTGCGAAATCGCATTGCCGATCAGGCCGCTGACGCGAAACGACACCGCCAGCGATCCCACCTCGCGCCGACGCCGCTCCGCCACCGATGCGGGCGGCGGCCCGGGGCTGAATATCGGCATGCGCAGGGTGATGCCGTCGTTGCGCGGCAGCGCACCCGTCTGCTGCGCCAGCCGGAACGGGGCCGACAAGGTGGGCAAGTCGGTATCACGCGAGGCGATCACGCCTTGCAGGTTGTTCGGCTGCGCGTTGATATCCAGCCCGGCCAGGGCGGCATTGCCCGACAGCGGCTGCACCCAGGTGGTGAGGTAGTGAACGCCATCCGTCCGTACCTCTTTACGCGCATAGGCAAGCGCCTGCAGCGAAGGGAAGCGGCGGCGCGGCTGCAGGTTGGCGTAGATGTTGGCGAACTCCTGCTCGCTGACCTCGTCGGAGGAAAGAAACAGGCTCTGCACCGCGCGCAGCAGGCTTTCCGCCGCCTGCAACTGCGTTATCAGTGCGACCGAGCTCTTGTCGACCAGGGCGCTGCGCGTGAGATCCAGCGCGGCTTGCTCCCGCTGGATCTGCTGGTAACGCAGCAGCATCGTCAGCGCCAGGCCCAGCAACAACGCCAGCACGCTCCACCCGTAAGCGGAGGATCGCCGTGGCCCCGGCGCGGGCATACCTCGCTCCGGGCCGAAGACTGCGGTGTCCGGCAGTGCTGGAGCAGTGGAGCGTTTGGCTGTGCGCAAGACGTCTCCCATGGGTAGCCATGGCGCGATCGATGGTACAGACAACCACGCAGCACGAATACCGCAGCCATTCGATCGACAACCGGGTGAAGGCCGCGGGAAACCACCCCGATCGTATTCAGCGCTGGCGAGGCTTGGCGCGATGGGTCGGCTGCGCCGTCCAAGGATCGTCCGGCCACGGGTGGCGCGGATAGCGACCTTTCAGTTCGCGCCGCACCTCGGGATAGGTGCGCTGCCAGAAGCCGTGCAGATCCTGGGTCACCTGGATCGGCCGCCCCGCCGGCGACAGCAGATGCAGCGTGACCGGTATGCGTCCGCCACCGATGCGCGGCGTGTCGGCCAGCCCGAACAGCTCCTGCAGTTTCACCGCCAGTACCGGCGGTTCGCCGGGCACGTAGTCGATCCGCCGCAACTGGCCGCTGGGTACGATGAGGCTTTCGGGCGCATGCTGGTCCAGCGCCTGGCGCTGCGCATGATCGAGCAGCGCCGAAAGCGCCTGCGACAGCGCATCGGCGCGCAACGCATCGAGCCGGTGCACGCCATCCAGGAACGGCGCCAGCCACTGTTCCAGCGTGGCCAGCAGCGCCGCATCGGCCACGTCGGGCAGACCGAGCGCCGGCATCCATGCGCGCAATGCCTGCATGCGGGCGCGCAAACGGCGCGCCGATTCACTCCACGGCAGCAGGTCGAGCCCGCCGCCGCGCACGGCCGCGAGCAAGGCCGGCAACGCATCGCGCGCATCCACCGGCACGCTGCGGCGCTCCAGCACGATGGCACCGAAGCGGCGCTCCTCGAACGCCTCCACTGCACCGCGCTCGTCGTTCCAGCGCTGCGTGCGCTGGCGGGTGAATTGCGCGGGGTAGTCACGCTCCAGCATGTCCGGATCCAGCGGCGCGGCGGCCAGGATCAGGCTGTCGCGCGTCTCGTGGCGAAGGTCCAGCGCCACCAGCCAGGGCTCGCCATGCAAGGCGGTGTTCTCGTGCAATCGCGCACCACGGCCGTTGGCCAGCGTATAGCGCAGCGGATCGTTGCCGCTGCGGTGCGCCACCCGATCGGGGAAGGCGTGCAGAAGAAGGTCGCCGACGGCATGGCTACCCGGCGTGCCACTGGCGGACGTATGGACGTCCAGACGTCTGCGCCACCCTTTGCTGGCCTGCTCGATGGCGGTCAGTGCGCCCGCATCCACCGTGCCACGGGCCAGCGTGCCGCGCCGGTCGCGCCAGGCATGCAGGGCGGTGACCCGGTCGCGGAAATCATCGCTGCGCGACTGCTCGCCACGCAGCGGCGAGCGCGCCTCCATCAACGCCAGCAGGTCGGCAATCAGCGGACGCAATGGGGTCGGCGCACGCAAGGCGGCGGCGCCCAGCCGGGGCGTGGCGCCCAGTTCCAGCAGGTCGCGGCCCAGCGCGGTGATGCGGTGGTCGTCGTCCACCGCCGCCAAAGCACGCAACAGCTCGCGCGCCTGCGCCAATGCGCCGGGCGGCGGCGGGTCCAGCCATGGCAACGCGTCGCTGCCCCATGCCGCCAGTTCCAGCGCCAGGCCGGACAGGTCGGCCTGGGCGATCTCCGGCGTGCGCGCGCTTTCCAGCCGTTTGCTCTGCGGCCACAGCCGGTACGCCGTGCCCGCGGCCACGCGGCCGGCGCGTCCCGCGCGCTGATCGGCGGAGGCTTGCGAAATGTTCACCGTCTGCAGCCGGGTGAAGCCGGAATTCGGATCGAAGCGCGGCTCGCGCGCCAGCCCGCTGTCGATCACCGCGCGGATGCCGGGCAGCGTGATGCTGGATTCGGCCACGTTGGTGGCCAGCACCACGCGGCGCGTCCCCGGCGCCGCCTCGCTCAATGCCGCCTGCTGTTCGGCCAGCGAAAGCTCGCCATGCAGCGGCATGACGTCCAGCTCGGGATAATCATCGGTCAGCGATGCCAGCAGGCTCTGCGCTCGCGCGATCTCGCGCCGACCGGGCAGAAACGCCAGCACGTCGCCCGCGTTTTCCTGCAGTGCCAGCCGCGTTACCCGGACCAGCTGCTGCTCCACGCTTTCCTGCGCGCGGGCGGGCGGATGTTCGACATGCACGGGGAAGCTGCGGCCGGGACTGGTGATGCGCGGCGCATCCAGCCACTGCGCGATGCGCTCGCCATCGAGCGTGGCCGACATCAGCAGCAGCCGCAGATCCGGCCGCAAGGTGGCCTGGATGTCCAGCGCCAGCGCCGCGCCCAGGTCACCCGCCAGATGCCGTTCGTGGAATTCGTCGAACACGATCGCGCCGATGCCGGTCAGCTCCGGATCGCGCTGGATCAGCCGCGTGAGGATGCCCTCGGTGATCACCTCGATCCGCGTGGCGTCGCTGACCTTCGCCTCGAACCGGATGCGATAGCCCACCGTCCGCCCCACCGCCTCGCCCAACTGCTGCGCCATGAACTGCGCCGCCGCGCGCGCCGCGATGCGGCGCGGCTCCAGCATCAGAATTTTTCCGTCAAGCCACGGCTGCTGCAGCAAGGCCAGCGGCACTTGAGTCGTCTTGCCCGCGCCGGGCGGCGCTTCCAACACCAGCCGCGGACCGGCGGCGAGCGCGGCGCGGATGTCGGGCAGCAGCGGGGTGATGGGGAAGACGGTCATTCAGTGAATGATAGCGGCGGGGGTGTGGCTACCCCGCGCCACGCGTCAACGCTGGAAGAAGCCGTAATCCCCTCTCCCCTGCGGGGAGAGGGCAGGGAGAGGGGGACACGCCGCGGGGAAGTGGCAACGAAGCGCAACATGCCGCGGGGAAACCCAACGAAGCCCCCAGCCGCCGAAAGCTCACCCATCAACTTTCCCGCGGCGTGTCCCCTCTCCTGTTTCCTCTCCCCAAGGGGAGAGGAGGTTACGGTGCCTTCATGCTTTCCCGTTTATCGACGAGGCAGGAACAGGCCACACGCGGCGCCGTAAAACCGAAAGCTCCACTCACCGACTTCCCCGCGAGCACCGCCCCCTCTCCTCGATCCTCTCCCCGCAGGGGAGAGGAAGCAGAGCAGCTACTTCGCCCGCAACGGCGCAAGCGATTCGAACTTGCGCTGGTACTCGTCGGTGACCTGGCGAGCATCATTGCCGCTGGTAATCACTCGAGGGGTGATCAGCACCAGCAGTTCGGAGCGGTCGCGGTGGCGGTTGGTGGTGCCGAACAGGCGGCCGATCAGCGGGATCTTGTTGAGCACGGGGATGCCGGTGTCGGTGGTGCCTTCGTTCTGCTGGATCAGGCCGCCGAGCAGCACGGTCTGGCCGCTCTGCACCGCCACCTGGGTTTCCAGCAGGCGCTTCTGGATGGGGAAGTTGCCGTTGTTGTCCTTGATGCCGGGCGCGCTGACTTCCTGGCTGAGTTTCAGGTACACCAGGCCGCCCGGATTGACCCGCGGCACGACTTTCAGGATCACGCCGGTCGGCTTGTACTGCACCTCGCCCAGCGTGCTGATGCCGCTGCCCGCGTTGCCCAGGCCGGGGCTGATGAAGCTCTGGTTGACCGGGATCTCGTTGCCGACCTGGATGTTCGCCTGCTGGTTGTTCATCACCACCAGCGACGGCTCGGACAACACCTTGGTGTTGCCGCTGGTTTCCATCGCGCGCAACGCCACCTGCAGGTTGCTGTTCATGAAGGAATAGAAGAACGGCTCGCCGCCGAAGTTCACGCCGCCCTGGCCCAGCGCGATCTGTCGCGGGTTGTTGGCATTCCCCGGCGAAAACGTGATGTTGCCATTGCTGTCGGTGGTGCTGGTGGCGCCGCGCAGCCCTTCCAGATACCACTGCACGCCGAAGCTGAATTCGCCGGTGAGGCTGACTTCCAGGATGCGGGTTTCGATCTGTACCTGCAGCGGCACGCTGTCCAGCTTCTGGATCGCCGACTCGATCTCGCTCCATTGCGAGGGCCGTGCGCGCACCAGCAACTGGTTGTTGCTGTCGACCGCGCTGATGCGCACGCTGCCGTCGCTGGAGCTGTACGACTTGCCGGGCGCGGTATTGCTGTCGACAGGCTGCGTGGCCGATCCGGTCATGGCGCCGCCGTTGTCGATACCGCTGACCAGGCTGTTGCCGGTATCGCCATCGGCATTGCCCAGGGTGGCGCTGCTCAGGCCGGGACCGACCTGGCCACCGTTGTCAGCGCCGGTGCCGGCACCGTTGGTGTAGATCTGCGCCAGGTAGCGGGCCAGGTCCGACGCCTTGATGTTGCGCACGTCGTACACGAACAACTGCGGCTCGTTGCCGCCGCCGCGGTCGATGCGGGCGATCCATTCGCCCACTTCGCGCAGGTAGTCGGGCTGGGTGCTGATCACCACCAGCGCGTTGGTGCGCTCGATCGGGATGAAGCGCAGCATGCCGGCCAGTGGCGTGTCGCCCTTGGGGCCGAACATGCTGTCCAGCTTCGGCATCAGTTCATCGACGCTGGCGCGCTGCAGGCTGAACACGCCTACCGACATGCCGCGCAGCCAGTCCACGTCGAAGGTGCGCACGGTGCGCTGGTAGTTGGCCAGCTCCTGCGCGGTGCCGGACATCACCAGCAGGTTGCGCGCCGAATCGACCAGCAGGATCGAATCCGGCCGCGCGAACGGCTTGATCAGTTTCTCCATCTCGGTGGCGGAGATGTAGCGAAGCGGGAACAGCCGCGCCTGCAGGCCGCCCTGCGGCGCCGACGCGCCCAGGCTGGGCACCAGGTTGCCGCCCAGCGCGTCCTTCGCCGGCAGCACCACGTAACTGCCGCCGCGCAGCACCAGCGCATTGCCGGTCCACGACAGCAGCGTCTCCAGGATCGGCAGCGCCTCGCCCGCATCGACCGGCTCGGCGGTGGAGAACGAAATGTTGCCCTGCACGCCGGGCACGATGGTGTAGTTCTTTTTCAGCAGGTCGCCCAGGATCGCCTTGACCACCGCCTGCACCGGCTGGTTCTCGAAATTGAAGGTGACGCCTTCAGGGCCGGCCGCTGGCGCGCGCGGCGTGGCCAGGCCGGTGGGGCGGATGAACTGGCCACTGCCTTGGCTCAGTTGCGGGCGCACTACCGATGCCGAATCGGGCGCAACCGTGGTGTTCAGAGGCAACGGCGCCGGCACCGGGTCCCGGGTGCCGGCTACCGCCTCGCGTTGCAACGCGTCGTTGTCGTGCGGTTGCGGCAGGCTGGAGCAGCCCGCCAGCCATACCGCCAGCGCCAACCCCAGCGCGCGTAGCGGACGGGCCTGTCTGTGCGTGCGATGCATGCTCAATGCTCTCCTTCGTGAACCGCGGCGGCTTGCGCGGCGCGACGTTTCTGGATGATCTCGCGCAGCGCGCGGATGCGCTGCGTTTGGGAATGGGTTTGAGTGTCGGGAGACGTCGGCTCCGGAGCGCGGAGCGTCCCCGCAGCGGGCTCGCCGGGACGGCCGTCCGGCCCGGCCGCGGGGGCCGGGGTGACCAGTGGCGTCGACGGCCAGGACACGCTACTGCCGGGACCGGGCCCAGCGGCCTGACCCGGCGTTGGCGGTGGGCCATCGACCGGCGCACCTGCAGGCAGGGACAATTCCACGCGACCGCTGGCGGTATCGAAAACCGCCGAGCGCGGCTTCACCTCGACCAGGGTGAGGTTGCCGCCGGGCAAGGTCTCGCCGCGACGCAAACGCAGCTCCCGATTGCCCTGGCGGTCATGCAGCAGCGCCATGTGCAAGGTGGGCGTGACGATGACGCCGGTCAGTTCCAGCTCGCCGATGCTGCCGTTGTCGGTCACCGGCGCCGCCGGCCGGCGATCGGGATCGAACAGCGGCCGCTGCCAGATCACGGCGAACTGGTTGCGCGGCACCGGCGGTGGCAACGGCGCGGCACGATCCGCCACCGGCGCCGCCGACGGCAAGCTGGCGGCCGGCCAGTGCGCGTGGCTGCCAATGCCGGACAACAGCAGCAGCCACAAGCCCGCCAGCACGGCCAGCAGCACCAGCAGCATCGGGGTCAGCCGGCGCTGGCTGGCGGCATTCATGGCTGCACCTGCGCGGCGGCGCGGGCGGGACGCAGGTAGCCCGATACGGTGAACTGCACTTCCAGCGGTGCGGCGCGGTCCTGCTGCACCGCCACCGGGTTGCGGTAGATGTTGAGCTCATCGACGAACAGGTACGGCGTGCCCTGCTCCAGCGCGTGCAGCACCGCCGCCAGCGGTTCGATGGCGCAACTCAGGCTGATGCGGGCGGCGGCCTTGCGATAGGGCTCGCCGCGCGCCGCCGGTGGATCGGAAATGGGCATTTTCTGGCTGACCACGCAGCGCTGGTTGGCGGCCTGCGCGGCCACCGCGTCGACCACGCGCTGCATCAGACCCGCGGCCGCGGTATTGGTGTCGCTCTCGGGAAGGAACGCGCTGCTGGCCGCCTGGCCCGCGCCCAGCGCGGCCAGCCGCCGCTCCAGCCGGGGCTGGTCGGCGATCGCTGCGGCGTAACTGGCGTGGGTCTGTTGCAGCTCGTCCATGCGGGCATCGATCTGTCGCAGCGGTGCCACCCACCACCAGTGCAGCAGCAGGAAGTAGGCCAGTGCCAGCGCCGCCAGCAGCAACAGGATTGCGGCGATGCGGCGCTCGCGCGGCGTGGGTGAATAGCTCATGGCGCACTGCCGCCGCTGGCGGGGGCAGCTGCCGGCGCAGATGCCTGCCGCAACTGCGCCACCAGGTAGAAGCGCTCCTTGCCGGTGACCGCATCGGGCTGGATCGACCCCTGGAAGCTGGCGTCGGTGATCAGTGGCGAATCCTTCAAGGCATCCAGCAATCGTGCCGCCTGCGGACTCTGGCCCTGCATGCCGACCTGGCCATCGGTATCGATGCTCAGCCGCTCCAGCCAGGCGCTGTCGGGCAAACGCCGGGTGAGGTCGGCGAGCAGTGCCAGCATGGTCGTCGCATGCTGTTTGCGCTGCACCAGGAAACCGGCGGCGCCGGCGTTGTCCTGCAGTTGCTGGCGCAGCGCCAGCACCTGCTGCGCGTCGGCACGCATGCTTTCCACCTGCGCCTGCATCCGCACCAGCGCCTGCCGGCGGTTGTGCAGGTATTGGCCCAGCACCAGCAGCAGCAGCGCCAGGCAGGCCACCGCCAGCGCGCGATTCCAGCGGCGGCGCGGATGGACATGATGCGGCCGGCGCGCAGGCGGCAGCAGGTTGATGCCCAGCCGTCCATTCCCCTCGGGCAGATCCACCGCATCGACGACCACACCGGCGGCCGCAAGGCGCGCCAGCAGCGGATCGAGCGTGTTGCGCGGCGTGGCCAGCAGCTCGGCACGGAAATGCGCGGCAGCGACCGGCGTCGGCGACGTCAGCTCGCGTGCGGCGTAGTGCACCTGTTCGACGGTGAAGGGGGTTTGCCGATCCATTTCGAACGCCATCACCTGGGCCAGCTGGCTGCGCGCGGCCAGCGGCAGCGAGACGGCGCGCCGCAATACCGTACGTGGATCCAACAGCAAGGCGAGGCGGCGGTCTTCGCGATCCACCGCCTGCAGCGCCGTGCTCACCGCCGCGCGTTGTGCGAGCGCATCGTCATCGGCGAACCAGCGCGCCAGCGGCTGCGCCTCGCCGGCGCGGCGCAAGGTCCACTGTCCCTGCTCCTGCTGCAACAGATGCCACGCCACGCCATCGCCCAGCCAGCCACGCCAGCGCGGCGGCGGCAGCGCGCGCAATTCAGTGCCCCACCAGGCGAAAAACGCCGGGCACGGCGAGCTGCGCCAGGCCTGGCGCAGGCGATCGCGCCCTGACCGCAGTGGCGGCAGCAGCGTATTCATTCCTCGTTTCCCTCCTGCCAGCGCAGCACTGCGTAAGGTTGCGCCGCGGCGCTCCCCGCCCGCCAACGAACCGTGGCCCGCAATACGGCTTGCGTGCCATCCGCTAGCGTAGCTTGCGAACGCACGCTGTGGGTGACTCCGCTGCCAACAGTCAGCTCGGGATCGGCGGCATTGCGCCGCCGCGCAGCCTGGATTTCCCGCGCGCGCTCGGCGGTCATGCCGGGAATCGCAGCCAGCGCCAGCGACGTGGCCACGTTCGGGTCCGGGCTGGCCTGGCCCGACCACAGGGTGATGTGCGGCGCCAGCGAGCGGTACAGCGCCGGCGTCATGCCCAGCACCATCTGCAACTCCTCGACGCTGGCGAAGGATCCGTGCCGCGGCCGGTAGTGTCGACCCGCCGTGGCGTATCCCGCGGCATCGCCGGCCGTGCCATCGAACGCGGAAGGACTGCGCCATTCCACCACCCGCATGGCCAGCGCCTGCGCCGCATCCGGGGCCGCGCCCGCAGCCCGGAACAGGCCCTGCAAAACCTCCGGCGAAGCGCTGTTCAAGTCAACCTTGCCGCTCTCGTCGACGGCCCGAATCCGCACTTCGGCGCCGTCGTAGGACATCGTGTACAGACGGCCATCGCCGATCCAGCGCTGTTTGGCGCGCGTATCGTGCAACCCGCGCAAGGCACGCATGAGGCCCGCTTCGGCGGCGTAATGGGCGCGGGTCTGCGCCAGTTGATGGCGCGCCAGCACCGCCTCGGTATGCACCACGGCCGCATAGCCGCCCAACAGCACGGCCAGCAGCGCGCACGCCCACAGCACCAGCAGCAAGGCCACGCCGCGCTGCCGTCGGGGTGATGGACACGCGCGCATCACTGCGCCCCCATGCGACGGATCGGCAAGGTCGACGCGCCGGGCCCGGCGTCGCCGGCCTCCACGCGCAGCGGCACCTCCAGCGTGGGCCAGGACACCATGCCATCCAGCTGCAACTCCACCCGCACCAGCCGCGGCAACGCGCGGCCATCGGGCCAGCTGGCAAGCCACGGCGTGGCGCGACCCCGCACGTCGACGCCGCGATAGCTGAAACGACCAGCCCGCACGTGATCGACCAGCACCTGTGGCTCGCCCATCGGCTGCGGCTCATTGCCATCGGGCGGCAGCAGGGCCAGACCAAGCTCCAGCCGCAAGCCACCCGTGCCGTCATCAACCAGACGCAGCGTTTGCAACTGCGGCCCCAGTTGGCCGAGGTAACCCGGCAACGGCGCCACGTAACGCAGCCGTTGCGGCGCGCCATCGACAACCAGCGGCGTACCGTGGTCATCGTGATCGATCGTCTGACTCAGCGCCTGCGCCAGTTCACGACGCAGCAACTGTTGCGCCGCGCGCACCTGGTCGAGCCGCTCGATACGCGCATTGCCGGCGTGCACGCTGCGCGTGGCGATGCGGACGCCGGCGTAGACACCCAACATCAGCAAGGCCAGCAAGGCCAGCGATGCCAGGACTTCGAGGAGGGTGAAGCCGTTGGCGCGCGTTGCGCGCCGGGAATGGGGAATGGGGAATGGGGAATGGGAAGAGCGAAAAGCTGGTCTCGACGCGCCTTTCCTATTCCCTATTCCCCATTCCCTATTCCCCCCGGGCGCGCCCCGCCGAACCCCGGTTCTCATCGCACCCTCACCGCGCCCGGTCATGGCGTCGGCGCCATCGGGTTGGAACCGGGGCCGGTCGAAAGCAGGCGCAGGGTGCGGAAATTCGCCGTGTGCGGATGCGCTGCCGGCCCCCAACTGACCCGCAGATCCAGTTGGTAAAGCTGCAGCGGTGTCTGGTCGTCAGCCGCAGCGGCATGCCATGGCGTCACGTCGAGCTGCCACTCGAATTTGCGATCGAACCGTCCGGTGCTGTGACCCGGCTGCAACGGCTCGACCACGTACGCGCTGTCGAGCTTGCTGCGCGCCCACATCGCCGCCTCGCTGGCATCGGCCGCCTGCCCGGTGAGCCCAATCGCGCCGCCCGCGACCTGCATCAATACCGCGAAGGCGATGCCGAGCAGCAGGATCGCGGCGAGGACTTCGAGGAGGGTGAAACCGTTGGCGCGCGTAGCGCGCGCCCGGGAATCGGGAATCGGGAATCGGGAATGGTTTGAATGCAGGGAATGGGGAACGGGGAATGGGGAATGGGAAGAGCGAAAAGCTGGTGCTCGCCTGCCTTTCCTATTCCCTATTCCCCATTCCCTATTCCCGGGCGCGCCCCGCCAACTTTCGGCTTTCATCGAACCACCACCGCGCCCGTAAGCCACGCCACATCGACCCGCCACTGACGCTGGCCGCGCTGCACCACGATGTGGCCGCCAGTGGAGCTGCCGTCGGGGAAGAAGCGGATGCGGCCGGTGTGGTCGTCGGGCGCATCCTCGCGGGCGCTGGTGATGCTCAACTTCATGTCCGGCGGCAGCTGCACGGTTTGTCCGCGCGCATTGCGCCAACGGTTGTCGCGGGTATCGAGATCGAACACCTGCGCCCTGCCGCGCACGATCGCCTGGGCGCGAGTGGCGCGCAGCGCGGCGGCCAGGTCGGCACTGGCCGCCGCGGCGCGGGCGCCGGCCAAGCCCTGCGTCACCGAGAACGCCACCGCCGCCGTGGCCACGCCGATCAGCAGGATCACGGCCAGCATTTCCAGGAGGGTGAAGCCGTTGGCGCGCGTTGCGCGCCCGGGAATCGGGAATCGGGAATCGGGAATGGGAAGAGCGAAAAGCCGGTGCTTGCCGGCCTTTCCGATTCCCGATTCCCCATTCCCGATTCCCGGCCTCACTGCCAACTACCCACATCCTTGCTGTAGCCGTCGCCGCCGGGCTTGCCGTCCTGGCCGTAGAAAACCAGGTCGAAATTGCCGTGTTGGCCGGGCGCGGCGTAGCCGAACGCGTGGCCCCAGGGGTCCAGCAACTGCGATGCCTTGAGATACGGGCGCTGCCAGTTCGGCGCATTGGCCGGCTTGGTCACCAGATCCTGCAATTGGCGCGGCGGTGAGCCGTTGTCCAGCGCATAGCTGTCGATCGCCTGACCCAGCACCTGCAACTGCACCTTGCCCGCGCCGTACTTGCCCTTGTCCACACTGTTGCCCACCTGCCGCACCACGATGGTGCCGACGATGCCGATCAACACGATCACGGCCAGCATTTCGAGGAGGGTGAAGCCGTTGGCGCGCGTTGCGCGCCCGGGAATGGGGAATGGGGAATGGGGAATCGCAACAGCGGAAAGCCGGGGCTGGCGCGCCTTTCCCATTCCCCATTCCCTATTCCCTATTCCCTGCCCCACCAACGCCAAAAACTTCGCCATTGCCATACTCCTCCTTACTGGATATTGCTGGTCAAACTCAACAGCGGCAGCAGAATCGCGGCCATGATGATCGCCACCAGCACCGTCATCACAATGGTCAGCGCAGGCACCAGCGCGGCCAGCAGGCGGTCGATGGCGCGGCGCGATTCGATCTCGAAGGTGTCTGCCACTTTCAGCAGCATGCCGTCGAGCTGGCCGGCTTCCTCGCCCACCTGCACCATCTGCAACGCCAACCGTGGAAACAGGCTCGATTGCGCCAGCGCCAGGCCCAGGCCGGAGCCGCCCTTGACCTGTTCGTGGGCGCTGGCCAGCGCCGTATCCAGGGCGCGGTTGCCGGTGACCTGGCGCGCGATGGCCAGCGCACTCAACAGCGGCACGCCGTTTTTCAGCAGGGTGCCCAGGGTGCGGGCGATGCGCGCGGTTTCGACTTTCAGCAGCAGCGGGCCGATCCAGCGCAGGCGCAGCAGGCGGGCATGCCACGCCAGCCGCGCCTGCGGATCGCGCAGCCGCGCGCGCCACGCCAGCGCGCCACCGATCAGCAACAGCGCGATCAGCCACCACCACGCCTGCAAGGTGTTGCCCAGCAGCAGCACCGCGCGGGTGATCCAGGGAATCGGTACCTGCATGTCCTGGAAGATCGGCACGAATTGCGGCACCACGTAGGCCAGCAGCAGCACCAGCGAACCCAGCACGCCCACCAACAGGAACGCCGGGTAGATCAGCGCGTTGATGACGCTGCCGCGCAGTTGCTGGGCGCGCTCCAGGTAATCGGCCAGCCGGCGCAGGGTTTCCTCCAGCGAACCGCCCGCCTCGCCCGCGCGCACCAGGCTCACGTACAGGCGGGGAAATACGCCGTGCTCCTCGTCCAGCGCGGAAGAAAGCGTATTGCCGCCACGCACGCGCTCGCGTACGCGCTCGATCAGTTTCCTGGCGCGCTCGCTTTCGGGCAGATCCAGCAGGATGCCCAACGCCCGGTCCAGCGGCTGGCCGGCGCCGAGCAGGGTCGCCAGTTGATGGGTGAACTGGGCCAGCTGGTCGCCGCTGAACGGGCCGCGGCGGAATAGCGCGCTCGCTGCGCCGCCGGTTTCATCGGCATGCGCCGGCTGGGCTTCCAGCGGTGTGTGGCCCTGCTCCTGCAGGCGTGAGATCACGTCGCCGACGCTGGCTGCTTCCATCTGGCCGTGCAGCGTTTCGCCGGCGGCGGTGATGGCTTTGTAGCTGTATTGGCTCACTGGGGTTGGCCCGTGAACCGGGAGTAGGGAGTAGGGAATAGGGAATGGGCAAAGCAGCCGGCGGCGAGGCACTGGCTTCTGCCCTTCCTATTCCCTACTCCCCATTCCCTATTCTCAGCCTTCCTGCGTAACACGCAGCACCTCCTCCAGCGTGGTGATGCCGGCGACGGCTTTGGCGATGCCGTCTTCGTACATCGTGCGCATGCCTTCGGCGCGGGCGGCGCGTTCGATGGCGCCGGCGTCGGCGCGCTGCATCACCAGGCGGCGCAGCGGGTCGGTCATGGGCAGGAACTCCAGGATCGCCTGGCGGCCGCGGTAGCCGCTGGGGTTGGCGGCGCTGGTGCCGGGTTTCCACAGCCGGATGGGACGTTCGTCGGTGTATTTCGCCAGTTCGAACTGGGCGATGACTTCGGGCGCGGGTTCGTACGCCACGGCGGTTTCCGGATCGAGCGTGCGCACCAGCCGCTGCGCCAGGATGCCGTTGACGGTGGAGCCGAGCAGGTAATCCTCCACGCCCATGTCCAGCAGCCGCGCGATGCCGCCGGCGGCGGAGTTGGTGTGCAACGTGGACAGCACCAGGTGGCCGGTGAGCGCGGACTGGATGGCGATGCGGCAGGTTTCCAGGTCGCGCATTTCGCCGATCATGATCACGTCCGGATCCTGCCGCACGATGGAGCGCAGCGCGCCGGCGAAATCCAGCCCGATCTGCGGCTTCACCTGGATCTGGTTGATGCCTTCGAGCTGGTATTCGACCGGGTCCTCGACGGTGATGATTTTCACGTCGGGCGTGTTGATCCGCGACAGCGCGGTATACAGCGTGGTGGTCTTGCCCGAGCCGGTGGGGCCGGTGACCAGCAGGATGCCGTGCGGGCGTTGCAGCACGTCGATGAAGCGCTGCTGGAAGCTGTCGGTGAAGCCCAGCGCGGCGAAATCGAACACCACCGATTCGCGATCCAGGATGCGCATCACCACCGACTCGCCGAAGCTGGTCGGCATGGTGGACACGCGCAGGTCCAACTCCTTGCCCTGCACCCGCAACTGGATGCGGCCGTCCTGCGGCAGGCGGCGCTCGGCGATGTTCATGCGCGCCATGATCTTCACCCGCGAGATCACCGCGGCGGTGGACGACGAGGGCGGCGCCTCCACTTCGTGCAGCACGCCGTCGATGCGGTAGCGCACTTTCAGCTGGTTTTCGAACGGCTCGATATGGACGTCCGAAGCGCGCTGCTCCACCGCGCGCTGCAGGATCAGGTTGACCAGCCGGATCACGGGTGCCTCGGAGGCCAGGTCGCGCAGGTGCTCGACGTCGTCTTCTTCGGCCGCGCCGCCGTCCAGGTTCTCCACGATGGTGCCCATCGCCGAACGACCGCTGCCGTAATAGCGCTCGATCAGGCCGTCGATGTCCGAACGCAAGCCGATGCGCAACGCCACCGGCCGCCCGGCCGCCAGCTCCACCGCCTGGCGCGGATAGGGATCGGCCGGATCGGCCACCACCAAGGCCAGGCCCGACGCGTCGTGCACCGGCACCACGTGCTGTTGTTTGAGAAAGCGCAGGGATAGGTCAAGCTCCGCCGGCGGCAACTCCGGCGCATCACGCGCGGCCAGCAGCGGCACCTGCAGCAGCTCGGCCCAGGCTTCGGCCAAGTCGCGCTCGGAGACCAGGCCCAGACGCGCCAGCAGGGAGGTCAACGTGCCTTCGGGCGACTCCTCGTGCAGGCGCCGGGCGCGGCCCAGGTCGGACTCCTTCAAACGCCCGCGGGCTACCAGCAACGCGCACGCCTGCACGTCGTCGACGGCCATGTCGCGTGGTTGCGCAGGGCTGGACAAGGCCGACATGGGTTCCTCCGGTGGGGCAACGCTCCGACGCGCCGCGAACCCCGCATTGGTAGCACAACGCGGGGACGGCGGCGATGCCGTTGACCGCTACGCTTTGCTCCCTCCCCTGCTTGCAGGGAGGGTTGGGGGAAGGGTTCGCTCCTGACCTTCCCACCAACCCTGCACAACTCCCTCCAACCTCCCCCCTGCACGCAGCGGAGGGGCCAAGCGCCGCACCTGCTACCAGCCGAACCCCACGCCCACGCCGCCCGAGCTTTCGCCGTTGGAGATGGCGGCGCCGAATGTCACCGATGCACGCCGCGACAACGAGCGCGAGTAGCCCACCGACAGCGCGGCCTCGCCGTGGTAGCCGCCCACGCCCACGCCCATCCGGTTGGGGCTGTCGATGCCCTGGGTGCTGAACGCCATCTGCGCCATCGCGGTACTCATGGCGCCGACCCGGTCCAGCCGCTGGTTGACGGTGTGGAATTGCCCCTGCACCTCGTTGCGGAACGAGTTGAAATCCACATCGCTGACCATGCTGGTGAACTTGCCATCGGTATAGGCCCTGGCCTGGCTCAGCGTGGTGCGGTCACCGGCGTCGATATGTCTGCGCCGTGGCTATGGCGGCGTCCACCTGGCTGACGTTGGCCGCATCGGTGGCCACAGCGCCGGCCGCCACGTTGGTCACCCGACTCTGGCTGGCCGCGGATCCCGCCGAGACGGAATTGGCCTGGACGGGCACCGCGTCATTGACCGTCGACGTGGCGGCCTGTGCGGCCTGCGCCGCAGCGATGGTGGCCTCGGAGGCCGGATGGCTGCCGACACTGGCCGCTGTCGGGGCGAAACTGCGCGTGGCCTGCGTGGGCTCCGGAGCCGCCACCGATGTACTGGCAACACGCGGCGCCGCCGTGCTCTTTGGGGCCTCGGCGGCGACACTGGCCGTCGCGACGGCGGCCCCACTCTTGGGCACGGCCGGCCGACGGCCGGAGGCTTCCAGCGCTCCTTCCACCGCGGTGACCCGCGTATTGAGGCTGGAGATGCCATTCATTGCGCCGGTGACGGCGCCATCCAGCGCACCCAGCGCATCGCCCACGTTGAAGTAGCTGCTGCCCTGCACCGCGAACGACGGTGTGCCGATCAGCCCGCCCGGGCCAACCGAGACGCCACCGCCGATGGTGGCGGCCAGCGAACGGTATTGCTGGAAGTTGATCGCCTCACCGTCGTGCAGACCCGCGGCGACGTTGGCCAGCGTGGTACCGCCGCTGCCGCCGAAGGTCAGGCGGGACTGCGCCGAATCCGCATCGTAGGTAACGGCGGTCAAGCTGCTGCCGGCGGCGTCCACCAGGCCGGTGGCCTTCAACTGGCCCACGTTCACTGCGTCGGTGTCCTGCGTACCGGCGGCCACGTTGGCGATCTGCCGCTCGGCACCGGCGCTGCCCACCGACACCGTGTTGGCGCGATCGGCCACCGAATCGCCGCCCAGCGCCACGGCGTTGTCGGCCTCGGGCGTCACATAGGCCGAAGAACCCAACGCGGTACTGTTGACCGCATCGGCCTCGGCCAACCAGCCCAGCGCAGCACTGAAGTCGCCAGACGCATACGCGCCTGCGCCCAATGCCACCGCGCCGTAGCCGCTG
>NZ_AJXU01000038.1 GCF_000264315.1 Rhodanobacter fulvus Jip2
GAAACCGCTGGCCAGCGCCTGCGTGCCGGTGGCGGTCGATTGCGCCGACAAGGCCGTGCTGTAGGCGCCCTGCGCCTGGGCCGCGTTGCCCACGGCGGTGCTGCCTTCCGCGCTGGCCGCGCTGTCGGCACCGGTCGCCACGCTGATGGCGCCGGTGGCTTGCGCGTTGGTGCCGGTGGCCACGCTTTGATCGCCTGTGGCCACGCTGCCGTAGCCCGCGGCGGTGCTGTAGGCACCGGCCGCCACCGCGCCCACCCCGCTG
>NZ_AJXU01000039.1 GCF_000264315.1 Rhodanobacter fulvus Jip2
GTAGGCTGAACTTTGCAGCCCATTGGCCGCGCTGTTGGCGCCGGTGGCGGTGGCGTCATCGCCCAGTGCCAGACTGCCGGCGCCGGTGGCGGTGGCATTGTCGGCCGCCGCCAGACTGGAGGCACCCGTGGCGGTGCTGCTGAGGCCATCGGCCTCGGCGCCGGCACCGGTGGCAGTGCTGGCTTCGCCGGTGGCGATGCTGTTCGCGCCCGTAGCGGTGCTATCGGTGCCTTCGGCGTCGGCCAGGAAACCGCTGGCCGTGGCATTTTCCGCGCTGGCATAGCTGCCGCTGCCCAGCGCGGAACTGCCATCGCCGTCGGCCACCGCTGCCGCGCCGATGGCGGTGGACTGGATGCCATTGGCTTCCGATTGGGCGCCCAGCGCGCTGGCGCCGAGTGCGGTGGCAAACGCCGATTCGCCAAACGCGGCCGACGATTCGCCATCCGCCCAGCTGTTCCAGCCGGCGGCAGTGGCGTATTCGCCGGTGGCCCACGCGCCCGCGCCGAAGGCTGAGGCACCGGTGCCGGTCGCTTGCGCCGGCAGCAGGCCGCCAAAGGTGGAACCGCCCACCGCCACGCTTTCATCGCCCGATGCCACGCTGGTTTCGCCGACCGCTACCGCGCCCGCGCCGCTGGCGCTGGCGCCGTAACCCACGCCGGTGGCGAAATCACCTGTGGCCGCGCTGAACCCGCCCACCGCGGTGGCCGCGTCGCTGCCGGCCTGGCTGCTGTAGCCCACCGCGGTGGCCTGCGTGCCGGTAGCCTGGGCCGCCGCGCCGGTGGCATTGCTGAATGCGCCGCTGGCTTGCGCGCCTGCACCCACCGCGGTGGCGCCCTGCTCGCCGGCCACGGTCTGGCTGTCCAGCAGGACCTCCCCGGTATCGGGATCTTCCACGTGCAGCTGGCCGCCGATGGCGGTGCTGGAATCGCCCGTCGCCTGCGACTGGCTGCCGTAGGCGGCGCTATTGCTGCCTTGCGCCACCGCGTTGTAGCCGCTGGCCAGCGACCAGTCGCCCAGCGCGAACGCACCGCTGCCAAAAGCGGCGCTGCCCGTGCCCAAGGCGAAACTGCTGGAGCCGATCGCGGTGCCGTAGTCGCCCTCGGCATCGGCGCGGTAGCCGTAGGCCGAACTCTCCTGCCCACCGGCCACGCTGGCCGCGCCGCTGGCCAGTCCGTGCTCGCCGATCGCGGCGGCGTCTTCGCTGCCGTCGACCGCGCCATCGGCGGCAAAGAAGCGGTTGGCACCGGCTACCGTGCTGTTCAACTGGCCCACGTTCACTGCGTCGGTGTCCTGCGTACCGGCGGCCACGTTGGCGATCTGCCGCTCGGCACCGGCGCTGCCCACCGATACCGTGTTGGCGCGATCGGCCACCGAATCGCCGCCCAGCGCCACGGCGTTGTCGGCCTCGGGCGTCACATAGGCACCTGAGCCCAACGCGGTGCTGTTGACCGCATCGGCCTCGGCCAGCCAGCCCAGCGCGGCACTGAAGTCGCCAGACGCATACGCGCCTGCGCCCAACGCCACCGCGCCGTAGCCGCTGGCTTCGGTGGGCACGATGCCCAGCACGCTGCCGCCCAACGCCACGCTCTGGTCCGCACTGGCGATGCTGCTGTCGCCGATCGCCACGCTGCTTTCGCCGTCGGCGGTGGCGCCCACGCCATTGGCGGTGGCGTAGTCGCCGTTGGCCGTGGCGGCGTAACCCACGCCGGTGCTGAGCAGGCCATTGGCGGCCGCATAACTGCCCAGCGCGGTGGCGCCGTCGGCGCTGGCAGCAGACAGGAAACCGCTGGCCAGCGCCTGTGTGCCGGTGGCGGTCGATTGCGCCGACAAGGCCGTGCTGTAGGCGCCCTGCGCCTGTGCCGCGTTGCCCACGGCGGTGCTGCCTTCCGCGCTGGCCGCGCTGTCGGCACCGGTCGCCACGCTGGTGGTACCGGTGGCCTGCGCGTTGGTGCCGGTGGCCACGCTTTGATCGCCTGTGGCCACGCTGCCGTAGCCCGCGGCGGTGCTGTAGGCACCGGCTGCCACCGCGCCCACCCCGCTG
>NZ_AJXU01000040.1 GCF_000264315.1 Rhodanobacter fulvus Jip2
GTAGGCTGAACTTTGCAGCCCGTTGGCCGCGCTGTTGGCGCCGGTGGCGGTGGCGTCATCGCCCAGTGCCAGACTGCCGGCGCCGGTGGCGGTGGCCGCCGTACCCAGCGCGGCGCTGTTGGCGCCCAGCGCGGTAGTGTTGGCGTTCTGCGCCATCACCCCGTAACCGACTGCCGTGCTGTTGTTGCCCAGTGCATTGCTCTGGTAACCGTTGGCCAGCGAATAGCGGCCCTTGGCCAGGCTCTGGTTGCCCAACGCGGTGGAATACTGGCCCGACGCCATGGCATCGCGGCCGCAGGCGAAAGCATTGCCCTGCGCGGACGGCGCGTGGCCAAAGCTCAACGTGAACGTGCCCAGGCAGACATCCGCGCGCGCCACCGACGGCAGCGCCATCGCGGCCGCCAGCATGGCGCCGCAAACGGTACCGACACCCAGCCGGCGTTGACCGCAGCCCGCGCCCGTCGCACCGCTCTTGCCGCGGATTCGAGCCAGTTCGGAGGCCACCACCAGCATGCCGAGGGACGTGTTCCATACCTTGCTGTAGATCGTATTCACGGTTGTTCTCCAGGAGGGGTTCGGACGCGGACGCCGCATGACCGGCGCCGGTTTTTTCCACAGCCGCGCTACCGCACCGACGCGGGTGCGACATCGAAAAGCAGCGGGCCCGCACGACGCAGGCCCGCTCGGTTCAACAGCCGATCAATGCGGCGCCCGGAAGCTGCCAAGCACGCTCACCCCGGCGAATGCCGTCTCGCCGACCACGGTCACGTACCAGGTGCCGGCCGCGGGACGCGCCACCACCACCGACTCGCTGTTGCCCGGCCGCGTGGACTTGTAGCCGTAGTCGGATGCGCTGCCGGCTGCACCGACCTTGGCGTACAGCGACACGTTGCCGCTGCCGCCATAGGTGCGCAGGCTCAGCGCCATCGCGCCGGCCGGCACCACCAGCGTGTAGACGGTGCTGCTGGCCGCGCTGCCGGATTGGCCCGCCAGGGTCACGCCGTTGGTCAGCACGACGGCTTCGCCCGGGCCGCCGTCTTCACCGATGGCGGCTCGCATCGCCGCATTTGCATCGACGATGCCGGCGCCGATGCCGCGGTTGGCTGGCGGTGCCACGCTGGGCGCGTGCGCCGTCTGCTGCAAGGTGGCCAGCACTTCGGCGGGCGTCATCAAGGCCATGCCGGCCGCCAGCCGCGCGCTCTGCATCAAGGCCACGGTGCCGGTCACGTGCGGACTGGCCTGCGAGGTGCCGGCGTAGCCGCCGTAGCTGTCGTCGTCGGGCACCGGCGTGGTGGTGCCGCTGTTCAACGCCTGCCAGATGAAACCGTCGTTGACCTGGGTGCCGCTGCTGGCGTCGTTCTCGTACACGCCGCCGCCGGGCGCGGCGATCTCCACTGCGCTACCGTAGTTGGAGTAGAAGGCGCGCCTGCTGGTGATGCCGGTGGAAGCGACGGTGATCACGCCAGGGCAACTGGCCGGCGAGGCCTGCGATGCATCGATGTTCTCGTTGCCGGCCGATACCACCACCACCGCGCCCAGCGCATTGGCCGCGGCCACCGCCTGCGCCGCCGGGTCGCTGGCCGGGCAGTTGCCTGCGCCGCCCAGGCTGAGGTTGATCACTTTCGCCGGATGCGTGTTGTCCGGCACGCCATCCACGTGGCCACCGGCCGCCCAAACGATGGCGTCGTTGATGTCGCTGTCGTAGCCGCCGCAATGGCCGAGCACGCGCACCGGCAGGATCTTCGCGCCATGGGCGATGCCGGCCATGCCCACCGCGTTGTTGGTGAGCTCCGCGCCGGCGGTGCTGGCCACGTGGGTGCCGTGCCAGGAGCTGTCCTCCGGCGGATGGTCGGCATCGGTGCATTCGGTGAGCCAGGGTTCCTCGGTGGTCCAGTCGCCGGTATCCCAGCCGCCCGGCACGCGGCCGTCAGTGGCGCGGCCGGACACCAGGCTGTCTTCGATGAAGTCGTAACCGGCGTCACCCAGCGACGTGTCCACGTCCACGTGCGTGGTGATGCCGGTATCGAGCACGGCAATCACCACGCCGGTGCCGTCGGATAGATCCCATGCGTTGTTGACGTTGGTGCCGCCCAGGTTGGCGTGGCCCTCGGTGGTGACGGCGCCGTCGGGCGCCTTCAGGTTCCACTGGTATTTGGCGTAGTAGGTGTCGTTTGGCGTGACCGTCTGCGGTTGCAGCAGCTTCGACGCCGGTACATCGCGTACGCGGTGGCGCAGCACGTCGGGCACCACATAGGCCACCGCCGGATCGGTCGACAACTGCCGGATCAGCGCCGCCGCTTCACTGCGGTCGAGCGGACGCGAGGTGCGCAGCAGGTCCGCGCCCACCGCCAGCTTGCGCTGGTAGCGCACGCTGACCGAAGCCGGTGCGCCGGCGACGCTGCGGCCCGCGCGCACCAGGCCGGCGCGGTTCAGCGCAGCGCCCACGTTCTGTACCGCCGCGGCGCGATTCGTGCGCTCGCTGCTGCCCTGGCGGTAGGTGACGATGAAGCGGTCGAACGATGGCTGGCCCTGCAGCGCGGTGAGGTTCATCCGTGCCGGATTGCCGGTCGGCGAAACCGCGGCAGCAAACCCTGCCGTAGTGGCCATGGCGGCGGCCAGCGCCGCCGCGAGTACGCCCATGCGAAAAACGTTGTTGTTCATGTGAACTCCCAAACGGTAGTGGTCGCTGTATCGAGCGAATGGCCGGCGCGTCGTGGACGACGGTCCGGCCCGGCTGCTGCGTCGCGGTTGTGGCCGCGCATGGCGCCCCCCCTGTGGAACCACGCGGCATGCGTCGCCCCAGGCGTCATTGGATGCCGGTGACATTTGCCATCGGCGAAAAAACGCGCCGGCCGGCGCGGCAGGGCGCGCCCGGACAGATCGGCGTACGGAAGAAAACGTGGCGCATGACCACCACGCGGCGTACCGCGAGGTGATGCGCAAAAGCAGGCATGGCGAAGCCATGAGCGATGAAAGCCACCGACATTCCCGCGACGGCAAGCCGCAGCGATGGCCGTGGCCACCGCTCTCCGGAATGTCAGTCAGCTTCTAGCTCAGAGGCACCGCGACCGGCCTGTTGAGGACGATGGGATGGGTTATGGCGAAGGCGAAAAACTGGCTACGCATGATGTCTCTCTCCCAGACAACGTTATGCGGCTCGAACACGGCGCTGCCGGACCCAACCGGTACCGCCGTGCGCTTTTGTTGCAACCCCGTATGCCGCTTGCGATGCACGACTGCGCGAACGCCGTCGCCCCCTTCACCGCTTGCGGCACCAGGTTTTTATACGCAGCCCATCGTGATGAATCTGCATGCAGGTTTTCACGTCTTCCTGCACTTGCGCCGCCGCACAGGCGGGCCACAATGGGCGTTTTTGTCGGAGCTGGTGGATCGCATGGATCTCGTTGATATCGGTGCCAACCTCGGCCACGAATCGTTCCAGCACGACATGGACGCGGTACTGCAGCGGGCGGCCGCTCACGGCGTGGATCGACTGGTGGTCACCGGCGCCTCGCGCGAAGGCAGCGAGCACGCGGTGGCACTTGCCACCACCCATCCCGGCCGCCTGTACGCCACCGCCGGCGTGCATCCGCACCACGCGATCGACTACGACGACGCCACTGACGCGCGACTGCGCGCGTTGTCGCTCGACCCGACCGTGCGCGCGATCGGCGAAACCGGGCTGGACTACAACCGCAACTATTCGCCGCGCGACGTGCAACTGCACGTGTTCGAACGCCAGCTGCAGATCGCGGCAGATCGCGGCATGCCGCTGTTCCTGCACCAGCGCGACGCACATGCCGATTTCCTGGCCCTGCTGCGCCGCTACCGCGACCGCGTGCCGGCCGCCGTGGTGCATTGCTTCACCGACACCGCCGAAGCCTTGCGCGACTACCTGGCGCTGGACTGCCACATCGGCATCACCGGCTGGATCTGCGACGAACGCCGCGGCGTGCACCTGCGCGAACTGGTGCGCGAGATCCCCGCCAACCGGCTGATGATCGAAACCGACGCACCGTACCTCCTCCCGCGTACCGTGCGACCGCCGCCCGCGCACCGGCGCAACGAACCGATGTACCTGCGACACATCTGCGAGGAAATCGCCCGCGACCGCGGCGAGAGCCCCGAGGTCACCGCCGCAAACAGCACGGCCACCGCCGAAGCCTTCTTCGGCCTGGCGCCAGCCCTGTAGGAGCGAAGAGCTTTCGATCGCCTTCGGCGACCGAGTCACTTTTCTCTTGCGTGGCCAAGAGAAAAGTAACCAAAAGAGAAGGCCACCCCGCTTGGCGCTTGC
>NZ_AJXU01000041.1 GCF_000264315.1 Rhodanobacter fulvus Jip2
TGCCCGGCAAGTCCGTGAGCCAGGGCCGGGCTTTTCGACAGCACATCCATGTGCTGGCGAAAAGGCATCGGCATCCTGCCGATGCCCCCTTCGGGGCCTGTCGACCCCTACTCACCGCCGCACAGGGGCCCCGGGTAGAGCAGCGGGCCATCCTGGCCCGCACTCGGGATGGAGCAGAGCAAAAGCAAAACGAGGCAAAAGCAAAAGCGCCGGACTTCGTCGCCAAACCTCAACCGTTCTCCCTGAGCATAGGCCGAAGGCCGCAGTCGAAGGGCACCCGCCGCCCGCACCCTCGTCTTCGCCGCACGCGGTACGCTCAGGGCGAACGGAAAAAAGAGGAAACACCGAAAGCCACCGCTCTCGCCGCGGCAACGCCGCGGCACACCGAGTCCGCGCCACGATGGCGCGGTGCTTTTCCCGGGGCCCCTCTGCAGCGGCGGGTGGGCGAAGGATCAGCCCGCAGGGTGGCTTGCATGGATGCAAGCCAGTTTGGCGTCAGCACAGGCGACGGCATGGATGCCGGAGTTGAGGCAATGCAGGATGCAATTGCCCGATGTGCTGTCGACAAACCCCGTAGCCCGCACGCGTACCTCGCGGGCAGGATGCCCGCGAGGCGCGGAAGCGGGGTGGCCTTCTCTTTGGTTACTTTTCTCTTGGCCACGCAAGAGAAAGTAACTCGAGCGCCAACGGCGGTCGAAAGCTCTTCGCCTTTGCTCTCGCTTTTTCTCTTGCCCTCCCCAAAAGCATCGCGACTGAAGTCGGTCCCACAGTAAACCGCGCTAAGGCTGCAGCACGCGGGTCTGTCCAGGCGCCAAACCCTCCAGCGCGTAGTCGCCGATGCGCACGCGGATCAGTCGCAAGGTGGGAAACCCCACCGCCGCCGTCATGCGCCGCACCTGGCGGTTGCGCCCTTCGCGCAGGGTGAGGCTGAGCCAGCTGGTGGGGATGCTTTTACGGAAGCGCACGGGCGGATCGCGCGGCCACAACCAGTCGGGCTCCGCCACGTGCTCGGCCAGCGCCGGCAACGTGAGGCCATCCTTCAGCGTGACGCCGCGGCGCAAGGTCGCCAGCGCGGTGTCGTCAATCTCACCATCGACCTGGGCCAGGTAGGTCTTGGGCTGCTTGTGGCGCGGGTCGGTGAGCCGGTGCGCCAGCTTTCCATCGTCCGTGAGCAGCAGCAGGCCCTCGCTGTCGTGATCCAGCCGTCCAGCCGCATAGACGTCCGTTTGCCTGACGAAGCCGGCCAGCGTGGGCCGGCCGCGGTCGTCGGTGAACTGGCACAGCACGCCGAACGGCTTGTTGAGGGCGATCAGCATGCGGCGTCAGCGGCTCAGCGCGAAGCGTTCGCCGCCGGCTTCACGAAACGCAGGGTCATGCGGTCGGACTCGCCGATGGCCAGGTATTTCGCCCGATCGGTATCGCCCATGGCCAGCGTGGGCGGCAGCGTCCATACGCCCTTGGGATGGTCGTGGTCGTCGGCCGGGTTGGCGTTGATTTCGCTGCGCTCATCGAGCTTGAAACCGGCGTCGGTCGCCAGCTTGATGACGGCGGCTGTGGGCAGGTAGCCGCTGCTCTTCACCGCCGCCAGGGTGGCGCCGTCAGCGGCGCGGTGGTCGACCACGCCCAGCGCGCCGCCCGGTCGCAGCACTGCATAGAACGCCTTGAACATCGCCGGCGCGGTCTCGGCCATGACCCAGTTGTGCACGTTGCGGAAGGTCAGCACCAGATCGGCCGAGGCAGGCGCACCGAGTACCGGCTTTTTCGGATCGAAGCTGACAATGGCGGCATTGCCGAAGTGCGCCGGATCGGCCGAGAATTTGCGCCGCAGCTTGCTGTCGTCGGCACGTGCCTCGCTGTCGGTCGATGGCGCCTGCTCGGCGGCGATGTAGTGGCCGTTGTCGTGCAGCAGCGGCGCCAGCAGCTCGGCGTACCAGCCGCCTCCGGGGGTGATCTCGATCACCGTCTGGTCGGGCTGGATGCCGAAAAACTGCAAGGTGGCCTTGGGGTGGCGCCAGCTATCGCGGGCACGATTGGCCTCGCTGCGCCAGCCGCCCGCCAGTACGTCGTCGAGCTGGCTGGCGGTGAAGTCGCTGGCACTGGTGGGTGGCACCAGCGCATCGGTGGGCTGGTCGGGCTCGGCCGTGCCCGCCGCAACCACCTGCGCGCTGGCTCCCAGCCAGCTGCCCGCCAGCGACAGGGCGAGAAGCAGGCCGAACTTCTTCAAGTGGGTCATCGCTATATTCCTGATCCCGCCGCGGGCGTCATGCATCGCGGGTGGGTGATGGGTGGAAACACGTCAGACGTGCGGGCCGGGTGCAAGACGCGCGGGGGAGGAATCCGGTCCGCCAATGACAAGGATAATCGGGTCCAACGCTTTCTTGTACGTCGGCGCGGCAAAGCTGTTCACATGCGAGGCGCGCGCCAGGCACTTACCATGGACACCCCGCGCTTCCCCACCGTAAGCGCGCTGAAGGAATTCTCTCCCCCATGCCCACCCAGCGAATGTTTCGCCACGGCCTGCTGCTGCCCACATGGGCGCTGGCCACCACGGTTGCCGCCGCGCAGCCGATCACGCCGCAGGCCGAGCTGGCGCCGATTACCGTCACCGCCACGCGCACGGCGCAATCGCCGTTCGACGTGGCCGCGTCGGTCGACGTGGTGGCCGCGCCGGCCAGTGGCTCACTGGACGTCAACGCCTCCGAACTGCTGCAGGGCGTGCCCGGCATCCTGGCGCGCGACCGCCAGAACTACGCGCAGGACACGCAGATCTCGATCCGCGGCTTCGGTGCGCGCACCACCTTCGGCATCCGCGGCGTGCGCCTGTACAGCGACGGCATCCCCGCCACCATGCCCGACGGCCAGGGCCAGGTATCGCATTTCAGCCTCGATGCCGCCGACCGTATCGAAGTGCTGCGCGGGCCGTTCTCGGCGCTGTACGGCAATGCCTCCGGCGGCGTGGTGCAGTTGTTCAGCGCCGAAGGCACCGACCCGCCGCAAGTGCGCCTGGGCCTGGCCGGCGGCAGCGACGGCATGCTGCGCGCCGCGCTCAATGCCCGCGGCGTGCAGGGCCCGCTCGACTACAACATCGACTTCAGCCATTTCCGTACCGACGGCTACCGCGACCACAGCCGCGCGCAGCGCGAGTCGGGCAACGCGGTGCTGGGCTGGAAACTGGATGACCGCCGCAAGCTCACCGTGGTGCTGAACACGATGAACCTGCCCGGCGCGCAGGACCCGCTGGGCCTGACGCCCGAGCAGTTCCACGACAACCCGCGCCAGGCGGACGAGGCCGCCACCACGTTCAACACGCGCAAAAGCGTGTCGCAGCAGCAGGCCGGCCTGACCTACGACGACCAGCTCAGCAACGCCAGCCACCTGCGCCTGATGGGCTATTACGGCCAGCGCAGCGTGCTGCAATACCTGTCGATTCCCGCCACGGCGCAGATCAGTCCGCTCAGCGCCGGCGGCGTGGTCGACCTGGGCAACGAATATGGCGGCGGCGACGCGCGCTGGACCTGGGCCAGCACCCTGGCCGGGCTACCGTTCGAGCTGACCGTGGGCGCCAGCTACGACAACCAGCACCAGCACCGCCGCGGCTTCGAGAACTTCGTCGACGACACCGTGGGCGTGCGCGGCGCACTGCGTCGCGACGAGCAGGATCGTGTCCACGATTTCGACCAGTACGCCCAGGCCAGCTGGCGCGTGGCCGATGCGTGGACGGTGATGGCCGGCCTGCGCCACAGCGAAGTGAAGTTCGCCACCGACGATCGCTACATCACCGCCGCCAACCCCGACGACAGCGGCCGCGTGGACTATTCGGCCACCACGCCCGTGGCCGGCGTGCTGTATCGCGTTTCGCCCACCGCGCACCTGTATGCGTCGTACGGCAAGGGCTTCGAAACGCCCACGTTTTCCGAGCTGGGCTATCGCAACGACGGCGACAGCGGGCTCAATTTCGGCCTGCGACCCTCGCGCACGCGCAGCGCCGAAGTGGGCCTGAAGCTGCGACCACGGCCGGGCACGCAGGCCGACTTCGCGCTGTTCCGCGCCGACAGCCGCGACGAAGTCGCCGTGGCCACCAGCCTGGGCGGTCGCACCACGTACCAGAACATCCCGCGCGCCCGCCGGCAGGGGGCGGAAGCGTCGCTGACCACGACGTTCGCCCCGCACTGGAAACTGCAGCTGGCCTATACCTGGCTGGACGCCAGCTTCCGCTCGCCGTTCCTGGCCTGCGCCGGCCGCTGCGCCGCGCCGAATACGCCCGTCGACGCGGGTGCGCGGATCGCCGGCGTGCCACGCTCCAACGGCTATGCCGCGCTGCACTACGGTGGCGAAACCGGCTGGCAGGCGGACCTCGATGGCCGCTACGTGGCCGCCGTACCCACCGACGATCTGGGCACCACGAAGGCGTCACCGTATGCCGTGTTCGGCACGGGCGCGGGCTACGTCACCGACCACGGCCACTGGCGCACGCACGCCTTCGCCCGCATCGACAACCTGGCCGACCGCCGCTACGTGGGCTCGGTGATCGTCAACGACGGCAATGGCCGTTATTTCGAACCCGGTCCGGGCCGGACCTTCCTGCTGGGCGTGGATTTGCGCTGGCAGCCGTGACTGTCGACCTGTAAGAGCGCACCTCGTGTGCAATGCTTCTTGTGTCGTGATGAAGAGCATCGCGCACAGGTGCGCTCCCACGGGGGAATCGTCAGTAGCGGATCACCGACCGGATCACCTTGCCTTCGTGCATCAGGTCGAACGCGCGGTTGATGTCGTCCAGCGGCATCACCTCGGTGATCATTTCGTCGATCTTGATGTCACCCGCCATGTAGCGATCGACGTAGCCGGGCAGCTGCGAGCGGCCTTTCACCCCGCCGAACGCCGAGCCGCGCCACACTCGCCCAGTCACCAGCTGGAACGGCCGCGTGCTGATTTCCTGCCCCGCGCCGGCCACGCCGATGATGACCGACTCGCCCCATCCCTTGTGGCAGCACTCCAGCGCCGAACGCATCACGTGGACGTTGCCGATGCACTCGAACGAATAATCCACGCCGCCATCGGTGAGCTCCACGATCACCTGCTGGATCGGCGTATCCGGGTAATCCTTGGGGTTGATGAAGTCGGTGGCGCCCAGCAGCCTGGCCATCTCGAATTTGGCCGGGTTGGTGTCGACCACCACGATGCGCCCGGCTTTCGCCATCACCGCGCCCTGCACCACCGACAGGCCGATGCCGCCCATGCCGAACACCGCCACGCTGGCGCCCGGCTCCACCTTGGCCGTGTTCAGCACCGCGCCGATGCCGGTGGTGATGCCGCAGCCGAGCAGGCAGACCTTGTCCAGCGGCGCGGCCTTGTTGATTTTCGCCAGCGAGATTTCCGGCAGCACGGTGTATTCGCTGAACGTGCTGGTGCCCATGTAGTGCAGCAGCGGCTTGCCGTTCAACGAGAAACGCGAGGTGCCGTCGGGCATCAGGCCCTGGCCCTGGGTGACGCGGATTTTCTGGCACAGGTTGGTCTTGCCGGACAGGCAGAATTTGCACTCGCCGCACTCGGGCGTGTACAGCGGAATCACGTGATCGCCCACCTGCAGCGAGGTGACACCTGCGCCGATTTCCTCCACGATGCCGCCGCCTTCATGGCCCAGGATCACCGGGAACATGCCTTCCGGATCGGCGCCGGACAGCGTGAAGGCGTCGGTGTGGCAGACGCCGGTGGCGACGATGCGCACCAGCACCTCGCCGGCTTTCGGGCCCGCCACGTCGACCTGCTCGATCGACAGCGGTTTGCCTGCTTCCCAGGCGACGGCGGCGCGTGATTTCATGATGCGGCTCCTCGATGCGATGCGGATGCGTTGAACGCTCCATGGTACCCGCTCGCCAGCTCAATCCTCGACCGCGCCGCAGCGACTCATGCCCGGCAGTTGCCGGCAGAAATCGTCCGCCTCGGCCAGCAACCATTCGCGGAAAACCTGCAGCCCGCGGTGTTCCAGCGAACGCGGCGGATACACCAGCCAGTACGCCTCGGCCACCGGCAGGTAGTTGTCGCCCAGCACGTGCAGGCGGCCCGCGTCGATCAGCGACTTCGACGTCACCATGCGCCCCAGTGCCACGCCCAGGCCTTCCAGCGCCGCGTGGCGCAGCGCATCGAGGCTGTCGAACTGCGCCACGTAGCGCTGCGGCTGGGTGCCGCCGTGATGGTCGAACCAGTCACGCCAGCGCGTGGACGATGCCGGCTCGCCGAGCAGCGGCCAGCACGACAGGTCGCAGGGATCGGCGTCACCCATCTGCGCGATCAACTCGGGCGCCGCCACCGGCGCGATCCACTCACCGAACAATCGCTCGCTGTGCAGACCGGGCCACTCGCCCCGGCCGTAACGCAAACCCGCATCCACCGGCTCGCGCGCGAAATTCACCAGGCTCGAACCCGACTGCAAGGTCAGCTCCAGCTCCGGATGCACAGCCACCAGGCGCGGCAACCGCGGCACCAGCCAGCTCGACATGATGCCGGGGCTGGCGCTGAGCGTGAGCGCGTCGTGGTGGCGCGTGCGATACGCCGCCAGCGCCTGCTCGATGCCATCGACATGCCCACCCACCGCCTCCAGCAGGCTGCAACCCTCGACCGTCAACGTGACACCGCGCGGACCGCGCTCGAACAGGCGCCGATCCAGCCGCTCCTCCAGCTGTTTCATCTGGTGGCTGAGCGCACTGACAGTGAGGTTTGCCTGCGCCGCCGCGCGCGACAGATTGCCCAGTCGGGCCACCAGCACAAACTGTTGCAACAAGCCCAGCGGCAGCTTCGCCATATTGAATTTCCCTCAAGCCTGACTTGCGAATATATCGCTTTTTTGCGGCCTTCCCCGCGCGTACCTTGAGCGCCTCCCAAGTCGTTGCGCAAACCGCGAAGGAGCTCCGTCATGAGTTCGTTATGGAAGGATCTGCTGTTTCTGCATGGCCACCTGACCCACGCCCGGCTGATCTGGTCCGATGTCGAGGAGACCACGGATCAGGACGCCGCCACCGCCAACAAGCCAGCTCCCGGCGCGCAGGCATGCGCCGCGGCGTGTTGTGTCGTGGCGGGACTGCCCCGGATTGCCGCGCCGCGCTGAGCACCCACCGGCCACCCAGCCAGCACCCCAGCCGATCTGCCTGAGCGTCGGCCGCGCAGCGGCCAGAGTCGAAGGGCACGCCAGCTCGCCGCAGCAACACGTCGACTCCGCCGCCCTGCGGGCGGCTACGCTCAGTGTGAACGGTCGCGGGAATATCGGCGCTCCTGCAGGCACGAATGACAGCCCGCATCCAGCCCACGTCATAGGCACGCATTTGAAACCGGGTGCCGCAATGGCCACACTTGGGCCTCCCCACGTTTCTTCGGACGTCTCCATGGCATTGCGCCCGCTCGGCAACTCGCCGCTTTCCATCGCCCCGCTCGCCTTCGGCGGCAACGTGTTCGGCTGGAGTGCCGACGAAACGCGCTCGTTCGAACTGCTGGATGCCTTCGTCGACGCCGGCTGCAACCTGATCGACACCGCCGACGTGTACCCGGCTTGGGTGCCGGGCAACCAGGGCGGCGAGTCCGAGGCCATCATCGGCCGCTGGCTCAAACGCAGCGGCAAGCGCGACAAGGTGGTGATCGCCACCAAGGTCGGCAAATGGGCCGAGCAGCCGGGCCTGTCGCCGGTGAACCTGCAACAGGCGGTGGACCGCTCGCTGCAGCGGCTGCAGACCGATTACATCGACCTGTACCTGGCGCACGAGGATGACGCCAGCGTGCTGCTGGCCGACACGCTGGGCGGATTTGCGCGCCTGATCGAGCAGGGCAAGGTGCGCGCCATCGGTGCGTCGAACTACAACGCGCATCGCTTCGCCGAAGCGCTGGCCGTGTCCCGCGAGCACAACCTGCCCCGCTACGAAGTGCTGCAGCCGGAATACAACCTGCTCGAGCGCGCCGGTTACGAGAGCGAACTGGAGCCGCTGATGCGCGCCGAGAACATCGGCGTGATCAGCTATTACGCGCTGGCCAGCGGCTTCCTCAGCGGCAAGTACCGCGACGAGGCGGACCTCGCCAAGAGCAGCGCCCGCGCCAGCGCGGTAAAGCGCTACCTCAACCCGCGCGGCCTGCAAGTCCTGGCCACGCTGGACGCGGTGGCCGCGACCCATCAGGCCACCGCGGCGCAGGTGGCACTGGCCTGGCTGATCGCCCGCCCCGGCATCACCGCCCCCATCGCCAGCGCCACCACGGTGACCCAATTGAACGACCTGATCGGTGCGGTGAAGCTGCAGCTGGGCGCGGACGAGATCGCCGAGCTGGATCGCGTCAGCGCCTAACCTGGCTGGATGTGGGAGCGACTTCAGTCGCGATGCTCTTGCTCTGGAATCCCGACAAAAGCATCGCGACTGAAGTCGCTCCCACAGGCACAGGGGCGAGACTCACTCCAGCGGCGCCTCCACCGTGTAACCCTCGGCCCGCAGCTTCGCCAGATAACCATCGGGTTTCAGCAACTCGTCCATCGACAACATGGCGAAGGTCTGCCGGTTGGTTTCCAGCGCCTTGCGCGCGGCGGCCAGCCAGGTGGCCTGTACTTTCTCGGGGATGTCGTCGATACCCAACTGGCGCGCAAAGCCCGCATCCGCCAGCGCATCGATGCAGGCCTGGCGGCGGTTGCTGTCGGGCAGTTCGCGCAGCGCCTGCAGATCGCCGGTGGCCCATGCATTGGCGCGGGCTTTCATCGACGGCAGGTCATGCTCGATCGCATCCAGCGTACGGCTCATGCACATCACGTCGTTGGGGGCGGCCTGCTTGAACGCCTTGATCGCCGCCCGCGGGTGCTCGATCGTCACTGGATAATCGACCGCGGTTTCGGTCACGCCATGCTGCTTGGCCAGCGCATCGACGGCAGCCTTCACGCCGCCGGAATTGCTGAGGCCGTTGGCCTTGATCGCCGCCTTGTACAGCGCCTGCGCGGCGAAGATCGGCCGCCACCGTTCGACGCTGCGCTTGTCGTTGAGATAGGTCTGCTTCAACGCCTGCCAGCGCGCGTACGTGGGCGCGGACAATACCTGCTGCAGGGTTTTGCCATCCTCGTTCTTGCGCGCGCTGTAGGCCGACGGCAGCAGAAAGAGTTTGCCCAGCCAGCCCGTGTCCACCTTCATCTTCACCGAAGGCGGCAGCAGGATCTGTTGCGCGGAGGCGATCACCGATTCCACCTCGCGCGACTGCCACGTCATGCCGCGCGGCAGCGGCGACAGCGTGCCCAGGATCCACAGCTCGTGATCACCCCGCGACACCCGCCACATGCCCGGACCCGGCTGCACGCCGGTGACCAGCACGGCGGGAAGATCGGCCACGTTGGTCGATGATGGCGGTGGTGGCGCGGCGCGCAGGGGCGCGCCCACCATCAAGGTGGTCAGGACGAGCAGGGGCATTGCCGAGCGCAGGCGCATGGGATGGTCCAGGCGGGGAGTGGCTATTTTGCCAGGCAGGGGCTGACTGGGAGCATTGTGGTGGTTTGGGGCGTTGGGTGGGGGTTTGCTGCGGGGCGGGCCCTCTCCCCTGCCCCTCTCCCGCAAGCGGGAGAGGGGTTCAAGCCGGCCTCCTCTCCCGCTTGCGGGAGAGGACTGAGGAGAGGGTTTTTTTGCCCGCGGAAAACGTCCCGCATCCACAAAAGAAAAGAGGCGCCCGAAGGCGCCTCTCCTCAACCAGCCGTAAAGACGGCCATACACACTACCCGATCAACCCTTCGCAAGCGTTGCCAGTGCCGCATTGAACGTCGCGCTGGGACGCATCGCGCGGCTCACCTTGTCCATGTCCGGGTGGTAGTAACCGCCGATATCCACCGGCTTGCCCTGCACGCCATTCAGCTCGGCCACGATGGCCGCTTCGCTGCTTTCCAGCAGTTTGGCCAACGGGCCGAACCTGGCCTTCAGCGCCGCGTCCGTATCCTGCTCGGCCAGTGCCTGCGCCCAGTACAGCGCCAGGTGGAAATGGCTGCCGCGGTTGTCCAGTTCGCCCGTCTTGCGTGATGGTGACTTGTCGGTATCCAGGAACTTGCCGTTGGCCTGATCCAGCGTTTTCGCCAACACGCCGGCGTCGGCATTGTCGTAGCGCTCGCCGAGGTGTTCCAGCGAGGCGGCCAGGGCCAGGAATTCGCCCAGCGAATCCCAGCGCAGGTGGTTTTCCTCGACAAACTGCTGCACGTGCTTGGGCGCGGAGCCGCCGGCACCGGTTTCGAACAGGCCACCGCCGGCCATCAGCGGCACGATCGACAGCATCTTGGCGCTGGTGCCCAGTTCCATGATCGGGAACAGGTCGGTGAGGAAGTCGCGCAGCACGTTGCCGGTGACGGAGATGGTGTCCAGCCCCTGACGGATGCGCTCCAGCGAGAATTTCGTGGCGGCCACGGGATCCATGATGCGGATGTCCAGCCCGCTGGTGTCATGGTCCTTCAGATAACGCTCGACCTTGGTGATCACCTGGGCGTCGTGCGCGCGCTGCGGGTCCAGCCAGAACACGGCCGGCGCGTGGTGGGCGCGGCTCACCGCCAGCTTCACCCAATCCTGGATGGGCGCGTCGCGGACCTGGCACATGCGCCAGATGTCGCCGGCCTCCACGTCGTGCTGCAACAACACCTTGCCGGCCTCGTCGGTGACCTTGACCACGCCATCGCCGGCGATCTGGAAGGTCTTGTCGTGCGAGCCGTATTCCTCGGCCTTCTGCGCCATCAGGCCCACGTTGGGCACGCTGCCCATGGTGGCCGGGTCGAACGCGCCGTGCGTCTTGCAGTCCTCGATCACCGCCTGGTACACGCCGGCGTAGCTGCGGTCGGGGATCACCGCCACGGTGTCCTGCAGCTTGCCTTCGGCGTTCCACATCTTGCCGGAGTCGCGGATCATCGCCGGCATCGAGGCGTCGATGATGACGTCGCTGGGCACGTGCAGGTTGGTGATGCCCTTGTCGGAATTGACCATCGCCAGGCCCGGGCGCTGCGCGTATTCCGCCTGCAGATCCGCCTTGATCTGCGCCTGCTGATCTTCCGGCAGGCTGCCGAGGCGCGCGTACAGGTCGCCGATGCCGTTGTTGGGGTTGAAGCCGATCTGCTTCAGCGCGGCGGCATGTTTCGCCAGCGCATCGCGGTAGAACTCGGAGACCGCCACGCCGAACATGATCGGGTCGGAGACCTTCATCATGGTGGCTTTCAGGTGCAGCGAAAACAGCACGCCCTTTGCTTTTGCATCCGCCACCTGGGCGTCGATGAAAGCGGCCAGCGCGCGCTTGCTCATCACTGCGCCATCGATGATCTCGCCTTCCAGCAGCGCGGTTTTTTCCTTCAACACGGCGTGGCTGCCGTCCTTGCCGAACCATTCAATGCTCACGTTGCCGGCGCGCTCGATCAGCGCCGATTTCTCGGTGCCGTAGAAATCGCCGTGGTCCATGTGCGCCACACGGGTCTTCGAATCCGCGCTCCAGGCACCCATGCGATGCGGATGCTTGCGCGCGTAATTCTTCACCGAAGGCGGCGCGCGGCGATCGGAATTGCCTTCGCGCAGCACCGGGTTCACGGCGCTGCCCTTGACCTTGTCATAGCGCGCGCGTACGTCTTTTTCCTGCGCGTCCTTCGGCTCGTCCGGGTAATCCGGCAACGCGTAACCCTGCTGCTGCAATTCCTTGATGGCAGCCTTCAGCTGCGGCATCGAGGCGCTGATGTTGGGCAGCTTGATGATGTTCGCCTCGGGCGTGTTGGCCAGCTGGCCCAGCTCACCGAGATCGTCGGCGATGCGCTGGCTTTCCTTCAGCGCCTCGGGAAACAGCGAAATGATGCGTCCCGCCAGGGAGATATCGCGCGTCTCCACCGCGATGCCGGCGGTGCTGGTGAAAGCGTCGATGATCGGCAGCAGCGACTGCGTGGCCAGGAACGGTGCCTCGTCCGTCAGCGTGTAGATGATCTTTGGCGTGGAAGACATTGTCGGTATTGACCTCTCTGCGACGACAGTTCGGGATGCGCCAGCGCGATCGGCGGCGCTCGGGAAAGCTGCCCATTGTCGCGTTTTAGCCCCACAGGGGAAAGCGCGGGTGGCGGCGCACAAACCGGCGTCGCCCACTGCGGCTCCGTGCGGGAGCCGTCGTGGGCGACTCGAGCCACGCGTCGATGCGCAAGCGCGTTACCTCACGGACATATACGCGCGCTTGCTGCTGACTCCCATCGGCGCCCAATCAGCGCATCACGCGAAGGACCCGAGAAATCACCGTTGCCGAGTTCCACAGCGTCAGGGCTTGGCGGGAATCTTCAACATCTGACCCGGCTCCAGCTTGTCCGGCGTGGTGAGCTGGTCGCGATTGGCGGCATAGATCCGCTCCCACGCACCCCCGTCGCCATAAACTTGTTGCGCAATGCTCGACAGCGTGTCGCCCTCCACCACGGCACGAAGGCTCGTTCGATCCACCGGGGAGCCAGGATGCTCAGACAAGCCACTGAAATCCGCCTTGTCCGCCGGCGCCATATGCTCCGCCTGCTCACGCACCACTTCGCGCGACTCGAAAATGCCCGGCTTGTCGTCGTTGGCCATGGTTGCCTCCGTTGCGAAAGCCACCGTGATAGCGCTGGGGCGGTCAAGCGGCCGTGAGGCGGTGGCGATACCAGATGCTTTCTGGAAGCCCGCGTGGTCCGCTCGATGCAGCCAGATTGTCAGACCTTGCGTTTGAGGAGCTTCCTTACGAAGAGAAATCCAGGAAAAACCGTGGCAAAGAGCAAAAACCACCGTATGCGGCGCCCCTTCCCAGTCTGATCATTGATCACGGTTCCATCCGCCAAGGTGATCGAAAGAAGGCGGGATCCGGCACTATCGAGGAGTAGGTCACCTTCTTTCGGTAACCGATAGAACGGGCAGAACGTACAACTGAAGCGCTTGACGGTTCCATCGACGAGGAATTGGTAAATAAAGCCTGACCCCCTCCTTTCAAAGGTCCCGTACGCTCTCACGAGCGGGCGGTCAGGCATGGATCTTTGAAGGAACCTTGGATTAAGCAAAGCTGCAACAAGCAGAATGCCGAATAGAACCGCAATAATTATTTTCATAACGACTAACGTTGGAGTTAGCGGCGTGCGGTAAGCGCGTCCGCCTGGACGGTTGTTACAGCGCTCGCTTGCTAGCCAGGAGCGCAGTCAAAAGAGATACAGCGGCGCCTGCTGTAACCGAAGCCAAAAGTGCCCAACCCAGCAAGTGATGATTGTACGAAGCGGCGTTGCCGGACTCGGTAATGATGGCGTTGCAAGCGCGCCGAACGCAGAGGACCCGGTGGCTGTACAGCGCATGCAGGACCTGGAAGGTTCCGTAGCTGGTGGCCGCAAAACCGATGCTACTAAGGAGCATCAGCCCGCGCCGTGAGAAGCTCCTATAAACGGCTATGGTGCTCCAGGAGACAAAAGTCCCCAGCGCCAAGCAGACGGTGCCGGCAGCCACAGCGAAGATCGGGTTCATGGCCGCGCCTTCAGCCTAACGCTGGAATTGAACGGCGGCGTAGCCGTCCGCCTCGAATGAATTGTTAGGCGACAGATACACACGCAGCCCTCATTTTAGCCCCATCAGTCCTGCGAAGGCTTGTGCGTTGCTGGACGGCTGCCCTTGGCCGCGGTTTATCACTCCCCTCACGGAGACTTGATTCACAATTGAAATTATGGTTTTCGGACGTCCGCTGACTTTTCTTTCGTTGATTAAACCGGGGTTCTTAGATCTTGCAATCCATATCAATAGCGTCTCAAGGCTATCTATTTTGGAAATGGCTTGTTTGCTATCTGCGGAAATAAAAGTGATAGATGGCTTTCCTTGTCGACCAAACATTGCTGCTGAGTACTTCCTTAACTTGTCTCGCGTTACCGACTCAGCGCAAAGCGTTTGTTTCGCCGCCATTCCCACATACCAAGGAACAGGATTGCCGCCGCCGTTATTCAAGGCGAAGATATAGATGCCGTAGCCGTTGCCCGAAGCGCTGGTCTGAATTCGTTCGATCGATTTCCCATTTAGCGTACGGATTAATCCGTGCGTATTGGAAATGTCCTCTGTCTGAAGTTCAAGTCGTTTCTGAACTGTGAACTCAACGGTCATGACTCAGTCCTGTAATTCGCCGGAGTGGCATTGGGTCTTTCACCTAACGCTGGAGTTAAGCGGCGGCGTAGCCGTCCGCCTTGAACGAACTGTTAGGCCTGGTGCCACCCAAGCCACCTTACGGATGACGCTAAACACGTCTTGTCCGGGCCAGGTAGGAAGCACCAATAGCGATGAAAGCTATGCCAACACCGAAGAAAGCCACTTGTTTGCCGAAGTATGCAGCAGTGAAAAACAGGCATCCGGCAGCGGTGAAGAGATAGCCGTTGCGCTTTGTATTCCGGGGACGTGGCACTTCACTCTCCTTTTGAAGGCCTAAACGCCTGAGTTAAGCCGACCCGCAGCGGGGTGGCGGCTGGGTGCTAGCGTAGCGGAAAAGCAACCAGGCGACGCCCCGATGCGGGTTCGGCTTGAATGAATTGTTAGCCCTCATTTTGAGGCGCCCGAAGATCAGAGCCAAATCCTACAAAGTAAAAGTCGTGATTGACACACGCCTGCTCCAGGCGTTGTGTGCTCGCTGGCTGAGCCCGAGATAGGGGCAAGTTAGCAAAACGGCTTGAATCGCGGCCAACGTACCGCGACGTCGACGTCCCCCCGCATTGAG
>NZ_AJXU01000042.1 GCF_000264315.1 Rhodanobacter fulvus Jip2
GGCGCGGGCGGCGCGGGCACCGGCGGCGCCGGCATGGGCGCAGCCGGTGGTGCCGGCGGAGCCGGCGGCACGTCGTACGCGGATGCCGGCAGCTTCGACATGTCCAACCAGATGAACGGCACCGCCGTAGGTGCCGCGGGTATCGCGGTGCTCGCCCAGAACAGTGGCGCCGCCGCGCTGGTGCAGCAGAGCGTGAATGTGCAGGCCAACCTCACCGTCGGCCCGTAACGGAAAGCCCGCCGTGGAGTCTTGCTCCACGGCGTTTTTCCAGACTCGTCATGGCGCGGCGCTACGCCGTGCCATGACGCCGAGCATTCACGGAGTGACGCCATGCGAAGCTGCCGATCTTTCCTGTCCACATCCTTGGGATGCCTGCTGGCGTCCTTTGCGATGGCGGGCCTCGCACAACCACCGCCCCCGGCGGCTCCCTCGCCGGTAACTGCCGCTGGAGCCGTGCCGGCCAGCACCGACGGCTTTGGTCCCGGCGTTACCCCTGCCACCCTGGCCACGATGCGTGGCGGTACCGACGTCGTGGAAAACATGCACCTGCACGGCACCGTGGACAACAACCGCGCCGACCATGTCGTCAGCGGCTACAACACGATTTCCGGTGGGGCGTTCACGGGGGCGGCGGGCGTGCCGATGGTGATCCAGAACAGCGGCAACAACGTGCTGATCCAGAACGCCACGATCATCAACGTGCAATTCCAGCCATGAAACATGGCTGCTGGTGCAAGGTGTTGCTGGCGGTGGCGATGCTGCCGCTCGGGTCGGCGTGGGCGGCCACGATGGAGGTGCCCGGCATCCAGGGCAACGGCTATACGTTCCACCTCACCAGTCTCAAGGAAGCGCGTTTCAAGAACACCATCCGCCAGCATTTCGACTTCAGCTGCGGCTCCGCGGCCACCGCCACCTTGCTGACCTACCAATACGGCTATCCAGTGGGCGAGCAATGGGTGTTCGAGCAGATGTACGCCCATGGCGACCGCGCGAAGATCCGCCGCGAGGGGTTCTCGCTGCTGGACATCAAGCGCTTCCTGCATGCCAACGGTTTCGAGGCCGACGGGTTTCATGTGCCGCTGGACAAGCTGCGCCAATCCAGCGTGCCGGCTATCGTGCTGTTGAACGAAAAGGGCTACCACCATTTCGTGGTGGTGAAGGGCCTGCGCAACGGTCGCGTGCTGGTGGGCGACCCCGCGCGCGGCACCCGGGCAATGGCGCGCCGCACGTTCGAGACGGCATGGCAGAGCAAGCTGGTATTCGTCATCCATAACCGCCGCACATTGGCGGTATTCAACAGCACGGACGATTGGCGCGCCGCGCCGCTGGCCTCGCTGGGCGATGGCATCGACCGGCGCGGGCTGGATCGGATCACCCTGCCCAAACGCGGCCCCAACGATCTCTGAGCGTGGAACGAACCATGACCAAGCCCCGACATTCGCGACATCTTCGTTCTTGCTCGTTGGGTTTGATCGCGGCGGTCATGGTTGGCGCGGCACCGCTGGCGACGGCGGCATGCGGGTCGCCCTGCGTGAATGCCTGGTCGCTTCCGGTCGGCAACGTGCAGCTCGATGCCATGCGCGGTGGCTTCGACAGCGGCAACGGTTTGCTGGCGTCGTTCGGCATCGATCGCGTGGTTTATATCAACGGCAATCTGGCCACGCGCACGAGCGTGTCGATACCCGATATCGGCCACATGTCGCCTGCGCAGGCGCGGGCGCTGGCCGCGGTCGATGGCGTCCTCACGGTAGTGCAGGGCGGGCAGGGCAACACGGCGGCGCTGGTGCCATCGGGCGCCGCCACGGCCACCGTGATCCAGAACAGCCTCGACGGCCAGCACATCCAGAACCTCACCACGATCGACGCGTCGGTGGATCATCTGGACCAGTTTCGCAGCGCGCGCCTGGGCGACACCTTGCAGGGTGCGTTGATTCAGTCGCTGGGGCATTGAGTGGTGATGCAGACAACGCGGTGAGGTGCGGCTTCGCACGCGCTTTTTTGGCTCACGAGGAAAGGGCATGGCAGGGAAATCGTCGCGAAGCAAATATGCCGCCGGTTGCGCCGGCTTGCTGTGTCTCGGCATGGCGCATGCCCAGCAGCCGGCGTCCACCGCCGATGGGCTGCCCGCCGCCATCAGGCAGAACGTGATCCAGCAGGGCGAGCGGCTGGATGCGATGCGCAGCCAGCTGGCCGCCCAGATGGCGCAGATCGAACAGCTCAAGCGCGCGCTGGCGGCACAGGAGGCGGACTACCGCGCCTTGCGCCACGAGATGGGCATGGACGGCAGCGGCAAGCCGCCGGGCACGGCGAACACGGTCGCCACATCCGGCGCCGCGACAACGGAAACGGCCGCTGCCGCCGCACCGCAACCGGTGGGCCGCGCACCCGTGCGCGAACCGGGGCCGCCTGCGGTGGCACCCATCTTCGAGCAGCCCGGCGTGCTCACGCCGCGCGGCAAATTCGTGATCGAGCCGTCGTACCAGTTCGGCTATTCCTCGGCCGATCGGGTCGACCTGATCGGCTACACCGTGATCCCCGCCGTGCTGATCGGCCTGATCGACGCACGCCAGGTCAGGACCACCACGCAGACCGGCGCGCTGGCACTGCGCTACGGGCTCACCAACCGGATGGAGCTGGAGCTGCGCGTGCCGTATCTGTACAACCACACCGACACGACCAGCCGCGAGATATTCACCGGCAGCGCGGAGGATCGCGTGTTCACTTCGAGCGGCCATGGTTTGGGGGATATCGAAGCGACGGCGCGCTACCAGATGAACGACGGCGGCGCCGACAAACCCTATTTCGTGGGCTGGCTGCGCTTCAAATCGCGCACCGGCCGCGATCCGTTCGAGGTCACCACCGATTGCGTCAACCGCTGCATCCAGAACGTCACCGGCACCGGCATGCCGCTGCAACTGCCGACGGGTTCGGGTTTCTATTCATTGCAGCCGGGCGTGACCTGGCTGTATCCGTCCGACCCGGTGGTGTTTTTCGGCAACCTCAGCTACCTGCACAACTTTGCCCGCCATGGCGTGAGCCGCCGCGTGCTGGGTGGGGACAGGGAGTCGCTGGGCACGATCGAGGTGGGCGACGTGGTGGATCTCAGCCTCGGCATGGGCTTTGCGCTCAACGACAAGGCGTCCATCAGCCTGGGCTATGACCAGAGTTTCGTGGGCCTGACCAAACAGAACGGCAAGACGGTGGCGGGGTCGGCGAAGACGGTGCTGGGCACCTTGCTGGTCGGCGGCTCCTATCGCCTCAGCGACCGGCGCACGCTGAACGTGGCGCTGGGTGTGGGCATTACCCGCGACACGCCCGACGCCACCGTGACCGTGCGCCTGCCCACCACGTATTAAGGCAACGCTGACCAAGTATCACCGCCGCCTTAACCGTGAGGGACGGCTTTCGATGCCGTGGCGGACCGCGCCGCGCGTCGCCGTTGCGCCAGCCAGCCGCCCGCGCAGACCGCGCCAACCAGCACCACGTCCAGCGCGTACTGCGCCCAGCCGTGCGCGGCGAACCAGCCCGCCAGCCAGTGATCGTGCCCGATCATGCGCGCGGCGGTGAACGCGATGGCGCCAGCACCCACGTACATGATGATTGGAAAGCGCTCGATCAGTTTCAGGATCAGGGTCGAGCCCCACACCACCAGCGGCACGCTGATCAGCAGGCCGATGATCACCAGGCCCAGGTGGCCGCGCGACGCACCGGCGATCGCCAGCACGTTGTCCAGACCCATCAGCGCGTCGGCCACGATGATCGTGCGCAAGGCGCTCCAGAACGTGCGGCTGGCCTTGATCTCGTGACTTTCATCGCCGTCGTGGCGCAGCAGGTTCCAGGCGATCGGCAGCAGCAACGCACCGCCGACCAGCATCAGGCCTGGCAACTTCAGCAGGTAGACCACCACCGCGGTCAGGGCGAAACGTACGGCGACGGCGCCGAAGGTGCCCCAGAACACCGCTTTCTTCTGCAACTCCTTGGGCAGGCGGCTGGCGGCCATCGCGATGACGATGGCGTTGTCGCCCGCCAGCACGAGGTCGAGCAGCACGATGGCCAGCAGGCCGGAGAAGAAATCAGGGGTGAAAAAATCCATAGGACAATCCATGCGCGGCGGACAATGCAGCGGGTACGGACGCGCGCGGCCCGTAGCCACCGCAAAAGTCTCGTTCGCAACGTGGCTGCCGCGGTGACCGGAGCGAAGCGTCGCTCGTGTTGACGATCACCGCACCGATGCGGGAAGCCGCGTCGGGAACTACTCCCTTTTGGGAGCGGCCATTGTCCCCATGTGTCCCCCGCGTGGCAAGCGGTCGACGGGTGCTCAGGCTAAAATGGTCGTTTCCGATTTAGCGAGAAGACACCATGAGTGCGCCCGACGTCCGCTCCGCCATCCGCCCCGATCCCGATCAGCCGATGGTCGACATCGCCGACTACGTGATCGACTACCGCATCGACTCGACCGAAGCCTACGACACCGCCCGCTACGTCCTGCTCGATTCGCTGGGCACGGCGATGCTGGCGATGAAATTTCCCGAATGCGTGAAGCATCTGGGCCCGTTGGTGCCCGGCGCCAGCTTGCCCGGCGGCGCACGCGTACCCGGTACCAGCCACGAGCTGGACCCGGTGCAGGCGGCGTTCGCGATCGGCACGCAGATCCGCTGGCTGGATTTCAACGACACCTGGCTGGCGGCGGAATGGGGCCATCCTTCCGACAATCTGGGCGCGATCCTGGCGGTGGCCGATTACCTCAGCCGCAAGGCCGTGCGTGAAGGCGGCCAGCCGCTGACCGTGCGCGACGTGCTTGGCTATGCCATCAAGGCGCACGAGATCCAGGGCGGCTACGCGCTGCTCAACAGCTTCAACCGGGTGGGGCAGGACCACGTGATCCTGGTGCGCCTGGCGTCCACCGCGGTGGCTACGGCGATGCTGGGCGGCAACAAGGATCAGGTGGTGGCGGCGGTATCGCACAGCTGGATCGACAACGGTGCGCTGCGCACCTATCGGCACGCACCCAACACCGGCCCGCGCAAGAGCTGGGCTGCCGGCGACGCCTGCCGCCGCGCGGTAACCCACGCGATCAACGCGGTGCACCGCGGCGTGGTGGGTTATCCCTCGGCGTTGAGCGCGAAGACCTGGGGCTTCTACGACGTGGCGTTCAACGGCAAGCCGTTCGAGTTCGAGCGCCCGTTCGGCAGCTACGTGATGGAAAACGTGTTGCTGAAAATCAGCTACCCCGCCGAGTTCCATGCGCAAACCGCGGTGGAATGCGCGATGCAGTTGCACGCGCAGGTTGCCGGCCGGCTGGACGATATCGACCGGATCGTGATCGAAACCCAGGAAGCGGGCTGCCGTATCATCGACAAGACCGGCCCGCTGGCGAACTACGCCGATCGCGACCATTGCATCCAGTACATGGTGGCCGTGCCGCTGATCTTCGGGCGACTGGTGGCCAGCGACTACGGCGACGACGTGGCCGCCGACCCGCGGATCGACGCGCTGCGCAACAAGATGACGGTGAGCGAGAACCCGCAGTTCACCCGTGATTATTTCGACCCGGCCAAGCGTTACATCGGCAATGCCGTGCAGGTGTTCTTCAAGGATGGCAGCAGCACGGAGAAAGTCTCCGTCGATTTCCCGATCGGCCATCGTCGCCGCCGTGCCGAAGGCATCCCGGTGCTGCTGAGGAAGTTTGAATCCGCCCTGCGCGGGCATCTGCCCGAGCACCGGGTGAATGCCATACTGGCAGCAACCGGTGACGCGGCCGCCCTGGATAAAATGCCAATTCAGGACTTCCTCGGTCTATTCACACTGTAAAGACGACATAAGCGGAAAATGAACGAGCCGTCGCGGAAGCGGTCGGGTATGTTTATTTTTTGCTAAAGTTCGCGTCGAACGTGGCACGGCGAATCGGTGAACGAGCCGTTGTCATCAGCCATTCGTTCGATCCCCGTATTTATGTTGTCAAGCGGACGAAAAATCCCACACAAGGAGACACCCGATGAAACGTAAGGGCTTGTATTTTCTGATTGCGCTGGCTTTGGGCGGCGTTGGCGCCGTTCACGCGCAGGACACCACGGGCGCTGTCGATACCGCCTCTTCGTCCACCGCGGCGGCCGACTATGATGGTCGCTGGTACATTGCCCCGACCGTTGGTGGCTATTACAACGACACCGACCGCAATACCAACAGCCGCCAGGTCTATTACGGTCTGGGTGTCGGCCGCTTCATCTCGCCGAATGCGTCCATCGACATTTTCGCCGACCGCACCAAGCGCGACGTCGATGGCGGCGGCAGCTGGGCCAACAACACGGTCGGCGCAGCCGTTCGTTTCTACGCTGGCGCCTGGGATTCATGGCGTCCGTACGTGCTGGCCGGCGTCATGGGCAGCCACCACCAGAACGCGGGCAACAATGGCTGGTCGCCGGCTGCCGAACTGGGCGGCGGTCTGTCCAAGACCATCACCGACAGCTCCGATGTCCGCATCGAAGCCGGCTATCGCTACGACTGGGATGACAAGTCCCAGCCGGCCGAAGACGGTTATGGCGACTGGTTCCTGGGCTTCAGCATCGTTTCGCGCTTTGGCGAACCGGCCGCGGCTCCGGCCCCGGTTGAAGCACCGGCCCCGGTGGCTGACTGCTCCACCATGGACAGCGACAACGACGGCGTGAACGACTGCGAAGACAAGTGCCCGGCGACCACGGCCGGCACCATCGTCGGCCCCGACGGTTGCGCGCAGAAGGTCGTCATCGACCTGCGTGGCGTGAACTTCAAGTTCGATCGCCCGAAGAAGAACGAGACCGACATCTCCGGCGCGCTGGCTGAGCCGAGCTCCGATTCGATCGCCGTTCTGAACCAGGCCGTCGACACCCTGCAGCGTTACCCGCAGGTGCACGTGACCGTCGCCGGCTACACCGACTCGGTGGGCACGGATGTCTACAACCAGAGCCTGTCGGAGCGTCGCGCCTCGATCGTCTACAACTACCTGACCAGCCATGGCATCGATGCCAGCCGTCTGGAAGGCCCGATCGGTCACGGCGAAAGCAACCCGATCGGTGACAACGAGACCGATGCCGGTCGCGCGCAGAACCGTCGCACGGAACTGCAGGTTCAGCAGTAATCGAACCGCGGCAGTAAATGCCGGGCTCCACTCGGAGTCCGGTGAATAAGAAAACCCGGCTTCGGCCGGGTTTTTTTTGCCCTCGCGGTCGGCGTTTGCCATGTGTATTCGTTACGCTATCGCGATGCGTTCCCCCATTTCCGGCAACACCCGCACCGGTCAAAAGACCGCCGTTCCACGCCACGGTCTTGCGCGGGTATTGTCGAAGGCCGGCGTTTGTTCCCGCAGCCAGGCGGAACAATGGATCCGCGAGGGGCGGGTCAGCGTGGCGGGGCGCGTGGTCAGCGATCCGCATTTTCCCGTCCGGCCGGACGGTCCGCCGATCACCGTCGACGGCAAGCGGTTGGCGTCGGCGGAAAAAGTCCATGTGATGTTCAACAAGCCGCGCGGCCTGGTGGTGAGCGCATCCGACGAGCACGGCCGCGACACGGTCTACACAGCGCTGGCCGCTGCCGGTTTGCCCTGGCTGGGCCCGGTGGGGCGACTGGACAAGGCCAGCGAGGGATTGCTGTTGCTGAGCAACGACACGACGTGGGCAGCCGGCATTACGGACCCGGCCACGCATCTGGACAAGACCTATCACGTGCAGGTGGCGGGGCAGCCGGATGCAGTCGCCCTGGCCGCCATGCATGCCGGGATTGCGGATGGCGATGAGTGGCTGAAAGTGCGCTGCGCCAGCGTGTTGCGGCAGGGTGAAAAGAACGCCTGGCTGGAGGTGGTGCTGGATGAGGGCCGCAATCGCCACATACGCCGCCTGCTGGCCGCGCTGGGGTTTGACGTTCTGCGCCTGATCCGCGTGGCGATCGGCTCGTTGCCGCTGGGCGATCTGCCGAAGAACCAGTGGCGTCGCCTGAGCGCCGCCGAAGTGGCGATGCTGGACCGGCGGCACGCGAAGTAGACGGGCGGGCGGCGCGCGTCCGGGCTGCTAGGCGATCGTGCTTTTTTCGATGGTGGTGGCTTTGCGCGCGGCCAGCCAGCGCAGGTAGTCCGCCTCGGGGAGCGGGCGGCAGATCAGGTAACCCTGCAGCGTGTCGCAACCCATGGCGCCCAGCCGCGCGCGTTGTTGTTCCGTTTCCACGCCTTCGGCGATGGTCGCCATGCCCAGGCGGCGGCCGATGTCCACGATGAATCCAGCCAGCGGGTCGGGAACCGACGGCTGCAACGCGCTGACGAAGGAGCGGTCGATTTTCAGCTCGTCCAGCGGCAATTGCTGCAGATAGGCCAGCGATGAATAGCCGGTGCCGAAATCGTCCATCGCCAGCCGGAAGCCGATGTTCGAGAGCGCATGCAAGGTGGCCAGCGCCGCCTCGAAATCGTTCAGCAGCGCGCTTTCCGTAAGCTCCAGCGTCAGCCACTCCGGATCGATGCCGGCGGTCACCACGATGGCCTGGATGTGTTCGACGAACTGGGGGTGAGCAATCTGCCAGGGGCTGACGTTCACCGCCAGGCGGCCGCCGAAATCCACGCCCTGGCTGCGCCAGGCCTGGATATGCGCGCAGGCGCGCGTGATCACCCAGCTGCCAAGCGCGTGGATCAGGCCGGTTTCCTCGGCCACCGGGATGAAGACGTCTGGTGGTACGTCGCCCAATTCCGGGTGGCGCCAGCGCAGCAGCGCTTCGGCGCCCATCAGTTTGCCGCTCATGCTCACTTGCGGCTGGAAATGCAGCGACAGCTGGTTGCGCTCCAGCGCGGTGCGCAGGCCACGCTCCAGCTCCAGGCGGTTGTCCGCGTCCTGTTGCATGTGCGGCAGAAACAGTCGCGCGCCGTTGCGCCCGGCGGCCTTGGCGCGATACAGCGCGATGTCGGCGCAGCGCACGATGTCGGCTGCTTCGGCATCGCCGTTGGGGAAAACCGCGACGCCGATGCTGGCGCCGATGGCCAGGATGCGGCTGTCGATCGGCAGCGGAACGGAAAGCCGTTCCACCATGCTTTCGGCCACGCCCATGGCGAGCGCGGCGGTGGCGTCCGCGTCCATGGCGTCGTGCGACCCGGCATCCAGCAGCACCAGGAACTCGTCGCCGCCGAGCCTGGCCACGGTGGATTCGCCGGGCGCTACCGCAAGCAGGCAATCGGCGATGGCCTCCAGCACGCGGTCGCCGACGTGGTGGCCCAGCGAGTCGTTGATGGTCTTGAAGTTGTCCAGGTCGATCATCAGCACGGCGCCATGCCGGCCGGACTGGCTGGCGTCGGCCAGCATTTCGGCCAGCGAATGCAGTGCGCGCGAACGATTGGGCAGGCCCGTCAACGGATCGTGGTAGGCGATGTGGCGCAGATCCAGCTCGGCTTCGCGCCGGGTCTCGGCTTCGGCGCGCAGTTCGAGCGTGGTCTGTTCCAGCTGTAGCGTGCGGGCGCGCAACTGGCTGGCCAGCGAAACGCCCATCAGCAACACGAACGGCAGGAACGCGAAGGCGTCCAGATAGGGGTAGGGCTGGTCGAAAATATCGATCACGATATCGCCCCACAGCATGGCGGTGAATTGCACCAGCAGGCAGATGCTCAGCAGCAGCCCGGGCCGCGCCTGGCCGCCCCGGTAGAACCGCCACGAGCGCAGCAGCGCCCAGAGAAAAACCACGTAGGTCAGGCTGTGGAAGGCCTGGCTGGCGACGGATGGCTGAACCTTCAGCGTGAACAGGGATTCCCCCCATGGAAGCACCATCGGCGCGCCGGCGCTGAAGCCGGCATGCAGTCCGTAAGGTGCCCGCAGGTCGAACCAGAAGAAGCCCGTTGCCACCATCAGGATCACGCCGAAGGCGAAGCGGCTTACGGGTTTTCGCGTGTAGGTGCTGACAAAAACGATGAAAGCCGGGAACGAGAAGATCGACGAGGCGTACATGAGCCGCAGCGCGAGCGTGGCTTGCGCGAGCGTCGTGGCGCAGTCCAGCAGCACGTTGGAGAGGGCGAGGGCGGCGATGCAGATGCACAGCACCGCATACGCCTGGTACATGAGTTCACGCTGATGGCGCAGGCCGATAACCAGAAACTGCGTGCCCGACGACAGTGCCACGGCCGCCGTTGCCAGCAAGGCGGTCGTGAAATAGCCGAAGCTCGGTTGGCTTGCAATTTCGTGCATGCGCGGTTTTCCCCTGCGTGCGCCTGTCCGGGGCTACGGCGCGCAACGCTCGGAGAACGATAGCCTATTGCAGCACCGGTGCCCACTGAGTGCGGCCGTAGACGAGCAGTTGCCGCTGCGACGGAGCGACGCATGGGCCGGAATGCTTATGGACGTCTCTTTGTCCTTCATCCCGCCAGCCGGCGCCGGATCGGCTAGCCGGTGGCCTTTTGCGCCAGGATCCCTCAAGCGCCATCGATAGTGCCGGTGAAACGCGCGAATATGCGAGCATCAAGCGTTTCACCGATGGGCTGAAACCATGACGCACGATCCGGCAGGCCCGAGTGATCCACCCCCGATTCCGCCCGTTGCGCCGGACCCGGGCGATTGCTGTGGCGAAGGCTGCGTCCGCTGTGTCCATGACGTATACGAGGCGTCGCTCGAACGTTACCGTATGTTGCTGGAGGCGTGGCAGGCGCGGCATCCGGACGATGGGGATGGCCACGGCCCCTCGTGTTGAACATCGGCAACGCCGTCTTCGAAACGGCCTTTGGAGCAAAGGGATGACGCATGCGAACGAGTGACGGCGATACCGTGTGGAGCATGCGTCGTTTGCGGTGGCTTGCCATCCTCATCCGCCATCCGTCCGCGGCACTGCTGCTGGTGCAGTTGGCCGGGTTGCTGCTGTATCCGTTCATCGAGCAGACGCGTGCCGCACGCGCCCTGTTCGGCGCCTTCGGCGTGGTGGTGCTGATGCTGGCCATTTCGATGGTGCAGCGTACCCGCGGCCGGGGCTGGATAAGCGTGGCCATCGCCGTGCCCGCGGTCGTGTGCAACGCGATGGGTTTGATGCTGGACATGCCGGCGCTAAAACCGTGGTGGGCAGCGCTGGAAGCACTGTTCTACTTCTACGCGGCCGGTTGTCTGATCGCCTACATGCTGGCCGATCGCCGCGCTACCACCGACGAGATGTTCGCCGCCGGCGCCACCTTCACCCTGCTTGTCTGGGGCTTCACCTACCTGTTCGTGCTGTGCCAGGTATTGCAGCCGGGCTGCTTTGCCGCCGCGGTCAATCCGGCCGCTCCGCGCAGCTGGACCGAACTGCTGTTTCTGAGCTTTGCCCTGATGTCGAGCACCGGCATCGGTGACGTCATCCCGATCACCGTGCACGCGCGCGCGCTGGCCTGCCTGGAGATGTTCGTGGGCGTGATGTATATCGCGCTGGTGGTCTCGCGGCTGATCGGACTGAGCGTCAGCCGGGAGGATGACCGCGAACTCCACCGCTGACGGTCATGCCGAATGGCGCGGCGCTCAGATCGATTTTTCGGCCGCGGGAAAATGGCGCCGCAGATCCTGCTGGCAACGCGCCAACAGCGCCGGCGCAAAGGCATCGGGCCAGGTGTGGCTGAGGTCCACGTCGCGATCCAGTCGCTCGTGTTCACCCAGCAATTGCGCCATCGCCAGGCCATCGGCGGCGGCCAGCGTCTTGCCCAGTGGCGAACTGGTGGCGACGGTCTTGCCGGGCTGGCGATCGGCCATCGCCTCCACCACGCGCGCCGGCAGCTCCCAGTGCTGTGCCGCCTGCAGCGACAGCCGCGCCGCCAGTGCGCCGCAACTGGCAATGAATTCCGTCGAGGGTGATGTGAGTGCGGAATCCTGCGCCAGCTGGTCGAGCAGGCGCACCACCGCGCCGGTACCGGTGTGGCAGATGGTGCCGACCAGGTAGGCCTCGAACGTATCGCCGCCGTTGTGCCGGGCCAGCCATGCGCACGCGTGCGAGCAGCGCTCGGCGTGATCCCACAGGCGCTCGCCGGCAGCCTGGCCGAAGCTGCCGGCATTGGCCTGCAGGATGGGTTTCATCACGTATTGCGTAAGCACCCGGCGCAAGCCGTCCTGGCCCAGCAGGACCACCGCCTGCTGCAGGCTGCTGATCGGCTGGGCGGAGCGGTAATACGAGCTGCTGGTGACCCGCATGACCTCGCCCACCATCAGCGGGTCGCGGCCCACGAGTTTGGCGAGCTGACCACCGGCCGCATTGTCGTTTTTCAGCGTGCGCAGCAGTTGCGGCAATACGCTGGGCAGGCGCGGCAGGCTGCGCATGTCGAAGCGTGTGCTGAGCAGGTCCAGGCGCTTGAGCATGGCCTGCTCGGCCGCACTGGGTTCGCCCGCCTCGCTGGGCGGCAGATCGAGTACGAAGCGGTGAAAGCGATCTTCGATTTCAGTCAGCGGGAAGTCCGGCTCCACCACCACGTCATCGTCGGGAATCCGCGCGGACGCCCGCACGGATCCGGTCGCCATGAGCCGCACGCGACCCGCAACCGGCTTCTGGCTGCGAAACAAGCGCTGCCAAAGATTCCCCATGCAAACGTCCCTTTTTCAGAAAACGCAAGCGTCCCACAACTTGCGGAGATAACGGCAGGGCGACGGAAAAATTGAGTGATCCGATCGTTCGCTGCGATGCCTGGTGCAGCCGGCCGTGGTGAGCCGGCTGCCTGCGATGGTGCGGTTCGCTGTCCGAATTTCAGCCCTGATTACTGGCTTTTTTTCTTTTCCTGCTTAGCCGCCCTTTTTTCCTTCATGGTCTTGGCCGGCTTTTTCTTCTCGGTTTTCTTTGAATCCATGCCCTTGCTCATGTCGTGCTCCGCAATGTGGAAGGTTGGGCGGGAGCGGCATAGCCGATCCGGGCACCGGCGAAAAACATCAAGCGCGGTGCGATCGGAGTTTAGGGGCGGGCGATATGGAAGCCAAGCCGCTGCAGCGTGGCTTTTTTCAAACGGCTGTGGCGGTGATTCCGGTCGCCACAACGCCGCTGTCAGATACGCTCGTGCGGCGCCAGGTAGCGCCATTGCCCGGGCGGCAGGCGGCTCAGTGAAATACGGCCCACGCGCAGCCGTTTCATCGCCACCACCTGCAGGCCCACCGCGTTGCACATCGGTTCGATCTGGCTCGGTTGCAGGCCCTTGAAGGCGAAGCGCAGGCGCTGCTCGCTTTGCCAGCTGACCTTGATCGGCGGCATCGCGTAGTTGTTGAAGCGCAATCCATGGTTGAGCAGCGCCAGGCCGTTATCGATCAGTTCGCCTTCCACCTCGACCACGAACTCCTGCTCGATCCGGCTGGCGTCCTCGGTGAGCTTGCGCGCCACGCGCCAGTCCTGGGTGAAAAACAGCAGGCCGCTGGCCTTGGCCGGCAACGGCAGCGGCGCCGCGAGGCGGGACATGTGCCGCTTCAGCGGCCGCACGCCGGAAGCGTCGTCGGCGCTGCGCGTTGCCGGCGTGACCAGTGCGCCGGCACCGTCCGGTCCGGGCCCGTCGTCAATGCCGGCCGGCTTGTTGAGCACCAGCGTGATCGCTTCCAGCGGCGCCAGCCGGGCGGCGGGGTCGATCGCCACGGTTTGCGTGTCCACCATGAACTGCGGCTCTTCCACCACCACGCCATCCACCTGCACCCAGCCGCCTTCGATGAATTGCTCCGCCTCACGGCGCGAGCAGCCCGCCAGGGCGACGACCCGTTTGGCGAGGCGGACAGGTTCGGTCATGGGGCAGGCCAGCGCGGAGGAGGCCGCCATTGTAGGGAACTGCGAGCCCGCGCACGAAAGCCGCCACCATCGGCGATGGCATTTCCGGTGTTCGCCCCCAAATGGAAGGACTTGACCATGGTGAGTGTTTCCACATGATTCCTTTCTCGATTCTCGATCTGGCGCCCGTCACCGAAGGCAGTGATGCCGCTCAGGCATTCCGCAACACGCTGGATCTGGCGCAATTGGCCGAGCGGCTCGGCTACCACCGCTACTGGCTGGCGGAACACCACAACATGCCCGGCATCGCCAGTGCGGCGACGGCGGTGTTGATCGGGCATGTGGCCGGCGGCACCTCGACCATCCGCGTGGGCGCCGGCGGCATCATGCTGCCCAACCATGCGCCGCTGCAGGTGGCCGAGCAGTTCGGCACGCTGGCGTCGCTGTATCCGGGCCGCATCGATCTGGGGCTGGGTCGCGCCCCTGGCACCGACCAGCCCACCGCGAAAGCCTTGCGCCGCTATTTCGACAGTGCCGACGCGTTTCCACAGGATGTGATGGAACTGCTCGGCTATTTCGAGCCCGCCACGCCGGGCCAGCCGGTACGCGCGGTGCCCGGCGCCGGTATCGACGTGCCGGTGTGGCTGCTGGGTTCCAGCCTGTTCAGCGCCAAGCTGTCGGCGGCGTTGGGCCTGCCGTTCGCGTTTGCCTCGCATTTCGCCCCCGATGCGATGGACGAGGCGCTGGCGCTGTACCGCCGCGATTTCCGGCCCTCCGCGCGTCTGCAACAGCCGTACGCCATGCTGGGCTTGAACGTGGTTGCGGCCGACAGCGATGCCGAGGCGCGGCGGTTGTTCACCACCCAGCAACAAAGTTTCATCAACCTGCGTCGCGGCCGGCCGGGGCTGATCCCGGCGCCGATCGACGACATCGAAACGTACTGGTCGCCGGTGGAGAAGATCGGCGTGGAGCGCGCGCTGGCCTGTGCCGTGGTCGGCGACGAGGCGACGGTGCGGCAGGGCATCGACGCGTTCGTCGAACGGCATCGGCCGGATGAGGTGCTGATCACCGCGAACGTGTTCGACCACGCCGCCCGGCGGCGCTCGTTCGAGATCGCCGCGGCGGGCGCGGCGAACAACTAGGAGCCTGGGCCGCAGAAATCTTCCGGGCTGCAAAAGCGTCTGCGTGGTCCATATTTCTGCCGCTTCTTGGCCCATGGAACCACCATGGGCCGGCGAATCGTCAAAAATCTGTCCTCACGCAGCCGCTTTTTCGCCTCGGAAGTTTCTACGGCCCAGACTCCTAGCAACATCCGATCGGCCATAATCGCGACCTTTCCACGACGACTTGAAGCTTTCCAACGCATGAAGACACCCCAGGGCCTGCAGACATTGATCGAGGAAGGCGTGATCGACCAGGTGCTCCGCCCGCTCAAGAGCGGCAAGGAAGCCTCCGTCTACGTCGTGCGTTGTGGCGAGGACGTTCGTTGCGCCAAGGTCTACAAGGACATGGGCCAGCGCAGTTTCCAGGCGCGCGTGCAATACCAGGAAGGGCGCAAGGTGCGCGGCAGCCGCCAGGCGCGCGCGATCGGCAAGGCCAGCAAGTTCGGCCGCAAGGAGATGGAGGAGAACTGGAAGAACGCCGAGGTCGACGCGCTGTACCAGCTCACCGCCGCCGGCGTGCGGGTGCCGCGGCCGTTTGGCTATTTCAGCGGCGTGCTGGTGATGGAGCTGGTCACCGATGCGGACGGGCATTCGGCACCGCGATTGGGTGAGGTGGACTTGTCGGCCGACACCGCGCGCGACTACCACCGCTTCCTGATGCAGCAGGTGGCGCGCATGCTGTGCATCGGCCTGATCCACGGCGACCTGTCCGAATACAACGTGCTGGTGGGCCCCGAGGGTCCGGTGATCATCGACTTGCCGCAGGTGGTCAGCGCGTCGGGCAACAACGCCGCGCGCGCCATGCTGCGCCGTGACGTGGGCAACATCACCATCAGCCTTTCGCGCTTTGCGCCGGAGCTGCTGGACACGTACTACGGCGAGGAGATGTGGGCCCTGTACGAGCTGGGCGAACTGCACCCGGACACCGAGCTGACCGGCCAGTTCGAATTCGACGAAAGCATCGCCGACGTGGACAGCGTGATGCAGTCGATCATCGATGCGCGCGAAGAGGCGATCATCCGCCAGCAGGGGCGCGAGGCCGCGGCGCAGGAAGACTGATTGATCATGGGAGCGGCAGCTCTTGTGGGAGCGACTTCAGTCGCGATGCTTTTTCGAATCCCGAATCCCGAATCCCGAATCCCTCTCAAGAGCATCGCGACTGAAGTCGCTCCCACAGACACGCAGGCATCAATGCTTGCTGACGTCGATCAGTTCCACATCGAACACCAGTGACGCATTGGGCGGGATGTCGCCACCCGCACCTTCGGCGCCATAGCCGAGCGCGGCGGGGATCAGCAGGGTGCGCTTGCCACCCACGCGCATGCCGGCTACGCCCTGGTCCCATCCCTCGATGACCCGGCCGGCGCCCAGCTGGAAATTGAACGGCGCGCCGTTGTCGCGCGAGCTGTCGAATTTCGTGCCGTGCTTGTCCTTGGCGTTCTCGTCGTACAGCCAGCCGGTGTAGTGCACCAGCACGTCCATGCCGGCCTTCGCCTCGGCGCCGGTCCCTACGGTGTGGTCGATGACGGTGAGCTTGTCCACGTGGCCACTGGCGCGGGCTTGCGGTGAGCCGCCGCAGGCGGCGAGGGTGAATACGGCGAGCAGGGGCAGCAACCAGCGCATGGGTGACTCCGGGAATGGGGGAAGGTTATTTCGACGCGTCCGTGGCGAGCATGCGTTTCACCGGATCCACGGCCACCGCGTCGGTATCGTTCATCAATTGCAGCTGGCCATCCTGGATCAGGCATTGCAGGCGCATGCCACGCTGCAGCAGGGTCACCAGTTCGGCCACTGTCGGGGCGGGGATGTCGAGCACGGTGAGGTTCTTGTTGCGGGCCAGCGTGGAACCGACCTTGCTCCACCAGATCTCCGCGGTATTGCCGCCGTAACTGATCACCACCACCTGGCGCGAGCGGCCGCAGGCCTTTCGGATGCGCGTTTCGTCGGGCTGGCCCACTTCTATCCACAGCTCGATCTCGTCGGTGTATGCCTTGCGCCACAGGGCGGGCTCGTCCTCGTCGCTGAGGCCCTTGCCGAACTCCAGCCGGTCGTCCGCATACAGCGCGAACGCCAGCAGCCGCACCATCAGGCGCTCCTCGGTTTCCGAGGGATGCCGCGCCAGGGTCAGCGCGTGGGTGGCGTAGTAATGCCGATCCATGTCGCTGATCTGCAGTTCGACTTTGTAGATGGTGGAGTTGAGCGCCATGGGCCAGCCTTGAGACAACAGCCGGCCATTCTACGCGCTGGCTCTAGACTGCGGTGCTGATGACTGACGCCTTCCACGACCCCCACGCCAGCACCGTGCACCTGCCTGTCGGCGAATGGGCCACGGTGCTGGACGCGTTGTGCGCGCATTTCGCCAGCGTGGGCCGTGCGCAATGGCTGGACCGGATCGAGCGCGGGCGGGTGCTCGATGCGCAGGGGCAGGCGATCACGCCGCACACGCCGTACCGCGCAGGACTGCGCATCCACTATTACCGCGAGGTGGCGCATGAGATGCCGATCCCCGGCGTCGAAACCGTGCTGCATGCCGACGCGCATCTGGTGGTGGCGGACAAGCCGCACTACCTGCCGGTAACGCCGGCGGGCGGCTTCGTGGAGCAGACCTTGCTGCGGCGGCTGATGCGCCGGCTGGACAATCCGAACCTGGTGCCGCTGCACCGGATCGATCGGGCCACTGCGGGGCTGGTGCTTTTCTCGGCCAACCCGGGCAGTCGCGCGGCGTACCAGGCGCTGTTCCGCGAGCGGCGCATCGACAAGCTTTATCACGCGCTGGCGCCGGGCTTGCCGCAGCTGTCGTTTCCGCAGCGCCGTCGTTCGCGCATCGTGGCGGGCGAGCCGTTTTTCCGCATGCGGGAGATCGCCGGCGAACCCAATAGCGAAACGCTGATCGAGGTGATCGAACGCGCGGCCGATATCTGGCGCTATGCGCTGCGACCGGTCACCGGCAGGAAGCACCAGTTGCGCTTGCATATGGCCGCGCTGGGCGCGCCGATCCTGCACGACACGCTGTATCCCGAACTTGCGGCTGCGGCGGCCGACGACTATCGCCGCCCGCTGCAATTGCTGGCGCGCAACCTGGCGTTCGACGATCCGCTGTCGGGCGAGCGGCGCAACTTCCAAAGCGCGCTGGAGCTGGCCGGGCCAGTGCCAGAAGTTGGTTACGCCGGCCCGCGGTAAGCGGCCATTCCGCGTTATCGTTGCCGCCATTATTGGCGCGGGAGAGTCGTCGTGAATGCACAACCCCTGCCCGGCGCCACGCCGCGCACCGAGCTCACCGTACGCGGCCTGATCATCGGCATCGTGATTACCCTGGTCTTCACCGCGGCCAATGTGTTCTTCGGGCTCAAGGCGGGGCTGACCTTCGCCACCTCGATTCCCGCGGCGGTGATCTCGATGGCGATCCTGCGCGCCTTCAAGAATTCCACGATGCAGGAAAACAACATCGTGCAGACGGTGGCCTCGTCGGCGGGCACGCTGTCGGCGATCATCTTCGTGCTGCCCGGGCTGGTGATGATCGGCTGGTGGAACGGGTTCCCGTTCTGGATCACGTTCGGCATCTGCGCCACCGGCGGCATCCTTGGCGTGATGTACACGATCCCGCTGCGGCGTGCGCTGGTCACCGATTCCGACCTGCCGTATCCCGAAGGCGTGGCCTGCGCCGAGGTGCTGAAGGTGGGCGGTGGCGACGATGCGGCTGCCGGGTCCGAGGAAAGCAGCCGCGTCGGTTTGCTGGCCGTGGCCGCCGGCACCGTGGTGTCGGCGGTGTTTGCGGTGGTGGTCGCCACCCGCGTTTTCGCCGGCAACGTGGCGCAGTATTTCCGCTTCGGCGATCGCGGCGGCGTCACTGGCTACGACTTCGCGCTGTCGTTCGCACTGCTGGCGGTAGGTCACCTGGTGGGTCTGTGGGTGGGCCTGGCGATGTTGCTGGGCGCGGTGATCGCGTGGGGCTGGGCGGTGCCGCATTACACGATGCTGGCGGCGACCGCCGGTGCCGCGGTCGACGTGGCGCAGGCGGCGTGGAGCGCCAAGGTGCGTTTCATCGGTGCCGGCACGATCGGCGTGGCGGCCATCTACACGCTGGCCAAGCTGGTGAAGCCGGTGATCAGCGGCCTGACCTCGGCGATGGCCTCGTCGCGGGCGCGCAAGGCCGGCCAGGGCGCCACCTTGCCGCGCACCGAACACGACATGCCGATCGGGCTGGTAGGTCTGATCAGCGTGGCCTGCCTGTTGCCGATCGCCTGGTTGCTGGGCGACTTCAGCCTCGCCACCGGGCTGGGCGATCATCTGTGGCTGCTGGTGATCGGTGGCCTGATTTTCGTGGTGGTGATGGGCTTTCTGGTCTCGGCGGTGTGTGGCTACATGGCGGGGCTGATCGGCTCGTCCAACAGTCCGCTGTCGGGCGTGGGCATTCTGGTGGTGATCATCGCCGCGCTGCTGCTGATGCTGGGCGTGCAGGCGCAAACCGGCGACACCGGCAAGGGCATGGTGGCGTTTGCGCTGTTCGCCACCTCAGTGGTTTTCGCGGTGGCCACCATCGCCAACAACAACCTGCAGGATCTGAAAACCGGCCAACTGGTCGACGCCACGCCGTGGAAGCAGCAGGTGGCATTGGTAGTGGGCGTGCTGGTGGGCGCGGCGGTGATCCCGCCGGTGCTGGACCTGTTGAACGAGGCCTATGGCTTTGCCGGCATGCCCGGCGTGGATCCCACGCGGGCGCTGGCGGCGCCGCAGGCCGGGTTGATCTCGGCGCTGGCGCAGGGCGTGATCCAGGGCAATATCGACTGGAGCCTGATCGGCCTGGGCGCCGCCATCGGCGTGGCGCTGATCGTGCTGGACGAGATGCTGGGCCGCACCACGCGTACCGCGCGGTTGCCGCCGCTGGCCGTGGGCCTGGGCATCTACCTGCCCAGTTCCACCACGCTGATGATCGTGGTCGGCGCCATCGTGGGCTGGTACTTCGACAAGCGCGCCGAGCGCGGCGCCAACCCCGAGGGCACCAGGCAACTGGGTGTGCTGCTGGCCTCGGGCATGATCGTGGGTGAAAGCATCATCGGCGTGGTGATCGCCGCGATCGTGGTGTTCTCCGGCAAGAGCACGCCGCTGGCACTGGTGGGTGATGGCTTCGGCACCGCCGCGATATGGATCGGCGGCATCGCCTTCGTGCTGGTCAACGCGGCGCTGTACCGCTGGGTGGCGCGGCTGGGGCGGACCGTCGCCTGACCGGGGCCGATACGGTACGTCGTGGCGGAGCGATCGACGCCCTACACTAGCGCGCTGGCAGGGGAGTTCGTCGTCGCGTGGAACAGCAAGAAGTCGAGCGGTCCGCGGAACCCGGGTCGATCCATGTGCCGGCTCGGCACATGCTGCCGTTGCTGCGCCGGCTCGGTGGGCCGCTGCTGTCGGTAACCCTGCTGTGCCTCGCCTTGTGGGCGCTGCACTCGCTGGCCCATGAAGCGAATTACCACCAGGTGCGCCGCTACGTGCACGGCCTGTCGCACGCCCGTCTGTTGCTGGCGGCACTGCTGACTGTAGCCGGCTACGCGGTGATGACCCTGTACGACCGTTTTGCGCTGGCTTCCATCGGCAGGTCGCTGCCGTGGCGCAAGGTCGGCCTGATTTCGTTCATCAGCTACGCGTTCAGCAATGCGGTGGGCATGTCGCTGCTGGTGTCCGGGTCGATCCGCTATCGCTTCTACCTCCAGCACGGTCTGAGCACGGTCGAGATTGCGCGGGTGGTGCTGTATTGCACCGGCAGTTTCTGGCTCGGCCTGCTGGCGGTTACCGGAGTGACGCTGCTGTGCGTGCCGCTTCCGCCGGAGCTTCCACTGGCCACCTTCAGCCTCTACCTGGGTGGCTTGCTGGCATTGCCGCCGCTGGCCTGGCTGGTGGCGGGCAGTGTGTGGCGGCGGCCGCTGAAGGTATGGCGCTGGCGCATCGGCCTGCCGCCGTTCGGTGTGGCCCTGCGGCAGGTGGTGGTGGGCGCGCTTGATTGGGGCCTGGCCGCGGGCGTGCTCTATGTGCTGATGCCCGAGCAGCTCAACTACGGCTTCGGGCATTTCCTGGCGATCTTCGTGATTGCCCAGATCGTCGGCCTGGTCAGCCATGTGCCGGGCGGCCTGGGTGTGTTCGAAGCGGTGATGCTCGCCGGCTTCGGCGCGACCGGCAACGGTGCCTTGGCCGCCCCGATTCTCGGCGCGCTGGCGGCGTTTCGCGTCATCTACTACCTGTTGCCGCTGTGTGCGGCGACCGTGCTGGTATTGCAGCGGGAGGCGCGCGGCTTGCGCCGGAAATCGTTGCTGTCGCCCTGGTTCACCGGCTTGCTGCCCTCGTTCTTCGCCGGGCTGACCCTGGTGTCAGGCGCGGTGCTGCTGTTTTCCGGCGCCACACGGGCGCTGCCGTTGCGCATGGCGATCCTGAGCGAGGTGCTGCCGCTGTCGGTGCTGGAGGTGTCGCACCTGCTGGCCAGCGTGATCGGCATGCTGCTGCTGATTCTTGCCCGCGGCCTGCAGCGGCGCCTGGACGCGGCGTACGTGCTTACCCTGATTCTGCTGCTGGCCGGCGCCGCGTTCTCGCTGCTCAAGGGCATCGATTACGAGGAGGCGGCCCTGCTGACGCTGTTGGCGATGGCGCTGGCGCCGGCCCATCGATTGTTCTATCGACGGGCGTCGCTGTTCAACACCACGTTTTCGCTGGGCTGGATCGCGGCGATCGTGGCGGTGTTCGTTTGCGCCATCTGGCTGGTGATGTTCAGCTACAAGCACGTCGACTACAGCGCCGACCTGTGGTGGGAATTCAGCTTTCACCAGGGCGGGGCGCCGCGCGCATTGCGTGCGCTGGTGGGAGCGGCCGCGGCCGGCCTGCTGTTTGCGCTGGGCAGCCTGATCCGGCCGGTTCGCCTGCATTGCCAACCGCCGAGCGAGGCCGAGCTTGCGCGGGCCTTGCCGCTGATCAAGCACGCCGCCTCGGCGCAGGCGCACCTGGCCTTGATGGGCGACAAGGCGCTGTTGTTCGACGAGCAGCAAAAGGCCTTCGTGATGTACGACATCGAGGGCCGCAGCTGGGTGACGATGGGCGACCCGGTGGGTGTCGACGAGGAGGCTCGCCGCGAACTGGTGTGGACGTTCATGGAGCAGTGCGAGCGCGCCGGTGGATGGCCGGTGTTCTATCAGGTCAGCCCGACGGATCTCGACCTGTACCTGGAGGTGGGGCTGTCCTTGCTGAAGGTGGGCGAGGAGGCGCGCGTGCGGCTGGCGACGTTCAACCTCGACGGCAAATCCCGCAAGGTGTTGCGCAATACGGTGAACCGGCTTTCGCGCGAGGGCCTGCGGCTGGAGGTGGTGCCGGCCGAGGCGGTGGCGCCGCTGCTGCCGCGGCTGCGGGAAGTTTCCGACGCCTGGCTGCGCGACAAGCACGTGCGCGAGAAGCGTTTTTCGCTGGGCGCTTTCGATCCGGCCTATCTGGTGCGCACGCCGATGGCGCTGGTATGGCAGGGCGATCGACTGGTGGCGTTTGCCAACCTGTTCCTGGGCGACACGCGGGAGGAAGCCTCGGTCGACCTGATGCGGCATTTGCCGGATGGGCCGGTCGGCATCATGGACTACCTGTTCGTGGAACTGATGCAGTGGGCGCGCGAGCAGGGCTATCAGTGGTTCAACCTCGGCATGGCGCCGCTGGCGGGTTTGCACAGTCGGCGGCAGTCGCCGCTGTGGAATCGATTCGGCGCGCTGGTGTTCGGTCGCGGCGAGCGTTTCTACAATTTCCGCGGCCTGCAGCGCTACAAGAACAAGTTCGACCCGGAGTGGGAGTCGCGCTACATGGCAGTGCCCCGCGGCATTGCCTTGCCGTTGATCCTGGCCAACGTGGCCAGCCTGATCTCCGGCGGGTTGTCCGGCGTGGTGCGTCGATGAAACGCGCGCGACCGATCCTGTTGGCCGTGCTGGTTGTGTGTCTGGCGGGTGCGCTGGCGCTCTGGAGCCCGTGGTCGCGCGTGAGCCTGGAACGTGCCACGGTAGTTCTGCCGGCGGCGTCCGGCGCCGTTGCACCGGTGGGCAAAAGTGATGTGCTGGCGATCATCTACTCCGGTGACGGCGGCTGGGCCGATCTGGACAAGCAACTCGGCGATGCCTTCAGCGCGCGCGGCATTCCGGTATTGGGCGTCAATACCTTCAAGTACTACTGGCGCAACCGTAGCGCCGACGAGTCGGCCGCCCAGCTCGATGCGTTGATGACGAAATACGTCGCCCAATGGGGCAAGCGGCGGGTATGGCTGGTGGGCTTTTCGTTCGGCGCCGACGTGCTGCCCACCATCGTGTCCCGGCTGAGCCCGGCCAACCGCGCGCGGGTGACCCAGCTGGTGCTGCTCTCGGCCAGCAAGAACCTGAATTTCGAGATCGAACTCGAGGGCTACATGTCGAGTCAGGGCTGGTGGAAGGAGCACATCAAGACCTTCCTGCAGCGCGTCAACCCGGTCCGGCACTACGACGCGCGCCCACCGCTGCTCGCGCTGCAGGGCAAGCCACCGGTGGTCTGCTACTACGGTTTGGACGAGCGCGATGACAGCGTCTGCGCCGAGCCGGGTCTGCCCGCATGGATCAACGTCCACGCCAAGCCCGGCGGCCATCATTTCGACGGCGGCTACCAGCCGCTGGCGGCGCAGATGATCGACGAACTGCCTGCCGCTGCCGCCGATCCCGCGCCTTGATCGGCGGCCGCACCGCTGACCACGCGGGTGATGTAACGCGACGCCGGCTTTACACTACGCGCCCGCCCGTATTGCGAAGCCCCACGTGATGGTTGCCGGTTTCTCTGCTGCCTCGCCGGACACGGCGCTGGCCGCGTTGTTCGTTCCCTTCGAGTCGGGACACCTGCGCCTGCCGCCGGATGGCCGCGTGCTGTTCCTGCGTGCGCGGTCCGGCGCGCGTCTGCGCGAGATGGCGCAATCGGCGTGGCTGTGCGAACAAAGCTTCATGCCGTTCGCCGATGAACTCAGTCGCTGTGGCCTGCATGTGGGCGAAGCATCCGGGGGCGAGCGTTTCCCGCTTGTACTTGTCCTGCCGCCACGCCAGCGCGACGAGGCGCGCGCGCTGTTCGCCCGCGCGTTGCAACACACGGCGCCGGGCGGCACGGTATTGGTCAGCATGCCCAATGCGGAAGGTGCGAAATCCGGCGAGGCCGACCTGATGAAACTGGCCGGCTCAGTGCAGCATCTGTCCAAGCACAAATGTCGCGTTTTCTGGACCACGCCGACGGCGGACAACGTCGATCGCGATTTGCTGGCGCAATGGCTGGCGCTGGATGCGCCGCGCGAAACCGACGACGGCTTGGTCAGCCGGCCCGGCCTGTTTGCCTGGAACCGGATCGACCCCGCCTCCGCCTTGCTGGCCGCGCATCTGCCGGCCGATCTGCGCGGGCGGGTGGCCGACCTGGGGGCCGGCTATGGTTATCTGGCCACACAAATCATCGCCCGCTGTCCGCGGGTGCAGGCGATCGACCTGTACGAAGCGGAGGCGCGGGCGCTGGAACCGGCGCGGATCAACCTGGCGCGTGCGCAACAGGCCAGTGGTCGCGACGTGGAAGTGGCGGTGCACTGGCACGACGTCACCCGCGGTTTGCCGCGGCGCTACGACGCCATCGTCAGCAATCCGCCGTTCCACCAGGGCCGCGCCGACCTGCCCGAACTGGGCCGCGCCTTCATCGCCAGCGCCGCCGATGCGCTGCTGCCGGATGGCCGGCTGTGGCTGGTGGCGAACCGACACCTGCCGTATGAGGCGATCCTGGCGGCGCGTTTCCATCACGTCACCACGGTGACCACGCAGGACGGGTTCAAGGTGATCGAAGCGAACGGGGTGCGTCCATGAAACTGGTCAAGTTGATCGCCAACCTGGGCTACGGCAGCCGCAAGGACGTGACCCAGCTGTTCCGCGCCGGGCGCATCACCGACACGGATGGCGAGGTGCTGTACGCCGATGACGTGGTGCCACACGAAAACATCCGCGTCGACGACGAGCCGCTCGATCCGCCGCCCGGCCTGGTGCTGATGCTCAACAAGCCGCTGGGCGTCACCTGTTCGCGCAAGGATCCGGGCCGGGTGGTGTACGACCTGCTGCCGCCGCGGTTCAACGTGCGCACGCCGGCCTTGTCCAGCGTGGGCCGGCTCGATCGCGACACCACCGGCCTGCTGCTGTTTACCGACGATGGCGCGCTGCTGCACCGGATCATTTCGCCCAAGGCGCAGGTGGCCAAGGTGTACGAGGCCACGCTGGCACAGGACCTGCGCGGCGACGAAGGCGCGCTGTTCGCCAGTGGCAGCCTGATGCTGGAATCGGAAAAGGAGCCGCTGGCACCCGCGCAGTTGCAGGTGCTGGGCCCGCGCCATGCGCGCCTCACCGTCACCGAAGGGCGCTATCACCAGGTGCGGCGGATGTTTGCCGCCGCGGGCAACCACGTGGAAACCCTGCAGCGCGTCGCGGTCGGCGCGTTGACGCTGGGCGAGCTGCCGCTGGGCGAATGGCGGGCGCTGGACGCGGATGAGGTAGCCGCCGTTTTCGCGCCGCCGACGGTTGGCTGATTGACCGCGATGCCCATTGACCAGCGCCCCCTCGCCATCTTCCTGATGGGCCCCACTGCCTCGGGCAAGACCGCGCTGGCGTGTGCGTTGAGCGAACAGTTTCCGCTGGATCTGGTCAGTGTGGATTCCGCGCTGGTCTATCGCGGCATGGACATCGGCACGGCCAAGCCCGACGCGGCGACGCTGGCGCGCTACCCGCACGCGTTGGTGGATATCCGCGACCCGGCGCAGCCGTATTCGGCGGCGAATTTCAGCGACGACGCGCTGGTGGCGATGCGGTCGATCAGCGGGCGGGGCAGGGTGCCGCTGCTGGTCGGCGGCACCGGGCTGTATTTCCGGGCCTTGCAGCAGGGGCTGTCGGCGTTGCCGCAAGCCGACGCGTCGATCCGGCAGCGACTGGGTGCCGAGGCGCGGCAACTCGGCTGGCCCGCGCTGCATGCGCGGCTGGCGCAACTCGATCCGGCGGCGGCCGCACGCATCGGCAGCAACGACGCGCAGCGGTTGCAGCGCGCGCTGGAGGTGATCGAGCTGAGCGGCCGCCCGTTGTCCGAATTGCAGCAGCGTGGCCACGAGGCGCCCTTCCCCTGGCGCGTGCTGAAACTGGCATTGATGCCTCGCGATCGCAGCGTGTTGCACGAACGCATCGCTCAGCGTTTCGACATCATGCTGGCGGACGGTTTTCTGGACGAGGTGCGTGTGCTGCGCGAACGTGGGGACCTGCATGCCGACCTGCCCGCCATCCGCGCGGTGGGTTACCGCCAGGCGTGGCAGTACCTGGAAGGCAGCATCGACGCGGCCGCCTTCCGCGACCAGGCTATTTTCGCCACCCGCCAGCTGGCGAAGCGGCAGATCACCTGGCTGCGCAGCGACCTCGGCGCGCGTTTTTTCGACCCCGACGAATCGGGCTGCAGACCCCGCGTGACCGACGCCGTGCAATGGCTGCTGGACGGTGCCGCCGGGCCTCGCTGAACGTGCTTTTGCCAACCCTTGCTCATTTGCGCCAGCAGGTTGAAAACCACCTTTCATCAAGCATTTGAAAGCGGTTACCATCACCGGAGTTGGGCCGGACGCCGCAGGCGCTTTTTTTCCGGACCCGTCCGTCGCCAGGGGAACAAAACATGTCCAAGGGACAATCGCTGCAGGATCCGTTTCTCAATGCATTGCGGCGCGAGCGCGTGCCGGTGGCCATCTACCTGGTCAACGGCATCAAGCTGCAGGGTACGGTGGAATCGTTCGACCAGTTCGTGGTGTTGCTGCGCAATCAGGTAAGCCAGATGGTCTACAAGCACGCCATTTCCACCGTGGTGCCCAGCCGCAACGTGCGCATCAGCGGTGGCGCGGATGACCACGAGGGCCACGCCGACCACGACGCCGCGCCCGCCGCCGGCACGCCGGCCGACGCCGGCGCTTGATTGATGGGGTGGCGGCCCGCATGAAGTAGGTTCGCTTCCGCAAAGGCCCACCCCATTCGTGTTTGATCGACAGAAGAAAGGCGACCGCGCCGTACTGGTCATGCCGCATTCGCGCGGTGAGGGCGACAGCGCCCGCCGCGCCGAGGAATTCGCCGAACTGGTCAAGTCGGCCGGCGCCGAGGTGCTGACGGCCATCGCCGCCCGTATCGACGTGCCCAACCCGCGCTTCTACATCGGCAGCGGCAAGGCCGACGAAGTGGCCGAGGCGGTGGCCGCGCTGGAGGCCGACCTGGTGCTGGTGGATCACGAGCTGACCCCGGTGCAGGAGCGCAACCTCGAAAAGCAGCTCAAGGTGCGCGTGGTCGACCGCGCCGGACTGATCCTGGACATCTTCGCCCAGCGCGCCCGCTCGCACGAGGGCAAGCTGGAAGTGGAGCTGGCCCAGCTCAAGCACATCGCCACCCGGCTGGTGCGCGGCTGGACCCATCTGGACGCGCAGCGCGGCGGCGCCATCGGCAACCGCGGCCCCGGCGAAACCCAGCTGGAAACCGACCGTCGCCTGCTCAACGAGCGGGTGAAGATCCTCGGCAAGCGACTGGAAAAAGTGCAGACCCAGCGCACCCAGCAGCGCCGTGCGCGGTTGCGCAACACGGTGCCGCGCGTCGCCCTGGTGGGCTACACCAACGCGGGCAAATCCACGTTGTTCAATGCGCTCACCACCGGCGAGGTGTACGCCGCCGACCAGTTGTTCGCCACGCTGGACCCCACCGTGCGCAAGATCGACGGCCTCAGCTGCGGCCCCGCCGTGCTGGCCGATACGGTCGGCTTCATCCGCGAGCTGCCGCATGACCTGGTGGCCGCGTTCCGCGCCACCCTGGCCGAGGCGCGCGAGGCGGATCTGCTGTTGCATGTCAGCGATGCCGCCGACGACGAGCGCGAGCCGTTGCATCGGGTGGTCAACAAGGTGCTGCAGGAGATCGACGCCGGCGATCTGCCGCAGTTGCAGGTGATGAACAAGATCGACCTGGCCGGCCTTGAGCCGCGGATCGACCGCGATGGCGACGGGCGGCCATATCGGGTGTGGCTGTCGGCCGCCACCGGCGCGGGGGTGGAGTTGCTGCACCAGGCGCTGGGCGAGTTGCTGGGTGGCGACCGGGTGCAGTCGTCGCTGCATCTGCCGCTGACCGCCGGTCGCCTGCATGCCCGGCTCAAGGCCTCCGGTGCGATTGCCGAGGAAACGGTCGACGAGCACGGCTGGCGGTTGCGGATCGATGCGCCGCGCAGCGTGCTGGCGCCGCTGGGCGCCGATGCGACGGAGGCCGGCATGCTGCGTGATCTGCTGGCCCCGGCGTCCTAGCGGTGCTCTCCATCCAAGGCGCCTGGCAGCGCCGGCGTGGCCCGGTCGAGACGGTCGCGGGCAGCGGATCAATGCGTCAGGCTCTGCTAAACTGTCCGGCGTTTGTGCTGCCGCCTGACCGGGTCGGCACATGCCCCCATCGTTATGGCAGACATCATGTGGTTTCCCCTTTCAACGTGTGCTCCGGCCGTGGCTGCCGGCCTCCAGCGGTCCCAAGGAGACTGACTCATGGCGTGGAATGAACCCGGTAAGGGACAACAGGGCGATCCATGGAATCGCAAGCGGCCTTCGGGCGGCGCGCCGAACCTGGACGACCTGCTCAAGCAGCTGAAGGGCCGTTTCGGCAAGTTCGGCAATGGCGCGGGCGGCATCGTCACCGTCGTGGTGGCCTTGCTGGTGTTGAGCGTGCTGTTCAGCAGCTACACCATCGTCGGTGCGCGCGAAGCGGGCGTGGTACTGCGTTTTGGCCAGTATTCGCGCACGTTGCCGCCGGGCTTCCACCTGAAGCTGCCGATACCGTTAGAGACGATCACCAAGGTCGAAGCCACCCGCATCCGCTCGGTGACCGACAAGGTCGCCATGCTGACCCGCGATGAAAACATCATCACCATCGATTTCACCGTGCAATACCAGGTGGACGACGCCCGCAAATACCTGTTCTCGCTGAACGACCCCGATGGCACCACGGGCGCGGCGGCGGAGGCGGCGGTGCGCTCGGTGATCGGCGGCAGCGACATGGACCAGATCCTGTCCGCGGCCGGCGCCAGCCTGGTCAGCGAGGCGCAGGTGGCGTTGCAGAAAACGCTGGATAGCTACAACTCGGGCCTGCGCGTCACCGAGGTGAGCTTCCAGAACGTGGCGCCGCCGAACGAGGTGAAGGACGCCTTTGACGACGTCAACAACGCCCGCGAAGACAAGCAGAGCATCGAGAACGGCGCCCTGGCCTACGCCAGCAAGGTGGTGCCGGTGGCGCGCGGCGACGCGGCGCGCATCGCGGCCGAGGCGGCAGGCTACAAGGCCGAGCGCATTGCCCGCGCCGAAGGCGACACCGACCGCTTCGACCTGATGCTGAAGCAGTACCAGGCGGCACCGGAGGTCACCCGCAAGCGGCTGTGGCTGGAAACCATGGAACAGGTGATGGCTGACAACCCCAAGGTGATCGACGGCTCCGACGGCCGCAACATCATCAACCTGCCGGCACACCAGGGCGGCACGGCCACCTCGGCCAATGCGGATTCATCCAGCGCGAGTGTCGTGGTGCCCGCTGCCAGCAGCAATTCAGCCGACAAGGGAGCACAGCCATGAGCCGGATAGCCGCAGGCGTCGTCGCGGTGCTGTTGATCCTGCTTGGGCTCAACAGCATGTTCGTGGTTCGCGAAGGGCACAGCGCGCTGCTGCTGCAATTCGGCCGCATCGTGCACACCGATTACCAGCCGGGGCTGCATTTCAAGATCCCGGTGATCCAGCAAGTGATGCATTTCGACAAGCGCATCCTGTCGCTGGATGCGCCGCCGGAGCGTTATTTCACCTCCGAGAAAAAGAGCGTCAACGTCGACTTCTACGTGAAATGGCGGGTGCTGGACAACGCCGCGTATTACCGCGCCACCGGCGGCGACCAGTTGCAGGCGGCGCAGCGGCTGACCCCGATCGTGAAGGATGCGCTGCGCTTTGAGTTCAACGCCCGCACGCTGCCTGACCTGATCTCCGGCGGCCGCAAGGACATCACCGAGCGCGTACGCGCGCAGACCGATGCGTCGGCGCGCAAGAACCTCGGCATTGCCGTGGTCGACGTGCGCATCAAGCGCATCGACCTGCCCAACGAGGTCAGCGAATCGGTCTACAAACGCATGCGCGCCGAGCGGCTGCAGCTGGCCAATGAACTGCGTTACACCGGTCAGGAAGCGGCCGAGAAGATCCAGGCCGACGCCGATCGCCAGGGCCAGGTCTTGCGTGCCGATGCGATGCGTGACGCAGCCAAGATTCGTGGTGAGGGCGATGCGCAGGCCGCGGCGATCTACGCCAAGGCCTATGGTCAGGATGCGGAGTTCTTCACCTTCTACCGCAGCCTGGCGGCCTACCGTAAGTCGTTCGAGGATGGCAAGGGCATGCTGATCCTGAAGCCCGACTCGGAGTTCATGCGCTACTTCAACCAGCCCGTACAGAAGCGCTAGGCAACATCGGTGCATCAGTTGTTTGGCGCCCTGTGCCTGGTGCTGGTGATCGAGGGCCTGCTGTTGTTCGCCGCCCCCAAAGCCTGGCAGGCGATGGTGCGACAGGCGCTGACCTTGCCGCCGCATACCTTGCGCCTGTTCGGCGCCGGCGCGGTGGTCGCGGGGCTGGTGCTGCTGCGGTGGTTTCATTGACGCGCATCGCGGCCAGTCCGGATGCGCGAGTTTTTTCCCGGTTCCCGTGTGGAATCAACGCATAGTGAGCGAGAAGATCATGGGCAAGTCAGTCGTAATCCTTGGCGCGCAATGGGGCGACGAAGGCAAAGGCAAGATCGTCGACCTGCTGACCGAGCGGGTCAGTGCGGTGGCGCGTTTCCAGGGTGGCCACAACGCCGGCCACACGCTGGTGATCAAGGGCAAGAAGACCGTGCTGCACCTGATCCCCTCGGGCATCCTGCGCGACGACGCGCTGTGCCTGATCGGCAACGGCGTGGTGCTGTCGCCCGAGGCGCTGATCAGCGAGATCGCGGAGCTGGAAGCCAATGGTGTCGAGGTGCGTTCGCGCGTGAAGATCAGCCCGGCCACGCCGCTGATCATGCCGTACCACATCGCCGTCGATAAGGCGCGCGAGATCGCCGCCGGCGGCAAGGCCATCGGCACCACCGGCCGCGGCATCGGCCCGGCTTACGAGGACAAGGTGGCCCGCCGCAGCGTACGCGTGGCCGACCTGATGTATCCGCACGAGTTGCCGGCGCTGCTGAAAACCGCCGTCGACTACCACAACTTCATCCTCACCCAGTGGCTGAAGGCCGAACCGGTCGATTACGACACCGTGCTGAAGGACGCGCTGGCCTGGGGCGAATACATCCGTCCGCTGGTCGACGACGTCGCCACCATCCTGCACGACGTGCGTCGCGATGGCGGCAACATCTTGTACGAAGGCGCGCAGGGTGCGCTGCTGGACATCGACCACGGCACCTATCCGTACGTCACCTCGTCCAACACCACCATCGGCGGCGCCCTGGCCGGCACGGGCGTGGGCGCGGGCGACATCGACTACGTGCTGGGCATCTGCAAGGCCTACGCCACACGCGTGGGCAGCGGCCCGTTCCCCACCGAGCTCAACGACGAGATGGGCGAGCTGCTGCGCAAGAAGGGCAACGAGTTCGGCGCCAGCACCGGTCGCCCGCGCCGCTGCGGCTGGATCGACCTGGTAGCGCTGAAGCGTGCCGTACAGATCAACGGCATCAACGGCCTGGCCATCACCAAGCTCGACGTGCTGGACGGCCTGCCCAGCATCAAGGTCTGCGTCGCCTACGAATACCGCGGCAAGCGCCGTGAGCTGGCGCCGCTGGACGCCGACGGCTGGGAGGAGTGCAAGCCGGTGTATCTGGAATTCCCCGGCTGGGAGGAATCCACCGCCGGCATCCGCGACTGGAACAAGCTGCCCGCCGCCGCCCGCGCCTACCTGCGCGCGGTGGAGGAACTCTCCGGTTGCCGCCTGGCCCTGGTCGCCACCGGTGCCGACCGCGACGACACCATCAGCCTGGACGATCCGTTCGCCTGATCGTCCTTCGCCGATTGCTGCAAAAAAAGCCCCGCGTTGTGGGGCTTTTTTGTTCGACATCAAGCAGTCTAGGACACCTTTTCGGCGTTCCCGCCATCGGCACGACCTATGCGGTCACCGATGGGAAGAGTGAGCGTTTCCTTGGCTTCTTCCATCACGATGTAACTTTTCGAATCGCGCACGTTCGGCAGCGTCAGCAACGTGCTGCCGAGTAGCTTGCGGTACGACGCCATGCCGGAGATGCGCGCCTTGATGAGGTAGTCGAATGCGCCGGAGACCAGGTGGCATTCCAGCACGTTGGGCAGGCGCAGCGCGGCGGTGCGGAACTCCTCGAAGATGTCGCCCGATTTGTAGGCCAGGCTGATCTCCACGAACACCAGCAGGCCGGCGCCGACCAGCTGCGGATCGAGTCGCGCGTGGTAGCCGGTGATCACGCCGTCGCGCTCCAATCGGCGCACGCGTTCGGTGCACGGCGTGGTGGACAGGCCGACCCTTTCGCCGAGGTCGGTGAACGATATGCGGCCCTCTTCCTGCAGCACGCGCAGGATTTTCCGGTCGATTTTGTCGAAGTTGCGGCGTTGGCCGGCCATGAAAGCTCCGTTGCTTGCCTGTTTGGCAGTGACTTTACCTGTCATTGGCACAAAAGACGGAAAACAAGCCTGGTCCAACCTTCCTATACTCGCCTCCGATTCCCGCGCAGGTGCGGGCGAACGACAGGGTGGGCGAGGGCAATGCGGGTATTGATATTGGGTAGTGGCGTGATCGGCACCTGCAGCGCGTGGTATCTGGCGCGCGCCGGGTTCGAGGTCACCGTGGTCGATCGCCAGCCGGCGCCGGGCCAGGAAACCAGCTTCGCCAACGCGGGCCAGATTTCGCCGGGCTATGCATCGCCATGGGCCGCGCCCGGGGTGCCGCTGAAGGCGCTGAAGTGGCTGTTCATGCGCCACGCGCCGCTGGCAATCCGGCCCGGGCTCGACCCGCAGCAATACCTGTGGCTGCTGCAGATGTTGCGCAACTGCACGGCCAGCCGCTATGCCATCAACAAGGCGCGGATGGTGCGCCTGTCCGAATACAGCCGTGATTGCCTGGATGAGCTGCGCACGGAAACGGGGCTGGAATACGAAGGCCGCCAACTTGGCACCATGCAGGTGTTCCGCACCCAGGCGCAGCTCGACGGCGCGGACAAGGACACAGCCGTGCTCGACCAGTACGGCGTGCCGTACGAACTGCTGGACCGCGCCGGCATCGTGCGCTTCGAGCCGGCGCTGGCCGGCGTGGTCGACCAGTTGAGCGGTGCCTTGCGCCTGCCTCACGACGAAACCGGTGATTGCGAGCTGTTCACCCGGCGACTGGCCGAGCGCGCGCAGGCGGCCGGCGTGGAGTTCCGCTTCGGTGCCACCATCGAGAAATTCGAGCATGATGGTGGCCGCATCACCGGTGTTCAAATAGACGGCCAAATGGAGCGCGCCGATCGCTACGTGCTGGCGCTGGGCAGCTATTCGCCACGGCTGCTGGCGCCGCTGGGAATCCGGTTGCCGGTCTATCCGTTGAAGGGCTATTCGCTGACCGTGCCGATCACCGACCCGGCAATGGCTCCAACCTCCACTATCCTTGACGAAACCTACAAAGTCGCCGTGACCCGGCTTGGCCAGCGCATCCGCGTTGGCGGCATGGCCGAGGTTGCCGGCTTCGATCTGTCGCTGTCGCCGCGCCGGCGCGCGACGCTGGAGAAAGTGATCAACGACCTGTATCCCCAAGGCGGCGACCTCACCCGCGCCACGTTCTGGACCGGCCTGCGCCCGGCGACGCCGGACGGCACGCCCGTGGTCGGCGCCACCCGCCTCGACAACCTTTACCTCAACACTGGCCACGGCACGCTGGGCTGGACCATGGCCTGCGGCTCGGGGCGCTACCTGGCCGACCTGATGACCGGGCGGCCGCCGCAGATCAGTGGCGAGGGCCTGGATATTTCCCGCTACGGCATGCGCGCTGCCGGGACGGCTGCCTGATGCGCCCGGCACGTGCGCTCATCGACCTGGCCGCGCTGCGCCACAACTATCGCCTGGCGCGCGAACTGGGTGGCCGCAAGGCGCTGGCCGTGGTCAAGGCCGACGCCTATGGCCACGGCGCGGTGCGCTGTGCCCGCGCGCTGGAACCCGAGGCCGACGGTTTTGGCGTGGCCTGCATCGAGGAAGCGCTGGAACTGCGCGAGGCCGGCATACGCGCGCCGATCCTGCTGCTGGAAGGTTTTTTCGAGGCGGCCGAGCTGGCGCTGATCGAAGCGCACGACCTGTGGTTCGTGGTGCAGGCGCACTGGCAGATCGATGCCATCGAGCGCGCGCGGCCGGCAAAGCCGTTCACGGTGTGGCTGAAGCTCGACTCGGGCATGCACCGTCTGGGTCTGGCGGCGCAGGATTACCGCGCCGCGCTGCATCGCCTGCAGGCGATGTCGCACGTCGGTGACGTGGTGGCGATGACTCATTTCGCCCGCGCCGACGAACTGGGTTGCGACCGTACCGAGCAACAGCTGGCGCTGTTCAATCAGGTCTGCGCGGAAGCGTCGCTGCCGACCAGCCTGGAGAATTCGCCCGCACTGCTGGGCTGGCCGGAGGTGCACGATGCATGGTCGCGGCCCGGCCTGATGCTGTACGGCGCATCGCCGTTCGCCGGTGCCCATCCCGTGGCCGACCGCTTGCGTCCGGTGATGACCGTGGAGTCGGGAATCATCAGTGTGCGTGACCTCGGCGTGGGCGAGCCGGTGGGCTATGGCGCGCGCTTCGTCACCCGCCGGCCCAGCCGCATCGGCGTGGTGGCGATGGGTTATGCGGACGGCTATCCGCAATTCGTGCCCAACGGTACGCCGGTAACCATTGATGGCCGCCCGGGAGATCTGGTGGGCCGCGTGTCGATGGACATGCTGACGGTGGACCTCACCGACCACCCCGCCGCCGGCCTGGGCAGCCGGATCGAGTTGTGGGGAGCGCAGGTGCGCGTGCATGACCTGGCTGCGCGTTGCGAGACCAGCGCGTACCAGCTGCTGTGCGCGCTGAAGCGGGTGCCGCGCAGTTACGTGGGCGAGTAGGCGTACTCGTCTCCTTCGTGCTCGTCGTTGCGGCGGCCGACCAGGCCGGGCTCGCCATCGCCGGCCCGATTGTTGATACTCGGGAGTGCCATCACGGCCGAGGCAGGGGGAACGCGTTGCCAGCAAGACATGCGATCGCGGTGTGCGCTCGGCCCTCGTCTCGACGCCTCCGGCATTCTCTTCCAATGACCCATTCCCGTATTGCCGACCTGTTCCGCGAGCACCCGAAAGCTGGGGTTTGCGAGCTGACCCATGGCCGTGCGATGCACTGGCTCCTGCCCTGGCCGATGCCCGTTTGGGCGGAGGACGGCCAGTCATTCGAGGCATTGCTGGCGCGTCGGCACCAGCGCTTGGTCAGAGTGACGTTGTCCACGGACGAGTTGGTGTGCGTGCCGGCCTTTGCCCATGGCGGCATATCCAGTGGCCATATCGGCCCATCGTTCTGTAGCGGTACGGCGTTGCCCTTGCTACTGGCCCGATTCCACCGCGCCAGCGCGTCCCACTGATCCTCAGGTTTTTAGAACAAATGAATCAAGCTTCGCTTTCCGCCCTCATCTGGTCCGTCGCCGACCTGCTGCGCGGTGACTACAAACAATCCGAATACGGCCGGGTGATCCTGCCGTTCACCGTGCTGCGACGGCTGGATTGCGTGTTGCAGCCAACCCGGAAAGCGGTGCTGGCCGAGTTCGAGGCCAAGACCAGGGCCGGCCTCAACCCCGATCCGTTCCTGCTGCGCAAGGCGAAGCAGTCGTTCTACAACACGTCGGCACTCGATCTGCCCACCTTGGTGGGCGATCAGGACCACATCCGCCAGAACCTCTACACGTACGTACAGGCGTTCTCGCCCGCGGTACGAGAAATCTTCGAGCGCTTCGATTTCTTCACCCAGGTCGAGCGTTTGGCCAAGGCCAACCTGCTGTACCTGGTCACCGAGAAATTCGCCAACATCAACCTGCATCCGCACGAAGTCGACAACGCGCAGATGGGCCTGGTGTTCGAGGAGCTGATCCGCAAGTTCGCGGAAATCTCCAACGAAACCGCCGGCGAGCACTTCACCCCGCGCGAAGTGATCCGGCTGATGGTCAACCTGATCTTCATCGAGGACGACGACGTGCTCGAGCCCGGCAATGCCGTGGTGCGCACCATCTACGATCCGACGGCCGGGACGGGCGGCATGCTCTCGGTCGCCGCCGAGCACCTGTTGCAGCACAATCCGGCGGCCAAACTCGTGCTGTACGGGCAGGAGTTGAACGACGAGTCCTACGCCATCTGCAAGGCCGACATGCTGATCCGCGGCCAGGACGTGGCCAACATCGTCGCCGGCAACACGCTCAGCGAGGACGGCCACGGCGGCCAGAAGTTCGACTACATGCTGTCCAACCCGCCGTTCGGCGTGGAGTGGAAGAAGGTCGAGAAAGCCGTGCGCAGGGAGCACGAGGAGAAAGGCTTCGACGGCCGTTTCGGCCCCGGCCTGCCGCGCGTGTCCGACGGTTCCATGCTGTTCCTGATGCACCTGCTGGCCAAGATGCGGCCGGCCATCGACGGCGGCAGCCGCTTCGGCATCGTCCTCAACGGCTCGCCGCTGTTCACCGGCGGCGCCGGCAGCGGCGAAAGCGAAATCCGCCGCTACGTGCTGGAGAACGACCTGGTCGAAGCCATCATCGGCCTGCCCACCGACATGTTCTACAACACCGGCATCGCCACCTACGTGTGGATCATCTCCAACAAGAAACCCGCCGACCGCAAGGGCTTTGTGCAACTGATCGATGCCGGCAGCTTCTGGCAGAAGATGCGCAAGAGCCTCGGCAGCAAGCGCAAGGAGATGAGCGACGACCACATCGCCACCATCACCCGATTGTTCGGCGACTTCGCCGAAGCTGAACTGGCCACCGTCTTCGACGCCGCCGGCAAGGAAACCGGCCGCCAAGTGATCGCCGCCGCCGAATTCGCTCCCGAACCACCCGCCGGTGGCAAGGTGAAGGTCGCGCCGATCGCGCGCATCTTCAGGAACGAGGACTTCGGCTACACCACGATCACCGTCGAACGCCCGCTGCGCGACGAGGCCGGCAAGGTCGTGCTGGGCCAGAAAGGCAAGCTCAAAGGCAAGCCGCAGCCGGACAGTTCACTTCGCGACACCGAGAACGTCCCCTTGAACGAGGACATCAAGGCCTACTTCAAGCGCGAGGTGCTGCCGCACGCGCCCGACGCATGGATCGACGAAGCGAAGAGCAAGGTCGGCTACGAGATCCCGTTCAACCGCCACTTCTACGTGTTTGAGCCACCGCGGGATTTGCACACCATCGACCAAGAACTGAAGGGCGTGTCGGCGCGGATCATGGCGATGCTGGGGGAGTTGGCGGAATGAGTTTGCCTGCAACGACCAGCACACCCCACCGTCATTCCCGCGAAGGCGGGAATCCAGTGAGCCAGCCATGACGCGTGAACTCCACCCAGCCGTATACATCATGGCCAGCGCCCGCAACGGCACGCTCTATATCGGCGTCACCTCCAACCTGGTGCAGCGCGTCTGGCAGCACCGGGAAGGCGTCGTTGAAGGATTTACCCACCGATACCGGATCAAGACACTCGTCTGGTACGAACAACACGACACCATGGAAAGCGCGATCACCCGCGAGAAAGCCCTGAAAAAGTGGAACCGCGACTGGAAGCTGCGTCTGATCGAGGCGTCCAACCCGGATTGGCGCGATCTGTGGCCCGAAATCGTCGGTGACGAAGCGCCTCATTCCTCGCAGCCCCCTGCTCGTCATTCCCGCGAAGGCGGGAATCCAGAACGCGACCAACCATCAATCCCTCAAGCACTGGATTCCCGCCTTCGCGGGAATGACGGAGAGGCACCATGAGCCTGCCGCGGTATGCGCAGTACAAGGACAGTGGCGTGGCTTGGCCGGGCGACGTGCCGGCCCATTGGAGCGTCAGCAAGGTAAAAACGGTCATCAAAGCGATCGATTCCGGCGTAAGCGTCAACGCAGTTGACACACCGGCGGCTGATGGATCGGCCGGCGTGCTGAAAACCAGCTGCGTGTATGACGGCACGTTTCGTTTCGAAGAGAACAAGGCTGTGCTCGAAGAGGAGCTGAGCCGCGTTGCATGCGCTGTCGAAAAAGACACTGTCATCGTTAGTCGCATGAACACGCCGGCCTTGGTCGGTGCAGCCGGCTTGGTCAAGGAGAATCGGCCTAATATCTATCTTCCCGATCGTCTTTGGCAGATTCATTTTCATAACTGTGTACCCAGTTTCGTGCACTACTGGACGCTGAGCCCGGTCTATCGACATCAAGTGGAGATTGCGTGTGCCGGCACCAGCTCAAGCATGCAGAATCTAGGGCAAGATCAGTTCAAGAGTTTTTGGATTCCGCTGCCGACGCTAGATGAGCAATCCGCCATCGCCGCCTTCCTCGACCGCGAGACCGGCAAGATCGATGCGCTGATTGCCGAGCAGGAAAAGCTGCTGACGCTGCTGGCCGAAAAGCGCCAGGCCACGATTTCTCACGCCGTCACCCGCGGCCTCAACCCCAACGCTCCAATGAAAGACTCCGGCGTGTCGTGGCTGGGCGAAGTGCCGGCGCATTGGCGCGTTACGCGTCTCAAGTTCGTTGCATCTGTGCAGACTGGGATCGCGAAAGGCAAGGACAATCAAGGGAAGGAGACCATCACGGTTCCTTATCTGCGTGTCGCCAATGTTCAGGACGGTCATCTCGCATTGGAGCAGGTCACGACGATCGATATCGAACCAGAGCAGCTCGACAGATATCGCCTTCAGGTTGGCGACGTGCTAATGAACGAAGGTGGGGACTTTGACAAGCTTGGGCGTGGTGCCATCTGGGGTGGTGAAATCGAAGACTGCATTCATCAAAACCACGTCTTTGCCGTGCGACCGCATGCAGTCAGTCCGCAGTGGCTCAATCAGATCACCAGTTCGCAGTACGCCCAGTTCCACTTCATGGGGAGATCCAAGCAGAGCACCAATCTTGCCTCGATCTCGTCCACGAACGTCATGGAGCTTCCCATCCTGTTTCCGCCACACGAAGAGCAAGCGGCGGTTCTCGCTTTCGTTGAATGTGAGAATGCGAGACTCGATGCGCTTCATGATGCTTCCACTCGGGCCATTTCGCTTCTCAAGGAACGCCGCAGCGCTCTGATCGCTGCTGCCGTCACCGGCAAGATCGACGTGCGAGGGGCGATGGAGGCGCAGGATGATCCGCATTGAAGATTTCGTGGCCGACGGAGTAATACCGGACATCGCCTATCGCACGGCAGAGTCGCCCGAGGAGGTGATTCATCCTCGTGTGGATGTCCGCGATGGGATGCTCACTTTCTATTCGCATAAAGAACGTCATGAGTCCCATCGCGGCTATGTGCTCGTTTCGGATTTTCTTGAACGCTTAGCCCAAGGAGAGGTAGGGCTTGCCATTACTGGAAATCGGCCAAGCAACGGCTTGCGCACCACGATCACATTCGACAGAGTTGATCGCATCACTATTTCGCCTCGTCTGGAGCAATTCCTTGCCGAGTTGCGTGCAACGGGGCGTGTTGCGGATACCGATGTGACCAATGCTCGTCAAGCAGTGTTTGATGTCGAAGCGCGACGCTTCCTCGACGGGTTTATGGCGTCCGACAACCCTCAATTCGTCTACTGGTTGCCGCGTTATACGCAAACCTTGGCGCGAGTGCGTGAGGCTTTGTCCCGGAAAGCACCCGAGGATCTGTTCGATCTCATCTGGAAATCCCGCGACAATGCGGTGAGCAATGCCGGGCAGGGTGTCATGGGTTTTGCGGTCGCCGACCGGCTGCGTGGAAGGTTGATTGAAGTGATCGGAAACATCGCTGCCGATGGCAGTCCTGCCACTTTCGGCGCGATCATTGACCGATTCGAGCAGTGGCGCGTGCAGGGTGAACTGGCCAGTGTGCCAAGGTTGCTGGTGGCGCGTGCATTCGCTGCGGTTCATCCAGAGCGATACCACACGACAGTAGATGCATCCAAACAGGAACGCATTGTTCCGTGGTTTGCTGAACACACGGGGTTTGTCGCACCGGAAGGCGGCTGGGCTGCGAAGGCGGCCGCGTTGTCAAACCATCTCGCACGGTGTGGTGTCTTTGGCGGCGATCTCGAACGGCAGAACATGTTTCCGTGGTTCGTGTTCGAGCAGTTGAGGGGGGCAAACGGAAAGGTTCCTTTCCGGCCCGGACATACGTCAAAGCTAGCAACGGGCGATGCGCGTGGTTCTCCGGAAGGCCGGGAAATCGACTACCGTCACAATGTCATCCAGGATTGCTTGTTCGAACTTCTGTGTGCCCGCCATGGCGAGGACGCTGTGGGCACCGAGCGTCCGACTGGGACCGGTGGCCGTGCGGACGCTTTGGTGTGTCTACCCGATGGCCGTTTCGAGTTATACGAGATCAAGCCGGCTCCGACCGCAGCCGATGCGGTACGTCAAGCCATGGGGCAACTGTTGGAATACGCCTACCGTCGTGGCGGATTGCAACCCGTGTCCATGCATGTCGTATCTGATGCCCCACTCGATGAAATCACTAGCGAGTTTCTGTCGCACCTGAGATCCGAGTTCGCGTTACCAATCGAATACCTGCAGATCGCCTGTGAAAATGGAGATGAGCGATGAGAGAAAATTCATGAGCGATATCCAGTTGTTCCGCCTGACCGGCAGCGATGCGGTGGAACTGTCCGGCCGCGCCGCATCAGTCGAAAAGCAGTTGCAGTCCCTGATCGAAGCGCAGATGCCGACTTTCCTCGGCGTGCGTTTCCTCGCCAGCGAATACGCCACCGGCAAGACGCATCGCGGCCGCATCGACTCGCTGGGCCTGGACGAGAACGGTTGCCCGGTGATCATCGAGTACAAACGTCACAGCAACGAGAACGTGATGAGCCAGGGCCTGTTCTACCTGGACTGGTTGCTCGATCACCGCGCCGAATTCCAGTGGTTGGTAATGGAGAAGCTGGGCAAGGACGTGGCCAACGAGATCGACTGGACTGGCACCCGGCTGCTGTGCATCGCGGCCGACTTTACCCGCTACGACCAGCACGCCGTGCAGCAGATTCCACGCAATATTGAACTGATCCGCTACAAGCTGTTCGGCGATGATTTGCTGCTGCTCGATCTGGTCAATGCGGTGACGGTGGACGACGCCACCACGGTGAAAGAGAAGCACGTGGACGGAACCACGGCCATCAAGACAAAGCCCGTCGGCAAGGACAAGACCGCCGAGGAGCAGTTGGAACAGGCGCATCCGGAAATCCGTGCACTGTATGAAGCCGTCTCCAGCCAGTTGCTCGCGCTCGGCGACGACGTGCAGGAAAAGCACCTGAAACTGTATGTCGCCTTCCGCCGCCTGAAGAACTTCGCCTGCGTGATTCCATACAAGGACAAGCTGCTGGTCATGCTCAAGCTGGACCCTGACACGGTTGCGCTGGAAGCGGGCTTCAGCCGCGACGTGCGCAACATCGGCACCTGGGGCACGGGCGATCTCGAACTGTGCCTGCGAACCATGGCTGATTTTGAACGGGCAAAGCCACTGATTGAACGCAGCTACGGCGAGAGCTGAGGGCCTGGATGAACTTGAGCGGACGCACTGCCTGACGTAGGTTGGGGTGAGCGCAGCGATGCCCAACATGGTTTGCGGCACGGCGAAAATGTTGGGGTTCGCAAGCTCACCCCAACCTACCCAGCCGCGCCTGCGCAACCGGGCCGGCCTGCAACGTGCGTTGCCGTTGCTGGAACGCAGTTACGGCGAGGGCTGAGCATGACGTTTTGGAATAGTCCGGAGGGGGCAAGATGACCGTCGAACGTCAGTTGATACGCGATCTGGCGGCGACTTTGCGCGCCCAGGTCGCCGGGTTGGTGGTGAAGGATCTCGAAGAGATGCTGGAGGGCCTCAGCGACGACTCCGGCCTGGCGAACGTGTGGGAGGAGTTTTGCGTCCAGGTTCAGGGCGAGCACTCTTTCTTCTGGGAAACGTATCTGGAGATTGTCGAAGACTTCGTCGTCGGCCATATCGATGAACTTCCATTGGCCATGCAACGGGTGCTGTCGATGGGCACTGACGTTGGAGATGGATGGCTGGATGATCCGGAGGAGGGCGGCGTCGTACCGATCTTCGCCGACGATGTGGCGGTGATGTTGTCGAGTGACGTGCTTGCGTTGGCGGCCGACTTTGAGAGCCCATCCATTGAGCGCTACAAGGCGCGTGGGTACGAAGGGGATTGAGTCGGGAGCGGAACCCAATTCAGTGATTGCCGGTACTGATTTGCAGGCGGTCGACATTCGCCTCACGGCTTGCTTACTAGCCCGGCTATTGCGATATCCGCAATTCGCGAATTGCGAATATCGAGCCCGTAGGTTGGGGTGAGCGAAGCGATGCCCAACATGACTTGCGGCGCGGCAAAAATGTTGGGGTTCGCAAGCTCACCCCTACCTACCCGGCTGCAGTTCGCTCGATATTGCAGAGTGTTGCCGATTTGGCTACATTCGTCGCCTAATGAGCAACACAACGGCACTGATGGATCTGCTCTTCCCCGCCACCCGGCAACGGGTGCTGGCGCAGTTGCTGCTGAATCCGGATGAGAGTTTCCATTTGCGCGAGCTCGCCCGACTGACCGGCAGTCACGCGGGCACCGTAGGGCGTGAACTGGAAAAACTGGTGAGCGTTGGCTTGCTGCTGCGTACCGAGCAAGGCAATCAGGTGCGCTACCAGGCCGATGCACAGTGTCCATTGTTTGCTGAACTCACGGCCATGTTCCGCAAGACCCTTGGCATGGTGCCGGTGCTGCGTGAGGCATTGCTGCCGCTGGTGGGTAATATCAACGTGGCTCTGGTGTTCGGCTCGATGGCACGCGGCACGCAGTCGGCCGGTAGCGACATCGACCTGCTGGTGATTGGCGAGGTGCGGTTTGCCGAGCTGGCGCAGGCCTTGTATCCGGCGCAACAGGCGTTGCAGCGAGAGATCAATCCGGTGCTGTATGCACCGACTGAGTTTCGGCGACGGGCAGGCGAGGGTGATGCTTTCATCCGCCAGTTTCTGGACAAGCCCAATGTGTTCCTGAGGGGGGGTAAGGATGACCTTGCAAAACTTGCTGGCGATCAAACGCCTGCTGGCGCACGCGCCTGACGGCGCGGCGGTGCGCAAGCTGCTGGCGGCGGCGCAACGCAATCTGACGGATGCACGTGTGGCGGCCATCAGCACCGACAACCGCTTCGACGCGGCCTACAAGTGCGTGATGCAATGCGCGATGCTGGGTCTGTGGGCCAGCGGCTATCGCACCGCGACCAGCCAGCCGGGCCATCACCAGACCGCGATCCAGTGCCTGACCCTGACCATGGGCGTGCCGACGCCTACCGTGATTGTGTTGGATGCGTTGCGCAAACAACGCAATCTCAGTGACTACGAAGGCGATCCGATTTCCGAGGCGACACTGGCGTCGTGTCTGGACGAGGGCAGCAAGTTGCTGGCGCATACCGAGCAATGGCTGCACGACAACCATGCCGATTTGCTGGGTGAGGCATGAACCTGCACAAGGAAGTCCATTTCGAGCAGGCCATCGTCGAGCATCTGGCCGCCAACGGCTGGCTCTACGCCGAAGGTGACGCTGAGCATTACGACCACACGCATGGCCTGTATCTGCCCGACCTGCAGGCCTGGATCGAGGCGACCCAGCCGGACAGCTGGCAGCGCCTGAGCAAGACCCACGGCCCGGCCGCCGCCGAACGCATTGCCGAGCGCGTACGCAAGAACCTCAACGAGCGCGGCACGCTGGAGGTGTTGCGCCGGGGCGTGGAGATGCTGGGGTTGAAGCAGCCGTTGTCGCTGGTGCAGTTCAAGCCGGCGCTGGCGATCAATCCGCTGATCCTTCAGCACTACGCGGCGAACCGGTTGCGCGTGGTGCGGCAGGTGCGGCATTCGCCGAACAACACCAAGGATGCGCTGGACCTGGTGCTGTTCGTCAACGGCATCGCGGTGGCCACGGCCGAGCTGAAATCCGATTTCACCCAGAGCGTGGGCGATGCGGTGGACCAGTACCGCTTCGACCGTCACCCGCAGCCCAGGGGCGGACAATTGGAACCGCTACTGGGGTTTCCCGGTGGCGCGCTGGTGCATTTCGCGGTGAGCCAGGCCGAGGTGATGATGACCACGCGGTTGGCCGGACCAGCGACGCGCTTTCTGCCGTTCAACCGCGGCGATCACGGCGCGGCCGGCAATGCGCCGAACCCGGACGGATTTGCCACGGCGTATCTGTGGCAAGAGGTGTGGGCGCGCGACAGCTGGCTGGAAATTCTCGGCCGCTACCTGATCGGCAAGCGCGACGACAAGAAGCAGCTCACCAGTGTGATCTTTCCGCGCTACCACCAGCTCGACGCCACGCGGAAGCTGGTGGCCGACGTGCTGGCCGAGGGCGCGGGGCAGCGCTACCTGATCCAGCATTCGGCCGGTTCGGGCAAGACCAATTCGATCGCCTGGAGCGCGCACTTCCTGGCCGACCTGCACGATGCGCAGCACAAGAAAATGTTCGACAGCGTGCTGGTGGTATCCGACCGCAACGTGCTGGATGCGCAATTGCAGGAAGCCATCTTCGACTTCGAGCGCACCACCGGCGTGGTGGAAACCATCACCAGCGAGCACGGCAGCAAGAGTGCGCAACTCGGCCAGGCGCTGAAGGATGGCAAGAAGATCATCGTCTGCACCATCCAGACCTTTCCGTTCGCGCTGCAGGCGGTGCAGGAGCTGGCCGCCACCGAGGGCAAGCGCTTCGCGGTGATCGCCGACGAGGCACACAGCTCGCAGACCGGCGAGGCGGCGGCCAAGCTCAAGCAGCTGCTGAGTGCCGAGGAATGGGCGGAGCTGCAGGACGGCGGCGAGATTGATACCGAAGCCATGCTGGCTGCCGGCATGGCGGCGCGTGCGGGTGGCAACAGGGGCCTGACCTACGTGGCGTTCACCGCCACGCCCAAGCAGAAGACGCTGGAGCTGTTCGGCCGCCCCGGTGCGGATGGCCTGCCGCAGCCGTTTCACGTGTATTCGATGCGCCAGGCGATCGAGGAAGGTTTCATCCTCGACGTGCTGAAGAACTACACGCCGTACAAGCTCGCCTTCAGACTGGCCCACGATGGCAAGGAGTACGACGAGGCGCAGGTGGAACGCAGCGCGGCGATGAAGGGGATCATGCAGTGGGTGCGCCTGCATCCCTACAACATCGCCTCCAAGGTGCAGATCGTGGTGGAGCACTACCGCGAGAACGTGCAGCCGCTGCTGGATGGCAAGGCCAAGGCGATGGTGGTGGTCGGCAGCCGCAAGGAGGCGGTGCGCTGGCAGAAGGCGATCCGCGCCTACATCGCCCGGCAAAACTATCCGCTGGGCGTGCTGGTGGCGTTCTCCGGCGAAGTGAATGACCCGGACAGCTATCCGCAGGCGGTCACCGAGACCAGCGCCGACCTCAACCCCGGCCTCAAGGGTCGCGACATCCGCGAAGCATTTGCACGGCCCGACTACCACCTGTTGCTGGTGGCCAACAAGTTCCAGACCGGCTTCGACCAGCCGTTGCTGTGCGGCATGTACGTGGACAAGATGCTGGGCGGCATCCAGGCGGTGCAGACGCTGTCGCGTTTGAACCGGGCGCACCCGGGCAAGGACACCACGTACATTCTCGACTTCGTCAATGACGCCGGCGAGATCCTCAAGGCGTTCAAGACCTATTACGACACCGTCGCGCTGGAAGCGAACACCGATCCGCACCTGGTCTACGACCTGCGCCAGAAGCTGGATGCCAGCGGTCATTACGACGATTTCGAAGTGGAACGCGTGGCCAAGGTGGAAACCGACCCGCGCGGAACCCAGGCCCAGTTGAGCGCCGCGATCGCGCCGGTGGCCAATCGTCTGCTCCAGCGCTACAAGGCGGCGCAACAGGCGCAGGCCACCGCGCTGGTCGCCGGCGACGACAAGGCGGCCGAGTCGAACAAGGACGCGCTCGATGCGCTGGCATTGTTCAAGAGCGACATGGGGAGCTACGTGCGCCTCTATGCGTTTCTTTCGCAGGTGTTCGATTACGGCAACACCGACATCGAGAAGCGCTTCGTGTTCTACAAGCGCCTGAGTCCGCTGCTTGAATTTGGCCGTGAACGCGACACCGTGGATTTGTCCAAGGTGGTGCTGACCCATCACACGCTGCGCAGCGCCGGGCGCCAGCCACTCGGCCTGAACGGTGACGGCAGCTACAAGCTGCCGCCGATGGATGCGGTCGGCAGTGGCTCGGTGCAGGAAAAGCAGCAGGCCTATCTGGCCGAGATCATCCAGAAGGTCAACGGGCTGTTCGAGGGACAGCTGACTGACGACGACCAGCTGGTCTACGTCAACGGCGTGCTCAAGGGCAAGCTGCTGGAGAACGAGACCCTGGTGCAGCAGGCCGGCAACAACAGCAAGGAGCAGTTCGCCAACTCGCCCGATCTGAAGAACGCGCTGATGAACGCGATCATGGATGCGCTGGATGCCCACTCCAGCATGAGCTCGCAGGCGCTGGGCTCCGAGCGGGTGCGCGATGGGTTGAAGGACATCTTGTTGGGCCCGGCGCAGTTGTACGAAGCCTTGCGCGTGAAGGCGCAGCAGGCAGCCATCCGCTGACGCCAACGCAGGGCCCGCCACATCAAAAGCATCAACCCGCTGACTTGCGGATCAGCGTGATCTTCCCGTTCGGCTCCAGTCGCGCCAGCACCACGTTGGACTCGTCCTCCAGCCCATGTGCATGCAGCGCGCGATCGAATTCGGTGTCGGCCACGTCGCATCGCCGCAGCGCCCGGGAATCGCGGTGGCCATCGCGCGCCAGGATGCTTGGCCGACCCTCGATCCAGCGATTGAAGCCGTGCCAGCGCGCGCTGATCCAGCCGATGATCTTGTTCAAGGCAAGGATGCTGGCCACAGCGATCAGCGGTCCCAGCAGCGAATGATCCTCGCCGATGATCGCCGTGCGCAGCAAGCCGCCCACCACCATCAGCACCACGATGTCGAACGCGGCCATGTCGCCGAACGCACGTTTGCCTGACAGCCGCAACAACAGCAACACGATCAAGTAGACGGCCACGCCGCGCAGTGTGAATGCCCACCACGGCATCGCAAGATCGAAAAGGCCTTTCATGGTTGCTCTCCCGTTTTTCCAGTGGTGGAAACCATGTGATGCCACGGCGCGCGTGGAGAGGCGGTACATGTTTGCCGCCGTGGTGGCGTGCGACGCGATCGTCCCGCTCGGTCCGGTGCGTGCGAAGCCCGGCATCGCATTCGCCCGGCAGGCGCGCTGATCGTCGGGGCCTTGCGGTTGAACGTCCACTTCCCGCGGCCGGCGTGTCACGCTGGCGATATCCACCGGCGCCAACAGGGGAAATCATGTCACTGACACCGCAAGCGCTGGAGCATGTCCATGCCATCCTGGCCCAGGCGGACGCCAAGCTGGACCAGTTGCGCCACATTGAGCCGTACCTGATCGATCTGTCGCTGCGGGAGAACCCGGTAGGCTCGAACCTGGGCCAGACGCTGGCGGACAAGTTGGCGATCCTGCCGAAGCTGCGTGAGTTCGGTTTCCGGAATATCTCGCTCGGCACGCTCGATTACGCGATGCCGGACGAGCTGGAAGTCGACGATGATTTCATGCAGCACCTGCGCGACCAGCAGGCCGACATGACCGGCTGCTTCGCGTTTACCGCGATGGGCATCCAGTCGGCCGATGGCACGTTCACGCCCGATCCGTCGCAGCTCAAGCTGCGTGCCTACGGCGTGCCCAACACGATGCACGAGATCTCCATCACCAAGGCGGGCAGGGGCACGCAGTACGACCTGGAGACCTTGCGCCGCAGCCTGCCGGCGAGCATCGACTGGCTGTGCCGGAACATCCGCGGTGAGGGCGGCAAGCAGCCGCGCATTCTGGTCAACATTGTCGATGGCTGCGATGCCTTCGCCGAATGTCCCGATGTGACCTGTTCCATCCTCGACCTGCTGGCAGGACTGCCGATCGAGGGCGTCTCTTTCGAGGATGACCGCGGCAGCTTCCTGCCGTTCCAGGTCGGCGCCTATGTGGCGGCGGCGCGCAGCCTGTTGCCGCCGCCAATGAAATTGCTGGTGCATATCCATGCCGGCGCCGGTTTCGAGAATGCCTCGGTGATCGAGGCGCTGCTCCATGGCGCCGACGGTATCTGGGGCGGGCTGCCCAAGCGCGCGGCGATCATCGGCCATGCCTCGCTGGGCGAACTGATCGCCAACCTGGCGCGCGTGGGCAATCCGCATGTGCAGGATTACCAGTTGGACCAGCTATTGCCGTTGGCGACCGGGCTGCAGGAGCTGGACGACCTGAAGCCGGTGCCCGACGACCTGCCGGTGCTGGGCCACAACGCGTATCGCCTCACGCTGAGTTCGTTCAGGCAGATCCCGGGTCGCTTCATGGACCTGGCGCCGCGGGCGATCGGTGGCGATTACGGTTATCGCGTCTGTCCGGTGGTCAGCGATCCGGTGGTGATCGCGGGCCGGCTGGCGGAAGTGACCGGACGGCCGGCGAGCGATTTCCCCGAGGAGATCACCCGGCAGATGATCCGGCTGATGCGCCGCGATTTGCGCGCCGGCGAGCGCATTGACTATGACGAGCCGCAGCAGCTGCTGGCGTTGCTGGCTCGCGCCGAACAGTCCTGAGGAGTACTTTAAGGCGACGCTGATCAAGTATCGCCGCCGTCACCCACCCTCTCTGTTCGCAAACCACAGGCCCGTCGGCGAAGGCAGACTGGCCGTCTGCCGAGGCGGCGGGCCGAAGGTGTGCGGACAGAGAGGATGGGCCTCAACCGATGGAATTTGAAATGATGAGGTGATGACTGGAAGGCCCGCAGGCGATGCCGCGCGGCTTGGCAAGACGGCCAGTCTTGCCGGCGCCGCGCAACACCACCTGCGGGCCTTCCAGTCATCATGACGGCGGCGATACTTGATCAGCGTCGCCTTAAGCGGGTAGATGGCATGCAACGCTGCGTCTCATCGCCTGATTCGCGGCCCCCGCAAAATCACAAACCCGTCGGCATGCCGGCTCTGGATCGGATGGAGAACGATGGTGGACATCGAAGCAAGGACCGAGCTTGACGGTGACGTCTACAGGACGTTGCTGGAATCCACCAAGGCGATTCCCTGGAAGATCGACTGGGCCACGATGGCGTTTGCCTACATCGGGCCGCAGATCGAAAGCCTGCTCGGCTGGACGCCGGAAAGCTGGGCCAGCGTGCAGGACTGGATCGACCGCATGCACCCGGAAGACCGCGCCTGGGTGGTGGATTTCTGCGTGGCGCAGTCGAAGGACGGCGTCGACCACGAGGCGGACTACCGCGCGCTGAGCAAGAGCGGCGAGTACGTGTGGATCCGTGACGTGGTGCACGTGGTGCGCAATGCCGATGGCGAGGTCGAGGCCCTGGTCGGTTTCATGTTCGACATCAGCGAGCGCAAGCGCACCGAGGAGAAGCTGCTCAACATGCAGCGCGAACTGGAGCGGCTTTCGTTCAAGGACGGCCTCACCGGCGTGGGCAACCGGCGCTGTTTCGACAAGGTGCTGAAGAACGAATGGAACTGCGCGCAGCGCAGCCGGCAGCCGTTGTCGCTGGTGATGCTCGATATCGATTATTTCAAGCAGTACAACGACCACTACGGCCACATTCAGGGCGACAACTGCCTCAAGCGCGTGGGCGCCTTGCTGGATTCCATGGCCACCCGGCCGCGCGATTTCCTGGCCCGCTACGGCGGCGAGGAGTTTGTGCTGGTGCTGCCCGAGACCGACGCGCAGTCGGCGCGAAGCATGGCCGAGCGCTGCCGCGAATTGATCGAGCAGACGCAGATGCCGCACGAGAAATCCAGCGCGGCCCCGGTGCTGACGGTCAGCCTGGGTGTGGGCGCGATGATCCCCGACATGGCCGACGAGCCGTTGTCGCTGATCGGCGCGGTGGATCGCGCGCTGTACCAGGCCAAGTTGCAGGGCCGCAACCGCATCGCGATGGCCGACGAACCGTAACGGGCGACGCGGGCGCCTGGCAAAAACAGGCAAAAGCCCCGCGTGCGGGGCCTTTGCCGTTTCCGATGATGCAACGGCGGTTTACGCCTCGACGTCATCCTTGTACGCATCCACCGGAATGCAGGCGCACATGATGTTCTTGTCGCCGTAGACGTTGTCGACGCGGGCCACCGGCGGCCAGTATTTCTGCAGCTTCAGGCTGGCCAGCGGGAAGGCGGCCAGTTCGCGCGGGTAGGCGTGCGTCCATTCGCTGGCAGTGACCGCGGTGGCGGTGTGCGGCGCGTTTTTCAGCGGGTTGTCCTCGCGGTCGAGCTGGCCGTTTTCGATGGCGCGGATCTCGTCGCGGATCTGGATCATCGCGTCGATGAAGCGGTCCAGTTCGCCCTGCGATTCGCTTTCCGTCGGCTCCACCATCAGCGTGCCTGACACCGGGAAGCTAAGCGTGGGTGCGTGGAAGCCGAAATCGATCAGCCGCTTGGCCACGTCCTCGGCGCTGATGCCGGTGCTATCTTTCAGCGGGCGCAGGTCGAGGATGCATTCGTGCGCCACCAGTCCGTTGCGGCCGGTGTACAGGGTGGGGTAGTGCGCTTCCAGCCGCCTGGCGACGTAGTTGGCGTTGAGCAGTGCCACTTGCGTGGCCTTGCGCAGGCCCTGCTGGCCCATCAGGGTGATGTACATCCAGCTGATCGGCAGGATGCTGGCGCTGCCGAAGCTGGCGGCGGAGACCATGCCTACGCGCCCTTCGGGCGCGCCCTCATCCGCCCTTTGGGCACCTTCTCCCGCAAGCGGGAGAAGGGGGTTGGTCGAGGGCAGGAAAGGGGCGAGGTGCGACTTCACCGCGCACGGGCCCACGCCCGGGCCGCCGCCGCCGTGCGGGATGCAGAAGGTCTTGTGCAGGTTGAGGTGGCTGACGTCCGAGCCCCACTTGCCGGGCTTGGCCACGCCGACCAGCGCGTTCATGTTGGCGCCGTCGGTGTAGACCTGTCCGCCGTGCTGATGGACAGCGTCGCAGATGGCGACCACGTCTTCCTCGAACACGCCGTGGGTGGACGGGTAGGTCAGCATGATCGCGGCGAGGTTGGCCGAATGCTTCCCGGCCTGCGCGCGGATGTCTTCCACGTCCACGTTGCCGTTCGCGTCGCACTTGGTGACCACCACCTTCATGCCGCAGAGGTGGGCGGAAGCCGGGTTGGTACCGTGGGCGGACTCGGGGATCAGGCAGATGTCGCGATGGCCTTCGCCGCGCGACTGGTGATATGCGCGAATCGCCAGCAGGCCCGCGTATTCGCCCTGGGCGCCGGAGTTCGGCTGCAGGCTCACTGCGTCGTAGCCGGTGATCTCCGCCAGCTGCGCTTCCAGCCCGGTGATGAGTTCCTGATAGCCCTGCGTTTGCGCGGCGGGCGCGAACGGGTGGATGTTGGCGAATTCCGGCCAGGTGATCGGGATCATCTCGGCGGTGGCGTTGAGCTTCATCGTGCACGAACCCAGCGGGATCATGGTGCGATCCATCGCCAGATCCTTGTCGGCCAGCGCACGCATGTAGCGCAGCATCTCGTGTTCGCTGTGGTGGCTGTTGAACACCGGGTGGGTGAGGAACGGCGAGGTGCGCTGCAAGGTCTCGGGGATCAGTGATGGCGCACTGGCATCCAGCGCGTCGATGCTGGGCAGGCTGGCGTCGTCACCGCCGAAGATGCGCCACAGCAGCTCGATGTCGGCGCGCGTGGTGGTTTCGTCCAGCGAGATGCACAGGTACTCGCCCCACGCCGTGCGCAGGTTGGCGCCCAGTGCCACCGCGCGCGCCGCGATGGCGTCGGTACGATCGCCGGTCTTCAGGCTCAGCGTGTCGAATGCGCTGTCGTGGTGGGTCGTGGTGAAGCCGAGCTGCTCAAGACCGGCCTTCAGGATCGCGGTGAGCCGAGCCACGCGGGAGGCGATGCGCACCAGACCTTCCGGGCCGTGGTAGACCGCGTACATCGAGGCCATCACGGCCAGCAGCACCTGCGCCGTGCAGATGTTGCTGGTGGCCTTTTCGCGGCGGATGTGCTGCTCGCGCGTCTGCAGGGTAAGGCGGTAGGCCGTGTTGCCCTGCGCGTCCACCGACACGCCGATCAATCGGCCGGGCATCGAGCGCTTGTAGGCATCGCGACAGGCCATGAACGCCGCATGCGGGCCGCCGAAACCGAACGGCACGCCGAAGCGCTGCGAATTGCCGATCACGATGTCGGCGCCCATCTCGCCCGGCGTCTTGAGCAGGGTCAGTGCCAGCAGGTCGGTGGCGAAGATCGCCAGCGCATTCTTCGCATGGATCTTCGCGGTCTCCTCGCTCCAGTCCATCAGCCAACCGCTGCTGGCCGGGTACTGGATCAGCGCGGCGAAGTAGTCGTCTGCCGCGATCGCGGCGTCCCAGGCCTCGGCCGAATCGGCCAGCTTGATCACCAGGCCCAGTGGCTCCGCGCGGGTGCGCATCACCTCGATGGTCTGCGGGTGGGCGTCGCCGAACACCACCACGACGTTGCCCTTGGCCCTGGCCGAGCGCCTGGCCAGGGTCATCGCCTCGGCCGCGGCGGTGGCTTCGTCCAGCAGCGAGGCGTTGGCGATGTCCATGCCGGTGAGGTCGGCGCAGAGGGTCTGGAAGTTGATCAATGCCTCCATGCGGCCCTGCGAAATCTCCGCCTGATACGGCGTGTACGCCGTGTACCAGGCCGGGTTCTCGAGGATGTTGCGCAGGATGACGTTGGGCGTGAACGTGCCGTAGTAGCCCTGACCGATGAAGCTGCGCAGCACCTGGTTCCTGTCGGCGATGGCGCGGATCCTGGCCAGCGCGTCCTCTTCGGTGATCGCGTCGGGCAGCGCCAGCGGTGCGGTCGACTTGATCGAGCCGGGCACGATGGCGTCGGTCATCGACTCCAGCGAGTCGTGGCCGATCGTGTGCAGCATGCGGGCGATTTCGGCATCGTCCGGGCCGATGTGACGTTCGATGAACGCGCCGTGGTGTTCCAGGTCGCGCAACGAGGCATGGGTGGGGTGGCTCATGTCAGGGCATCCGAAGATAAGCGTGCGTGCCGCACGCGAGGCGCCCCTCTGTCCTTTTGCCTGAGAGTTTGGAAGCGCCGGTGTGGTCGCTTCGTGCCCCTTCGGCGCCGGATTCAACCGGTCTCTCCAGAGTGTTTGCGCGCGGTGGTATGGGAGCCTGAGCGATTACGGGCGTTGCGTCTTCGGCAGCAGTCACGTCCCGCAAGGGACGACCGCTTCTCCCACCATGCGTTTACCGCGGCGATTATACAGGGGCCGGTGACGCGACGGCGCTATCCTCGGGCACGGGTTCATGCAAGGAAAAGGTGATGATCCGCATTGGCGAAATCGACCATGTGGTGCTTCGCGCCATCGACATCAAAGCCATGCAGCGCTTCTACGTCGACGTGCTGGGCTGCCATGAGGAGCGCCGGCAGGACGAGATCGGGCTGGTGCAGTTGCGTGCGGGCGCGTCGCTGATCGACCTGGTCAGCGTGGACGGCAAGCTGGGGCGTCATGGTGGCGCGGCGCCCGGCCGCGAAGGCCACAACGTGGACCACATCTGCCTGCGCGTGGAGGCGTATGACGAGGCAGCGATCCTGGCCCATCTCGAGTCGCACGGTGTGCGCATCGGCGAGTTGGGTTCGCGCTACGGTGCGCGTGGCGAGGGGCCGTCGATCTATCTGTACGACCCGCAGGGCAACATGATCGAGTTGAAAGGGCCGGCGGCGACAGGCGTGGTTCCTCCGCTGCTGCGCAGGGGAGGGAGCAAGGCGGACGTTCCATAAACCCGGAAAAGACGAAGGCCGCCTTGTCAGGCGGCCTTCGTTTACAATTGGTGCCCAGAAGAGGACTCGAACCTCCACGGAGTTGCCCCCGCTAGCACCTGAAGCTAGTGCGTCTACCAATTCCGCCACCTGGGCAGTGGGTCTCACGTCGCTGCAGCAGCTGCGTGAGCCGCGTAATGTAGGCACCTGCCGATAGCTTGTCAACACTTTTCCACCCCTCTTTCCATCGCGCCGTGGCATTCTCCGCGTCGCGTACACCACAAGGACACTGAGTGACCAGAAAAACCCCACCCCATTCCGGCAAGCCGCCGGAATCATCGCCCGCGAAGAAATCGGGCCGCCGCGCGCCGCGCGCCGCCGCTCCCGCGGACAAGCGCAATCGGGCTGCCATCGGCGCCGTGCGCGATCCGCAAGCCGAGCGCGAGGCCCGTCGTTACGACCGGCCCATTCCCAGCCGCGAGGCGATCCTCGCCCTGCTCGAAGAACGCGGCGAATTGCTGACCGAGGCGCGTATCGCCGAGGCGTTGCAGATCATTGAAGAAGTCGACCTTGAGGCGCTGCGCAAGCGTCTCGCCGCCATGGTGCGCGACGGCCAGTTGCTGCTGGGCCGTCGCGGCGGCTACGCGCCGACGCAGAAACTCGACCTGATCGCCGGCCGCGTGCTGGCCAACGCCGAAGGCTACGGCTTCCTGCGTCCGGACGAAGGCGGCGAAGATCTTTACCTGTCGCCGCAGCAGATGCGCGCGGTGATGCATGGCGACCGCGTGCTGGCCAGCGTGGTCGGCATCGATCGTCGTGGCCGCCGCCAGGGTGCCATCGCCGAAGTGCTGGAGCGCCGCTCGCCGCGCCTGGTAGGGCGCGTGGTGATCGAGAACGGCGTGACCCTGGTGACACCCGACGACCGCCGCCTGCATCTGGATGTGCTGATCAAGCCGGGCGAGGACCAGGGCGCACAGTCCGGTCAGATCGTGGTGGCGGAAATTACCGACCCGCCCACGGCCCAGCGTGGCCCGATGGGCGTGATCCGCGCCGTGCTGGGCGAGCGCCTGCAGCCGTCGCTGGTGGTGGAAATGGCGATCGCCAGCCACGACCTGCCGCATGAATGGCCCGCCGCCGTGCTGCGCGATGCGGCCCAGGTGGAATCGGTGGTGAGCGCCGCCGAGCGCGAAGGCCGCACCGATATCCGCAAGCTGCCGCTGGTCACCATCGACGGCGCCGACGCCCGCGATTTCGACGATGCGGTGTACGCCGAACCGAAGCGCGGTGGTGGCTGGCGGTTGATCGTGGCCATCGCCGACGTGTCGCACTACGTGCAGGTCGGCAACGCGCTGGATCGCGAGGCGTATGAGCGCAGCACGTCCACCTATTTCCCCGGCTTCGTGGTGCCGATGCTGCCGGAGACGCTGTCCAACGGCATCTGCTCGCTGATGCCGAAAGTCGAGCGGATGTGCATGGTGTGCGACATGGTGGTCGACGCCGATGGCGCGGTCAGCAAGGCGAAGTTCTATGACGCGGTAATGCTGTCGCACGCGCGGCTCACCTACGACAAGGTGTGGCAGGCGGTGGGTTTGAAAGACGCGGATGCACGCCACGAAGTGGCCGACGTGCTGCCGCAACTGGAGAACCTGCACGCGCTGTACAAGGCGATGGCGGCGCAGCGCAAGCGTCGCGGTGCGATCGATTTCGAGACGCCGGAAGTGAAGTTCCGCCTGGACAACACCGGCAGCGTGGAGTCGATGGGCGCCACCGAGCGCAACGACGCGCACAAGCTGATCGAGGAATGCATGATCGCCGCCAACGTGCAGGCGGCGCTGTTCCTGGAGAAGAAGAAAATCCCCGCGCTGTTCCGCGCGCACGAGCCGCCGCCGGCGGAGAAATACGAGGACCTGCAGCAGTTCCTGCGCGAGTTCAAGTTGCGCATGCCGCCGGTGGACGAAGTGACCCCCGCGGATTTCTCGGAAATCCTGGCGCTGGTGCACGACCGCCCCGAGCGCGAGCTGATCCAGAACGTATTGCTGCGCTCGCAAAGCATGGCCGCCTACCAGCCCGAGAACCGCGGCCACTTCGGCCTGGCGCTCACCGCGTATGCGCACTTCACCTCGCCGATTCGCCGCTATCCGGATCTGCTGGTGCATCGCGCCATCCGTTACGCGCTGACCGGCCGCAAACCCGCCGACTACACCTACAGCCCCAGCGACATGGCGGCGATGGCGATCCATTGCTCGCAGCGCGAGCGCCGTGCCGAGGAAGCCGAGCGCGACGTGGACGAGCGCTTCAAGTGCGCCTGGATGGCCAAGCACGTGGGCGAGGAATTCGACGGCGTGGTCACCGGCGTCACCTCGTTCGGGCTGTTCGTGGAACTGGACGCCTCGAAGGTGTCCGGCCTGGTGCATATCAGCCAACTGGCCAACGACTACTACCACTTCGACGCCACCCGCAAATTGCTGAAAGGCGAGCGCACCGGCGCGCAGTTCCGCCTGGGCGACCACGTGCGCATCCAGGTACTGCGCGCCAGCCTGGAAGATCGCAAGATCGACTTCCGGCTGGTGGCACCGCGCGCCACGGCGGCGCCCGTCGCCAGCGGCAAGGCCTACGACTATGCCGCCAGTGGTGAGCGTTACTCGCTGCCGAAAGCCGCTGCGGGCAAGAAGCCGGGCATGTTCGGCCGCGCTGCGAAGGCAATCGGCCGCGCCTTCGGTCGCAAGGACGACGTGGCGCCGCCCGAGGCGGCAGCGCCCGCCGTCACCACCGAGCCCGCGCGGCGAACACGCCAGCAGGCCGATACCAGCCAGCGTCCGCACGCCACGAAAAAGACGGGCGACGCCACGGCCCGCCGTCCGCGCAAGCAGGGCGGGGAGGCCGCGGGCAAGCGTGAAAAGGCGGTGGTTGCTCCGAAAACCAAGCCAGCCGGCGCATCGAAAAAAGCCGCGCCCGGCAACAGCGGCCGGCGTCGATCGAAACAGAAACCCAAGGGCGAGCAATGAGCGAAAGCTGGATCGCAGGCATCAATCCGGTCGAAGGTGCACTGAGCAATGATGCCGAGCGCGTGCGCGAGGTGCTGGTGGAAAACGGCCAGCGCAACGCACGCGTGCTGGAGCTGGCCGACCGCGCGAAGAAACTGAAGATCCCGGTGCAGCATCGTCCGCGCGACGAGCTGGACAAGCTGGCCGGCGAAGCGCGCCACCAGGGCGTGGTCGCGCGTTACGAAGCCGCGCCGGCGGCGCATGAGAATGATCTGGCCGGCCTGCTGGAGCGCGATGGCGCACAAACGCTGGTGCTGGTGCTCGACGGCGTCACCGATCCACACAACCTGGGCGCCTGCCTGCGCAGCGCGGCGGCGGCGAAAGTCACCGCGGTGATCGTGCCCAAGGATCGCGCGGTGGGACTCACCCCGGTGGTTCGCCGCGCCTCGGCCGGCGGCGCCGACCGGGTGCCGCTGATCGCCGTCACCAACCTGGCCCGCACGCTGCGCGAATTGAAGGATGCCGGCGTGTGGATCACCGGCCTGGCCGGCGACACCGACACCTCGATCTATGGCGTCGACTTCAACGGTCCGGTGGCCATCGTGCTGGGCAGCGAGGGCGAGGGCATTCGCCGGCTCACCCGCGAGTTGTGCGATTTCGTGGCAAAAATCCCCATGCCCGGCACGATGGAAAGCCTCAACGTTTCCGTTGCCACCGGCGTGGCGCTGTTCGAAGCCTTGCGTCAACGGACGTCCAAACGATGACGACGCTCTACTGGCATGACTGGTCCGGCTACATCGGCGTGGTGCTGGTGCTGCTGGCGTTCTTGCTGTTGCAGGCGCATCGCCTGCACGGCAACGGCCTGACGTATCAGCTGCTGAACGCATTCGGTGCGCTGGGTGTACTGCTGTCGCTGGTATTCGGCAGCTTCAACACCTCCGCCTTCGTGATGGAGGCGGCATGGCTGCTGATCAGCATCTACGGCATCGTGCGCGGCGCACGCCTGCGCCGCGAAAAACGCGACGTCCTCTGATCGCTGTGGGAGCGGCTTCAGCCGCGATGCTTTTGCTTCCGGGTTCACCGCAAGAGCATCGCGGCTGAAGCCGCTCCCACGGAAGCCGCTCCCACCACCCAGGCTAGCGGCCCCGGAACACCGCCTTGCGTTTCTCCATGAAGGCGGTGGTTCCCTCGCGCATGTCTTCGGTGGAAAACGCCAGTGCGAAGGCCTGCGTCTCGAATTCCAGCCCCTGGTCGAGGGCGGTTTCGCCGCCGCTGAGCACGGCGTCCATGATGCCGGCTGCGGCCAGCGGCGCGGCCACGGCCAGTTGGTCGGCCAGGGCGTCCACGGTGGTATCCAATGCGTCGGGCGCCACCACGCGGTTGACGATGCCCAGCTCGAACGCGCGCTGCGCGGTGATCGGTGTGCCGGTGAGGCACAGCTCCAGCGCGGCGCCGCGCCCGGCCAGCCGCAGCAATCGCTGGGTGCCGCCGAAGCCGGGGATCAGGCCCAGGTTGATCTCCGGCTGGCCGAATTTCGCCTTCTCGCTGGCAACGCGGAAATGGCAGGCCATTGCCAGCTCCATGCCGCCGCCCAGCGCAAAACCCTGCACGCGCGCGATGACCGGTTTGCCCAGCCGCTCGATCGACGTCATCAATTGCTGGCCGACGCGCGAAAACGCCTGCGCCTGCGTTGCCGTGTAGCCATGCATTTCCGCGATGTCGGCGCCGGCCACGAAGGCTTTCTCGCCGGCGCCCGCCAGCACCACCACGCGTACCGCGTCGTCGTACGCCGCCTGCGTGAAGGCCATGCCGAGCTCGTTGAGCGTCTCCCGGTTCAGCGCGTTGAGCTTGTCGGGACGATTGACGGTGATCACGTTCACCGCGCCGCGGTTCGTGATCTCCAGATTGCGGTAAGCCATGCCTGACTCCGGCCGGTTGCGGGCCTTCGATGGTAGGGCAATGCTGACCAGGTATCACCGCCGTCATCACCTCATCATTTCAAGTTCAATCGGTTGAGGCCCATCCTCTCTGTCCGCACACCTTCGGCCCTGTGGTTTGCGAACAGAGAGAGTGGGTGACGGCGGTGATACCTGGCCAGCGTTGCCCTGGCAGAGGGAACCTTTGTGCCGGCCCGGTTTCTCAGCCATGCATCCGCAAACCGCGCACCCTGCAGGAAACCCGCAGGACGCATGACACTGGCAGAATCGGCTTGGCATGAACCTACCGTATCGACAATCGCGCCGGGCTTTTCCCGCGTTGGAGCGAGCCATGCGCAGATGGCGCTGGCTGTCGCTCGGTGCGTTGCTGCTGGCAGGCGCCGCGCAGGCACAGACGCCAGCCGCGCATCCGCCGGGGCTGGACAAGGCCAAGCTGTCGTATGCCATCGGCTACAAGATCGGCAGCCAGTTTGCCGACCGCAAGCCGCCGCTGGATATCGCCGCGATGCAGCGTGCGATCCAGGATGCCTACGCCAGGCGCGACCCCAGCGTGTCGATGCAGGATATGCACCAGCAACTGCAATGGCTCGACCAGCAGATGCACGCCGATGCGGTGGCCACGTTCAAGCACATGGCGAGCGAGAACGCGAAGAAAAGCGCCGCCTACCTGGCGCAAAACCGGAAGCAGCCCGGTGTGGTGCAACTGCCTTCGGGCATCCAGTACGCCGTGCTGAAGAAGGGCAGTGGCAAGGTCCATCCCACGGTAACCAGCCGGGTGGTGGTGAATTACCGCGGCATGCTGGTGGACGGCACCGAATTCGACAGCACCTGGGCGCACGGTGCACCGGTGAGCTTTGTTGTGAACAAGGTCATTCGCGGCTGGCAGGACGTGATACCGCGGATGCGCGTGGGCGACCGCTGGAAGGTGGTGATTCCGTCCCAGCTTGCCTATGGCGAATACGGCCAGTTACCGCGCATCGGACCGAACGAGGCGTTGGTGTTCGAGATCGAGTTGCTCGACATCAAAAGCTGATCGCGCGCTGGCACCGGCGCGGTACCATGGCCGGAGCATGTCGAACGATCGCCCCTCTCCCCCTGCACCGCTGACGCCCTGCATCCAGATCTGCCGCCTCGATGCGCGCGGGTATTGCATCGGTTGCCGCCGCACGGGCGAGGAAATCGGCCGCTGGAGCGCGCTGGACGATGCCGAACGGTGGCGGCTGATGCGCGACGTGTTGCCGTTGCGTACCCCGGCCGAGCAGCCATGATCGACGAACTGACCGACGCGCTGCGGCCCTTGTCGGCGCCGCCGATCGAGCGGGCCTGGAACCACGCGGACATGGCCGAACTGCTGGGTGATGCACCCCGCCAGCCGGCCGCCGTGTTGATCGGTCTGCGCGAGGGCGTGCAGCCGCGCATGGTGCTCACCGTACGCACCGACCACCTGCACGCGCATGCTGGCCAGGTGGCGTTTCCCGGCGGACGCAGCGAGGCGGATGATGGCGACGCCATCACCACCGCGCTGCGCGAGAGCGAGGAGGAGATCGGGCTGGAGCGGCGGCTGGTGACGCCGCTGGGTTTCCTCGACCGTTTCGAGACCATCAGCGGCTTCTGCATCACGCCGGTGGTGGCGCGGATCGCGACCGAGGCGCAACTGTACCCGGCGCCCGACGAAGTGGCCGAGGTGTTTGAAGTGCCGCTGGCGTTTTTCATGGAGCCGGCCAACCTGCGCCGCTACACCATGGAATTTCGCGGACACCAGCGGTCGATGGTGGAATTCGTGCACGGCGGCCACCGAATCTGGGGCGCCACCGCGGCGATACTTCTGAACTTGCTGCAGAGGATGGGACGCGCATGACCTTGCTCACCACACTCATTGATCCCGCCACGCTGTCGGCCATGGCGCCGGGCGAGGTGCTGATCGTCGATTGCAACTTCGACCTGGCCGACCCCGGCAAGGGCGAGCGCGAATTCCGGCTGGGCCACATCCCCGGCGCGGTCTACGCCAACCTCGACCGCGACCTGTCCGACCTTTCGCGCCAGCGCGAAGGGCTGGGCCGCCACCCGTTGCCGCTGGAAGCGGCCTTCAGCGCCATCCTGTCGCGCTGGGGCTGGCGTGCCGGCATGCCGGTAGTGAGTTATGACGCGGGCAGTGGTGCGCTGACGGCGGCGCGGCTGTGGTGGTTGTTGCGGCTGGCCGGGGTGCGCGACGTGGCCGTGCTCGACGGCGGTTTCGCGGCCTGGAAAAAGGCCGGTTTGCCGGAGGAAGAGGGCGAGCCCGCGAGGCGCGCCGCCACCGAAGTGACGCTGCGCTATGACGAAACCCAAGTGTTGATTGACCACGCGGCGCTGCGCGAGGGTTCGCGGCAATTGCTGGATGCCCGCGCCGCGCCACGCTACCGCGGCGACGTGGAGCCGCTGGACCGCGTCGGCGGCCATGTGCCCGGTGCATTGAACCGGCCGTTCTCCGACAACCTTGCCGACGACGGCCGCTTCAAGCCGGCGGCGCAATTGCGCGCGGAGTTCTCCGCGGTGCTGGGCGACACCCGGCCCGCCGACGTGGTGCACATGTGCGGCTCCGGCGTCACGGCGTGCCACAACCTGCTGGCGATGGAACGCGCCGGTTTGCACGGCTCGCGCTTGTACGCGCCATCGTGGAGCGGCTGGATCAGCGATCCCTCGCGGCCGGTGGCGAAAGGGTAAGCTCTTCGACGTGGCGCGTCAGGGAGTCTCGAAGACCTCCAGACGTCCGTCACTCGCTGGGGCGACGGAGGTTTTTCGCGGCTCCCTTCAGGGTGTACGCGTCGTTTCCATCCGTGCAGATGCTGCCTTGCGGCCAGAGCGGGAAACTGAAAAAGCAGAGGCTTCATGCAGACCACAAGCGGATTTCCCCTTGTCCGAACCTTCCTTTTCGTGATGTGGAAAGGGGTGGTTCGACAACTCACGAGCAGGCCGGCGCGCCGCTGGTGCGTGGTCAATGTGGCTGTCGTGATCATCCTGCTGTTGCCTGGCGTGGCGCTGTCGGCAGCACCTCCGGACGCATCGATGCCGCATCTGGCGCAGCGCCACGGCGCCATCCAGTTGATCGTGGGCGGCCAGCCGTTCCTGATGCGTGCCGGCGAACTGGAGAATTCCTCGGCGTCCAGCCTGCCGTACCTGGACACGCTGTGGCCCAGGCTCGAAGCGATGCATTTCAATGCGGTCATCGCGCCCGTGTACTGGAACCTGATCGAGCCGCAGCAAGGCCGGTTCGATTTCAGCACCGTGGACGGGCTCATCGAGGGCGCCCGCGCTCACGACATGCGCCTCGTCCTGCTGTGGTTCGGCAGCTGGAAAAACAGCATGTCGAGCTACGTCCCTGCGTGGGTCAAGCGCGGTGCCAGTCGCTATCCACGCGCCCGGCGCTCCGACGGTACGCCGATGGAAATACTGTCGGCGCTGGACCAGGCCAACCTGCAGGCGGATAGCGCCGCGTTCGTGGCGTTGATGAAGCACCTGAAGCAAACCGACGGCCAGCGGCACACCGTGGTGATGGTGCAGGTGGAAAACGAGGTCGGCATGATTCCCGAAGCGCGCGACCACGGCCCGCTGGCCGATGCCGCTTTCCATGCGCCGGTGCCGAAGGCGCTGACCGACTACCTGTCGAAGCACAAGGAAAACCTGGCGCCGGAGCTCGAGGCGGCGTGGCGGGCGCACGGGTTCAAGACCGGTGCCGATTGGGAAGACACGTTCGGCGCCGGCGAGCGCACCGACGAGTTGTTCACGGCGTGGACGGAAGGTCGCTACACGGGGGAAGTCGCGGCGGCGGGCAAGGCGGTGTATCCGCTGCCCATGTACGTCAATGCGGCGCTGATCCGGCCCGGCAAGCGTCCCGGTGAATACCCCAGCGGCGGCCCGCTGCCGCACCTTTTCGATGTGTGGCGCGCCGCGGCTCCGGCCGTCGACTTCCTGGCGCCGGATATCTATTTCCCGAATTTCACCGAGTGGGGAGAAAAATATGCCTTGCGCGGCGAGCCGTTCTTCATCCCCGAAACCGGGCGGGTGAGCGGTGCGCAAATGGGCGCCAACGGCTTGCACGCATATGCGCAATGGAACGCCATGGGTTACTCGCCCTACGCGCCGGAGTTCCTCTCGCCCCACGACGCCAGGGCGGTCGGCCAGGCGTATGACGTGGTCGAGCAGCTGACGCCGCTGATCCTGGCCCACCAGGGCAGCGGAAAAATGGTCGGCATGCTGCCGCGCACGCATTTCGATGGCAGCGTCGACCTGGAGCCGCAGAGTTTTGTTTTCGGCGATTACAAAGTCGTCGCCAGCTTCCGCAAACCGGGCAGCACATCGATCGGCGCCAAGGTCGACGCCGACGCTTCTGCAACGCATGGCGGCCTGATCATCCAGGTCGGGCCCAACGATTTCTGGTTTGCGGGCACCGGCATCACGGTCTACTTCGAGCCCTCCGGCAAGGGCCGATCCGCCGTGGGCATCGAATCGATATGGGAAGGGCGATTCATCGACGGACGCTGGATAGCGGGCCGCGAAATGAATGGCGACGACACCAACCAGGGCCGCCACCTGAGCCTGCCGGACGACGAATTCTCGATTCGTCGCGTGACGCTCTACCACTATCACTGAAAGGCGTGGCGACAGCGGCATGTGGGAGCGACTTCAGTCGCGATGCTCTTGCCCTGGGATTTCAGAGCAAGAGCATCGCGACTGAAGCCGCTCCCACAGGAGAAGCTTCCTGCTCAGCCTTTGTTCTTCAGCCGCGCCACCAACTGCTGCAAGGTGGCCTGTGCTTCGGGCTGGTAGTACGCGTCGAGAAAATCGTCCAGTGGCAGCGTGTCCGGATCGACGGCGGCGATCAGGTCCGCGCGGGCCAGCGCGCGGGTGGCGAGCATCGCCTGCGACGGCAGCGCCAGCAGCTCGCCCAGCCAATGCAATGCGCGGGTCGTGACCTGTTCGGCCACGGTCAGCTCATCCACGAAACCGCAGGCCAGCGCCTGATCCGATTCGATCATCGCGCCGGAGACCAGCAGCCTTTCGGCGCGGTACGTGCCCACCACGCGGCGCAGCGCATGTTGGATGCTGTCGGGCACGATCAGCCCCACCTGCACCTCGTTGAGGCCGATCCGGTAGGGCCCCTGCGCCATCACCCGGTAATCGCAAAACAACGCCAGCACCGCGCCGCCGGCGGGGCTGTGGCCGGTGATGGCGGCCACGATGGGGATCGGCAACCGCGCCATCGCATGGCACAGCGAGAAGAACTCGCTCCAGAAAGCGCGCACGCCTTCGCGATCGAGCGCCAGCAGCGCGGGAATGTCCACGCCCGCGGAAAACAATCCCTGTGCGCCGGACAGCACCAGGCCGCGCTGGCCGTTCGCCGGCGCCTGCTCGATCGTTTCGCGCAGCGCCACCAGCAAGGCCGTGTCCAGCGCGTTCACCGGCGGCCGGTTCAGCCGGATCTCGGTGATGTCGTGCTCATGCGGAAAAATGTCGAACATGGCGGGGCTCCTCAGGGCGTCTGGTCGGCGGTCCACTGGTAGCGCACGGCGTAGTCCAGCGTGGCCTTGCCGCCGGCGGGCACGTTGACGCGGAACTCCAGCAGGTCCGGCGTCTGCTTGTCCGGCTTGCTGGTCGAGGACACCAGCGTCCACTGCTGCCAGCGGCTCGGGTGTTCGCGCACGGTGACCGCACGCGCGCTGTCGCCGGCGTTGGTCAGCGTGATGCGGAAGGCCTCATCCATCGTGCGGGCGGCCTTGTCGACGTTGAACGCGGTGCGCTCGCGCTGGGCGCGCAGGTCGAACGCGGTGCCCAGCGTGATCGTGGCGTCGCTGCCCTTGGGCGTGTCGTCGATGCGGCCTTCGCCGATGAATTGCGGCGTGCCGTTGCGGTCGGCGGTGAGCACGCGCAGATAGCCCGCGGGCAGGCTGTCGAAGGCCTTCAGGCTCAGCGTGCTGGTGATTCCGGCGTCGCTGCTTAGGTTGAAAGCGGGATTTATCTGCGGCTGCGGCGGCTGGTAGCTGTTGCCGTTCTCCAGCAGCGCGGTGCGCGTGCAATCCAGCGTGCGGGTGGCGTACAGCGGCACCTGGCTGACGCTGCCGTCGGGCAGGTCGACCGGCGCGGGCAGCGTATAGCTGCGGTAGTCGGCGAGGGTGGATTGCGCAGGCATGTCGGCGCTTTCCGCCTTGTAGCTGCGCGCCATCGCCATCATCGGTCGCGGTGCGGAGGGCTTGGCGAAGTGCGGCTCGCCGGCGATAAGGGTGAGCTTGGTATCGCGCCAATCGCGGCCGCTGCGGTTGGCGATGCTGGCGCGCGATTCGAATTGCATGCGGCAGGCCGCGCCCGGTTGCAGCGTGGCCACATAGGCGGCGCGCCAGCCCAGCCCGGCGGTGGGATAACTGAGTACGGCGTTGGCCTGGCCCGCGCGCTGCGCGTCGACGCGCAGGCTGAGGCTGGAGCCGGTGGGGAAGTCGCCGCCCATAGCGCGCACCGCGGCGTAGTTGCGCACCAGCGTGGTGTTGCCGTCGCCGCCGCGCACCAGCAGCCCGTCGCCGGCACGCAACAAGCTGCCGCTGGCCAGCGATTGGCCGTTGTCGCCGAGCACGTCCACCGCGTGGCCGACGAGCCCGGTCAGCGCGGCGTTCTGCCCTTGCGCCAGCAGCAGGCGCTGCGAAACGACCTTGGCGTTGCCCGCAGGAAAGCCCAGTGCCATCGCTTCGGGATCGATGAAGTTGGGTAGGTCGCCAATCACCACGTCGTGGCTGCCGGCGGCCAGCGTCAGCGAACGTTGCTCGCGCACCACGGCATAGCCGTCATCGACGCCGCCGTCGCCCGTGCTGGCATACAGCGCGCTGCTGTCGCTGCGGTAGAGGGTGAGTTCGGTGTTGTCGCTGGCGTGGACGGTGGCGGTGCCCAGCGTGGCGGCGGCGCAGGCGAGCGCAAGAAGCGTGCGGCGTGGGGTCATCGGCGTGCTCCATCGGGGAATCGATGGACATCATAACGATGATGCGTGAACGCCGTGCGCGGCCGTATGTGAGCCGCGTCGGATATTCACCGATGCGCTATGCGGGTCGGCCCGCAGCGCTGCGCACGCTCGTCGGCAGCGGCACCGATCTGCCTGTTTGCGGATCGATCCACACCATCACCACGCGCCCGTCGCAATACAGCCGCTCGGGATCGCCGGCGTCGACGATGCGGTGGGCGACGGTGATCGAACTGTTGCCGAGGCGCTCGCACAGCAACTGCACCTGCACTTGCGCCGGCCACGCGATCGGCCTCCGGTAATTCAGTTCGCTGGCGGCCAGCACGGGCGTTGAAGCGGGATCGAACACATCGCCCATCGACAGCATCCACTGCAACCGCGACTCTTCCAGGTAGGTGAGGTAGGTGGAATTGTTGACGTGGTTGAACGCGTCCAGGTCACGCCAGCGCACCGCGATGGCGGCGGTGAACATGGGCGTGGCGGACAGGGCCGCGGATGCCTCGCCGCTCATGGTGTCTTCTTCTTTCGCATCGGCTTGTATTTGTCGGCCGAGGCGATGTGCTTGGCGGCGGATTTGACCCGCTTGGTGGCGGGTGGTTTCGCCGCCTTGGCGATTTTCAGATGCGGTGCCAGGAAATGCCCGGTATGCGACGCGGCCGTGGCCGCCACGGTTTCCGGCGTGCCGGTGACCAGGATGCGGCCGCCGCCGGCGCCGCCTTCGGGGCCCAGGTCGACGATCCAGTCGGCGGTCTTGATCACGTCCAGGTTGTGCTCGATCACCACCACGGTATTGCCCTGGTCGACCAGCTGGTGCAGCACGTCGAGCAGTTGCTCGATGTCGTGGAAGTGCAGGCCGGTGGTGGGTTCGTCCAGGATGTACAAGGTGTGGCCGGTGTCGCGCTTGGACAGCTCCTTGGACAGCTTCACGCGCTGCGCCTCGCCACCGGACAGCGTGGTCGCGCTCTGGCCCAGCTTGATGTAGTCGAGGCCCACGGCACGCAGCGTGTCGAGCTTGCGCGCCAGGGTGGGCACGTTCTCGAACAGCTTCAGCGCATCTTCCACCGTCATGTCCAGCACGTCGGCGATGGTGTGGCCCTTGTAGAGGATTTCCAGCGTCTCGCGGTTGTAGCGCTTGCCGTGGCAGGCGTCGCAAGGTACGTAGACGTCGGGCAGGAAGTGCATTTCCACCTTGATCAGACCGTCGCCCTCGCACGCCTCGCAGCGGCCGCCACGCACGTTGAAGCTGAAACGCCCGGCGGTGTAGCCGCGCGCCCGCGCCTCCGGCACCTGCGCGAACATCTCGCGCAGCGGCGTGAACAGGCCGGTGTAGGTGGCCGGGTTGGAGCGCGGCGTGCGGCCGATGGGTGACTGGTTGATGTCCACCACCTTGTCGAACAGCTCCATGCCTTCCACCGACTGGTACGGCGCCGGTTGGGTGCTGGCACCGTTCAGCTCCGCCGCGGCGAGCCGGAACAAGGTGTCGTTGACGAGGGTGGATTTGCCCGAGCCGGAGACGCCGGTGATGCAGGTGAACAGCCCTGCGGGAATCGCCAGGTCCACGTCCTTCAGGTTGTTGCCGCTGGCGCCCTTGAGCTGCAGCCAGGATGCCTTGTCGATCGGCTGGCGCCGCTTCTCGGGCACTTCGATCGCGCGCGTGCCGGAGAGGAACTGGCCGGTGATCGAACGCGGCGCCGCCAGGATGTCGGCCACCGTGCCTTGCGCCACGATTTCGCCACCATGCACGCCCGCGCCGGGGCCGATGTCCAGCACGTGGTCGGCCATGCGGATGGCGTCCTCGTCGTGCTCCACCACGATCACCGTATTGCCCAGGTCGCGCAGCCGGGTGAGCGTGCCCAGCAGGCGCTCGTTGTCGCGCTGGTGCAGGCCGATCGAGGGTTCGTCCAGCACGTACATCACGCCGACCAGGCCCGCGCCGATCTGCGAGGCCAGCCGGATGCGCTGGGCCTCGCCGCCGGAGAGCGAATCGGCCTGCCGGTCCAGCGTGAGGTAGTTGAGGCCCACGTCGTTGAGGAAGCTCAACCGCTCGCGGATCTCCTTGATGATCTTCACCGCGATCTCGCCGCGCCAGCCGGGCAGGGTGAGTTTGTCGAAAAACGCCAGGGCATCATCGATCGAACGGCGGGTGAGCGTGGGCAAGGCGTGCTCGGCCACGAACACGTTGCGGGCCGAACGGTTCAGCCGCTGGCCCTCGCATTCGGGACAGGGCTGGTCGCTGATGAAACGCGCCAGCTCCTCGCGCACCGCCGCCGATTCGGTCTCCTTGTAGCGCCGCTCCATGTTCGGCACGATGCCCTCGAATGCGTGCTCGCGGGTGACCTTGCCGCCGCGCTCGGTGAGGTAGCGGAACGCGATGCGCTGCTTGCCGCTGCCGAACAGGATGGCCTTCTGGACGTCCTTGGGCAGATCCTGCCACGGCGTATCCACATCGAAGCCGTAATGCGCCGCCAGCGACAGGATCAGCTGGAAATAGTGCGCATTGCGCCGGTCCCAGCCGCGCACCGCGCCGCTGGCCAGCGGCCGTTCGGGATGGCTGACCACGCGCGCCGGATCGAACACCTGGGTGATGCCCAGGCCATCGCATGACGGACAGGCGCCGGCCGGCGCGTTGAAGGAAAACAGCCGCGGCTCCAGCTCCGGCAGCGAGTAATCGCAGACCGGGCAGGAGAAGCGCGAGGACAGCAACTGCTCGGCCGCTGCTTCGGCGCCGCCCGAGCCCGCGTCCATGTCCACCAGGATCACCAACCCCTCGCCCAGCCGCAGCGCGGTCTCGAACGACTCGGCCAGCCGCTGCTTGATGTCGTCGCGCGGACGGAAACGATCGATCACCACTTCGATGGTGTGTTTCTGGCGCAGCATCAGCGGCGGCACCGCGTCGAGGTCGTACACTGCGCCGTCGACGCGGGCGCGCACGAAACCCTGCGCGCGCAGTTGCTCGAAGATCTGCACGTGCTCGCCCTTGCGCTCGCGCACCACCGGCGCCAGCAGCATGTAGCGCTTCTCCGGATCCAGCGCCAGCGTGGCGTCGACCATCTGGCTCACCGTCTGCGCTTCCAGCGCGATGCCGTGGTCGGGGCAGCGCGGCGTGCCCACGCGGGCGTACAGCAGGCGCAGGTAGTCGTAGATCTCGGTGATCGTGCCCACGGTGGAGCGCGGGTTGTGCGAGGTGGATTTCTGCTCGATCGAGATCGCCGGCGACAAGCCCTCGATGTGGTCGACGTCGGGCTTCTCCATGATCGACAGGAATTGCCGCGCATACGCCGACAGCGATTCCACGTAGCGGCGCTGGCCTTCGGCGTAGATGGTGTCGAACGCCAGCGAGGATTTGCCGGAGCCGGACAGGCCGGTGATCACGATCAACTTGTCGCGCGGCAGGTCCAGGTCGATGTTCTTGAGATTGTGCGTGCGGGCGCCGCGGATGCTGATAGTGTCCATGACAGCTGGATATGGGGGAGCCGATTACTATACCAAGACGTTCAGATGGTATTTTTTGTGGGCTGCGGCGAGGTTGTCCGGCCTGTGGTCAGTAATTGACCAGCGCGGCGGCGGGTCGCTATAATCCGCAGTTCGCCAGACCTGAATGGGTCATGGCGATACCCAAGAGAATAACGACAGAAGGGCATTCCCATGAGTTACGCAGTCATCAAGACTGGCGGCAAGCAGTACCGCGTTCAGCAGGGCGATGTCCTGCGCGTGGAGCTGTTGACCGCCGAAGAAGGCGCCACCGTGAGCTTCGACCAGGTGTTGCTGGTCGGTTCCGGCGAGTCGGTCACCGTCGGTGCGCCGATCGTGGAAGGCGCCACCGTCAGCGCCACCGTCCGCAAGCACGGCCGCGCCGACAAGATCCGCATCATCAAATTCCGCCGCCGCAAGCACTACAAGCGGCAGCAGGGTCACCGTCAGCACTTCACCGAAATCGAGATCACGGGCATCAACGCCTGAGCAACTGGAGCATTGAGTCATGGCACATAAAAAAGGCGTAGGTTCCAGCCGCAACGGTCGCGATTCGAACCCGAAATACCTGGGCGTGAAGATCTACGGCGGCCAGGCCATCGAAGCCGGCAACATCATCGTGCGTCAGCGCGGCACCCAGTTCCACCCGGGCGTCGGCGTCGGCCTGGGCCGCGACCACACGCTGTTTGCGCTGGTCGATGGCACCGTAAAGTTTGCGGTCCGCGGCGACAAGAACCGCCGTTTCGTCGACGTCGTGCAGGCGTAAGCCTCCGCGACGCGATAGCGAAGGCCCCGCTTCGGCGGGGTTTTTCGTTTTTGCGACGGGATTCGGGATTTGGGATTCGGGAATCGTTAAAGCGGCACTCCCGCTAGTCCCGTAACCTATCCCGGTTGCCCGCTCTTCCCATTTCCCATTTCCCATTCCCTATTCCCCATTCCCGGCCCCCCAATGAAATTCGTCGACGAAGCAAACATCAAGGTCCTGGCGGGCGATGGCGGCAATGGCTGCATCAGTTTCCGCCGCGAGAAATTCATTCCGTTCGGCGGGCCCGATGGCGGTGACGGCGGTTTTGGTGGCTCGGTGTGGCTGGTGGCGGACGAGGGTCTGAACACGCTGGTCGATTTTCGCCATCAGCGTACCTTCAAGGCCAAGCGCGGCGAGAACGGCATGGGCAGCCAGATGTACGGCAAGGGCGGGGAAGACACGGTCATCCGCGTACCGGTCGGCACCATGGTCACCAATGTCGATACCGACGAGGTGATCGGCGACCTCACCGGCCACGGCCAGCGCATGCTGGTGGCGCAGGGCGGCAAGGGCGGCCTGGGCAATATCCACTTCAAGAGTTCGGTGAACCGGGCGCCGCGCAAGGCCACGCCGGGCACGCCCGGCGACGCGCGCGAGCTGAAACTGGAGTTGCGTCTGCTGGCTGACGTGGGCCTGCTGGGCTTTCCCAATGCGGGCAAATCGACCTTCATCCGGGCCGTGTCGGCGGCCACACCGCGGGTGGCGGATTATCCGTTCACCACGCTGCACCCCAACCTGGGCGTGGTCAGCCTCGGTACCGACCAGAGTTTCGTGATCGCCGACATTCCCGGCCTGATCGAGGGCGCCGCCGATGGCGCCGGCCTGGGCATCCAGTTCCTGCGCCACGTGGCGCGGACGTCGCTGCTGCTGCACCTGGTCGACATCGCACCCATCGACGACACCGACGTGGTGACGCAGGTGCGCGCGATCGAGAACGAGCTGGCCAAGTTCAACCCGGAATTGCTGGAGCGCCCGCGCTGGCTGGTGCTGAACAAGGCCGACATGCTGGCGCCGGATGAGCGCGACGCCGTGGCCGCCGATATCGTGCAGCGGCTGGGCTGGACGCAGCCGTGGTTCCTGGTGTCGGCGGCGACGCGCGAGAACACGCTGACGGTGTGCCAGCAAGTGCAGCAGTTCTTCGACGCACAGCGCGAGGAACACCAGGGCCGCACCGACATGCTCGCGGGCGATGTGCGGCTGCGCGGGGAAGCGCCGCAGGGCTGAGCTTCCACCGCAAACGCGAAAAGCCGGCTCGCGCCGGCTCCGCTTGATGCTCATGTCATGAATAAAGCCGGCTTGCGCCGGCTTCATCGTTTCAATGGCGGGGGAAATCACCCGCCATGACCAACCCGGATCGCGGTGGCTGGCTTACGCCAGTTCGCGGATCTTCGCGTTGAGGCGGCTCTTGTGACGGGCGGCCTTGTTCTTGTGGATCAGGCCGCGGGCGGCGTAACGATCCATCACCGGCTGGGCGACGGTGAAGGCGGCAACGGCGGCTGCCTTGTCCTTGGCCTCGATGGCCTTGACGACCTTTTTCAGGGCGGTACGGACCATGGAACGTGCGCTGATGTTGCGCAGGCGGCGCTGTTCGGACTGGCGCGCGCGCTTCTTCGCGGACTTGATGTTGGCCAAGGTAGAACTCCGGAATGCAGTGTTGGGGTTGGAAAAAGACGCCAATTATGCGGGTGATTCGGCCGTGCGTCAATTGAATGCAGGCCATGGCCGGGCCATTGTCGAGCCCCGGCCACGGCCTCGCCGCCGGGATGCCCGGATTCTGCCCGCGCCGGGCTGTCAACTTGGCGCCGGCCGCTGTCAAACTACGCGCCGCGCCCGGCTGGCCCGGGTGCCTCCTTCCGCTCAGCACAAGGCGATATCAGGCGCATGAAGTCTCCCAGCATGTTCCGCGGGCTGCTCTCGTTCAGCAGCATGACGATGATCTCGCGGGTGCTCGGGCTGGTGCGCGACATGTCGATCAACGCGGCCTTCGGCGCCAACGGCGCCACCGACGCGTTCTGGGTGGCGTTCCGCATTCCCAACTTCATGCGCCGGCTGTTTGCCGAGGGCTCGTTTTCGACCGCCTTCGTGCCGGTGTTCACCGAGGTGAAGGAGAAGGGCACGCATGCGGAGCTGAAGAACCTGATGTCGCGGGTGTCGGGCACGCTCGGTGGCGTGCTGTTGCTGATCACGGCGCTGGGCATTTTTTTCGCGCCGCAGGTCACGGTGCTGTTTTCGCCCGGCGCGATCGACGAGCCGCGCAAGTTCGAGCTGACCGTCGACCTGTTGCGGCTGACGTTTCCTTTCCTGCTGTTCGTGTCGCTGACCGCGCTTTCCGGTGGCGCGCTCAACAGTTTCCATCGGTTCGCCTTGCCGGCGTTGACGCCGGTGATCCTCAACCTGTGCATGATCGCCGGCGCACTGTGGCTGTCGCGGCGGCTGGACACGCCGATCATGGCGATGGGCTGGGCGATCCTGGCTGCCGGCATACTGCAACTGCTGTTCCAGTTGCCGGCGCTGCGCGGGCTGGATCTGCTGACCTTGCCGCGCTGGGGCTGGAGCCACCCCGACGTGCGCAAGATCATGCGGCTGATGGTGCCCACGCTGTTCGGCTCGTCGGTGGCGCAGATCAACCTGCTGTTCGATACCGTGATCGCCTCGCTGCTGATCGCCGGCTCGCAGAGCTGGCTGTCGCAGGCGGACCGTTTCCTGGAGCTGCCGCTGGGCGTGTTCGGCGTGGCGCTGGGTACGGTGATCCTGCCGTCGCTGTCGCGCCACCACGTCACCACCGATACCGCGGGCTTTTCGCGGGCGCTGGACTGGGGCCTGCGGATCACGCTGCTGATCGCGGTGCCGGCGATGTTCGCGCTGCTGCTGCTGGCCGGGCCGCTGGTGGCCACGCTGTTCCAGCACGGTCACTGGACCGCGCACGACACACATATGGCGACCTTGTCGATTACCGCGCTGAGCTTCGGCTTGCCGGCGTTCGCGCTGGTGAAGGTGCTGCTGCCGGCGTTCTATTCGCGCCAGGACACCCGCACGCCGGTACGCGCGGCGGTGGCGTCGTTGCTGACCAACATGGTGTTGAACGTGGTGTTCCTGCTGCTGCTGTTCGAGTGGTGGGCGTCGCCCGCGCTGAAGCAATTGCCCTGGCTGGAGGGCCTGGCCCGGCTGCCCGGTCTGCACATGGCACTGGGCATGGCCAGTGCGATGGCGGCTTACGTCAACCTGTGGCTGTTGTGGCATTGGCTGAAGCGCGCCGGCGTGTATCAGCGTCAGCCCGGCTGGGCGCGTCACATGTTGCGCCTGGGGGTGGCATGCGCGGCGATGGTGGCGGTGCTGTTGCTGGGGCGCTGGGTATGGCCGGACTGGACGGTCGGCGTATCCGTGGTGGACCGGTTGTGGCATCTGGCGCTGCTGGTTTGCGGCGGTGGCCTGACCTACGTCGGCATGCTGTTCGCCACCGGCTTCCGCCTGCGCGATCTGCGCGGCGCGTGATGGCGTCGACGCGGCGCTTCCGCTCAATCGCGGCGGGTGCGCCCGTTATACTTGCGCCATGATGAGACTTTCCAGGGATGTCGCGGGCCCTTGCCTGGCGCCACACGGCAGTGTGGTTGCCGTGGGCGCCTTCGACGGCCTCCATCGCGGGCACCAGACGTTGTTGGCCAAGGTGCGCGAGCGCGCCCAGGCGCTTGGCTGCACGCCGGCGGTAGTGAGTTTCGAGCCGTTGCCGCGCACGTTTTTCTCGCCCGAACCGGTGCCGCGGTTGTCCAGCGTGCGCGAAAAGATCAAGGGCTTTGCCGCCGCGGGCATGGAGCAGACCCTGTTGCTGCGCTTCAACCGCGCGCTGACCGCCATGCCCGCCGAGGACTTCGTGCAGCGCGTGTTGTGCGACCGGCTGGCCACGCGCGAGGTGTGGGTGGGCGGCGATTTCCGCTTCGGGCACAAGCGCGGCGGCGATGTGCCCCTGCTGGAACGCATGGGGCGCGAGCTGGGCTTTGTCGCCTGCACCATGCCGGCGGTGCAGCTGCATGGTGCGCGGGTTTCCGCCAGCCGCGTGCGCGCGTTGCTGGCCGCGGGCGAGTTCGCGGGCGCCGAGCCGCTGCTCGGCCGTCCATTCGTGATCGACGGCAAGGTGGAATACGGCAATCAGCTGGGCCGCACGCTGGGCTATCCCACCGCCAATATCCACCTGCAGCAGCGGGTCAGCCCGGTGCAAGGCATCTTTGCCGTGCGCGTGGGCCTGGGCGAGGGCGAATGCAGCTGGCCCGGCGTGGCCAGCCTGGGCGTGCGGCCCACGGTGAACGAGGTGAGCCAGCCGCTGCTGGAAGTGCATCTTTTCGATTTCGGCGGCGATCTCTACGGCCAGCGCATGGCGGTGGAATTTGTCGCCAAATTGCGCGACGAGCAGAAATTCGACGGGCTCGAACCGCTCAAGGCGCAGATGCATCTGGACGCCTGCCGTGCGCGCGAGCTGCTGGGCATGAACCCGCGATTGAGTGCGCCATGAAACCCCGCCACCGATTCCCGCACGCCGCGTAATCCATTAACGTTGAACCCTTTGCCCACGCCCGGTGGGCAACAACATGGCAACCCCGCAATGACCCACGATTACAAGAGCACCATCAACCTGCCGCAGACGGCGTTCCCGATGCGCGGCGACCTGCCCAGGCGCGAGCCGGGCTGGCTGGCGGAGTGGGAACAGGTCGATCGCTATGCGCAGATCCAGCAGCTCACCGCCAACCGCGACAAGGTGTTCGTGCTGCACGACGGCCCGCCGTACGCCAATGGCGCGATCCACATTGGCCACGCGGTCAACAAGATCCTGAAGGACATCACGGTCAAGTCGAAGCTGCTCTCCGGGCATCGCGCGCCGTACGTGCCCGGCTGGGATTGCCACGGTCTGCCGATCGAGATCGCGGTGGAGAAGAAATTCGGCAAGCCCGGGGTGAAACTCGATGCCGCCGCGTTCCGGCAGAAATGCCGCGAATACGCGGCCGAGCAGGTCGACACTCAGCGCGCCGACTTCAAGCGCCTGGGCGTGCTGGGCGACTGGTCGCGCCCGTACCGCACCATGGATTTCAGCTACGAGGCCGACATGCTGCGCGCGCTGGCCCGCATCGTGTCCAACGGCCACGTGCTGCGCGGCGCCAAGCCTGTGTACTGGTGCTTCGACTGCGCCTCAGCGCTGGCCGAGGCGGAAATCGAATACGCCGACAAGGTTTCGCCCGCCGTCGACGTGGCGTATGACGCGGTCGATCCGACGGCACTGGCGGCGAAGTTCGGCGTGGACGCGGGCGATGCCATCGTGGCCATCCCGATCTGGACCACCACGCCGTGGACGCTGCCGGAAAGCCAGGCGGTGTCGCTGGGTGCGGATCTCGAATATGCGTTGATCGAAGGGCCATCGCGCGACGGCAGGCGCGTGCTGCTGGTCGTCGCGTCCGCGCTGGTGGACAAAATGGCGGCCCGTTACTCCCTTCTCCCGCTTGCGGGAGAAGGTGCCCGAAGGGCGGAAGAGGGCGCTTTGGTCCACGGCCACGCGCTCGGCAAGGTGCTGGAAGGCCAAAAACTCCACCACCCCTTCTACCCCCGCGAAGTCCCCGTGATCCTCGGCGACCACGTCAGTGCCGAAGACGGTACCGGCGCCGTGCACACCTCGCCCGATCACGGCGTGGAGGATTTCGTGGTGGCCCGCGAGTACGGCATCGAGCTGCTCAACTACATCGAGCCGCGCGGCACCTACCGTGCCGACACGCCGGCTGCCGACGGCCTCGAGCTGGCCGGCATGCACATCTGGAAAGCCAACGACGCCCTCGTCGACATGCTGCGCCAGCGTGGCGTGCTGCTGGCGTTCGCGAAGATCGAGCACAGCTACCCCCATTGCTGGCGCCACAAGACGCCGGTGATCTATCGCACCACGCCCCAGTGGTTCATCTCGATGGAGCAGGCGAAGCTGCGCGAGACCGCGCTCACCGCGGTCAAGTCCGTGCGCTGGGTGCCGAGTTGGGGTGAGGAGCGCATCGCCGGCATGGTCGCCGGCCGACCGGACTGGTGCATCTCGCGCCAGCGCACCTGGGGCGTGCCGATCGCGCTGTTCGTGCACAAGGCCACGCAGGAGCCGCATCCCGATTCCGTCGCCTTGCTGGAGCAGGTGGCGAAGAAGGTGGAGCAGGGCGGTGTCGATGCATGGTTCACGCTGGACCCCGCCGAACTGTTGGGCGATGAGGCGAACGATTACGAGAAAGTCACCGACGTGCTGGACGTGTGGTTCGATTCCGGCGTCACCCACTACGCCGTGATCGGACAGCGCCCGGAACTGCAGCAGGGCACCGCCTCGCATTACAAGGTGATGTACCTGGAAGGCTCCGACCAGCACCGCGGCTGGTTCCAGTCCTCGTTGCTGACCTCGTCGGCGATCTTCGGCCGCGCGCCGTACCAGGATGTGCTCACCCACGGTTTCGCGGTGGACGCCAACGGCCGCAAGATGTCCAAGTCACTGGGCAACGTGGTGGCGCCGCAGAAGGTGATGGACACGCTGGGCGCCGACGTGTTGCGGCTGTGGGTAGCCTCGGCCGATTACCGCAACGAGATGACCGTTTCGGACGAGATCCTGAAGCGCGTCTCCGACACCTACCGCCGCATCCGCAACACCGCCAAGTTCCTGCTCGGCAACCTCGACGGTTTCGATCCGGCGAAACACCTGCTGCCGGTGGAAGACAGCCTGCTGCTCGACCAGTGGGCGGTGCAGCAGGCGTACGACGTGCAGCAGGCGGTGCTGGCCGCTTACGAGCGCTACGACTTTCCCGAAGTGGTGGCGCGCATCCAGAACTTCTGCACCAACGAGCTGGGCGCGCTGTACCTGGATATCACCAAGGACCGGCTCTACACCATGCCGACCGACAGCCGCGGCCGGCGCAGCGCGCAGAGCGCGATGTATCGCATCGCCGAGGCGCTGGTGCGCTGGTTGGCGCCGGTGCTGGCGTTCACCGCCGAGGAAATCTGGCAGCAGTTGCCTGGTGAGCGCGGCGACAGCGTGTTGTTCGAAACCTGGTACGACGGCCTGGTCGCCACTCAGGATTCGCCGGCGCAGCGCCGCTACTGGGCCGAGCTGCTGGCGGTCCGCGATACCGCCTCGCGTGTGCTGGAAGGCATGCGCAAGGGCGAGCGCATCGGCGCCGCACTGGAGGCGAAACTTGTGATCCATGCGGATGACGCCACGCAGGCGCGCCTGGCCGACACCGCCGATGAGCTGCGCTTCTTCTTCATCGTGTCCGACTTGCACGTGGCGCCGTTGCTGCCGCGGCCGGAGGATGCCGTGAAGGTCGATCTGGAAGGCGCCGAAGCCTGGGTTTCGGCCAGCGTCAGCGACGCCGCCAAGTGCGTGCGCTGCTGGCATCGCCGCGATGATGTCGGCAGCCATGCGGAGCATCCGGAGCTGTGCGGACGCTGCGTCAGCAATGTCGAAGGGCCGGGCGAGGATCGGCGCTGGTTCTGATTTCCGGAGTGCCCCCTTCCACCCCTCGGGCACCTTCCCCCGCGGGCGGGGAAGGGAGCTGGCTGTTTCGAGGAGCCCGATGACTTCCTTCCCCCGCCTGCGGGGGAAG
>NZ_AJXU01000043.1 GCF_000264315.1 Rhodanobacter fulvus Jip2
CCCCGCCTGCGGGGGAAGGTGGCCGACAGGCCGGATGGGGGCCCGCTCCGCGGCGCTCTCCACTAACCCACACACGAGCCACCCATGACCAAACCCAACGCACTCCCATGGCTGTGGCTCTCCGCCATCGTCATCGTGCTCGACCAGTTCAGCAAATGGTGGGCGCTGCACGCCCTGGCGCCGGCGGGTGTACCGCATTCGGTGATTCCCGGGTTCCTCAACTGGACGCTGGCCTTCAACCGCGGCGCCGCCTTCAACTTTCTGGCTGATGGCAGCGGTTGGCAACGCTGGTTTTTCGTGGTGCTGGCGCTGGTCATTTGCGCGGTGCTGCTGGTGTGGCTGGCGCGTACGCCGCGACGTGACTGGCGTACCGGCCTGCCGCTGGGCCTGATCGTGGGCGGTGCGCTGGGCAACCTGATCGATCGGCTGCACGCGGCGCAGGTCACCGATTTCATCCATGTCTACTTCCGCCAGTGGGACTATCCGGTGTTCAACGTGGCCGATTGCGGCATCACCGTGGGTGCGGTGCTGTTGATCGTGTTCGGCATGTTCGGCGGCAAGTCCGGGGACGGCGTGCGATAATCGGGGCTCCCCGCAGCGCGGCTTGCAGCCGCGACTGGCAGGCGGCGTGTCGCGGCGGAAGTCGCCTCCGCACGACCGCGCTCAACGCATGAGGCTCTCTTGGACATCCTGCTCGCCAACCCCCGTGGTTTCTGTGCTGGCGTCGATCGCGCCATCGCCATTGTCGATCGTGCGCTGGAATCCTACGGCCCGCCGATCTACGTGCGGCACGAGGTGGTGCACAACCGCTACGTGGTGGAGAAACTGCGCGCCGACGGCGCGGTGTTCGTCGAGGAGCTGCACGAGGTGCCCGACGGTGCCACGGTGATCTTCAGCGCGCACGGCGTATCGCAGGGCGTGCGCGAGGAGGCTGCCCAGCGTCACCTGAAAGTGTTCGACGCGACCTGTCCGCTGGTCACCAAGGTGCATATGGAAGTGGCGCGACTGGGCCGCATCGGTCGCAGCGTGGTGTTGATCGGCCACGCCGGCCATCCGGAAGTCGAGGGCACGATGGGGCAGTGGAACGCCGCCAACGCGGGCGAGATCCTGCTGGTGGAATCGCTGGAGTGCGTGGCGAAGCTTGCGCCGCGCGACCCGCACCAGCTTTCCTATGTCACCCAGACCACGCTGTCGGTGGACGACACCAAGGCGATCATCGACGCCCTGCGCCAGAAATTCCCCGACATTGAAGGGCCGCGCAAGGACGATATCTGCTACGCCACCCAGAACCGGCAGGATGCCGTGCGCCGCTTGGCCGATTCGGTCGACCTGATGCTGGTGGTCGGTTCGGTCAACAGCTCCAATTCCAACCGCCTGCGCGAGCTGGCGCAGAAACGCGGCGTGCGGTCTTTCCTGATCGACGGCGCTGAGCACATCGAGCGCAGCTGGCTGGACGGGGTAAATCGCATCGGCCTCACCGCCGGCGCATCCGCACCGGAGAAACTCGTGCTCGACGTGATCGAGCGCCTGCAATCCTGGGGCGCCGGCGCCGTGCGCGAGCTGGATGGTGAGCCGGAAAACATCACCTTCGCCCTGCCCAAGGAATTGCGACTGGTGGACGGCACGGACTCCGCGACGCCCTGAGCTCCATGCATCGCCGCATCGGGCGGCGAAATCGGGACACAAAAAAGCCGGCATAAAGCCGGCTTTTTCATCGAATTTGGTCGGGGAGACAGGATTCGAACCTGCGACTTCTACGTCCCGAACGTAGCGCTCTACCAGGCTGAGCTACACCCCGTGGGAAGCCGCGTATCTTAATCGCCGCGCCGGTGCTTGGCAACAGGTTTTGCGCAGCGCCCGGATGGATGCGGCGGCGAGAGGACAGGGCGTTCTGCTAATCTAGGCGGCTCCGTCACGGACTCCACGGGACGGTATCTTCTCCCTTGCCAGCAGAGGCTTTCATGGCGCTTACCTTGGCCCGCACCATGCCCGGCGTGCTCGAGCTGCTGCCGCTCGACCAGATCGCGTTTCAACGCATGCTTGACGTGATCCGTCGCAATTATGAGCGTTTCGGCTTCCTGCCGGTGGAAACGCCGGTTATCGAATTCTCCGATGTGCTGCTGACCAAGACCGGCGGCGAAACCGAGCGCCAGGTGTATTTCGTGCAATCGACCGGCGCGCTGGACAAGGAGGGCGCGCCCGAGCTGGCATTGCGTTTCGACCTCACCGTGCCGCTGGCGCGCTACGTTGCCGAGCACGAGCGCGAGTTGAGCTTCCCGTTCCGCCGCTACCAGATGCAGCGCGTCTATCGCGGCGAACGCGCACAGCGCGGACGCTTCCGCGAGTTCTACCAGTGCGACATCGACGTGATCGGCAAGGACGCGCTCTCGGTTCGCTACGACGCCGAAATCCCCGCGGTGATCTACAGCGTGTTCCGCGAATTGAACGTGGGCGCGTTCACCATCCAGTTGAACAACCGCAAGCTGATGCGCGGTTACTTCGAGAGCCTGGGCATCGTCGACGGCGAGCGGCAGATGCTGGTGCTGCGCGAAGTGGACAAGCTGGACAAACGCGGCGCCGACGCGGTGCGCGACACCCTGGTGGGCGAGGCTTTCGGCCTCGACGTCGCGGTGGTGCAGAAGATTCTGGCCTTCGTGCAGGTGCGCTCGACCTCGCTGCAGGATGCGTTCGACAAGCTCGACGCGCTGGGCAGCGGCCCGGAAATCATGGAGCAGGGCCGCGCCGAGTTGAAGGAAGTGCTGGCGATGATCCGCGACTTCGGCGTGCCCGAATCGCATTTCGTGCTGAACCTGTCGATCGCGCGCGGCCTGGATTACTACACCGGCACGGTCTACGAGACCACGCTGAACGATCACCCGCAGATCGGCTCGGTGTGCTCGGGCGGCCGCTACGAAAACCTGGCCGGCCAGTACACCAAGTCGCACCTGCCCGGCGTGGGCATCTCGATCGGCCTGACCCGGTTGTACTGGCAATTGCGCGATGCCGGCCTGATCAACACCGCGCAGAGCACGGTGGACGTGCTGGTGACGCAGATGGACCCGGCGCAGCTGCCGGCGTACCTGGCGCTGGCCACCGAACTGCGCAGTGCCGGCATCGCCACCGAAGTGGTGCTGGAGGGCGGCAAGCTGGCCAAACAATTCAAGTACGCCGACCGCGCCGGTATCCGTTTCGTGGTTGTGCTGGGTGAGGACGAGCTGGCCAAGGGCGTGGTGACCGTGAAGGATCTGCGCCGCCAGGATCAGTTCGAGGTGGCGCGCGGCGAGCTGATCAAGACGTTGCGGGTGGAACTGGAACAGGCCGCCGCGATGGGCTGAAGGCGGATCGGATGTCGCCGCCTTCGCTTTCCATTTCGCGACAACAACAACGGGTCTGGCGCCAACGCGCCGGACCCTCAACTTCCCAAAGGAATCCCCAGCCATGAGCCTGATCCAGACGCCGGTGTCCTATGGCGAACTCATCGACAAGATCACCATCCTCGAAATCAAGTCGCGCCGCATCACCGACGCGGCCAAGCTGGCCAACGTGCGCAACGAGCTGGACATGCTCAACGCCACCTGGGCCAACAGCGCCGCCTCGCAAACCGATATCAGCGATGAGCGCGCGCGCCTGCTGGCGGTCAACGAAGCGCTGTGGGACATCGAGGACAACATCCGCCTGATGGAGCGCGCGCAGACGTTCGATGCGGCCTTTATCGAGCTGGCGCGCTCGGTGTATTTCCGCAACGACGAACGCGCCGCGTTCAAGCGCGAGATCAACCAGAAGCTGGGCTCGGAACTGGTCGAGGAAAAGTCGTACCAGGATTACCGCCAGAAATGACGAGCTCCTGTGGGAGCGGCTTCAGCCGCGATGCTTTTTGCCAAAGCGCAGAGCATCGCGGCTGAAGCCGCTCCTACAACAGCCCCATCTCGTGGGCAGCGGCTTCGTAGCGTTCGATCGCGTCGTCGACGGTGATCAGATCCATCACGCCCGGCTTTTCGATCTTGCTTCCCCAGGGGATTTCGCTGGCCGGTTTGCCCAGGTATTTGCGGGCGGCCTCGTCGTATTTGTTCACGCACCAGCGGCGGTCGGAATACGGGCCGGACCGGTCGGGATTGCTGGCGGCGTGCAGTCCCAGCACCTTGGTGCCGACCGCGTTGGCCATGTGCATCGGACCCGAATCAGGCGTCAGCAGCAATTGCGCGCGGCCGAGCAGGGCCATCAGCCGCTTCAAGGTGTCCTTGCCGGTGAGGTCGAGTGGCGGATGTTTGCAGGCGGCCAGCACCGCGTCGGCCATGTCGCGCTCGGTCGGCGACGGACCACCGACCAGCGCCACGCGCCAGCCGCGCGTGGCGGCGTGATCCATCACGGCGGCGTAGCGCTGCGGTCGCCAGTTGCGCAGCGCATGGCTGGAAGTGGGGCTCACCAGCAGGGTGGGCGTGTCGCCGGGCAGTTGTGTGGCGGCCCATGCGTGCGCTTCGTCGGGCACCGGGATATCCCAGCGCACCTGTCGTTGTTGCAGCCCCAGCGGTTCGCAGAAACTACCGATCGCATCCAGCACGTGTTCGCCGCGTCGCGCCGGAATCCGTTCGTTGATCACCAGGCCATGCAGATCGCGCGCACGTGCACGGTCGTAACCGATGCGTCGTTTGGCCTTGATGCCCAGGCTCAGCAGGTTGGAGCGCATCGCCACCTGCATCTGCAGCAGCGCGTCGAATCGCTGACCGCGCAGCGCCTCATGCACCACGCGCATGCCGGACCAGCCGGCGGCCTTGTCGAACGTGACGAACGCGACGCCAGGCAGGTCGCCCACCAGCTTGCGTTCGAGCTTGCCGATCACCCACGTCAGCGCCACCTCCGGCCACGCCTGTTGCAGCGTGCGCACCAGCGGCACCACGTGGGTGACATCGCCGATGGCGGAGGTGCGCAGCAGGCAGATCGAGGCGGGAATCGTCGGGTTGGGTGTCATGGGCCTGGGTTAGAATCGTGAGGGATCACCGGGCATGATGATGCAGGAAGAAACGCTCAACCAGGCGGGCGGCGCGATTGTCTTCGACGCCGCGCTGTCGGCACAAGTCACGCACAACTGGTTTGCGCCAGCGTACTGGCGTGAGCGCGATGCGTTGCGCGTGCAGGCAGGCGGGCGCGGTGGCGTCGCGGTGATCGATACGCCGGCCGGTGAATGCGTATTGCGCCATTACCGTCGGGGCGGCCTGGTCGCCGCATTGATGGGCGACCGCTATTTCTGGCGCGGCGCGATGCGCACGCGGCCGTTTGCCGAATTCCACTTGCTTGCCGAAATCGAGCGGCTCGGACTGCCGGGTCCGACACCGGTCGCTGCACGTTACTGCCGCCAGGGCGCGTTCTACACCGCCGACCTGATCACCCGCCGTATCCCTGATGCGCACACGCTGGCCGAACGCCTGGCCGCGGGGCAACTGGATGACGCGCTTGCCGAAGCCGTGGGCATGTTGCTGGCACGTTTCCATCGCGCCGGAATCTGGCATGCCGATCTGAACGCGCACAATGTGATGGTGAGCGGGGACGCGTTGTTTTTGATCGATTTCGATCGGGGCCGGAAGCGCGCGCCCCGGGCGGCATGGCAGCAGGCCAACCTGCAACGCCTGCGCCGTTCGCTGCTGAAGCTGGGCGCGGCGGCGGGGGACGAAGAAGCTTTCGACCGCGAGCTGTGGCAGCCACTGTTGCGTGGCTACCGTCGTACGATGTCGGCATGAATTGGCATTTGCATTTTCTGGGGGTGGGCGCCGCCCACGCGGTGGAACTGGGTTCCTCCGCCGTGGTGCTGGAGCGCGATGGCGAGCCGGTGCTGTTGGTCGACTGCGGCCCCGATACGCTCGACCGCTACCAGGCCGCCTATGGCAGCTTGCCGCGGGCGATCTTCATCACCCACACGCACATGGATCACGTGGGTGGCATGGAGCGGCTGTTCACCCGACTGTGGTTCGACGAACGCCTGCGCGGCCGCACCCGGGTCTTCGCACATGCCGGCCTGCTGCCGTGGCTGCAGGTGCGGGTGGCCGATTACCCCGGCGCGCTGGCCGAAGGCGGCGTCAATTTCTGGGAGGCGTTCCAGCTGGTGCCGTGCACGCGCGGCTTCTGGCTCGATGGCCTGTGGTTCGACGTATTCGCCACCCGCCACCACGTCCCCGGCACCTCGTTTGGCCTGGCGCTGGACGGCAGCTTTGCCTACACCGGCGACACACGACCGATCCCCGAAGTGCTCGGCGCGCTTGCCGGCGAATCGATGCTGATCGCGCACGATTGCGGCCTGGTCGGCAACCCGTCGCACACCGGTGTCGACGACATCGAGCGCGAGTATCCCGAAACGCTGCGTCGACAAATGATGCTCTACCACTACGGCAGCGCCGCCGACGGCGCCGCACTGGCGGCGCGCGGCTACCGCATCGCCACATCGGGCGAGCGCATCGCACTGGCATCGCCCGCCGTACCCCGCGCCGGCGCCGGCTGAAACACTCTCGATTCGCTTGCCTGTACCCCAAGCCAGCGGCTATCCTTCCGCTTCTTTGTCGGGCCGTGATGTCCGGTAAAGGCGGTTTCACCCTGCGGAGAGGTGTCCGAGTGGTTGAAGGAGCACGCCTGGAAAGTGTGTATAGGGTAAAACCTATCGCGGGTTCGAATCCCGCTCTCTCCGCCAATTAAAAAAGCGCGACGGCTACGGCCGGCGTGCTGGGTTCCAGAAGCCCACGTCCATGGTGGCCCCGTCGGTCCCCCCGCGACGATAGTTCGCAAACTCCGCCAGGTCCGGAAGGAAGCAACGGTAGCGAATGATTCGGGTGCCGGGGTGTGGCTGGCGGGGCCGCCACCATTTAACTCCGAATTCTCCCCTTGAGCCCGCAGCCTAACGCCGGCTGCAAGCTGGCAAGTGCGATTCCCGCACGGCACCTTCGCTCCCTCTCCCGCTCGCGGGAGAGGGTTGGGGAGAGGGCAAGCCGGCCGCGCACTCGCCGATCCCTGCAACCTCACGCCGGCCGCGATCCAGCAAGTGCGATTCCCGCACGGCCCACCCTTACGACTCCGCCAGCCCTTTACTGACTTACCCCGCCCGACTTGGCACAATCGACCTTTGCCCCAACGTTGGTTGCCATGTCTTATCAGGTACTCGCACGCAAGTGGCGCCCCCGTAAATTTTCCGAGCTGGTGGGGCAGGAACACGTGGTGCGCGCACTCACCAATGCGCTCGATACCGGACGCATGCACCACGCCTACCTGTTCACCGGCACGCGGGGTGTGGGCAAGACCACGATCGCGCGCATCTTCGCCAAATCATTGAACTGCGAGCGTGGGCAGTCGGCTGATCCCTGCGGCGAGTGCTCGGTATGCACGGCGGTGGACGAAGGCCGCTTCGTGGACCTGCTGGAGATCGATGCGGCCAGCAACACCGGCGTGGACGATGTGCGCGAGCTGATCGAGAACGCGCAATACGCACCGTCGCGCGGCCGCTTCAAGGTGTACCTGGTCGACGAGGTGCACATGCTGTCGAAGAACGCGTTCAACGCGTTGCTGAAAACGCTGGAAGAGCCGCCGCCGCACGTGAAATTCCTGCTCGCCACCACCGACCCGCAGAAGCTGCCGGTGACGGTGTTGTCGCGCTGCCTGAAGTTCAACCTGAAGCGTCTGCTGCCGGACCAGATCTCCGGCCAGATGCGGCACATCCTGGGTGCCGAGAACCTGACGTACGAGGAAGCCGCCATCGGTGAGCTGGCGCGCGCCGCGGATGGGTCATTGCGTGATGGCCTGTCGCTGCTCGATCAGGCGATCGCCTATGGCGGCGGCGCGCTTCGCGGCGACGATGTGCGAACGATGCTCGGCAGCGTGGCGCGTGGCCAGGTATTGGGCGTGCTCGATGCGCTGGCGGCGGGCGACGGTGAGCGTCTCCTGGCCGAAGCCACGCAGATCGCGTCGTATTCGCCGGATTTCGGCAGCGTGCTGGACGACCTGGCCAGCGTGCTTCATCGCGTGCAGTTGATCCAGCTCATCCCCGGTTACCGGGCGGAAGAGGGCAGCGACGACGACCAGGCGTTGCCGGCACTCGCCGAACGCATGACGCCGGAGGATGTGCAGCTTTATTACCAGATCGCCACCTCGGGTCGCCGCGATCTGGCGCTGGCGCCAGATGCGCGCACCGGCTTCGAGATGGCGCTGTTGCGCATGCTGGCGTTCCGGCCGGGGGACGCGTCACCCACGGGTACGGAGCGATCGACCAGCCACACCCCGGCCCCCGTGCCAGCGCCCAGGCCGGCACCGGCACGGACGGAACAACGCGCCACACCCGTACCTCCCGCCACGGCTCCCTCGCCGCCGCGTGATACCGCGGTGGCGCCACCCGCGCCTGCACTTGCATCGTCCGCACCCGTGCCGCGCGACGCCAACGGCTTGCCGGTGTGGGAGGCCTTGATCGCCCAGGCGGGCTTGCGTGGTCCGCTGGGTTTGCTGGCGCAGAACGCCGTGCTGCGCGAACGCGACGGACAAACCCTGGTGCTGGCACTGCAGCCGGTGCACATGCATCTGGCCGTCGAACCGATGGTCAGCCAGATGGAAGAGCGCATCGGCCAGGCGCTGGGCGAACGCATTCGCCTGCGCTTCGTCGGCAGCAGCGCGGATGCGGCGGTGGAGACGCCCGCGGCGCGGGCCGCGCAGGCGCGCGACATGGCGCAGTCGGCTGCCGAACAGGCGATCGAGGGCGACCCCCTGGTGCAATCATTGAAACGCGATTTCGGCGCCAAGGTGGTGCCGCAATCGATCAAGCCCATTGTTGACAGTCGATCCTGACTGAAGAGCGGAGTAATGCCATGAGAGGACAAATCGGCCAGCTGATGCAGCAGGCCCAGCGCATGCAGGAAGACATGAAGCGTGCGCAGGAAGAGCTCGCCAAACTGGAAGTTACCGGCAGCGCCGGTGGTGGCCTGGTCAGCGTGGTGATGACGGGCGCGCACGAGGTCCGCCGCGTGCAGATCGACCGCCAAACCTTCGCCGACGATCCGGAAATGGCCGAGGATCTCGTCGCCGCCGCCGTCAACGACGCGGTGAACAAGGTGGCGCAAGCCAGCAAGGACCGCCTCGGCGGCGTCACCGCCGGCATGAATCTGCCGGCCGGCTTCAAGATGCCGTTTTGAGGCAGGGAATGGAGAATCGGGAATGGAGAATGGTGAAAGCGGAGCGAGGCTTCCCGTGCTCTTGATCTTCCGATTCCCTATTCCCCATTCCCCATTCCCGGATGTCCAATGACCGGCTCGCCTCTCCTCGCCGACCTGATCGAAGCATTGCGCTGCCTGCCTGGCGTGGGCGGCAAGAGTGCGCAGCGGATGGCCTTCCATTTGCTGGAGCGCGATCGCGAGCGTGGGCTGAAACTGGCGGCGGCGCTGGAGCAGGCGATGCAGCGTATCGGGCATTGCAACCGCTGCCGCAATTTCAGTGAAGACCCGTTGTGCGCGCTGTGCGCCAACAGCAGTCGCGACCGCCAGGTGCTGTGCGTGGTGGAGTCGCCGGTGGATGTGGCGGCGATCGAGCAGGCGACGGGGTATCGCGGCCAGTACTTCGTGCTGATGGGGCGCTTGTCGCCGCTGGACGGGCTTGGTCCGGAAGAATTGGGGCTGGGGCTGCTCACCCAACGGCTGGGTGAGGGCGAAATCGAGGAAATGATCATCGCCACCAATCCCACCGTCGAGGGTGAAGCCACGGCGCATTACCTGGCGCAACTGGCCCGCGCCGGCGGTATCCGGCCGACCCGGTTGGCGCATGGCGTGCCGCTGGGTGGTGAACTTGAATTCGTCGACCGCGGCACCCTCGCGCATGCGTTTGGTCGTCGACAGATCGTTGAGTGACTAAGGGGAAAGCACCATGAGCGACACGATTTTCAGCAAGATCATCCGCCGCGAAATCCCCGCAGATATCGTCTACGAAGATGACGACGTGCTGGGTTTCAGGGACGTCAATCCGCAGGCCCCGATCCACGTGCTGTTCATCCCGAAACGGCCGATGGCCACCTTGAACGACGCCGAGTCGGGCGATGCGGCGCTGCTGGGCAAGCTGTTGCTTGCCTGCGCTGATTACGCGCGCCAGGAAGGGGTTGCCGAGCAGGGTTATCGAACGGTGATCAATTGCAACGACGATGGCGGGCAGACGGTGTTCCATCTGCATGTCCATTTGCTGGCCGGCCGTCGCCTGACGTGGCCCCCGGGCTGAGCGGGCTATACGGCATGGCAATACGAAAACGCCGGCACGAAGCCGGCGTTTTCTTTGGGTCCCGTCATTTGCCGCGTGGTGGATGCTGGTGCGGAGGTCGCACGATGATCACCCGTGGCTGGTTCCAGTAAGGATTGCCCCAACCGTAGCCGCCGAAGCCGGGGCCGTAATAGCGGCCAAAGCCCGGGCCCCAGAACGGGTCGTAGAAGCCCGGCCCGTAACGCTGCGGCGCGACCCGCTTCGGCCACAGGTAAACCACGTCGGCCTCGACCCGGGGGTAGGCGTAATCGAATTCGCCCACCTTCTGCGACACGATGCCGTGCAGTGTGCCGGTTACCGTCAGCTCGCGGCCGCGGGTGAATACCTCGGGGTCGTAGAAGCCGTTGCGGCAGGCGACGAAGCGCCCTTCGCTTTCACCCTCGACACCGGCCTTGGGGCGTGCCTGATCGTTGAGCGGGCGGGACAGCAGATAGAAACAGGTCTGCTGCGGACCCGGCTCGGTCTTGATGATTTCGCCACCCCAGCGTACGTGCGTACCGCCGGCACCGCCCTGTTGGGCAGCCGCGGTGCTGACGCTGGAATAGGTGCCCTGCAGCGGTTGCGGAATGGTGGCGCAGCCGCCCAGCAGGGCGATGGCCGCGACGAGGGCAAGCGGGCGATAGGGGGACATGACGGTTTCTCCGGCAGGGGCGATGGCGTGCGCGATCACTTCAATGATCATTTGACCACGTCGAGGGGGCGGAATTCCCGTACGGCAACAGAAAATGCGCGCACGGATTCAGTCGACGGGTGGTCCTGGGCGTAACGCAATGACAGATACAGATTCATCAGTGCTTCCAGTTCATGGCGCTGCGTGGGCAAGGCTCTCGCGGCGCGGCTCAGATAATGCTGCGGCCCTTCACTGGAACGCCGCGTGATTCCGCGGCGCGCCAGCTTGCTTTCAAGCCGGTGCATGGCGGCGCGCAGGTGATCGCGCGCTTCGCGCCGCCATAGCGCCCAGCCCAGCCCGAGGGCAACAAACAGCACGCTGCTGATCGCCAGCAGCAGGCCAAGCATCCCGGTATCGGTGTTGCGTATGCCGAAAGGCGTCAGCAGGCCTCGCTGGCGCAAGGCATCGAAACCCACAACGGCCTGATCCCACCATCGGTTGACAACGTCCCAGCGGTTGCGCACGTCCTGCAGCCAGTCGTTGCGGTACCAGTCACGTTGATCGCCGGCCGCCGCAGACGCGCCCAGGGTCACGCGCTCGGGCCGCACGGCGGCGGTGGGATCGACGCGAACCCAGCCGCGCCCGGCCAGCCACACTTCGCTCCATGCATGCGCATCCGAGTTGCGTACCAGCAGGTAGTCGGCCAGCTTGTTCCAGTAGCCGCCCTGGTAGCCGGTGACCACCCGCGCGGGAATGCCGGCGGCGCGCATCAGCACGGTGAACGACGACGCGTAGTGCTCGCAGAAACCCTCCTGCGTGGAAAACAGGAAGTCGTCGATGGAGTCGCGGCCCAGCGGCGCGGGCGCCAGGGTGTAGCGAAAGCCGCCATCGTGGAACAGTGCCAGCGCCGCATCCACGATCGCCGCATCATCGCTGCCGAAGCGTTGGCGCCATTGCGCTGCCAAGGCATGGCTGCGTGGATTGAATGCCGTCGGAAGTTGCAGGCTGCGCTGCCGCGATGCGGGATCGAGCACCGCTTGCAGCCGGTATCGCGACGCCGACGTGGCGGCGTAGCTGATCGCTTCGGTCACCACCTTGTCCGCCAGCACTTCGCGGTCGGGTTGCATCCGCGATTGCGTTGGCGCCTGCAGCGGTACGTCCAGGGTCGGCAGTACCCGTTGGCGGGTGGGCTGCAGCGTGATCCGGTAGCTGACTGTCGTGCCGGCCTCGATTGCGGCGACCGCTTCACGCGGATCGGGTGGCCTGCGGTGCCAGCCGCGGCCGTCGTAGTAGCCCATCACGTAGGCGCGAAAATAGCGCAGGTCGGTGGCCGGTGGCGGTCCGTCGAAACTCACCCGCATGGCGGGCCGGTCGTCGGTGAGCAACTCGGTGAAATTTCCCGGCGTCATGCTGTCGCTGAGACCGGTGGTTGCCTGTCGCGGGGACGGCGCGCCCCACAGCGGCGTGCTCAATCGCGGCACCAGCAGAAACGCGAGCAGTGCCAATGGCAGGGCGGAGAACAACAACCCCAGGTTGGACAGCACGGTGCGGCGCGTGCTGGTGGGCAGGCGCGCCGGTTGCAGCGCGCGCAAGGTGGCCAACGCGGGCAGCAGGCCCAGCGCCACCACGAGGGTGGCGATCAGGCCCTGATCGAACAGCAGGGCAACCATCAGCGCAAAGCAGGCGAAGCTGATGCCCACCCGCGCATCGCGTTCGGTCTCGCTTTCCAGCAGTTTCAGCACCAGCAGGCCCACGGCCAGCGCGGTGCCCGGTTCGCGGCCGAAAATGCTGCCGTACCAGGCGATCACCACCAGGGTCAGCAACACCAGCATCGGCAATTTCAGCCAGGCGGGTACCCGGCCGGTTTGCTGCCGCCGCTGCCACCAGCGCCAGCCGAGTATCAATGCCAGCGCCCCGCTCAACCACCACGGCAGATGCGGCGCATGCAGCGCCAGGACCATGGCGAGCGTGCCGCTGAGCAGGTCGAAGGCGCGGTTGTCGATCGGGGCGTCGATGGTGGCTTGCGGGCGCGGCGTGCGTTTCATGGCAACTGCGCCAGCGCGTTCATGCAGTGGGCGTAATGCTCCGGTCCGCTGCCGTTGGGGATGATGTTGCCAGGCAGCCACAGGCTGAAATGACGCTGTTGCGCGTGGGCCTCGTTGACCCAGCGGGCCAGCCGGGAGATGCGCGATTCATCGTCGAGTCCGTCGAGGCGGCGCCAGTCCAGTTGCCATTGCGGACGGTTCTGCGCCCGCTCGAAGTCCTTCACCAGCAGGTTGTCGTGGCGCGCGCTGGCTTTCCAGGCGACGTGGCGCTGCGGATCGCCCACGCGATACTCGCGCAGCGCCGCCAGCTCGTCACCCTGCAGCAGGCGCATGTGCCGTGCATCCTCGGCCGGCGCGACCGGCGGTGGACCGGCTTCTTCCGGGCGCGGCCACACCAGCACGGCCTGCTCCGGATGCAGCCAGCTCCATGCGCGAAACAGCCCCAGCGGCCAGTTGCTCCAGACCCGCAGGCGCGTCAGCGACTGCCAGCCGCGTCGCGTCGTCGGCATCATCAATTTCAAATGCACGACCGCGCCGGCATCGATCGCGAAGGCGGTGGTGTCCCGGCCGAGTTCCACCCGGATCGCCTGGCGCACGCGTGACGAATCGAAGGCAAGCGTGAGCTCGATCGGTTGCCCCGCCACGGCATGGCCGGCCCGGATGTGGCCCAGCCGCAGACCATCGAGGTCGCGGAACGCCACCAGCATGCTGGCGGCGCTGGCCGCGCCGAGCAGGCAGGTCAGCAGCAGGGCGGCGTTGTTGGCGTAATTCAGCGCGCCCACCAGCATCACCAGCAGCAACACCGAAAAACCCAGGCCGAAACCGGTCGGCACGATGTAGATGCGCCGCCGGTGCAATTCGATCGGCAGCTTTTCGGCCCGGCGGTAGCGGGTGAGGGACGGCAGCCGGCGCTCGGCCAGTTGTTGCGCGCGCTGCAGCAGCGGAGCCATCAATCCACCGCCACCTCGGCCAGCAACTGGCGCGCCAGCGTCTCGCCGTTGGCGCCGCGCACGGGCAGCAGCCGATGCGCCGCCAGGGGCACGAACAAGGCCTGCACATCCTCGGGCAGCACGTGGGTTCGACCACTCAGCAAGGCCCACGCCCGCGCCGCCGCAAGCAGCGCCAGCCCCGCGCGCGGTGACAGCCCGGCGCGAATGTCCGGATGGCGGCGGCTGGCCGTGAGCAAGGCCTGCAGGTAGTCGAGCAGGGCGGCGCTGGCGGTGATCGATTGCGCCTGTCGGTGCAATGCGGACAGCGCCGCGCCGTCGAGTTGCGGCGCCAGTTGCGCCAGCAGGTCGCGTCGATCGCTGCCGGTCAGCAATGCGCGCTCGGCCGCCGCGTCCGGATAATCCAGCGACAGCCGCAGCATGAAGCGGTCCAGTTGCGAATCGGGCAACGGGAAGGTGCCATTGAGGTCCAGTGGATTCTGCGTGGCCACCACGAAAAACGGCTGCGCCAGCGCATGCGTCTGGCCGTCGACGGTGACCTGGTCCTCGGCCATCGCTTCGAGCAGCGCGCTTTGTGTCTTGGGGCTGGCGCGGTTGATCTCGTCGGCCAGCAGCAGGCCGGTGAAGATCGGCCCGGGATGAAAGCGGAACTGGCCGGTTTCGCGCTCGTACACGCTGACGCCGATGATGTCCGAGGGCAGCAGGTCGCTGGTGAACTGCACCCGCTGGAATTCCAGCGCGAAAGTCGCCGCCAGCGCGTGCGCCAGCGTGGTCTTGCCTACGCCAGGCACATCTTCCAGCAGCAGGTGGCCGCCCGCGATCAGGCAGGCAAACGCCAGCTTCACCTGCCGCGCTTTTCCCAGCAGGACCTGGTTGACCTGGGCGATGGCGGCGTCCAGCCGCTGTTGCAGGGAGGAATCACGAAGCGGCGTGGTGGCTGGCATGGGCGGTCGATGCGGGAAGGGTAGTGGTGACCTTACCCATGCCGAGTCGGAACCGTCCAGCGACCATGCCGCAATTTGCCGCGCGCCCGAGCGGCTCCTAGGGCAGGGCGATGCCGCAGTCGCGCAACAACCGGGCTACCGCGATCAGCGGCAGGCCGATCAACGCGCTGGGGTCGCTGTTGTCGATGCCCTCGAACAGGCTGATGCCCAGGCCCTCGCACTTGAAACTGCCCGCGCAGTCGAGCGGTTGCTCGCGCTCGATATAGCGGGCGATTTCCTCCTCCCGCAACGGACGGAAGCGCACGCGGGTGTGATCGACGTGCACGTGCCGGCGACCGTCGCGGGTATCCAGCACGCAGACGGCCGTATGAAAATCCACCCGACGGCCCGAGCTGGCCAGCAATTGCTCGCGGGCGTGCGCTGCCGTGCCGGGCTTGTCCAGCAGCGTTCCGTCCAGTTCGGCCACCTGGTCCGATCCGATGATCACGGCGTCGCGCCGTGTGCCGGCCGCTGCCTCGGCCTTGGCGATGGCCAGCCGCAGCGCTCGTGCGTGTGGGCTTTCACCCGCCACTGGCGCTTCGTCGGTACCGGGGGCGCAGGGCTCGAAATCCACGCCCAGCCGGCGCAGCAGCTCGGCGCGGTAACGTGATGTGGAGGCAAGTACCAATCGGACGGCGCTGCCGCTCATGCGTCGGGGTCGCGGCGGATGTGGTCGCGCATGGCGCTGTCCAGATCGGTCTGGGCCTGGCTCAGCGCCTGCAGCAGCGGGCGCAGACGCGCGCGCGCGCTCAGCAACGAGTTGCGTGCTTCGTCGATTTCATGTGCCTTGGCGTGGGGCAGGCGGTCGCGGATCCACAGCCTCTGCTGCAGCAGGGCGCGCAGGCCGGCGTCGATCGCGTGCTGGGCGTCTTCCTCGCCCGCGGCAGGCAGGTCAGGGTTGATCGACATCACGGCGTAGGCCTGCTGCAAGCCGCTGCGGCAGGTCTTGAGATCGCTCTCCAGCCGGTCGGCCAGGTCGAGCAGGCTGGTGAGGCTTTCGGCGCGGCCCGGGCGGCGCAGCAACAGCCAGCCTGTCGCGGCAACAAGAAGCGCCAGCAACGTGGCGGCGCCGAGCGTCAGGTAGACATTCAAGGTGCGCATCCAGGCGACACGGGGTCGAAAGGCCCCAGTCTGCCGTATCGTGGGCGGATCAGGCAAAATGGGCAGATTGCCGGCCCCGTCCCGCCGGCTGTTGCGCCACGCCGGTTGACTTCGATCGGGTTCAAACCTACCATTCCGCGACTATGTCCGTGACACTGCCAGAGTCCCTGGACGCTTGGCGCGTGGTTTCGGCGCGGCGTTCGTTCGAAGGAACACTCCCCATCGCGACCCTGTCGCGCCTCCGCGAGGCGCTGGCCGGCACCGACGGGTTGGTGCAATTCGAGCTGGATTTCGGACGCGACAGCCTCGGAACGGATTACGTCGCTGTACGGGCGCAGGCCCGGCTTGCCCTGATCTGCCAGCGCACGCTTGAGCCATTCGTGCTGCCGGTGGTCGTGGACACGCGGCTGGGCCTGATCAGGCACGAGCGCGACGAAGCCGGGTTGCCACCGGACTACGAAGCGCTGCTGGTGCCCGAGGATGGGCGGTTGAATCCGGCGGACGTGATTGAGGACGAATTGTTGTTGGCGCTGCCGCTGGTACCGGTCAACCCGGACAGCAGCCTGCCCGACGAAGTGACAGGCCATGACGCCGAAGAGGATTCCGGCGAAGGGCATGCCGGAAATCCGTTCGCGGTGCTGCGCGAACTGAAGAAATAACCATCGGGCCAGGTCAGTGATCCGGTCCATACCGATTCAGAACATACCTAGCAAATCATTGCTTTAGCTGGAGAACTACCATGGCAGTTGCCAAGAGCCGCCGTACCCCGTCCACCCGCGGCATGCGTCGTTCGCACGACTCGTTGAAGACCGTGCAGCTGTCCACCGATCCGACCAGCGGCGAGGTGCATCTGCGCCACCACGTCACCAAGGACGGCTACTATCGCGGCAAGAAAGTCATCGAAACCAAGGGTGCGGTGTCGGTCGAAGATTGACCGCGTGTTCCGGGGCCCGAGGTTCCGGTAGTCACGACCCAAGGCAAACGGCGCGGTGACGCGCCGTTTTGCGTTCCCGGCGGCTGAAACGTAACGTGGCGATGTCGTGTCGCCGCCCAGCCGACCGAATCCTTTGCAGTCATGGGATGGATAGCCGAATGCCGCAGATATATTCCCGCATCATCGCCACCGGCAGCGCCTTGCCGGAGCGAGTGGTCACCAATGTCGACCTGGAAAAGATCGTCGACACCAGTGACGAGTGGATCCACAGCCGCACCGGCATCCGCCAGCGGCACATCGCCGCCGATGGCGAGACCACCGGCGACCTCGCCTTCCGGGCCGCGCAGAGCGCGCTGGAAGCGGCGGGCGTCAAGGCGTCCGAGCTCGACCTGATCGTGCTGGGCACCACCACGCCGGACATCATTTTTCCGTCCACCGCCTGTCTGGTGCAGCACCGGCTGGGCGCCAACGGTTGTGCCGCGTTCGACGTCAACGCGGCCTGTTCGGGCTTCGTCTATGCGTTGGGCATCGCCGACAAGTTCATCCGCAGCGGGCAGTCGAAAAAGGTGCTGGTGATCGGCGCCGAGACGCTGACGCGCATGGTCGACTGGAGCGACCGCCAGACCTGCGTGCTGTTCGGCGATGGCGCCGGCGCCGTGGTGCTGGAGGCTTCCAGTGAGCCGGGCATTTACGCCACCTGCCTGCACGCCGACGGCGGCTTCAAGGAGCTGCTGTACAACCCCGTGGGCGTGTCGGTTGGCTTCAACGACGAGCCCAATCATGGCGTGCGCATCCACATGTCCGGCCGCGAGGTGTTCAAGGTCGCGGTGAAGACGCTCGATTCGCTGGTCGGTGAAACACTCGAGGCCGCCGGCATGGTCGAATCGCAGATCGACTGGCTGATTCCGCACCAGGCCAACCTGCGCATCATCGAGGCCACCGCCAAGCGGTTGAACATGTCGATGGAGCGCGTCATCGTGACGGTCGACAAGCACGCCAACACCTCGTCGGGTTCGGTGCCGCTGGCGCTCGATTACGCGGTGCGCTCGGGCAAGGTGCAGCGTGGCCAGAACCTGTTGCTGGAGGCGTTCGGCGGCGGCTTTACCTGGGCGTCGGCGCTGTTGCGTTACTGATCCCGGCACGCTTGCTGACTGCGTTCGTTTGAATCGATGCCGCCGCCGAGGCGGCATCGTCACGTCAGCCAGGATGATCCGATACCGCTGCGCACGGACAGCCCGGCATGGCACCATGCCGTTTTTCCATCGACGGTTTGCGCATCATGAGTTCGATTTCCCCTTCGCTCGCTTTCGTATTTCCCGGTCAGGGCTCGCAGTCCGTAGGCATGCTGGCCGACCTCGCCGAGGCGCATCCGCAAGTGCGCGCGACGTTCGACGAAGCCTCGCAGGGTGCGGCGACCGATTTGTGGAAGCTGAGCGCGCAGGGCCCCGAAGACCAGCTCAACAGCACCGAGAACACCCAGCCGGCGTTGTTGGCCGCCAGCGTGGCGGTGTGGCGGGTGTGGCAGGCGCTGGGCGGCGCGCAGCCGGCGCAGTTCGCTGGCCATAGCCTGGGCGAATACAGCGCGCTGGTGTGCGCCAACGCCTTGTCGCTGCATGACGCGGCGGCGCTGGTGGCCGAGCGTGGCCGCCTGATGCAGGCGGCTGTCCCGGCCGGCGTCGGCGCGATGGCGGCAATCCTGGGTGGCGACGACGCGCAGATCGCCGCGGTGTGCGAGGAGGTGGCGCAGGGGCAGGTGGTGGCGCCGGCCAACTTCAATTCGCCCGGCCAACTGGTGATCGCAGGTCATGCGGAGGCGGTCGATCGCGCCCTGGCGAAACTGGCCGAGCTGGGTGTGAAGAAAACCATCAAGCTGGCCGTTTCGGTGCCGTCGCATTGCGCGCTGATGCGCGACGCGGCCGATCGCCTGGGTGAGCGCATGGCCTCGATCGCATGGCAGTTGCCGTCGATCCCGGTGATCCAGAACGCCGAGGCACGCAGCTACAACACGGTCGAGGACATCCGCGGCGCCCTGCAGCGTCAGCTGTACCTGCCCGTGCGCTGGACCGAATGCGTGCAGGCACTGGCTGCCGGTGGCGCCACGCGCATCGCCGAATGCGGCCCCGGCAAGGTGCTGGCTGGCCTGATCCGGCGCATCGACAAGACACTCGAGGCACGTGCCATCGGCGCACCCGCCGAGCTGGACGCCGCACGCACCGAATGGGTTTGAGCGCGCACTCGACGCGTCATTCGCCCCACACGATTTCTGTTATCGAACCTGAGGATTCCACACGATGAGTCATTCCCTGCAAGGCGAGATCGCCCTGGTTACCGGCGCCAGCCGCGGCATCGGCGCGGCGATTGCCGATGAACTGGCGGCGATGGGTGCCACTGTCATCGGCACCGCCACCAGCGATGCGGGCGCCGCGGCGATCGGCGAACGCCTGGCGGCGCACGGCGGCCACGGTCGCAAGCTGGATGTCACCGATGGCGCCGCCGTTGAAGGCTTGATCGATGCCATCGGCAAGGAGTTCGGCGCGGTGTCGATCCTGGTCAACAACGCCGGCATCACCCGCGACCAGTTGCTGATGCGGATGAAGGACGATGACTGGCAGGCGATCATCGATACCAATCTCACCTCGGTCTACCGCACCTCCAAGGCGGTGATGCGCGGCATGATGAAGGCACGCAAGGGCCGCATCATCTCGATCGCCTCGGTCATCGGCCTCACCGGCAATCCGGGTCAGTCCAACTACGCGGCGGCCAAGGCCGGCATCATCGCGTTTTCCAAGTCGCTGGCGCGCGAGATCGGTACCCGCGGCATCACGGTCAACGTGGTTGCACCCGGTTTCATCGACACCGACATGACCCGCGCCTTGCCGGAAGCACAGAAGGAAGCCCTGCTCGGGCAGATCGCGCTGGGCCGTCTCGGCGAGGCCGATGACATCGCCAAGGCAGTGGGTTTCCTGGCCTCTGCGGCGGCCGGCTACATCACCGGCGAAACGCTGCACGTCAACGGCGGCATGTACATGGCGTGAGGATTCTCACGCTGGTTGTCGCCAGCAGACGGTTTTTAGGCGACAATTACCCCTTCGCGCCGGCCATCGTGGCCTGTGCTGTGGGTTCATCAGCCGGCGATGGCGGCATCACTGCTTAGCCATTACAATGCGCCGGCCTTTTGCTGGCACGGTGCCGGCACAGACAAACAACTACTCCTTGAGAGGTATGGGCAACATGAGCACCATCGAAGAGCGCGTCAAGAAAATCGTCATCGAGCAGCTGGGCGTGAAAGAGGATGAAGTCACGACGAATGCTTCGTTCGTGGACGATCTGGGCGCAGATTCGCTGGACACGGTGGAGCTGGTGATGGCCCTCGAAGAAGAGTTCGAAACCGAGATTCCCGACGAGGAAGCCGAGAAGATCACCACCGTGCAGCAGGCCGTCGATTACATCAAGGCCCACTCCAAGGATTGAATGATCCGGGTTTGATCCCACCGGTGGGCGGCGTTCGATATCCGAGCCTGCCACCTCCGTGGTGATAGCGAATGCTGCGCCTTCTGGCGCAGTTTTCGTTTCTGCGTTTTGTAACGTCCGATCCCGTATGGTGCGCCAGCCGCGCCCTGCGGTGACGGGCGCCATACCCGCGGTGTGCACGGGCCTGTGCTGACGATGGGCGGCGCCACGCAACCTTGAAGGAAAACAGCATGAGCAAGCGACGAGTGGTAGTGACCGGCATGGGCATCATTTCCCCGGTCGGCAACGACATCGCCACCGCTTGGCAGAACATCGTCGAAGGCCGCAGCGGTATCGGTCCCGTGACCAGCTTCGACGCCAGTGCCTACGCCACCCGCATTGCGGGCGAGGTCCGCGATTTCGATCCGGTCGACGCCTATTTCGCCGGCATCGATGCACCGGACGACGAGCGCCGTGCGATCGCCAAGGACTTCAAGCGGATGGACCCATTCATCCACTACGGCATCGTGGCGGGCACCCACGCGTTGCGCCAGTCCGGGCTGGTGGTCGACGAGCGCAATGCCGCCCGCGTCGGCATCGCCGCGGGCGCCGGCATCGGCGGCCTGCACACCATCGAGTCGACCGCGCTGGAGCTGGCCGCGAGGGGGCCGCGCAAGGTGTCACCGTTCTATGTGCCCAGCTCGATCATCAACATGGTGGCCGGCAACCTGTCGATCTACCACGGCATCAAGGGCCCGAATATCGCCCTGGTTTCGGCTTGCACCACGGCCACACACAACATCGGCATGGCAATGCGGCTGATCCAGTACGGCGATGCCGACGCCATGCTGGCCGGCGGTTCCGAGTTTGCCACCACGCCCACGGCGATGGCGGGTTTCTGCTCGGCCAAGGCCATGTCCACCCGCAACGACGATCCCACCCACGCCAGCCGTCCGTGGGACGTCGGCCGCGACGGCTTCCTGCTGTCCAACGGCGCGGGCATGCTGATGCTCGAGGAATACGAATTCGCCAAGGCGCGCGGCGCCAACATCCTTGCCGAGCTGACCGGTTTCGGCATGAGCGGCGACGCGTACCACATCACCGCGCCGAGCGGCGATGGCGCCGAGCTGGCCATGCGCAACGCACTGCATGACGCGCACCTGCAGCCGTCCGATGTGCAGTACGTCAACGCGCACGGTACATCGACGCCGGTGGGCGACCTGGGCGAGGCCAAGGCCATCCGCAGCGTCTTCGGCGAGCATGCCACGCAGAAAGGCAAGTTCGCGGTCAGCTCCACCAAGTCGGTCACCGGGCACCTGCTTGGCGCCGCTGGCGGCGTGGAGGCGATCTTCTCGATCATGGCGCTGCGCGAGGGTGTGTTGCCGCCGACGATGAACCTGGTGGATGTCGATCCGGAGGTCGCCGCGCTCGGCATGGATCTGGTGCCGAACCAGGCGGAGAAGGCCGACATCGACATCGCCATGTCCAACTCGTTCGGTTTTGGCGGCACCAACGGCTCGCTGGTTTTCCGCCGCGCCTGAGCGTGACCTGTCTCCGCCGCCTGTTGCCCGGCGAGCGCGACCTGCTCGCGCCCGCCGCGGCCTTTCCGCAGCGTTATCCGTGCCTGCTTGAAAGCGTGCTGCATGGCACGCGGCAGGCGCGCTACGACATCCTGTTCGCGTTTCCCCGCGAATCCCTGACGTTGCATACCGACGGTTCGCTGCGCGACGAAGCGGGGCGCGCGCTGGACGGCCATTTCCTCGACGCGCTGGATGCCGCCTGGAAAAACGAGCAACTGCCGGGCAGCCCGTCGGATGAGCTGCCGTTCCACGGTGGCTGGGTGCTGATGCTGGCCTACGAGCTGGCCGCGCAAATCGAGCCCACGTTGCGGTTGCAGCCCTCGCCGTTGTTGCCGCAGGCGCTGGCTGTGCGCTGCCCAGCCGCGATCATCGTCGACCACCAGCGCGGCCGCACCACGCTGGTGGCGGAAACCGGTTGCGAGGCGTTGCTCGACGCGATGCAGGCCGATCTCGACACGCCGTTGGCGATCGATGCCGCCCCCCTCCCGGCGTCATGCGAAGAGGACGATCCGCAACGCTTTCTCACCGGCGTGGCGCGCATCCACGACCACCTGCGCGACGGCGACATCTTCCAGGTGAACCTGTCGCGCGAGTGGCGCGCCCGCTACGCGCAGCCACCTGCAGCCGCATCGCTGTATGCCGCGTTGCGCCAGGCCAACCCGGCGCCGTTCGCCGGCTTGCTGCAGCAATCGGGATGGTCGCTGGTCAGTTCGTCGCCCGAGCGGTTGGTGGAAGTGCGCGACGGTTGGGCGCAGACGCGGCCCATCGCCGGCACGCGACCGCGCACGCCCGGCGATGACGACGATGCCCGCATCCGCGAATTGAGCGATCACCCGAAGGAGCGCGCCGAGCACGTCATGCTGATCGACCTGGAGCGCAACGACCTGGGTCGTGTCTGCGTGCCGGGCACGGTCGAGGTGGACGAGTTGATGGCGGTGGAAAGCTATGCCCACGTCCATCACATCGTTTCCAACGTGCGCGGCCGGCTGCGCGCCGGGGTGACGCCGGGCCAGGTGATTGCAGCAACCTTCCCGGGCGGTACCATCACGGGTTGCCCCAAGGTGCGTTGCATGGAAATCATCGCCGCGCTGGAAGACGCACCGCGCGGCGCCTATACCGGCGCGCTGGGTTATCTCGATCGACATGGTGACCTCGATTTGAACATCCTGATTCGCACGCTGACCTTGAGTGGCACGCAGGCAAGCCTGCGCGCCGGCGCCGGCATCGTGGTCGACTCGGTGGCGGCGCTGGAGCTGGAGGAAACGCGCGCCAAGGCGCGCGGCCTGTTGCGCGCGCTGGGCGTGCCCGGCTGATGGCCAGCCGCATGCTGGTCAACGGCGTTGCGTCCGAGGTGGTGTCCGCCGCCGACCGGGGCTTTTCATATGGCGACGGGCTGTTCGAGAGCATCCGCTTCGTGGGCGAAAGCGCGCCACTGTGGGACCGGCACATGCAGCGGCTGGCCGACAGTTGCCGTCGCCTGCAACTGCCGCTGCCCGATACCGCACAGCTCCTGCGCGAGTCACGACAAGTGCGTGATGCCATGGCGCACGCGGTGGTGCGCATCGCCTGGACCCGCGGCGTGGGCGAACGCGGCTATTCGCCGCCTGCGGCCGCCACGCCCACGCGAGTCGTGGCGGCCTTCCCGCCGCCACCGATGGATGGCGCCGTGTATGCACGCGGCGTGCGCACGCGGCTGTGCACGCTGCGCCTGGCCGAACAACCGCAACTGGCAGGCATGAAACATCTCAACCGGCTGGAACAAGTGCTGGCCCGCGCGGAATGGAATGATCCGGCAATCGCCGAGGGTTTGCTGTGCGATGGCGGCGGCCGGCTGGTTTCGGCAACCATGGCCAACCTGTTCGCCGTGATCGATGGCGAACTTGTGACGCCATCGCTGCAGCGCTGCGGCGTGGCCGGCGTGGCCCGTGCGCAGATACTGGCGCGTGCCGAAAACGCTACGGAGCGTGACATCCGGCTACCGGACCTGCAGCGCGCCAGCGAGGTTTTCCTCAGTTCCAGCGTGCGCGGCGTGGTGCCGGTACAGTCGCTGGATGACTGGGGCTGGACACCTGGCCCGGTGACCCGGCAATGGCAACGTCACTGGCGGCAATTGGGTTTCCCGATGGAGTACGCGGCATGAATCAGCATCGAACCCGCGGTCGCGCGCTGGGACGCGGCCTGATGTGGCTCGCGATGCTGGCGCTGGTCGCGGCCGCCGCCTGGGGCTGGCACGATTTCAACCGCTTCGCCCGCACGCCACTGCGCGTGACCACCATCGGCGACAGCATCGACATCGCCCGCGGCAGCAGCTTCAAGGCGATCGTGGCCGACCTGCGCCAGCAGGGCGTCACCCGCGCGCACCCGTTGTACTGGCGGGCGCTGGCCGAACAGATGCGGGTGGCGGGCAGGCTGCACGCAGGCGAGTACGCGCTGACCCCGGGCATCACCCCGCGGACGCTGCTGGCCAACATGGCCGCCGGGCGTGTATTGCAGCGCAACCTCACCATCGTCGATGGCTGGACGTTCCAGGAATTGCGCCAGGCACTGGCGCGCGCCGAGAAACTGAAACACGACAGCAGCAACCTCGATGACGCGGCCGTCATGCAGCGCATCGGTGCGGCGGGCGAGAATCCGGAAGGCCGTTTCCTGCCCGAGACCTACGCCTACGTCAAAGGCGACAGCGACCTGGACATCCTGCGTCGTGCGCACCAGGCGATGGTCAAAACGCTGGCCAGCCTGTGGGCCGGGCGCGCTCCCGACCTGCCGCTGGCCACGCCCTACGATGCGCTGATTCTCGCCTCGATCGTGGAAAAGGAAACCGGCAAGCCCGACGAGCGGGCGCAGATCGCCGGGGTGTTCGTGCGCCGCTTGCGCCATCACATGCTGCTGCAGACCGATCCCACCGTGATCTACGGCATGGGCGCGCGCTACGCCGGCAATATCCGCCGCAGCGACCTCACCACCGATACGCCCTACAACACCTACACCCGCCCCGGATTGCCACCGACGCCGATCGCGCTGCCGGGCAAGGCGGCCTTGCAGGCGACACTGCACCCGGCGGCCGGCGATGCGCTTTATTTCGTGGCGCGCGGCGATGGCGGCCACGTGTTTTCCAGCACGCTGGCGGAACACAATCGCAACGTCGATTGCTATCAACGGAAACGCTGCCCATGAACGCGCCATCATCGACAGCACGCGGCCGCTTCATCAGCCTCGAAGGCGGCGAGGGCGCCGGCAAAAGTACCTTGCTGGCGGGGTTGCGCGACTGGATCGGGCAGCAGGGCGTCACCCTGGTGCAGACGCGTGAACCCGGCGGCACCGAACTGGGCGAGGCGGTGCGCGCCATCGTGCTCGACCCGCGACACCACGGCCTGGCCGCTGAAACCGAATTGCTGCTGATGTTCGCCTCGCGCGCGCAACTGGTGCGCGAGCGGATCGAGCCGGCGCTGGCGGCCGGCCAGTGGGTGCTGTGCGACCGTTTCGCCGACGCCAGCTACGCCTACCAGGGCGGCGGCCGTGGCCAACCCGTGCAACGCATCGCCGCGCTGGAGCAGTGGGCTTGCGCCGGTGTGACGCCGGACATGACCTTGCTGCTGGATCTTCCCGTGGCCACCGGCCGTGCCCGTGCCACGGGGCGCAGTGCACCCGACCGCATCGAGGGCGAGGCGGACGGCTTCTTCGAACGGGTACGCGCCGCTTACCGTGAGCGCGCCGCGGCCGAGCCGTCGCGGTTCAGGGTCATCGATGCAACCCAATCGCCGGCGAAGGTACTCGCCGATGCCATCGATGCCGTGGCCGAATTGACCCGGGGCATCAACGCATGAACACCCAACCGTGGCATGCGGAGCACTGGTCGCGGCTGCAGGCGCGGCGGGCGCGTGGTGCGCTGCCTCACGCCTTGCTGCTGTGCGGCCCCACCGGGTTGGGCAAGCGCGCGTTCGCACGGCGCTTCGTCCATGGGTTGCTGTGCGAACAGCCGAACGGGAATACCGGCGACGCATGCGGCCACTGCCGCGCCTGCCTGTTGCTGGCGGCGGGCAGTCACCCGGATCTTGTCGGCTTGACCTACGGCCTGCGCAAGGACGGCGTGCAGCGCAGCGAAATCGTGGTGGAGCAGATCCGCGACCTGTCGGTGCGACTGGCGATGAGCAGCCAGTTCGGCGGCTGGCAGGTTGCCGTCATCGACCCGGCGGATGCGATGAACGCGGCCGCGGCCAACGCCCTGCTGAAAACGCTGGAGGAGCCTGCCGCGCAGACCATGCTGTTGCTGCTGGCCGACGCGCCCTGGCAATTGCCGCAGACCATTCGCAGCCGCTGCCAGCGCATCGAGTTTCATTTGCCTACCACTGATCAGGCGCTGGCCTGGCTGCAGGCCGAGGGTGTCGCCGATGCGGCCACGGCGCTGCAGGCGGCCGGTGGCAACCCGGGGCTGGCGCGTGACTGGACGGCGCAGGGCGCGCTCGACCGCCGCCGCGAAGTACGCAAGGACCTCGCCGCGCTGGCGGCGGGGCGCGGGCAGACGGCCGACGTCGTCAAGCGCTGGCTGGACGACGAGCCGGCGCAGCGGCTGTGGTTTGCCGCGCAGGCGTCGGCCGACGAAATGAAGTCGCGGGCCGATCGACAGGCTCCGCCGCTGTCCAGCGCCCTGGATGCCGACATGCTGGCGCAGTGGTATGCCGCCGCCAACCGCACCCGCCACGCTTTGCGCGGCCCGTTGCGCGACGACCTGCTGTTGCTGGAGTTGCTGGCGATGTGGCGGTGACGACACCGTCCGCCGGGCCCGCGGCGGCGGATGCCCTGACGAGCTTTACGGCGCATACGCGCCTGTTGATCGTGGCGCCGCATCCCGACGACGAAACCATCGCCAACGGTCTGCTGATCCAGCAGGTACGCGCCGCTGGCGGCGAGGTCGGCATCGTGCTGTTGACTGACGGCGACAACAACCCCTGGCCGCAACGCTGGGTGGAACGGCGACTGTACATCGGCGCCGACGGACGCCGGCGCTGGGGCGCGCGGCGTCACGCCGAACTGCTGCGGGCGATGCAGCGGCTGGGTGTTCCGGCCGCGGCACTGCAACAGCTGCACTGGCCCGATCTGGGCGTGACCTCCCGCCTGCTCTCGACGCACCAGGCCGCTGTTGCCGCGTTGACCTCCGCCATCACCACGTTCCGCCCGGACATCGTGGTGGCTCCCGCGTTGGGGGATCGCCATCCCGATCACGGCTCGGCGCACGTGCTGGCGCGCCTGGCACTGGCCAGGCTGCCGTCGGCGCCCGGGTTGCTGACGTACATGGTGCATGGCCTGCAGAGCGATACGCCCGCGCTTCGTCTCGAAGGGTCGCCCACGGAGCAGGCGGCAAAGCGGTTTGCGCTGTCGGCGCATCACAGCCAGCTGGTACTCAGCGGGGGCAGGGTGCAGCGTCTTTCCGGACGGGCGGAGCGGTTTTTTGCCGTCCCCCCGTCACTCGCGGCGCCGGATGGCGGTTTGCCCTGGCGGCCGCCTGCGGCGCTGCATCCGTGGTTGCGACTCAGCCTGGTCGACGCCGCCGGTGCCCACACCTGGCGCTGGCGGGAGGCTCCGCTCCGGCGCGGCGATGCGGGCGGGTACCAGCTGTCGCCGCCGCGTGGCGAGCCGGTGGCCTCACCCCGTTTCGCGCGCCTGTCGCTGGCGGTTCCGTCGCCCTGGATATTTGATCATTGGGGCTGGTGTGAAGTGTGACACAGCCCCGGGTCGAGCGCTTTACACGCCGGGGTCACCCCGCTAGCTTGTGTCGGTACAGGGTGTGCTGGGGGCCCTGATTTGCGACCGCAGCGTTCCGCTCATCGGTGTTCAGGGATGGAAGGGGCGACGGGCAAAGCAGGACTGCCGGTGCTGTCCATTCGCCCGGACAACAAGCATGCGCGACAGGGACCAGCATCTGATGCCAGCAGCAACCGGTTTGCCGGTAGCGATGGCGGAGCGCGGTCCATCGCCCCGGCCGGTGGATGATGATGCCCGGCAGCGACGCGCGCTGCGCCTGCTCAGTGACGTGGTCAGGGCCATCCACGCCCATCGCGATGAGTCGACCATGTTCGGCGACGTCTGCCGCCTGGCCGCAAGCTTTGATGATTGTCCGGTCGCGCTGATCGCCTTGCGCGAACCGTGCGGCGCACTGCGGTTGCGCACAACGGCCGGGCTGGCATGGGATGTTGATGCCACCACCGACCTTGCCGGTTCCGGTCGCCTGGCCAGCGTCGCCAGCATGGCCATCGACAGTGGAAAACCCGCGTGGCACACGCATGTCGCGCCGGCCGAGGCGGCGGATGCGTGGGATGAAAGCCTCGCGCAGGTCGGTGCGTTGCTGGCGTTGCCGCTGCATCGGGATCATGTTGTCGATGGCGTTTTCGTCATCGGCGCCTACCAGGCCGATGCGTTTGCCGGGGTGGGCCTGTCGGTTTTTTCGGAGATCGCCGAGGAGCTGGGCCGGGCCCTGCCATCCCATGGCTCGCCCCCGGCGCGACTGCCGCACAGGGCTGACCTGCCCTTCAGCGCGGCGTATGTCCGGGCGGTGTTGTCCAGCCAGTACACCGGCGTGCTGGTGATGTCCGAGGACAATCATGTGGTGCTGGCGAACGAGGCGTTCTGTGCCTTGTTCGGCATCACCGACCCACCCATCACCCTCGAGAACATGCCGGCGGAAAACCTGTACGAGCGCATGTGGTCCGCGTACGCCGATCCCGATCAGGAGTGGGCCCGCGTCCGGGAGATCGTGGCCCGGGGCGAAACGGTCCGGGGCGACGAGGTGCAGATCCATGGCGGCCGCATTTTCCTGCGCGACTTCACCCCGATCACCACCCATGGCCGGCCAAACGGGCGGATCTGGCATCAGCACGAAATCACCGAGCGGAAAATGTACGAGGCGCGGGTCGAGCGGCTGGCCTTCTATGACGTGGTAACCGGGCTGCCCAACCGGCGCCTGCTGTTCGAACGGCTGGAGCAGGGGCGCGTGCTGGCGACCACGCAGCGCTCGCTGATTGCGGTGGGCGTGCTGGACCTGGATCGCTTCAAGAGCGTCAACGACAGCGTCGGCCATGCCGGCGGCGACCACGTGCTGGCGGAGGCCTCGTCACGCGTCGCCGCGTTGCTGCGCGAGGCCGACGTGCTGGCCCGGTTTGGTGGTGACGAGTTCGGGCTGGTCATATCGGGCCTGGACAGCAAGGAGCAGCTCGACGCGATCAGCCGCTGCATCCTGCAGGCACTGCGCGCGCCTTTCGATCTGCGGGGGGAACTGCTCTACCTTTCAGCCAGCATCGGGTGGACGCTCTATCCGCTGGACACCTCGGACGCCGAGGGCCTGCTGCGCCACGCGGACATGGCCATGTATGCGGCCAAGGAGGAGGGCAAGGACCGCGGCCTGTTGTACGAACCGGCGATGGAAGAGGAGCAGGTGCGCCTGCAGGCGATGCGCGAGCGGATGGCGCAGGCGCTGCTGCAGTCGCGCCTGCAGCTGTTGTTCCAGCCGATCGTCTATATCGACGGGCTTCCCGGCCTGCATGGCGTGGCGGGGATGGAGGCACTCCTGCGCTTGCGCGATGGTGAAGACGGGCTGATCGAGCCCGCGCATTTCATGCATGTGCTGGACGACCCGCAACTGGCCCGCCCCATCGGTCGCTATGTGCTGGACGAGGCATTGAAGCAATGCCAGGCGTGGATGCGCCTGGGCGTCTCGATTCCCGTGTCGATCAACATCAGCACCCGGCACTTGCTGCACCCGGCCTTCTTCGCCGACATCGATACGGCGCTGGACAGTTATCCGGGCGTGATGGATGTCGGCTTCGGCATCGAGGTGACCGAGACCGGCCCGACGATGGACCATGCCCGGGCCAAGGTGGTTATCGAGGAGTGCCGGCGCCGCGGCATCCGCGTGGGTCTGGACGATTTCGGCACCGGCACGGCATCGCTAAGCCATATCCAGAAACTGGATATCGAACACATCAAGCTCGACCAGAGTTTCGTGCGCGATATCCTGAGTGACGAACGCAACGTGGCGATCGCCGCCGGCGTCATCACCACCGCCCGCATGCTGGCCAAGACGGTGATCGCGGAAGGGGTCGAAACCTCGGAGCAGGGCGATCTGCTGGCCATGCTGGGTTGTCACCAGCTGCAGGGTTTCTCCATTTCGCGCCCGATGCCTTCCGAGGCGGTGCCTGGCTGGGTGGCGGACTGGAAGCCCCCTGCATCTTGGGAGCGACTGGTCGGCGAGCGGCGGAACCAGCAGGCCGTGCAGCCCCCTGCGGTGCGCTGATCGCCTGCGGTGGTGCGATCGCCCGGCAGCATCTACCATCATGCCCATTGAGCGGGCGGTGCAGCCGCCATCCAGGAGTCGAACATGAAACCCGTGGCCGCCCGGCAGGGCATCATCTCGTTGAAGATCAAGGACGCCGTGTCGCTGTACAACGCGTACATGCCCTTTCTGAAACATGGCGGATTGTTCGCACCCAGCGAACACGTCTATGCGCTGGGCGACGAAGTGGTGCTGCTGGTTACCCTGGCCGAGGAAACCGAGCGCCTGTCGGTCGTGGGCAAGGTGGTATGGATCAGTCCGGCCGGTGCGCAGGGCAATCGTGCGGCGGGCATCGGTATCCACTTCAACGAATCCAGCGACGCGGAAGCCGCGCGCAGCCGCATCGAGAACATCCTGGCCGGCACACTCAACTCCGAGCGCCCGACCAATACGATGTGACCGTTCGTGGTCACGCGAACCACCCATGTCGTCGCGTTGTCGCCGCTGCAGACGCGCGCCATGTCGTCAAGGCTTGTCCCTCGACCCATGGGCGCTGATACAATGGCCGGATTCGCGAACTCGCTTCGCGGAACGTCGAACGCCAGCGGGTTCATCCGCGGACGTGGCTGAGCAGCCCATGGCCCAAGCGGCCTGTCGAATCGAAGTCGCCGGACCGTAAGTTGCTGGGTTGAACCCCGCGGTCACTGATGCGCCCGATGGCGCGGAGGTCGTTGCACCGTGCTTGCCGAATATTGGCCTGTCCTGTTGTTCATCGGCGTTGCCACCGGCCTCGGGCTGGTGCTGCTGGCGGTTGGCCTGCTGGCCGGCCCGCGTCGTCCCGAAGCCGAGAAGCTGGCGCCGTACGAATGCGGTTTCGAGGCGTTCGAGGACGCCCGCATGCGTTTCGACGTGCGCTACTACCTGCTCGCCATCCTGTTCATCATCTTCGACCTGGAAATCGCCTTCCTGTTTCCGTGGGCGGTGGTGTTCAAGCAGATCGGGCTGATCGCGCTGATCGAGATGGGCCTGTTCCTGCTGCTGCTGGTGATCGGCTTTGCCTACGTGTGGAAGAAGGGAGCACTGGAATGGGAATGATGGAATCCGTCAGCGGGGTGATGCACAACCCGCAGCCGCTGAACCTGGTGGACGACATCCTGCGCCCGGCCGGTGACAACCCGGTGGTGCAGCGCGGCTTTGCCACCACCAGCGTGGATGCCTTGATGAACTGGGCGCGCACCGGCTCGATGTGGCCGATGACGTTCGGCCTGGCCTGTTGCGCGGTGGAAATGATGCACGCCGGCGCGTCGCGACTGGACCTTGACCGTTACGGCGTGATCTTCCGCCCCAGCCCGCGCCAGTCCGACGTGATGATCGTGGCCGGTACCCTGGTCAACAAGATGGCCCCGGCGCTGCGCAAGGTCTACGACCAGATGCCCGAGCCGAAATGGGTGATCTCGATGGGTAGCTGCGCCAACGGCGGCGGCTACTACCATTATTCCTACTCGGTGGTGCGTGGTTGCGACCGCATCGTGCCGGTGGACATCTACGTGCCAGGCTGCCCGCCCACGGCGGAGGCGCTGATCCACGGCATCCTGCAACTGCAGAAGAAAATCCGCCGCACCAGCACCATCGCGCGTTCGTAGGCCCCGACATGACCGACACATCCGCGACCTCGCTGTCCGACCAGCTCGCCGCCCGCTTCGGCGACACGCTCACCCTCAGCACCGTCCGCAACGAAACCACCGCCGAACTGGCCGCCGCCGACCTGATCGCCGTGGCCACCGCGCTGCGTGATGAGCCCGCGTTCCGCTTCAGCGAATTGATCGATCTTTGCGGCGTCGACTACCTCGGTTACGGCCAGACCGAGTGGGATACCGAATCGGTTTCCGGCACCGGTTTCTCGCGTGGCGTGGAAGGCCAGGCGATGGGCCGTTTCACCTGGGCCGAGCGCCCGCGCGACAGCAATCATCCGCGCCGCTTCGCCTCGGTCATTCAACTGCTGTCGATCGAGCACAACCGGCGCCTGCGCCTGCGCGTGTTCTGCGACGACGACAGCATGCCGCTGCTGCCGTCGCTGACCCTGATCTGGCCGTCCGTGAACTGGTTCGAGCGCGAGGCGTTCGACCTGTACGGCATCATTTTCGATGGCCACCAGGATCTGCGCCGCATCCTCACCGACTACGGTTTCGTGGGCCATCCGTTCCGCAAGGATTTCCCGCTGATCGGCAACGTGGAAGTGCGCTACGACCCCGAGCAGAAGCGGGTCATCTACGAGCCGGTGTCGATCGAGCCGCGCGTGCTGGTGCCGCGCACCATCCGTGACGACGCCGACCTGATGCAGGCGCGGGCCGAAGCCGCCGACCAATGGCGGGAGAATTGAGCATGCAGGAAATCCGCAATTACACGATGAACTTCGGCCCGCAGCATCCGGCCGCTCACGGCGTGCTGCGTCTGGTGATGGAAATGGACGGCGAGACCATCGTTCGCGCCGATCCGCACATCGGCCTGCTGCATCGTGGCACCGAGAAACTGGCCGAGTCCAAGCCGTTCAACCAGTCCATCGGCTACATGGATCGACTCGATTACGTCTCCATGATGTGCAACGAGCACGCCTACGTGCGCGCCATCGAAACCCTGCTGGGCATCGAGGCGCCGGTGCGTGCGCAATACATCCGCACCATGTTCGACGAGATCACCCGCATCCTGAACCACCTGATGTGGATCGGTTCGAACGGTCTCGACCTGGGCGCGATGGCGGTGTTCCTGTACGCGTTCCGCGAGCGCGAGGAGCTGATGGACGTCTATGAGGCGGTGTCGGGCGCGCGCATGCACGCCACGTACTACCGCCCCGGCGGCGTCTATCGCGACCTGCCGGCGCAGATGTCGCAGTACCGCGAATCGCCGTGGCACAAGGGCAACGACCTCAAGCGCATCAACAGCTGGCGCGAAGGTTCGATGCTGGATTACCTCGACGCCTTCACGGCGGATTTCCCGAGCAAGGTCGACGAGTACGAGGAACTGCTCACCACCAACCGCATCTGGAAGCAGCGCACCGTCGGCATCGGCGTGATCTCCCCGGAGCTGGCCCAGCAATGGGGCATGACCGGCGTGATGCTGCGCGGTTCGGGCGTGGAGTGGGACCTGCGCAAGAAGCAGCCCTACGCGAAGTACGCCGAGATGGATTTCGACCTTCCGGTCGGCGTCAACGGCGACTGCTACGACCGCTACCTGTGCCGCGTCGAGGAGATGCGCCAGTCCAACCGCATCATCCAGCAATGCGTGCAGTGGCTGAAGGCCAACCCCGGCCCGGTGATGGTGAAGAACTTCAAGGTCGCGCCGCCGTCGCGGGTCGAGATGAAGGAGGACATGGAAGCCCTCATCCACCACTTCAAGCTGTTCACCGAAGGCTATTGCGTGCCGGCCGGCGAGACCTATTGCGCGGTCGAGGCGCCCAAGGGCGAGTTCGGCTGCTACCTGGTGTCCGACGGCGCCAACAAGCCGTTCCGCGTGCACCTGCGTGCACCGGGTTTCGCCCACCTGTCATCCATGGACACCATCGTGCGCGGCCACATGCTGGCCGACGTGGTGGCCATGATCGGAACCTACGACCTCGTGTTCGGCGAAGTGGATCGATGAATACGGGAATCGGGAATAGGGAGTCGGGAATGGGTAGAGCGCACCGCTGCAGCTCCGCCTTTCGTATTTCGACGAGTCGCAAATGTTGCAATGGAGTAGGGACGGTAGTGCGACGGGTCGGGTCTTTCCGACTCCCGATTCCCGATTCCCGGAGTTTCACGCATGAAAGCCACCGGACATTTCGAGCAGGTCAGGCACGTCGATCCGACGGTCGTACTGACCGAGCAAACCCGTCACCACATCGACAAGTGGGTGGCCAAGTTCCCGCCCGACCGCAAGCGGTCGGCGCTGATCCAGGCGCTGTTCGGCGCGCAGGAGCAGAACCGTGGCTTCCTCACCGATGAGCTGATCACGGCGGTGGCCAAGTATCTGGACGTGCCGTCGATCTGGGCCTACGAGGTGGCCAGTTTCTACTCGATGCTGGAAACCAGGCCGGTGGCGCGCAACAACGTGGCGATCTGCACCAATATCTCGTGCTGGCTGAATGGCGCCGAGGATCTGGTGCGTCATTGCGAACAGAAGCTCGGCATCAAGCTGGGCGAAAGCACCGCGGACGGACGCGTGTACCTGAAGAACGAAGAAGAATGCATCGCGGCCTGCGTTTACGCGCCGGCGGCCACGGTCAATGGTCACTACCACGAGCACCTCACCATCGAAAAGCTGGACGCCATCCTTGATGGGCTGAGCGTCGATGGCCCGGATCACGGGCACGCAGGGGAGGCGCACTGATGGCCGTCGGAGCCGCACCGCAGGAACACCAGGTCGTCTACACCACCTTGCATTTCGACAAGCCGTGGGCGATGGCCAGCTATGAGCAGGTCGATGGCTACAAGGCCTGGCGCAAGATCCTGGCCGAAAAGCCCGATCCGGCGTCGCTGATCGAAGAGATCAAGAAAAGCAGCCTGCGCGGCCGCGGCGGCGCGGGCTTCCCGACCGGCCTGAAGTGGTCCTTCATGCCCAAGGGCGACATGCAGAAGTACATCCTGTGCAACTCGGACGAGTCCGAGCCGGGCACCGCCAAGGATCGCGACATTCTGCGCTACAACCCGCATGCGGTGATCGAAGGCTTGGCCATTGCCTGCTATTGCACCGGCACCACGGTGGCCTACAACTACCTGCGCGGCGAGTTCCACCACGAGCCGTTCGAGCATTTCGAGGCCGCACTGGCCGAAGCCTACGCCGCCGGTCTGCTGGGCAAGAACGTGCAGGGCACGGGCCTCGATGTGGACATCTATGCCGCGCTGGGCGCTGGCGCCTACATCTGCGGCGAAGAGACCGCGATGATGGAGTCGCTGGAAGGCAAGAAGGGCATGCCGCGCTTCAAGCCGCCGTTCCCGGCCAATTTCGGCCTGTATGGCAAGCCGACCACGATCAACAACACCGAAACCTACGCCTCGGTGCCGGCCATCATCCGCAACGGCGCGGACTGGTTCCTCAACCTGGGCAAGCCGAACAATGGCGGTCCGAAGATCTTCTCGGTGTCCGGTCACGTCAACCGGCCGGGCAACTACGAAATCCGCCTGGGTACGTCGTTCAAGGACCTGCTCGAGATGGCCGGCGGCGTGCGCAACGGGCACAAGCTGAAAGCCGTGATTCCGGGCGGTTCGTCGATGAAGGTGCTGCCGGCCGACATCATGCTCGAAAGCACGATGGACTATGACTGCCTGCAGAAGGCCGGCTCGGGCCTCGGCTCCGGTGCGGTCATCGTGATGGACGAAACCACCTGCATGGTCCGGGTCTGCCACCGCATCTCGCGCTTCTACAAGGCGGAGTCGTGCGGTCAGTGCACGCCGTGCCGGGAGGGCACCGGCTGGATGCATCGCGTGCTGACCCGCATCGTCGAAGGCAACGGTACGCAAGAGGATCTGCATCGGCTGAAGGCTATCGCCGGGCAGATCGAAGGACACACCATCTGTGCCTTTGGTGAGGCGGCTGCGTGGCCGGTGCAGGGCTTCCTGAACCGCTTCTGGAACGAATTCGAGTACTTCGTGGAGCACGGTCACTCGATAGTGGATTCTCGCGAGGAAGTGACGGCATGAGTGCGCAGCCAACCAACAACGCGCCCGATCTGGTCAGCATCGAAATCGACGGCAAGCCGGTGCAGATCCGCAAGAACGCCATGATCATCGAGGCGGCCGATACGGTCGGCATCACGATTCCGCGCTTCTGCTACCACCGCAAGTTGCCGATCGCCGCGAACTGCCGCATGTGCATGGTCGAGGTGGAAATGGGTGGCCGCCCGGTGCCCAAGGGGCTGCCGGCATGCGCCACGCCGGTGACCGACGGCATGAAGGTGCAGACGCGTTCCAAGCTGGCCCTGCAATACCAGCGCGACGTGATGGAATTCCTGCTGATCAACCATCCGCTGGACTGCCCGATCTGCGATCAGGGCGGCGAGTGTGAACTGCAGGACGTGGCGCTGGGCTTCGGCCGCAGCGTGTCGCGCTTCACCGAGCGCAAGCGCACCGTGTCCGACGAGAACATCGGGCCGCTGGTCGCCACCGAGATGACGCGTTGCATCCACTGCACGCGCTGCGTGCGTTTCACCAGCGAGATCGCCGGCACCTTCGAACTCGGCGGCATGAATCGCGGCGAGAACCTGCAGATCGGCACCTACATCGGCAAGACGGTGGAAACCGAACTGTCCGGCAACATCATCGACCTGTGCCCGGTGGGCGCGCTGACCGACAAGGTGTTCCAGTTCAAGGCGCGTGCGTGGGAATTGATTGCCCGGCCGTCCATCGGCTACCACGATGCGCTGGGTTCCAACCTGTGGCTGCATACGCGCCGCGGCGAAGTGCTGCGCACGGTGCCGCGCGACAACGAGGCGGTCAACGAATGCTGGCTGTCCGATCGCGATCGCTACAGCCACCAGGGCCTGACGGCCGCCGACCGCGCCATCGCACCACTGGTGAAGCGCGATGGCCAGTGGCAGGAGACCAGCTGGGAAGACGCACTGTCGTTTGCCGGTGAGGCGCTGAAGAAGTCGCCCGGCAGCGAGCTCGGTGTGCTGGTGCATCCGGCCACCTCGAACGAAGAGGGCGACCTGTTGATGCGCCTGGCGCGAGGACTGGGCAGCGCCCACGTCGATCACCGCCTGCGTCAGCTGGATTTCGCCGACAACGCCGTGGCCACCACCTTCGGTACGCCGGTGGCCCAGGTGGATCAGCTCGAGGCCGCCTTGCTGGTCGGTTCCGACCTGCGTCTCGAACTGCCGTTGCTCAATCACCGCCTGCACCAGGCCGTGAAGAAGGGTGCGCGGGTTTACGCGGTCAACCCGGTGCATTTCGATTTCAATTACAAGCTGGCCGGTGAGGCGATTGCCGCTCCGCACGAGCTGGTCGGCGCCTTGCTGGCCTTGGCCAAAGCCGCCGTGAGCGCGGGCGCTTCGGCACCCGCGCCGCTGGCTGACGCGATCAACGGCGCAACCAGCGATCAGGGCGACAGCGAAGCCGTTGCGGCGCTGAAGTCCGGTGCGGCGGTGGTGATCCTGGGCGAAGCGGCGGTGACCCATCCGCAGGCGTCGTGGTTGCGCGCCATCGCACGCTTCATCGCCGACGCCACCGGCGCGGGCTACAACGAGCTGCCGGTTGGCGCCAATGCCGTCGGCCTCGCACGCCTCGGCGTGGTGCCGGGCAATGGCGGGCTGGATGCGCAGGCGATGCTGGCGCAGCCGCGCAAGAGCTACCTGCTGTACGGCGTCGAGCCGCCGCACGATTTCGCGGACGGCGCCGCCACGCTGAAGGCGTTGCGTGGGGCGGAGCAGGTGGTGGCGTTCAGCGCCTTTGCCAGCGATGCGCTTCGCGAGGTGGCCGATGTGATCCTGCCGATCGCCTTGCTGCCCGAGATCGATGCCACCCTGGTCAATGTCGATGGCCTGGCCCAGGGCGTGCTCGCCGGTTCCAAGGCACCGGGGCAGGCGCGGCCGGGCTGGAAGGTGTTGCGTGCGCTGGGCGGCTCGCTGCAGCTGGCCGGCTTCGAGTTCGACGATATCGCCGGCCTGCGCAACGACATCACCGATCGTGCGGTGGTTGCGCGCGATGGCATGGCCTCGCGTGCCAGCACGCCGGCGGGGCTGACCCGCGTCGCCACCTGGCCCATCTATCGCAGCGACGCCGTGTTGCGTCGTGCGACGGCACTGAACGCGCATCCGCTCAACCGGGCGCCCGCCGTTCGGGTCAACGCGAATGAGGCGGCGCGGCTGGGCCTTGCCGATGGCGAGCAGGTTCGCGTCGGCGCGGCGTCGCTGCCGTTGCGGATCGACGTGGCGGTTCCCGATGGGGCCACCTGGATCGAGGCGGCGCAGGACCTCACTGCCACGTTGCCGCCGTATGGCGCGACCATCACCTTGAGCAAGGCTTGAGCATCATGGCTGATCAACTCATCAACCAGGTTTTGTGGCCGGTGATCTACATCCTGTGCATCGTGCTGCCGCTGGTGATCGCGGTCGCCATGTTCGTGTACTGGGAGCGCAAGGTCATCGGCTGGATGCACGTGCGCCTGGGGCCGAACAAGATCGGTCCGTTCGGCATCCTGCAGGCCTTCGCCGACGTGGTGAAGCTCCTGATCAAGGAAGTGATCCTGCCGACCAAGGCCAATCGCTTCCTGTACTTCATGGCGCCGTTGATCGCGTTGATACCGGCGCTGGCCGCGTGGGCGGTCATTCCGTTCAGTGGCCAGATGGTGTTGTCCAACGCGAACGCCGGCATCCTGTACCTGCTGGCGATGACCTCGATGGGCGTGTACGGCATCATCATCGCGGGCTGGGCGTCCAACTCACGCTACGCGTTGCTGGGTGCGATGCGCTCGGCTGCGCAGGTGATTTCCTACGAGCTGGCGATGGGCCTGTGCTTGGTCTGCGTGCTGGTGCTGGCGGGCAGCCTCAACCTGACCGAGATCGTCAACGCGCAGGCCGGCAACAAGGGCATCCTCGAGTGGTTCATGTGGCCGCTGCTGCCGGTGTTCGTGATCTATTTCATCTCCGGCGTGGCCGAGACCAACCGCGCGCCGTTCGACATGGCCGAGGGCGAGTCGGAGATCGTAGCCGGTTTCCACGTGGAGTATTCCGGCTCGGCGTTCGCGATCTTCTTCCTGGCCGAATACGCCAACATGATCCTGATCAGCTTCCTGGCCTCGATCCTGTTCCTGGGTGGCTGGCTGTCGCCGTTCCCGGCGTCGTGGGGCTTCATCGGGCACGGCGGCTTCATCTGGCTGTTCATCAAGGCCTTCCTGATGAGCTTCCTGTTCCTGTGGTTCCGCGCCACGTTCCCGCGCTATCGCTATGACCAGATCATGCGTTTGGGCTGGAAGGTGCTGATCCCGATCGCGATCGTCTGGGTGATGGTGGCCGGATGCATGAAATTTTTCGACGTGGTCACCGTCGGCGTGGGAGCGTAAGTCGTGAATACCGTGATTCGCTATTTCAAGAGCCTGCTGCTGATCGAGCTGTTCCAGGGCATGGGCCTGACCATGCGCTACATGTTCAAGCCGAAGTACACCGTGCGCTACCCGATGGAGCACATCCCGAAATCGAACCGTTTCCGCGGCCTGCACGCGTTGCGCCGCTACGCGAACGGCGAGGAGCGCTGCATTGCCTGCAAGTTGTGCGAGGCGGTGTGCCCGGCGCTGGCGATCACCATCGACTCGGCGCCGCGCGAGAGCGACGGCCAGCGCCGCACCACGCGTTACGACATCGACCTGTTCAAGTGCATCTATTGCGGTTTCTGCGAGGAAAGCTGCCCGGTGGATTCCATCGTCGAAACTTCGATCCACGAGTACCACTTCGAGAATCGCGGCGAGAACGTGGTGAACAAGCAGCAACTGCTTGCCATCGGCGACCGCTTTGAACAGCAGATCGCCGCCGATCGCGCGCAAGACGCAGCGTACCGCTGAGGCCTCCTGATGAATCCCCAAACGCTGCAACTCATCTGTTTTTACGCCTTCGGCTTCGTCACCGTGGCCGCGGCGCTGTCGGTGATCTCGCTGAAGAACACGGTGCACGCCGTGCTGGCGCTGGTGCTCACGTTCTTTAGCGCCGCTTGTCTCTGGTTGCTGCTGGAGGCCGAGTTCCTGGCGCTGGCGCTGATCGTGGTCTACGTCGGCGCGGTGATGGTGCTGTTCCTGTTCGTGGTGATGATGCTGGACATCGATCAGGAAAAGATGCGCGAAGGCTTCGTCAAGTTTCTGCCCGTCGGCCTGATCGTGGCGGTGGTGATGCTGGCGGAAATGCTCGGCTTGGTCGGTGTGCGTGCGATGAACGCCCATGTGCTGGGGCAAAACCCGGCAGTGGCAGCGGGCATGTCCAACACGGAGTGGCTGGGTCATGCCCTGTACACCACGTTCCTGCTGCCGTTCGAGATCGCCGCGCTGATCCTTACCGTGGGCGTGGTCGCTGCCGTGGCGCTGACGCTGCGCGAACGTCGCGACGCCCGCTACGAGACGCCGAGCCAGCAGGTCAGGGTCGATCCGCGCAACCGCGTGCGCATCGTGAAGATGGCCGCCGTCCGTCCGGATGAGCCGACCGCCAGCCAGGAGCCGCAGTCATGATTTCGCTCGCGCACTACATCGTGCTGGGCGCGGTGCTGTTCTGCATCGCCGTCGCCGGCCTGTTCATCAACCGCAAGAACGTGATCGTGCTGTTGATGTCGATCGAGCTGATGCTGCTCGCCGTGAACATGAACTTCGTGGCGTTCTCGCGGTTTCTGGGCGACGTGTCGGGGCAGGTGTTCGTGTTTTTCATTCTCACCGTGGCTGCGGCGGAAGCTGCCATCGGCCTGGCGATCCTGGTGTTGCTGTTCCGTAACCGCAGCACGATCAACATCGCCGACATCGACAGCATGAAGGGGTGAGGCCGGAGCGACATGCCAGTGGCATGTCGCTCCAGGCCGAACGGCCGGACAGGATGTCCGGCCCGGCGCCAACCACCATGGATGGTTCCCCGCAGAACTTCTGGCACGCAGCAATGGAAGAAAAATGGCGATATCCACACACATCCTGCTGATCATCGCGCTGGCGCCGCTGGTGGGCTGCCTGCTGGCCGGCTTCCTGGCGCGCTTCATCGGCCGTGCCGGTGCGCACAGCGTCACGATCCTCGGCGTGGCGGTGTCCTGCGCACTGTCGTTCCTGGTGCTTTACCAGCTGACCGTGGGCGGCGCGGCCGAATACAACCAGAACCTCTACACCTGGTTCCAGATCGGCCACTTCAACGCCAGCGTCGGTTTCATGGTCGACCGCCTTACCGCGATGATGCTGGTGGTGGTGAGCTTCGTGTCGTTGCTGGTGCACGTTTACACCATTGGCTACATGCGCGATGACCCGGGCTACACGCGCTTCTTCAGCTACATCTCGCTGTTCACCTTCTCGATGTTCATGCTGGTGATGAGCAACAACTTCATGCAGCTGTTCTTCGGCTGGGAAGCGGTGGGCCTGGTGTCGTACCTGCTGATCGGCTTCTGGTACAAGCGGCCGACGGCGATCTTCGCCAACCTGAAGGCGTTCATGGTCAACCGCGTGGGCGACTTCGGTTTCCTGCTGGGCATCGCCGCGGTGCTGTATTTCCTGGGTACGCTGGATTACGCCACCGCGTTCGCCAACGCGCCTTCCCTGGTCGGCCGCACGCTGCAGATTACGGCCGGTACGCAGTGGGACGCCGCCACGGTGATCTGCATCTGCCTGTTCATCGGCGCCATGGGCAAGTCGGCGCAGGTGCCGTTGCATGTGTGGCTGCCCGACTCAATGGAAGGCCCCACGCCGATCTCGGCCTTGATCCACGCGGCCACGATGGTGACCGCCGGCATCTTCATGGTGTCGCGCATGTCGCCGCTGTTCGAGCTGTCGTCCACCGCGCTGAGCTTCGTGCTGGTCATCGGCGCCACCACGGCGCTGTTCACCGGGTTGATTGGCATAGTCCAAAATGACATCAAGCGGGTGATCGCGTACTCCACGCTGTCGCAGCTGGGCTACATGACGGTGGCGCTGGGCGTGTCGATGTATTCGGGCGCGGTGTTCCACCTGATGACGCATGCGTTCTTCAAGGCGTTGCTGTTCCTGGGCGCCGGCTCGGTGATCATCGCGATGCATCACGAGCAGGACATGCGCTACATGGGCGGCCTGCGCAAGTACATGCCGATCACCTGGATCACCATGTGGGCCGGCTCGATCGCGCTGGTGGCGGTGCCGTTCACCTCGGGCTTCTATTCCAAGGACGCGATCATCGAGGCGGTGGGCGAATCCCATCGCTGGGGCGCGCATTACGCCTATTTCTGCGTGATGGCCGGCGTGCTGGTGACCGGGTTGTACACGTTCCGCCAGATGTATCTGACGTTCCACGGCAAGGAGCGCTTCACCATCGCCGAGCATCACGGCCACGGCCACGATCATGACGATCACGGCCACCACGAGCCGGGTGTGCTGGCGCATGCGCCGAAGGAATCGCCGTGGGTGGTGACACTGCCGCTGGTGCTGCTGGCGATTCCGTCGCTGCTGGTGGGCTTCTTCACCATCGGGCCGTTGCTGTTCGGCAACTGGTTCGGCAGCGCGATCCACGTGGAGGCCGCCAACGACGTGCTGGCCGAAATGGGGGCCGAGTTCCATGGGCCGTTGGCGATGGCGCTGCACGGCTTTACCCAGATGCCGTTCTGGCTGCTGCTGGCGGCGTTCATCATCTGCACCTACATCTACCTGTTCAACCCGGCCATGGCCGGCAAGATCAAGGCGGCGCTGAAGCCGCTGTGGACGGTGCTTGACCGCAAATACTGGGTCGACAACGTGTACTTCGCGCTGTTTGCCCGTGGCGGCGTCATGCTCGGCCGCGGGTTCTGGAAGGCGAGCGAGCAAGGCGTCATCGACGGCGCGATGGTCAACGGCTCGGTGGGCGTGGTGCATCGCGTCGCCGCTGCCATGCGCCGGCTGCAGTCGGGCTACCTCTATCACTATGCCTTCGCGATGATTCTCGGCCTGATCCTGCTGCTTGGCGGGTACTGGCTGGTGGGTCCCGGGCTGGCCGGGCAATAAGGGAAACGGGATCGATGTTCAATCACTTGCTCAGCCTGCTGATCTGGCTACCCGTCGTCGGTGCCATCCCGGTGTTGTTTGCCGGCTCGGCCCGACCCAACCTTGCACGCTGGCTGTCGATGCTGGTGGCCGTGCTGACCTTCGTCGCCAGCCTGTTCCTGCTGGTGCGGTACAACGCCGATACCGGCGGCATGCAGCTCACTGAAAGCTATCTGTGGATCGCCTCGTGGGGTGTCCATTACGGGCTTGCCGTCGACGGCATCTCGGTGGCGCTGATCGTGATGACCACCTTCGTCGGCATCCTGGTGATTGCCGGCGCGTGGGAGGTCATCCAGGACAAGCCGCACCTGTACATGGCCGCGATGCTTATCCTCGAAGGCCTGCTGATCGGCGTGTTCTGCGCCACCGACGCGCTGCTGTTCTACGCGCTGTTCGAAGCCATCCTGATCCCGATGTTCATCCTGATCGGCATGTGGGGCGGCCCGCGGCGCGTGTATGCCACGCTGAAGTTCTTCATCTACACGTTCTTCGGCTCGGTCTTCATGCTGATCGCGCTGCTGTACCTGTACCAGAAGGCCGGCACGTTCGACCTGGCCACGCTGGCGGCGCTGCCGCTGACGTTCAAGGAGCAGGCCTGGATCTTCTTCGCGTTCCTGATCGCGTTCGCGATCAAGGTGCCGATGGTGCCGGTGCACACCTGGCTGCCGGACGCCCATGTGGAGGCGCCGACCGGCGGCTCGGTGGTGCTGGCGGCGGTGATGTTGAAGGTGGGTACCTACGGCATGCTGCGTTTCATCCTGCCGATCGTGCCGGACGCCGGTGCGCACTTCGCCTGGCTGATCGTCGTGCTGAGCCTCATCGCGATCGTCTACATCGGCTACGTGGCGTTGGTGCAGGAGGACATGAAGAAGCTGGTGGCGTATTCGTCCGTGGCGCACATGGGCTTTGTCACCCTGGGCATCTTCATCGCCTTCGCACTGGTGCGCGAGCAGGGCAGCACCGACATGGCGCTGCTCGGCATGCAGGGCGCGATGGTGCAGATGATTTCGCACGGCTTCGTCTCCGGCGCGATGTTTACCTGCATCGGCGTGATGTACGACCGCACGCATACGCGCCAGATCAAGGATTACGGCGGCGTCATCAACGTGATGCCGTGGTTCGGCTTCTTCTACGTGCTGTTCGCGATGGCCAATTGCGGTCTGCCGGGCACCAGCGGTTTCGTCGGCGAGTTCATGGTGATCCTGGCCAGCTTCGCGGCCAGCCCGTGGATCGCGCTGTTCGCCGCGTTCACCCTGATCATCGGCGCGGCGTACACGCTGTGGCTGGTCAAGCGCGTGCTGTGGGGTGAGATCACCAACCCGCACGTGGCGGAAATGAAGGAGATCAATGGTCGCGAGACCTTCGTGCTGGTGGCGTTCGCCGCCGCCGTGCTGGCGCTGGGCATCTGGCCGCAACCGCTGATCCACCTGATGGACAGTTCGGTGTCGCAGCTGGTGCAGCAGCTCGCCATTCACAAGATTTGATCGGGACACGGACACACCATGCCAACTTTGAATGACATCCTGATCCTGCTGCCGGAGTTCTACCTGGTGGCGGCAGCGTGCTTGCTGTTGCTGCTGGACGCCTTCATGAAGCCGGCGCAGCGTCCGTTGTTGCACTGGATCTCGATCGCGGTATTGCTGGTGGCGATCTACCTGGTGATCGCGGGCCAGCCGGACCGGGCGGTAACCGCATTCGGCAGCATGTTCGTGCGTGATGACGTGGCGGAGATCATCAAGGTCTTCGCGCTGGGCACCACGGCCATGATCTTCGTCTACGCGCGTCCGTACCTGATCGACCGCAAGCTGCTCGGCGGCGAGTTCTACACGCTGATGATCTTCGCCGTGATCGGCATCATGCTGCTGGTTTCGGCGGGTAACCTGGTCACCGTCTACCTGGGCCTGGAACTGCTCTCGCTGTCGTCGTATGCGCTGGTGGCCTTGAACCGCGAGGCGAAGCTGCCGTCCGAGGCAGCGATCAAGTACTTCGTGCTGGGTGCGCTGGCGTCGGGCATGCTGCTGTACGGCATGTCGATGGTCTACGGCGCGTCGGGCATGGGCGGCACGCCCACCCTGGAACTGGCTCAGCTGAGCCATGTGATGGGCTACACCACGGCACCCACGCTGTTGCTGTTCGGCCTGATCTTCATGATCGTCGGCATCGGCTTCAAGCTGGGCGCCGCACCGTTCCATATGTGGATCCCGGACGTCTACCAGGGCGCGCCCACGCCGGTGACCACCTTTGTCGCCGCCGGCTCGAAACTGGCCGCGTTCGGCATGGCGTATCGCCTGCTGGCGGACGGAATGGGCGACCTGGCGCAGCATTGGCAGCTGATCCTGGCGGTACTGGCGGTGTTGTCGTTGGCGATCGGCAACCTGGTTGCCATCGTGCAGACCAACCTGAAGCGCATGCTGGCCTATTCCACCATTTCGCACATGGGCTATCTGTTGCTGGGTCTGTCCGCAGCCGGCCCGGAAGGCTATGCCGCAGCGTTGTTCTACGCGATCTGCTATGCGCTGATGGGCGTGGCCGCGTTCGGCGTGATCCTGGCGATGAGCCGGGCCGGGTTTGAATGCGAGGAGATCGCCGATTTCAAGGGCCTTGCCCGCAAGGCACCGTGGATGGCATTCCTGATGTTGCTGGCGATGTTCTCGCTGGCCGGCGTGCCGCCGCTGTTCGGGTTCTGGGCCAAGGTGCTGGTGCTGGAAGCGGCCATCCATGCGGACATGCTGTGGCTGGCGATCGTCGGCATCGTGTTCGCAATTGTCGGCCTGTACTACTACCTCTACGTCATCAAGGTGATGTATTTCGATGCGCCGGAAGAGGGTGGCGCATTGCAGGTACAGCAGGACAAGCCATTGCGTCTGGTGCTGTCGCTGAACGCACTTTCACTGCTGGCGCTGGGACTGTACTGGGGGCCGTTGCTCGCCTGGTGCCGTCGCGCGTTCGGCGTGTAAGAGGATGCGGCGATTTGCGGAAATAATGGCGTCGACGCTTGCAAGAAACCGGCCATTACGTTAATATCTTCGGACTCTGATGCGGGGTGGAGCAGTCTGGCAGCTCGTCGGGCTCATAACCCGAAGGTCGCAGGTTCGAATCCTGCCCCCGCTACCAGATCTTTCTTGATGCAAGAAAGCCTCCTCGTGAGGCTTTTTTGTTGGGCGCAAGGATGCGTAGTGCCGGGTGGCAGGTTTCGCCAGGGCACCGGAAGGAGCTGCACGAGGAGGAACATCGGCGACACAGGGAAATGGGCCGTTGGAGCCCATTTTTTGTTTCTGCCGTTCTGAGAGTGAGCCGGGAATAACGACCCATGGATACACAGGCACTGGCACAGCGTTTCAACGAGGTTCTGGCCGATCTGGGCCTGGAATGCCTTGGCGTGGAGTTCAACCCGTCGCAAGGGCAGAGTACCCTGCGCATCTACGTGGACCTGCTGGACAAGAGCGGCGCCGATGGTGAGCGCCGTGAGGTCGGCATCGAGGATTGCGAAAGCGCCAGCCGCGAGTTGTCGGCGATGCTCGATGTGGAGGATCCGATCCCCGGCCATTACGTGCTGGAGGTTTCCTCGCCCGGTATTGATCGCCCGCTGTTCACCGCCGCGCAATTTGCGAAGGTCGATGGGCAGGAAGTGAAGGTGCTGCTGAGGGCGCCGCTGGAAGGGCGCCGTCGCCTGCGCGGCAAGCTGGCATCGGTGGAAGGCGAGCACATCGTGCTGGAAGCCGAAGGCAAGACATTCGAATTCGATCATGCACTGGTGGAAAGTGCGCGTGTGGTGCCGGACTGGGTAGCGCTGGGTTATGCGCCGCAGCCCAAGCCCGGCGGCAAGGCATCCGGAAAAAAGTAATTCGATGCGGCCCCACCATGGCTGCGTTCCAGGTTTTGTGTTCCGGGACGAACACAACAATTTCAACCATCGGTATCCGCACGTGATGCCTACGGAGTTGCTGCAATGAGCAAAGAACTTTTGCTGGTCGTCGACGCGGTCGCCAATGAAAAGGGCGTGCCGCTGGAAGTGATTTTCGAGGCGATGGAGGCCGCGCTGGCTTCGGCCGCGAAGAAGCGCTACCCCGAGGAAGAGCCCGACGTGCGCGTGTCGATCGACCACGACACCGGCGAATACGAAACCTTCCGTCGCTGGGAAATCATTGCCGACGATGGCGAGATGGAATCGCCGTCGTATCAACTGCGTCTGATGGATGCGCTGGACGTGCGCCCGGATGCCCAGGTGGGCGAATACATCGAGGAGCAGGTCGAGAACGCCGAGTTCGGCCGCATCGCCGCGCAGGCCGCCAAGCAGGTGATCGTGCAGCGCGTACGCGAGGCCGAGCGCCAGCAGGTGGTCGATGCGTTCGCCGATCGCGTCGGCGAGTTGGTCACCGGCATCGTCAAGCGGGTCGAGCGCGGCAACATCTACCTGGACCTGGGCAGCAACGCCGAGGCCTTCATCCCACGCGACAAGACGATTCCGCGCGAGTCGGCCCGCGTCGGCGACCGCGTGCGCGGTTATCTGTATGAAGTGCGTTCCGAGCCGCGCGGCCCGCAGTTGTTCGTGTCGCGCGCCGCGCCGGAATTCATGATCGAGCTGTTCAAGCTGGAAGTGCCGGAAGTCGGTCAGGGCCTGGTCGAGATCAAGGGTTGCGCCCGCGATCCCGGCGACCGCGCCAAGATCGCCGTGCTGGCGCATGACAGCCGCACCGATCCCATCGGCGCCTGCATCGGCATGCGCGGTTCGCGCGTGCAGGCGGTCTCGAACGACCTCAACGGTGAGCGCGTCGACATCATCCTGTGGCACGAGAACCAGGCGCAGTTCGTGATCAACGCGATGGCGCCGGCTGAAGTGCAGTCCATCATCATGGACGAGGAAAAGCACTCGATGGACATCGCGGTGGCCGAGGACAAGCTGTCCCAGGCGATCGGCCGCGGTGGCCAGAACGTGCGCCTGGCCAGCAAGCTCACCGGCTGGCAGCTCAACGTGATGACGCAGGACCAGGTCACCGCCAAGAGCGAGAGCGAGCAGGATGCCGCCCGCCAGTTGTTCATGGACAAGCTCGAGGTGGACCAGGAAATCGCCAACATCCTGGTGCAGGAAGGCTTCTCCAGCGTCGAGGAAATCGCCTACGTGCCCAGCGCCGAGCTGCTGGCCGTGGAAGGCTTCGACGAGGACATCGTCGAGGAGCTGCGTGCGCGCGCCCGCGATGCCTTGCTGACCGAGGCGCTGGCCGCGGAAGAGGGTGTCGACGAAGGCGAGGGTTCCGGCGATCTGCTGGCGCTTGAAGGCATGGACGAATCGCTGGCGCTGGCACTGGCCGCCCGCGAAGTTTTCACGGTGGACGACCTGGCCGACCTGGCCGTGGACGACCTGATCGATATCGAGGGCATGGACGAGGCGCGCGCCGCGGCGCTGATCATGTCCGCACGCGCACCCATGATCGAGCGGCTGGAGAAGGGCGGCTAACCGCGGTTGGCGGCGCCCTGGAGGGGCGCACCGGGAAAGGCCTGCGGGCCTTTCACCACGGATGGAGGTGGCGGCGCAGACAATGCCGCACAGACGATAAGCGCGGGAACGGCGGAGCAACAAAACGATGTCGGACGTCACGATCAAACAACTCGCCCAGGTATTGGGCATGCCGGTGGACAAGCTGCTGACGCAGCTTGGCGAGGCGGGCATGAAATTTTCCGACCAGGAGCAGGTCATCAGCAGCACCGAGAAGGTGAAGCTGCTGGGCTTCCTGCGTCGCACGCACGGCAAGGGCGACACTGCGGCCGAGGCCGACGCCAGTGCGCCCAGGCAGATCACGCTCAAGCGACGCACGGTCGGCGAATTGAAGGTCGCCACGCCCGGTGCGCGTGGCGCCGCCGGTACCGCCAAGACGGTGAATGTGGAAGTGCGCGCCAAGCGCACCTACGTCAAGCGCAGCGTGATCGCCGAAGAAGCCAGCGCCGAGCCCGAGCGCGAGGAGGCCGCGCGCAAGCTGCAGGAATCGCAGCAGCAACGCGAACAGGAAGAGACCGAGCATCGCGAGCAGGAAGCGCGGCGCCAGGAAGAAGCGCAGCAGCGCGCTCGGGAAGAAGAGCAGAAGCAGCAGGCCGCCGAGGCGCAGCGCCGGGCGCAAGCCGAGGCGGAAGCCGCCGAGCAGGCGCCGGCTGCCACGGAGACTGCCGCACCGGCGCCTGAAGCTTCCGGGGTCGAGGCGACACAGGATGCCGCGGATTCGTCCGTGGTCCAGCGTATCGACCAGCGCGAGCTGGGCATGATCCTGCCGCGCATCCACGAGCCGCGTAAACGCGAAAAGCTGGTCAAGCCGGCTCCGGCACCCGCCCCGGCGCCAGCGCCTGCACCTGCACCTGCGCGTGCGGCGACGACGCGCCCCGCGGCCGGCGCCAGCGACACGGCAGCGCCTGCCACCGATGCCGGGCGCGGCAAGGCCAAGCACGCCCGTGGTGGCGAGCGTGGCGATGCGAGCGGCAAGCGTTTCGCCGGCGGCGAACTGCACCTCAGCGAGGCCGATCGCGCCCGCCGTTCCAGCAACAACAAGCGTGGCAAGCCCGGCCGCAGCAGCGGTCGCGATGCCATGCGCAGCAGCCACAGCGCGCCCAGCGGCCCGCATGGCTTCTCGCGTCCCACCGCGCCGGTGGTGCGTGAGGTGATCGTCAGCGATGCCAACATCGTGGCCGAGCTGGCGCAGAAGATGGCGGTCAAGGGTTCGGAGGTGGTCAAGGCGCTGTTCAAGATGGGCGTCATGGCGACCATCAACCAGACCATCGATCACGACACCGCCGTGCTGGTGGTGGAGGAACTCGGCCACGTGCCTGTGGCCGACACGCAGAACAATGCCGAGGAAACGCTGGCCGCCCACACCCAGAACGTGGAGCTGGAAGGCGAGAAGAGCACCCGCCCGCCGGTCGTCACCATCATGGGTCACGTCGACCACGGCAAGACCTCGTTGCTCGATTACATCCGCCGCACCAAGGTGGCTTCCGGCGAAGCCGGTGGCATCACCCAGCACATCGGCGCGTATCACGTGAAAACGTCGAAGGGCGTGATCACCTTCCTCGATACCCCGGGCCACGCGGCGTTCACCTCGATGCGCGCCCGTGGTGCGCAATCGACCGACATCGTGATCCTGGTGGTGGCCGCCGATGACGGCGTGAAGCCGCAGACGATCGAGGCGGTCAAGCATGCGCGCGCCGCCAAGGTGCCGCTGATCGTGGCCGTCAACAAGATGGACAAGGACGGCGCCAACCCGGACAACGTGAAGCAGGGTCTGGTGGCGCAGGAAGTGGTGCCGGAAGACTGGGGCGGCGACGTGCAGTTCGTGCCGGTGTCGGCCAAGACCGGCATGGGCGTGGAGGATCTGCTGGACGCCATCTCGATCCAGGCCGAAGTGATGGAGCTGAGCGCCGTGGTCGATGGTCGCGCCTCGGGCGTGGTGATCGAATCCAGCCTTGACCGTGGTCGTGGTCCGGTGGCCACCGTGCTGGTGCAGCAGGGCACGCTGAAGAAGGGCGATTTCATCGTCTGCGGCATCGAATACGGCCGCATGCGCGCGCTGATCGACGAATCGGGCAAGCAGGTCGCAGAAGCCGGCCCGTCGATTCCCGTGCAGGTGCTCGGCTTGTCCGGCGTGCCGGAAACCGGCGACGACTTTGTCTGCGTCGAGGACGAGCGGCTGGCCCGCGAAGTGGCCGAAGAACGCCAGCTGAAACGTCGCGAAACGCGCATGGTCAGCAAGGCCAACCGGCTCGAGGACATCATCGCCAGGATGGGTCAGGGCGAAGAGCAGCAGACGCTCAACATCCTGGTCAAGGGCGACGTGCAGGGCTCGGTCGAAGCCTTGCGCGAATCGCTCACGCAGATCGGCAACGAGCGCGTGCGCGTCAACGTGGTTTCCTCCGGCGTCGGCGGCATCACCGAGTCGGACGCCACCCTGGCGGCCGCCTCGAAGGCGCTGGTCATCGGCTTCAACGTGCGCGCCGATGCGTCGGCACGCAAGGTCATCGAGACCAACGGCCTGGACGTGCGCTACTTCTCGATCATCTATGACGTGATCGATCAGGTCACCCAGGCGGCCACCGGTCTGCTCGGCATGGAAGTGCGCGAGGACATCATCGGCCTGGCCGAGGTGCGCGACGTGTTCCGCAGTTCCAAGTTCGGCGCCGTGGCCGGTTGCATGGTTACCGAAGGCACGGTCAAGCGCAGCAAGCCGATTCGCGTGTTGCGCGACAGCGTGGTGATCTTCGAAGGCGAACTGGAATCGCTGCGCCGCTTCAAGGAACTGGTCGACGAAGTGCGCAACGGCATGGAATGCGGCATCGCGGTCAAGCAGTACAACGACGTCAAGGCCGGCGACCAGATCGAGTGCTTCGAGCGCACCGAAGTGGCGCGCACGCTGTAACGCAGGCGTTACAGCGTGGGAATAGGGAATGGGGAATCGGGAATGGTAAAAACCGGTTCCTCCCCCGATTCCCGGTTCCGCGTGCTTTTTGCTCTTCCCATTCCCCATTCTCTATTTCCCATTCCCGGCTTCTCTATGCCCTCCCGCGATTTCAAACGTACTGACCGCATCGGTGCCGAACTGCGCCGCGAACTCGGCTTGCTGGTGCATGCGGCCGTGCGCGATCACGGCCTGCCGTCGGTCAGTGTCTCGGACGTGGAGATCACGCGCGACCTGGATTGGGCCACGGTATGGGTGACCGCGCTGCTGCCCGACCAGGGCTTGCCCGCGGTGAAGGCGTTGAACCAGATCAGTCACGAGATCCGGCATTCGCTGGCGCACAGCGGCATGCGCATGCGGCGTGTGCCGGAGCTGAAGTTCAAGTACGACGACTCGGTCGACAAGGGCGAGCGCATCGAGACGCTGCTGCGCGAGCAGGCACGTACGCTGCCGCCGGCCGACGACAAGCAGGATTGACGGAAGGTCGAGTGGCATCCCGTGCTTCGATAAACCGGTCTGAGCGTGTCCAGTGGCGTGACTTGCACGGCATCGTGCTGCTCGACAAGCCGATGGGCGTGAGCTCCAACCAGGCGTTGCAGTCGGCGCGCCGATTGTTTCGCGCCGCCAAGGGTGGCCATGCCGGCGCGCTCGATCCGCTGGCGACCGGGTTGCTGCCACTATGTTTCGGCGAGGCCACCAAGTTGGCCGGCACCCTGCTTGGTTCACGCAAGGCGTACATCGCCGAATGCCGCCTGGGCGTCACCACCGATACCGCCGATCGCGAAGGCGAAGTCCTGCAGCAACATCCCGTGCCGCCGCTCGACGACGCCATGATCGAGGCGGCGCTGGCGAAGCTGCGCGGCCGCATCCTGCAGGTGCCGCCGATGTATTCGGCACTCAAGCGCGACGGTGAACGGTTGTATGAGAAAGCGCGTCGCGGCGAGACGGTTGAGGTGGAACCCCGGGAAGTCGACGTGCATCAGCTGGAATTGCAGGCGCGTACGGATGACACCTTGCAGCTGCTGGTCGAATGCGGCTCGGGCACCTACGTGCGTGCGCTGGCCACGGCGCTGGGCGACGATCTGGGTTGCGGCGCCCATCTGATCGCATTGCGCCGTACCTGGATCGAACCCTTCCGCGAACCGCGCATGGTGACACTGGAGGATTTGCAGCAGGCTGCCGAGCAGGGTGACGACGTGCTGCTGTCGCGGATGCTGCCGGTTTCCGCTGGCCTGTCGGACATTCCCGCCGTGCACCTCGACGAAACGCAAAGCATGGCGATCGCCCGCGGTCAGCCGGTGCAGTTGGACGCATCCTTGCCGACCGGTCGCTGTGCGGCATTTGCCAGCGATGGCGCGCTGCTGGCGGTGCTCGAGTTGGATGCACAGCGGCAAACCCGCATCCTGCGCGGCTTCAACCTGCCGCCGGAAGACGATTTCCGGCAAAAAAGCCGCTCTGCTCTTGTTGTAACACCGCTCCGGTCAGTAGAATAGACAAGTTATTTCAACGCTTTCACTCATCTAGGCGAAGCTTGCGCTTGTGTCATCGCTGATGATGCAAGCGCAAGCTTCGCATCGCCTTTTCAAGGAAACGTACTCCATGTCTCTTACCGCAGAACAGACCGGCAAGATCATCGCTGATTTCGGCCGCGTGCCGAACGATACCGGTTCGACCGAAGTCCAGGTGGCCCTGCTGTCCGCTCGCATCGAGCACCTCACCGGCCACTTCAAGGATCACAAGCAGGACCACCACTCCCGCCGTGGTCTGCTGAAGCTGGTCAATCAGCGCAAGCGTCTGCTGGCGTACCTGAAGGATCGCGATCTCGCCCGTTACCAGACCCTGATCGAGCGCCTCGGCCTGCGTCGCTGATTCGCGCGCGTTCCTGCGTGAACGCAAGGATCAAGAAGCGCCCGTCGCAGGGCGCACTTCTTCAATCAGATCAGGAATCAAACACGTGGCAAAAGTAACCAAGTCATTCCAGTACGGTAATCACGAAGTCACACTGGAGACGGGCGAAATTGCCCGCCAGGCATCCGGTGCGGTCATGGTCAGCATGGGCGGCACCGTGGTGCTGGTCACCGCCGTGGCGGCCACCAAGCAGAAGGAAGGGCAGGATTTCTTCCCGCTCACCGTCGACTATGTCGAGAAGTTCTATTCCGCCGGTCGCATCCCCGGTGGTTTCTTCAAGCGCGAGGGTCGCCCGACCGAGAAGGAAACGCTGACCTCGCGCCTGATCGATCGCCCGGTGCGCCCGCTGTTCCCGGATGACTTCAAGAACGAGGTGCAGGTCATCGCGCAGGTCGTGTCGCTGAACCCGGAAGTGGACGGCGACATCGTGGCCCTGCTGGGCGCATCAGCCGCGCTGAGCTTGGCAGGCATTCCGTTCAAGGGTCCGATCGGCGCCGCCCGCGTCGGTTACGCCAACGGCCAGTACCTGCTGAACCCCACCGCCACCGAACTGAAGACCTCCGATCTCGACCTGGTCGTCGCCGGTACCGCCGGTGCCGTGCTGATGGTGGAGTCGGAAGCCAAGCTGCTGTCCGAGGACGTGATGCTGGGCGCGGTGATGTTCGGCCACAAGCAGATGCAGACCGCCATCCGCGCCATCGCCGAGCTGGCCGCCGAAGCCGCCAAGCCCTCGTGGGACTGGAAGGCACCGGCCCGCGACGAATCGCTGGTTGCCGCCGTCAAGGGTGCCGTCGGCGATCAGCTGGCTGCGGCGTTCCAGGTGCGCGACAAGCTGGAGCGTCGCGACGCGATCTCCGCGATCAAGTCCGACGTGCTGGCCGGCCTCAAGGCGCAGGCCGAAGAGAAGGGCTGGGCGTCCGCTGCGGTCGCCAAGGAATTCGAGGAACTCGAATACCACACCATGCGCGACAGCGTGCTGAAGACCAAGGTCCGCATCGACGGCCGTCAGCTCGACGACGTGCGCGCCATCTCGGCCCGCATCGGCGTGCTGCCCCGTACGCATGGTTCGGCGCTGTTCACCCGTGGCGAAACCCAGGCGCTGGTCGTCATCACGCTGGGCACCACGCGCGACGCGCAGATCATCGACGCCCCCGGCGGCGAGTCGAAGGATCCGTTCCTGTTCCACTACAACTTCCCCCCGTTCTCGGTGGGCGAAGCCGGCCGTTTCGGCGCGCCGAAGCGTCGCGAGATCGGCCACGGCCGCCTCGCCAAGCGCGGCGTGCAGGCGGTCAAGCCGACGATCGAGGAATTCCCGTACGTGGTGCGCGTGGTCTCGGAAATCACCGAGTCCAACGGCTCCTCGTCGATGGCCTCGGTGTGCGGTTCCTCGCTGGCGATGATGGATGCCGGCGTGCCGCTCAAGGCGCCGGTGGCCGGCATCGCGATGGGCCTGGTCAAGGAAGGCAACGACTTCGTCGTGTTGAGCGACATCCTGGGTGATGAAGATCACCTCGGCGACATGGACTTCAAGGTGGCCGGTAGCGCCGATGGCATCTCCGCGCTGCAGATGGACATCAAGATCGACGGCATCACCGAAGAGATCATGAAGGTGGCGCTGGCCCAGGCCAAGCAGGGTCGCCTGCACATCCTGGGCGAGATGGCCAAGTGCCTGAGCACGGCCCGCACCGAGATGAGCGAGTTCGCACCGCGCCTGCTGACCATCAAGATCCACCCGGACAAGATCCGCGAAGTGATCGGCAAGGGCGGCGCCACGATCCGCTCGATCACCGAGGAAACCGGCACCACCATCGACATCAGCGATGACGGCACCATCATCATCGGCTCGGTCAATCGCGAAGCGGCCGAGGCGGCGAAGAAGCGCATCGAGCAGATCACCTCCGACGTGGAGCCGGGCCGTATCTACGAAGGCAAGGTCGCCAAGCTGATGGACTTCGGCGCGTTCGTCACGATCATGCCGGGCAAGGATGGTCTGGTGCACGTGTCGCAGATTTCCGATGAGCGCGTCGAGAAGGTGTCCGACAAGCTGAAGGAAGGCGACATCGTCAAGGTCAAGGTGCTCGAGGTCGACAAGCAGGGCCGCATCCGCCTGTCGATGAAGGCGGTGACCGACGAGGAACGCGCCAGCGTCTGATTCGTTTCGCGTTGAACACCAGAAGGCCCGGTATTTCGATACCGGGCCTTCTGCGTTTTCGGTCCGCCATGCCATCCGCTGCGCTAAGATCGTGGCATCAATGGACGAGGAATCGAGATGGCCCCTCCGGCGGATTTTCAGATGCCCGATTTTCTCAAGCCGGGGATCGACGCGGATTTCCTGCGCGATTTCCAGACATTGGCACAGCAGTCGTGGGATGCGTGGTTGCGCCAGCAGTCAGCGGCGACGGGCGCCGGCAGTCCATCGTTTGCTGCCGCCCCCAATGCCGCTGCCGGCAACGAGGTGCTCGATCGCACCCTGGCGGGATTGAAGAGCTATTTCGAATGGATGCAGGGCATGACCGCGGGCGCAGCCGGCGTCCCCGGTGCCGACTGGCAGCAACAGGTGCAGCAGCTTTTTGGCGGCGCACAGCAGCCGTTTGCGCAGGCTTTCCAGCATATCGATGGTGCCGGGATGGAAGGGTTTGCCGGCAAGTGGCATTCCTGGCTGCAGGGAATGCAGCCTGCCGACACCTTGGCGTCCGGCCCAACGCCCGCTTTCGGGCAGGATCGTGAGCAGCAGATGCAGCGCCAGGCGCTGGCGGCGGCGATGCTGGAGTCGATGCAGGCCAGTGCGCGCTACCAGTCGCTGATTCAGCGAGCCAATACGCAAGGCATGCAGAAACTGCAGGACAAGCTCGCGGAACACGCCGAACCCGGCCGCCAGATCGAGTCGCTCAAGGCCTTGTACGACCTGTGGGTGGATGCTGCCGAGGAAGCGTATGCCGAGATCGCGTTGACGGACGAGTTTCGCGAAGCCTACGGTGCGATGGCCAACAGTCAGATGCGGGTGCGCAGCTTGCAGCAACAGCAGACCGAGCAACTGTGCCAGCAATGGGGCCTGCCGACGCGCCGCGAGATGGACACGCTGGGCGAGCGCTTGCAGCAAGTGCGGCGCGAGGCACGGGCATCCCGTGCCGGCACGGCGGTCGACCACTCGAAGGAGATCGCCGATCTGCGCCGGGAGTTGGCCGAGTTGCGCCGTCAATTGGCTGGTGCGGAGGTGAAGCTGGTTCCCGCCCGGCGATCGGCTGCAAAGAAGGCTCCGGCGAAAGCCGCCGCGAAGACATCGCGTTTGGCCGTAAAGAAGGCTGCAACCGCAAAACCGGGTGCAACAAGGAAAACCGCCGCCAAAAAGCCCGCGCCCGCCGCGCCACGAAAGTCCGCAGGCAAACCCGCGGCTCGCAAGTCATCCACGACGCGTACCCCCGCGCCGCGCAAGCGCAAATAAGGAGCAGCCATGTACACGCCACTGCGCATCGATCCCACCCGCGCGCTTGCCGACATCAACACGTTCCAGCGCAAGCTGGCCGCGGGCATGGGTCATTTGCGCAACATGCGCGAACCCGATTACGCCAACACCCCGCGCGAACTGGTCTACAGCGAGGACAAGCTCAAGGTCTGGCACTTCACGGGCACCGCACCCACGTCGAAGACGCCGCTGCTGATCGTCTATGCGCTGGTCAATACGGTGTGGATGACCGACCTGCAGGCCGACCGTTCGATGGTGCGCAACCTGCTGGAGCAGGGCGAGGACGTCTACCTGATCGATTGGGGTTATCCCGACGGCGCCGATCGCTGGCTGACGCTGGACGACTACATCAACGGCTACCTCGACCGTTGTGTCGATGCGGTACGCCGACGGCACGATCTCGATGCGATCAACCTGCTTGGCATCTGCCAGGGCGGCGCGTTCTCGCTGTGCTATGCCGCGCTGCATCGGGACAAGGTGAAAAACCTGATCACCATGGTCACCCCGGTGGATTTCCAGACCCCGGACAACATGCTGTCGCACTGGTGCCGCAACCTCGATGTGGACCTGTTCGTCGACACCATGGGCAACATTCCCGCGGGGCTGATGAACTACGTGTACCTCACGCTGAAGCCGGTGCGCTTGAACCAGCAGAAATACATCGGCATGGTCGACATCCTGGACAACCCGGTGGAGCTGGAAAACTTCCTGCGCATGGAGCGCTGGATCTTCGATTCGCCGGACCAGGCCGGCGAGGCATTCCGGCAGTTCATCAAGGATTTCTACCAGGGCAACAAGCTCATCAAGGGTACGCTGGAGATCGGCGGACAGCGCGTGGATCTGGGCGAGGTGACCCAGCCGGTGTTGAACATCTTCGCCGAGCAGGATCATCTGGTGCCGCCGGATGCCTCGCGCGCACTGGGCGAGCATGTCGGCAGCAGCGACTACACCCAGCTGGCGTTCAAGGGCGGCCACATCGGCATCTACGTATCCGGTCGCGCGCAGCGCGAGGTGCCGCCGGCGATTCATCAATGGTTGCGTGCGCGGCAGTAGTCGCTGCGTTGGCGCGCTGCTTTTTACCTGTAACTCACCCCCGAGGCGCGGCGCTCCCCTAAAATAGCGGGATGACCCAGACCCCATCGGCAACCCACGACACCATCCGCGCCGTGCAGTGGCGCGGCGATCACCTGTGCCTGCTCGACCAGCGATTGCTGCCTGCGGAGGAACGCTGGATCGAATGCCGGGACACCGCGCAGGTCACCGCGGCAATCCGCGATCTGGCTGTGCGCGGGGCGCCGGCCATCGGTATTGCGGCGGCGTGGGGCGTGGCGATGGCCGCCCGGCAGCAGGCACCGCTGGACGATGCCTTGGCGATGTTGCGCGCGGCGCGGCCTACCGCGGTCAACCTGATGTGGGCGCTGGATCGCATGAAGAAGCGCATCGCCGCCGGTGCCGATGCGGAGGCACTGCTGCGCGAGGCGCAGGCGATCCAGGACGAGGACCTCGCCGCCAACCGCCGCATGGGCGAGCTGGGCGCCGGCCTGATCGCGCCGGGATCCGGCGTGTTGACCCATTGCAACACTGGGTCGTTGGCCACCGCCGGATTCGGCACGGCGCTGGGTGTGATCCGTGCCGGTGTTGCGGCGGATCGCATCGTGCGCGTGTACGCCGGCGAAACCCGGCCGTGGCTGCAAGGTGCGCGGCTCACGATGTGGGAACTGGTGCGCGATGGCATTCCCGCGCAACTCATCGCCGACTCCGCGGCGTCGCACCTGATGAAGTCCGGCGCGGTGCAATGGGTGATCGTCGGCGCCGACCGGATCGCCGCCAACGGCGACGTCGCCAACAAGATCGGCACTTACCAGCTGGCGATTGCCGCGAAATACCACGGCGTGAAGTTAATGGTGGTGGCGCCGTCCTCGACCATCGACATGGCTACCGCCACGGGTGAGGAAATCGAGATTGAACTGCGCGATGCCACCGAGTTGCTCGGCATCGCCGGTCGGCGCACGGTGGTCGAGGGTGCGCAGGCGTGGAATCCCGTATTCGACGTGACACCGGCCGAGTTGATCGACGCCATCGTCACCGAGCGGGGCGTGATCGAACGGCCAAGTGTGCTCGCGATGCAGGCGATGTTCGGCAGCTGAGGCTGCGCTGGCGAGTGTCGCACGCGGCCAGAAAACGCCCTCGCGCTTTATCGTTTCGCCGCCATTTTCGCAGCGCTGAACGTCGCCGTTCCGGCGCCTTTGCGCTTCCATTTCCGGCAGCCCGCGGAGCACTTTCCCGCGGCGGGGATGTGTCGCCGTAAGTTATTGATCGAAAAGCATTAAATACTGTCTTTTTGGGGCTGCGCATGGTACACTCCACGGGTTGATTTCGGGCCATCGGCGCATGCCGCTCCAGGCGCGTCGCCAGCGCCCCTTTTTCATACCCAGGGAAGCCGATTAATGGCAGAACTCGCCAAAGAAGTCATACGCGTCAATATCGAAGACGAGATGCGCCAGAGTTACCTCGATTACGCCATGAGCGTCATCGTGGGGCGCGCTCTACCGGATGTCCGTGATGGATTGAAGCCCGTGCATCGCCGTGTGCTGTTCGCGATGAACGAACTGGGCAATGTGTGGAACAAGCCATACAAGAAATCGGCCCGCGTGGTCGGTGACGTCATCGGTAAATACCATCCGCATGGCGATCAGTCGGTCTACGACGCGATCGTGCGCATGGCCCAGCCGTTCTCGCTGCGCTACATGCTGGTCGATGGCCAGGGCAACTTCGGCTCGGTCGATGGCGACAACGCCGCGGCCATGCGATACACCGAGGTGCGCATGTCGCGCCTCACGCATGAATTGCTGGCGGACATCGACAAGGACACCGTCGATTTCGGCTTCAACTACGACGAGAGCGAGCGCGAGCCGCTGGTGTTGCCCTCGCGCGTGCCGAACCTGCTGATCAACGGTTCGGCCGGTATCGCGGTGGGCATGGCCACCAACATTCCGCCGCACAACCTCAACGAGGTGATCGCGGCAACCATCGCGCTGATCGACGAGCCGTCGCTCGGCATCGACGATCTGATGCACTACATCCCGGGTCCGGATTTTCCGACCTGCGGCATCATCAACGGTTCGTCCGGCATCATCGAGGCGTACCGCACCGGTCGCGGCCGCATCCTGGTGCGCGCCAAGGCGGAGGTGGAAACCGATGCCCATGGTCGCGAGACGATCCTCATCCACGAGCTGCCGTACCAGGTGAACAAGGCGCGACTGATCGAGAAGATCGCCGAGCTGGTGAAGGAAAAGAAGCTCGAGGGCATCAGCGAGCTGCGCGACGAGTCGGACAAGGACGGCATGCGCGTGGTCATCGAGATCCGCAAGGACGCGATGGGTGACGTGGTACTCAACAACCTGTTCCAGCAGACGCAGTTGCAGGTCACCTTCGGCATCAACATGGTGGCCTTGCTGGATGGCCAGCCCAAGCTGCTGAACCTCAAGGACATCCTTGAAGCGTTCATCCGCCATCGCCGCGAAGTGGTTACTCGCCGCACGATCTTCGACCTGCGCAAGGCGCGTGCGCGTGCGCATATCCTCGAAGGCCTCACGGTGGCGCTGGCCAACATCGACGAGATGATCGAACTGATCAAGACCTCGTCGTCGCCGGCCGAAGCGCGCGAGCGCATGGTGGCGCGGCGCTGGGAGGCCGGGCTGGTACGCGCGCTGCTATCGGCCACCGGCTCCGAGGCGTCGCGGCCGGAGGAAATGGACCCACGCGATGGCCTGAAGGACGATGGCTACCAGTTGTCCGAGGCGCAGGCGCTGGAAATCCTGGCGATGCGGCTGCACCGCCTCACCGGCCTGGAGCAGGAAAAACTCTCCGACGAATACCGGCAGATCCTGGAAACCATCCGCGGCCTGATCGAGATCCTGGAAAACCCCGCACGCCTGCTGGAGGTGATCCGCGAGGAGCTGGAGGCCGTCAATGCCGAATTCGGCGACGCCCGCCGCACCGAGATCCAGCATTCGCAGGAAGACCTCAACGTGCTGGACCTGATCGCGCCGGAGGACATGGTGGTCACCTTGTCCCACACCGGTTACGTCAAGCGCCAGCCGGCCAGCACGTATCGCTCGCAGCGGCGCGGTGGCAAGGGGCGCTCGGCGTCAGCCTTGAAGGAAGAGGACGTCGTCGAGCAGTTGTGGGTGGTGAACACGCACGACACCCTGCTGACCTTCACCAGCACCGGTCGCGTCTACTGGCTCAATGTCTACCAGATCCCCGAGGCGAGCCCGGGCGCGCGCGGCAAGCCGATCGTGAACCTGCTGCCGCTGGGTGAGGGCGAACACGTGCAGGCAGTGCTGCCGATTCGCGATTACAGCGACGACCGCTACGTGTTCTTCGCCACCCGCCAGGGTACGGTCAAGAAAACGCCGCTGGGCGAATTCGCGTTCCAGTTGCAGAAGGGCAAATTGGCGATCCGCCTCAACGAGGACGATGCGCTGGTCAACGTGGAGCTTACCGACGGCAACAGCGACATCTTGCTGTTCGCCTCCAACGGCAAGGTCAACCGCTTCGACGAAAACACCGTGCGCTCGATGGGCCGTACCGCCGCTGGCGTGCGCGGCATGAAGCTGGCCAAGGATGCCCACGTGGTTTCGCTGATCGTGGCGGCCGAAGGCGACATCCTCACCGCCACCGAACGCGGCTACGGCAAGCGTACCCCGCTGGTGGAGTTCACCAAGAAGGGTCGCGGCACGCAGGGCGTCATCGGCATCCAGTGCTCCGAGCGCAACGGCGCGCTGGTTGCCGCCGCGCAGGTCACCGAAGAGCACGAACTCATGCTCATCTCCGACCAGGGCACGCTGGTACGCACCCGCGTGGCGGAGGTTTCGCAACTGGGTCGCAATACCCAGGGCGTCACCCTGATCCGCCTGCCCGCCGACGAGAAACTGGTCAGCGTGATGCGGCTCGATGCGGAGGAGGATGCCGTCGACGAGAACGCCGCCGTGGATGGCGACGCACCCGTGGACGGAGGCGGCAGTGACGCGACCGAGGGAAACCCGGAAGTGACTGATCCGACCGAGACTGATCCGACCGGGACGGACCCGACGGAAGAGTGATTCTGTCGCGTCTCTGAAGCAAAGGCCCCGGCAATGCCGGGGCCTTTTGCATGTGGCCTGGGAGCCTGTGCGACAGGAATCTTCCGGGCTGCAAAGCGTCTGCGTGGTCCGTATTCCCGCCGCTTCCTGACCCATGGAACCATCATGGGCCGGCGAACCGTCGAGATCTGTCCTCACGCAACCACTTTTGACCAGCTTCGCTGTTGTAAAGCTCTTCGCCTCGAAAGTTTCTGCCGCCCAGGCTCCTAGCTGGCCAGGCCCGACTCGTCGATCGCCGCCAGTATCGCCTCGGCCGTGGATACGCGAAGTTCGCCCGGCGCCTCGACATGCAGCAGACGCACCACGCCATCATCCGCGTACAGCGCGAAACGCCGCGCACGCACACCCATGCCGAAGGCCGAGCCATCGAATTCCAGCCCCAGCGAACGGGTGAAGCCGGCATTGCCGTCGGCCAGCATCAACAGGCCCGGTGGCGTCTGCAGTGATGTCGCCCATGCCCGCATCACGTGCGCATCGTTGACCGCCAGGCACATCAGGTCGATCCCGCGGGCCTTGAAATCCTCGGCGTGGTGGATGTAGCCCGGCACATGCAGCGTCGAGCAGGTGGGCGTGAAGGCGCCGGGGACGCCTACCAGCACGGTCTTGCGGCCGGCGAACAGTTCACCGGTGTGACGCGACTGGACGTCGCCGTCGACAACCCGTATCGCTACGTCGGGCAGCTTTTCACCAGGCTGGATGGGCATGCGAAGGGTCCGGTAATCAGAAAGCGTGATGCTACGGCATACGCCAGGTGAACGGGCAGGCAAGGGGTCGGATGCCACGTGCGCCATCGCCTTGAATCGCCCGCGGAAGTACCTATTTTCACTGCAGGCGGCGACGGGCCGCATCCATCTTGAGGAGACGTGCAATGAATCTGGGTCGTCATTCCATCTGGAACGCGAGCAATGCCCTGCCTGAGGAAATCCGCCAGGCGTTCGATCGCTTCCTGCAACCGGCGGACAGCGATGCATCCAACGTGGTCACCAGCCAGTGGGCGCCGCGCGTGGACATTCGTGAGGACGAGCAGCGCTTCGTGATTCTGGCGGATATCCCCGGTGTGGATCCCGCGCAGATCGAAGTGAGCATGGACAAGGGCATCCTTACCATCAAGGGCGAGCGCGAAGCCGATCTCGGCACCGAAGGCAGCGAGGCCACCAAGGGCAAGTTCACCCGGGTCGAGCGGGCGCGCGGAGCGTTCCACCGGCGCTTTGCGTTGCCGGACAGTGCCGACGCCGAGGGCATCACCGCCAACGGCAAGCTCGGTGTGCTGGAAATCGTGATCCCGAAAAAGGCACTGGCAACGCCGCGACGCATTACCATCAACACCGGCCATTGAGCCGGCCGGCCACGGGCCGGTGCCAGGAGCGTGGGTGGAAGAAACCAAGGGAGCGAGGCGAAGCGATTTTGAGCCGGATTTTTCGATTGTTTGAGGAAGATAGCCGTAGCTATCTGACGAGAAGGAGCGGAAAACCCGGCCAATAGCGCAAAGCCGCAGCCCCTTGCGTTTCTACCGCCTACGCTCCTAGGTTGCATGAACACCCGCGGCGGCACGGATTCGCCGCGGGTTTTGCGTTCGTTGGGGAGTGGTAGTGGAATTCAAAGATTATTACGACATTCTGGGCGTCAAGCCCGACGCGACCGAGGCCGAGATCAAGGCGGCGTATCGGAAGCTGGCGCGCAAATACCACCCGGACAAGAACAAGGACGCCGGCGCCGAGGAGAAGTTCAAGGCCGCCAACGAGGCACAGGAAGTGCTGATGGATGCGGAGAAGCGCCGCTCCTATGACCAGCTGCGCGCGGGTGGCTATCGCGGTGGTGAACAGTTCCGGCCACCGCCGGGCTGGCAGGGCCAAAGCCAGGGTTTCAACGACACCGGCGGCGATTTCAGCGATTTCTTCGAAAGCCTGTTCGGTCGCGGCGGTGCCGCCGGTGCGCGCGGGCAGGCACGTCCGCGGCGTGGTCGCGATGTGCAGGCGTCGGTGCAGATCGAATTGCAGACGGCGTTCGATGGCGGCCGCACGCGGCTGGCCATGCAGGACCCGGCCGGTGGCGAACGCGTGCTGGAGGTGAAGATTCCGGCGGGTATCCAGCCCGGTCAGGTCATCCGCCTGGCCGGGCAGGGCCAGGCTGGCGTGGCCGGTGGCCCCAAGGGCGACCTGCTGCTGGAGATCGGCATACGCGATGATCCGCGGTTCCGCCTGGATGGCCGCAACGTGGTGCACGTGTTGCCGATCAGTCCGTGGGAAGCCGCGCTGGGCGCCACGGTACCGGTGCCGACGCTGGCCGGTACGGTGGATCTGCGCATACCGCCGGGCAGCCAGTCGGGGCGCAAGCTGCGGCTGAAAGGGCGCGGCATGCCGGGCACGCCGGCGGGCGACCAACTGGTGGAGCTGTCGATCCGGGCGCCGACGGCGGAAACGGCGGGGCAAACGGAAGCGTATGAGGACTTGCGCAAGCAGTTCAAGGATTACGATCCGCGCAAGTAATGGCCGTGCCATCACCCCCCAAAAAAAACGACACCTGCGGGTGTCGTTTTTTTTGTCCTCACTGCGAGAGGTCAGTTCGGCAGCAATTCCTGCAGCGCCTTGGCCAGTTCGTCTTCCTTGATCGGCTTGGTGACATAGGCCTTGGCGCCCTGGCGCATGCCCCACACGCGATCGGTTTCCTGGTCCTTGGTGGTTACCAGCACGATCGGGATGTGCGAGGTGCCGGGGTTCTTGCTGATGGTGCGGGTGGCCTGGAAGCCGTTGAGGTTGGGCATGACCACGTCCATCAGGATCAGGTCGGGCAGCTGCTGCTTGGCCACTTCGACGCCGGCGGCTCCATCTTCGGCGGTCAGGGTTTCATGCCCGAGCTTTTCGACGATGCGTTTGATGCCCAGTAATTGCGACGGGGAATCGTCGACGATCAGGATGCGTGCCATAAGGTGATTGTCCCTGCGAGTTGCGTTAATTCTATGCTGCTGATGCTGCAGTTCCAAGCGCGGTGCGCTCAGCCACCGAGCGTGTGATTTACCACGGTGCGTCCGAAAGCATCGCCTGCGAGCATGCGTGAAAAGGTCGCTGGCAGTTGCGCCAGGGCGATTTCATCCGTGGCGATGCGAGCCAGCTGACGGGGTTTCCAGTCGCTGGCCAGGTGCTGCCAGATGGTGTCGCGGATGTCCCGTGCGGTGCCCGCCGAGGCCACGCCGAGCAGGCTGACGCCGCGGATGATGAATGGCATCACGGTGCTGTCGAACGCGATGCCGCCGGCGTTGCCGCACAGCGCCACGTTGCCGTAGGGGTGGATCAGAGGCAGCAGGCCGCTCAGCATGCTGCCGCCCACCGTATCCAGCGCGCCGCCGAAGCGCGCCGAGTCCATCGGCTTGCCGCTGAAATCCAGTTGGTGCCGATCGACGCAAGCGTGCGCGCCCAGTGCGCGCAGCGTGTCGAAATGCTCGGGCTTGCCGCTGATCGCGTGCACTTCGTAGCCGGCGCGGCTGAAGATGTCGATGGCCAGCTGGCCCACACCGCCGCTGGCGCCGCTGATCGCGATGGGCCCCTGGTCCGGTGTCTGCCGGTTGTCCTGCATTCGCAGCAGGGCCAGTGCCGCGGTGAAGCCGGCGGTGCCGATGACCATGCTTTCGCGCAGGCCGAGGCCGGTGGGCAGCGGGATCGTCCAGCGCGCATCGAGGCGTGCGTACTGGGCAAATCCGCCATCGCGCGTTTCGGACAAGCCGCTGCCGGTGCACAGCACGGCGTCGCCTTCCTTGAATGCGGGATCGCTCGATGCGACCACATGGCCGGCCACGTCGATGCCGCCGTTCAACGGGTAGCGGCGCAGGATGCGGCCCTTGCCGGTACCGGCCAGCGCGTCCTTGTAGTTGACCGACGAGTACGCCGCCTTGACCAGCACTTCGCCCGGCGACAACGCGTCGGTGTCCATCGTTTCGAGTCCGGCGCGATGGCCGGCATCGTCGTGGTGAATGCGGAAGGCTTGGAAGCGGGTCATGCGGATTTTCCGTCAGGCGTCGACGCTCTGGTTGTCGATCCACTTGGGCAGGTAGGTGCCTTCGTAGGTCTGCATCCAGTCGAACAGCGCCGCCATGTCATCGCCGAACCAGAGGCTGTCGCGCTGTTCGGGCCGCACGAAGCGTTCGCCGACCATGTGATCCATCATCGCGCGCAGGTCGCGGTAATAGCCGCGCACGTCCAGAAACGCGCAGGGGTAGCGGTGCAGCCCCAACTGCGCCCAGGTCAGCATCTCGAACATCTCGTCCATCGTGCCGAAGCCGCCGGGCAAGGCGACGAAGGCATCGGACAGTTCGTACATGCGGGTCTTGCGCTGATGCATGGTGTCCACCACCACCAGCTCGCTGAGCCCGGGGTGCGCCACTTCCAGATCCATCAACTGGCGCGGGATCACGCCAATCACCTTGCCGCCGCCGGCGAGCACGGCATCAGCCACGGTGCCCATCAACCCCACCTTGCCGCCACCGAAAACCAGCGCGATGCCGCGCTCGGCCATTTCGGTACCAAACGCGCGCGCCTGCTCGACGTATTCGGGATGTTTGCCGGAGCTGGAGCCGCAGTAGACGCAGAGGGCGGTGGGTTGGGGCATGTTTCTGGAACCTCAATCAGCTTGGGTCGGGCTGGCACCCGGAACGGTTTTTGAAAATGAGACGGCCCGCCCATGTCGCCACGAGCGGGCCGTGTCGACTTGCGCGAGCGCTCAGTTGCCCTTGTGGATGGCGCGCTTGTCGACCGACAAAGCGGCCTCGTGCACGGCTTCGGACAAGGTCGGGTGCGCATGGACGATGCGCGCCAGATCCTCGGACGAGCCTTTGAACTCCATCGCCACCACGCACTCGGCGATCAGCTCGGAGACGCCCGGGCCGACCATGTGCACGCCCAGGATGCGGTCGGTTTCGGCGTGGGCGATCATCTTCACCTGGCCGATGGCCTCGTTCATCGCGACGGCGCGGCCAATGGCGGCGAACGGGAAGCTGCCGACCTTGTATGGCACGCCGGCGTCCTTCAGTTCCTTCTCGGTCTTGCCGGCCCAGGCCACTTCCGGCTCGGTGTAGATCACGAACGGGATGGTGTCGTAGTTGACGTGACCGGCCTTGCCGGCGATCCACTCGGCCACCGCAACGCCTTCCTCGGAACCCTTGTGGGCGAGCATCGGGCCGCGCACGGCATCACCGATGGCCCACACGCCATCCACGCCGGTGTGGCAGTGCTCGTCGACCAGGATGCGGCCGCGCTCGTCCAGCTTCACGCCGGTGTCGTCGGCCAGCAGGTTCTGCGTGTAGGCACGGCGGCCCACGGCAACCAGCAGCTTGTCGACCACCAGCTTCTGCTCGCCATCCTTGTTGGTGTAGACCAGATGCACGCCGTCCTTCTTCACCTCGGCCTTGTTGAGTTTGGCGTCGAGCTTGATGTCCAGGCCCTGCTTGGCGAACTCCCTCGCGGCAACCTTGGCGATGTCGGCGTCGGCCACCGAAAGGAAATCGGGCAGCGCTTCGATGATGGTCACTTCCGAGCCCATGCGGCGCCACACGCTGCCGAGCTCCAGGCCGATCACGCCGGCGCCGATCACGCCCAGGCGCTTGGGTACTTCGGTGAAGTCCAGCGCGCCGGCGTTGTCGACGATCGCCTTGCCGTCGAATTTGGCGAACGGCAGTTCGATCGGGACGGAGCCGGAGGCCAGGATCACGTTGGTGGCGCTGATCGTCTCCTTCTTGCCGTCGGTGCCGGTGATCTCGACACTGTTGCCCTTCAGTAGCTTGCCGGTGCCGAAGAACGGCGTGACCTTGTTCGCCTTGAACAGCTGGCCGATGCCGCCGGTGAACTGCTTGACGATCTTGTCCTTGCGACCGATGAACGTGCCCATGTCGACCTTGGCGTCGCCCACGCTGATGCCGTGCACCGGCAGGTTGTGCGCGATGTTCCAGAACTGGCGCGAGGAATCGAGCAGCGCCTTGGACGGGATGCAACCCACGTTGAGGCAGGTGCCGCCCAGCGCGGGCTTGCCGTCCTTGCCGGTGAAGGCGTCGATGCAGGCGGTCTTCAACCCCAACTGCGCGGCGCGAATCGCAGCCACATAGCCGGCCGGGCCGGCGCCGATGACGATGACATCGTATTTTTCGCTCATTTCATTCACTCAGGGGAATAGGGAATAGGGAATCGGGAATCGTTGGAGCAGGGCGGGCTTCGCTTTGACGATTCCCGATTCTCCATTCCCGATTCCCGGCCTTTGATCGCATCGCGATCAAAGGCCCAGCAACATCCGCTGCGGATTCTCCAGCTGGTTCTTGATGTCGACCAGGAACAGCACCGCGTCCTTGCCGTCGATGATGCGGTGGTCGTAGCTGATGGCGATGTACATCATCGGCGCGGCGATGATCTGGCCGTTCTCGACGATGGCGCGATCCTTGATCGTGTGCATGCCCAGGATGGCGCTCTGCGGCGGATTCACGATCGGGGTGGACAGCAGCGAGCCGAAGGTGCCGCCGTTGGTGATGGTGAATGTGCCGCCCTGCAGGTCGTCCAGGCTGAGCTTGTTGTCGCGCGCCTTCTTGGCGTATTCGGCAATGCCTTTCTCGATGTCGGCAAAGCCCATGTCCTGCACGTCGCGCAGCACCGGCGTGACCAGGCCCTTGTCGGTGGACACCGCGATCGAGATGTCCTGGTAGCCGTGGTAGATCACGTCGTTGCCGTCGACCGAGGCGTTGACATACGGGTAGCGCTTCAGCGCTTCGGCGGCGGCCTTCACGAAGAAGCTCATGAAGCCCAGCTTGATGCCGTGCTCCTTCTGGAACGCCTCGCCCAGCGACTTGCGCATCTTCACCACTTCGCTGAGGTTCACCTCGTTGAACGAGGTGAGCATGGCGATGGAATTCTTCGACTGCATCAGGCGCTCGGCGATGCGCAGGCGCATGCGGGTCATCGGCACGCGCTCTTCCGGGCGCGAACCCGGGGTCGGCTTCGCTGCCGGTGCGGCAGGGGCCGCGGCAGGCTGCGAGCCGGCGTTGACGACGTCTTCCTTGATGATGCGGCCGTCGCGGCCGGTGCCGGCGATGGCGGAGGTGTCGACCTTGTTCTCGGTGGCGACGCGCTGAGCGGCGGGCGAAAGCTCGGCGGCGGCCTTCGACGCCGCGGGGGCCGGTGCTGCGGCGGCGGGCGCCGGAGCGGCGGCCGCCGGAGCAGCAGCCGGCGCCGGTGCGGCGGCAACAGCGCCTTCCTCGATGATCGCGATGATCTGCTCGCTGTTCACCGTGTCACCCACCTGGTGGCGGATTTCCTTCAGCACGCCATCGACCGGCGCGGGGACTTCCAGCACCACCTTGTCGGTTTCGAGGTCGACCAGGTTCTCGTCGCGTTTCACCGCGTCGCCGGCTTTCTTGTGCCAGGCGGCGATGGTGGCGTCGGAGACGGACTCGGGCAGAACGGGGACTTTGAGTTCGATGGACATGAGAAAAGGGCTCTTGAGTGAGTGCGCTCATCCGTGGGCGCAAAAATCAAAAGCGGCCATCCGTGGCCGCACTATCCAGGAAATCTATTCCGCGGAATGGTCGGTGCCGACCGGTTCGATCAGCGCCTGTTCGACCAACGCCGCCTGTTCGACCGCATGGGTGTTGAGGTGGCCGGCCGCCGGTGCCGGCAGGCGCGCGCGGCCGGCGTAGGACAGGCTGTGGTTGGTACCGCTGCAGGCTTGCAGGTGGTGGCGAATCTGGAACCAGGCGCCCTGGTTCATCGGTTCTTCCTGGCACCACACCACTTCCTTGGCGGCCGGGTATTTCTCCAGCTCGGCGCTGACTTCGGCGCGCGGGAACGGATACAACTGCTCGACACGCACGATGGCGACGTCGGCCAGCTTTTTCTCCTCCGCCGCTTCCAGCAGGTCGTAATAAACCTTGCCCGAGCAGAACACCACGCGCTTGACCTTCTTGGCGGCCAGCTTGCGGTGTTCGCCGATCACCAGCTGGAAGCTGCCATTGGCCAGCTCGTCCAGCGACGACACCGCCAGCTTGTGCCGCAGCAGCGACTTGGGCGTCATCACGATCAGCGGCTTGCGCACCGGCCGCAGCATCTGGCGGCGGATCATGTGGAAATCCTGCGCCGGCGTGGTGGGCACGCACACCTGCATGTTTTCCATGGCGCACATCTGCAGGAAGCGCTCCAGGCGGGCGGAGGAGTGCTCCGGGCCCTGGCCTTCGTAGCCGTGCGGCAACAGCAGCACCAGGCCGCAGAGGCGGTTCCACTTCGCTTCGCCGGAGCTGATGAACTGGTCGATCACCACCTGCGCGCCGTTGGCGAAATCGCCGAACTGCGCCTCCCAGATGCTGAGTGTGTCCGGGTCGGTGGTGGAGTGACCGTATTCGAACGCCATCACCGCTTCCTCGCTGAGCAGCGAGTCGATGATTTCCACGTCGGCGCCGGCGCGCACATTGGCCAGCGGCATGTACGTGCGGCCGTCGTTCTGGTCGTGCAGCACGGCGTGGCGATGGAAGAAGGTGCCGCGGCCGGAGTCCTGGCCCACCAGGCGCATCTCGCTGCCCGCGTCGATCAGGGTTGCGTAGGCCAGGTTCTCGGCGAAGCCCCAGTCGGCGGGAACTTCGCCGGCGGCCATCTTGCGCCGATCGTCGTAGATCTTCGCCACACGGCCCTGCAAGGTGAAGTCCTTGGGCACGGTCAGGATTTTCGCCAGCAGTTCCTGCAGTTTCTTTTTCGACACCGTGGTGTCGGCGGCGGTGGTCAACTTGCCGCCGATGAAGCGCGACCAGTCCACGATATTGCTGTGCGCGGCATCGGGATCGAGATTGGCGACGGTGTCGCCGGCCTCCAGCTGGCCGCGGTAGGCGTCGAACATCTTCTGTCCGTCGCCCTCGGCGATCACGCCTTCCTTCACCAGTTGCTGCGCGTACAGCTCGCGGGTGGGCTTGCGCTTGCGGATGATCTGGTACATCACCGGCTGCGTGGCCGCCGGCTCGTCCGCCTCGTTGTGGCCGTGGCGGCGGTAGCAGACCAGGTCGATCACCACGTCCTTGCGGAAGGCCTTGCGGAATTCGTAGGCCAGGCGGGTGACTTCGATCACCGCCTCGGGGTCGTCGCCGTTCACATGAAACACCGGCGCGTTGACCATCTTGGCCAGGTCGGTGCAGTACATGGTGGAGCGTGCGTCCTGCGGATTGGAGGTGGTGAAGCCGACCTGGTTGTTGATCACCACGTGCAGGCTGCCGCCGATCTTGAAACCGCGGGCCTGCGACATGTTGAACAACTCCATGTTCACGCCCTGGCCGGCAAACGCGGCGTCGCCGTGGATCAGCACCGCCATCGACAGCTGGTGCATCGTGTCGCGGCGGCGGATCTGGCGCGCGTGCACCGAGCCGGCGACCACCGGGTTGACGATCTCCAGATGCGAGGGGTTGAACGCCAGCGCCACGTGCAAGCCACCCTTGGGCGTCTTGACGTCGGCGGAGAAGCCCATGTGGTACTTCACGTCGCCGGAGTAGGAGGGGTCGTCGGCATGTTCGAACTTGCCCTCGAACTCGTTGAACAACATCTTCGGCGGCTTGCCCAGGATGTTGACCAGCACGTTGAGGCGACCACGATGGGCCATGCCCACCACCATCTCCTTGATGCCGTTGTCGCCGGACGCCCGTACCACGTCGTTCAGCAGCGGGATCAGACTGTCGCCGCCTTCCAGCGAAAAGCGCTTCTGGCCCACGTATTTGGTGTGGAGGTAGCGCTCCAGTCCGTCGGCGGCAGTAAGTTCGGCCAGTATGCGGCGCTTGCCGTCGGCATCCAGACCCGCGCTGCCGTTGGCCTTCTCGAGCCGGGTGTAAACCCAGTTGCGCTGCTCGTGGTTGCTGATGTGCATGAACTCGGCGCCCACCGTGCCGGCGTAGACCTTCTTCAGGCGCGCCAGCAGTTCGCCCAGCTTCAGCCGCTGGCCGCCGCCGGCATAGGTGCCGCAATCGAATTCGGTGTCGAGATCGGATTCGGCCAGGCCGTGAAAGGCCAGGCCCAGATCCGGGGCCGGCATCCGCTCGGTAAGACCCAGCGGGTCGAGGTCGGCCGCCAGATGGCCTCGTGAACGGTAGGCGGTAAGCAGGCGCAGTACGCCGGCCTGCTTGCTGGGGTGGCCATCGGACTGGGGCGCGGAGGCGGCGTTTCCACCGAAGTGACGCTGCTTCTGCGCGGCCTCGATGCGGGCAATGGCGGAGCGTGGGGAAACATCGCCCGCCTCGCGTCCCTTGAACGTGTCGAAATAGCCGGCCCACTGCTCGGGTACCGAGGACGCATCGGCGAGCCAGGCGTCGTACAGCGCCTCGACGTAGTCGGCGTTGCCGCCGGCGAGTTGCGATGATTCCAGAAATTCGCGGATCAGGTTCTTGCTCACGTCACCACCGGTTGGGGGAAGAGATGCTTGCAGCCACCGTTCTGGTCGATGGGGATGATGGCTGGCGGCAATTCCTATAATTATAGCCCTCCGTCACGCCGGCAGGACAACCGCAAAAGTCTCACCACGCGGTCATCCGGCGGGCACCTGCGCCGGGTCATCGGCCCTCGTGGCAATACCCGCGCAGTTTGCGCCGGGGTGCGTGTAGGAAACGACATGCCGCCGCCACATTCCCTTGGCCAGTGGGCGTTCATATGTCGAGTATCTGCAGCATGCTGGCGGGCGCGGAACGATCCCACGCATGGTCGAAATGCTGGCGCAAGGGTGCCTGCGCCACACGGTCATGCCGTGCGCCACGACCGGGCGGGCGCGTGGCATCGGGCAGCAGCAGGTAGCCGCCGACGTCGTTGAGCAGGTAGGACGAACCGTAGGTCAGGTCGGCATCCTCCAGCGGGGTGCGGATGTGCATTGCGCTGGGCAGGCGCTGGGCCAGTGCAATCAGGCGGTGATCGTCGCGCAAGGCCGCGGCCGGGTCATGCAGCACGATGCGGATGTGGGTATTGCGGCCAGAGGTGGCCAGCCGGCGCCATTGCTCCAGCTCGTCGTCGCTGGCGTAGATGTCCACGGGCAGCAGGGGCGCGTACAGCTCCACGCGGTGGCGCGCATCCCGCAGCAGTTGCAGGCGCGCCAGCGCCAGCTCGACGCGGGTGGTCGCCGGCAGTGCTTCGGTTACCTTGTGCGGCCTGTGGGGGCGTTTCGGGGTGGACAGCGAAAGCCGCATGGCGCGGTGCGCGATACCGGCGTCGTCGAATACCTCGCCATGCGCGCTGAACCCCTGTCGCTCGTAAAACCCGATGGCGGGCAGCTGCGCGCCCAGGCTCACTTCGGGCCAGCCCAGCGCACGTGCCTTTTCGACCAGCTCGCGCAGCATCGCGGCGCCCACGCCCTGGCCGCGCCAGGCTTGGCGCACGGCCATGCGGCCGATCTTGTGTTGCGGGGTGAGCCGGCCGCACCCGATCGGCTGGCCGTTGTCATCGCGGGCCAGCACGTGGTGGCAGTGGGCATCCAGGTCGTCGCGTTCCAGCTCCTCGGGCACGCCCTGTTCCTGCACGAATACTTCGTGGCGCAGGGCGAGCAGATCGGCGCGCTGCGCTTCGTGGGCCCAGTCGGCGGCTTCGACGTGGAAATGCTGGAGTTTCATTGACGGCGTGATTTGCGCGGCAGCAGATGGCCTTCGTTCACCAGCGTGCGCAGCAGGTCGAGTTCCAGCTCATCGAGCGGGCCGGAAGGCCGCCACGCGCGCTGTTCGCACAAGGCTTGCGCCAACGCCGGCGAGGCGGCATGGGCCTGGCCGCTGACATACAGCGTGCAACTGCCCTTGCCCTGGCTCCAGGCCAGCCGCGACCAGGGGTGGCGCAACAGGCTGGCGCCCGCGGCGAGCTGCTTCTTCAGTGCGGCGTCGGTCAACGGCCGCTCCAGCGGCGCCACCACCTGCGCGTTGCGGTAGCGCGTGATGAAGCGCCCGAACCAGTCGCGCAGCAGGGTTTCATCCAGCGCGGCGGCGAAGGGCAGGGCGTCGGAGATGCGCGCCAGGGCAGCGCGATCGATCTCGCCGGTGGCGCGCGCCGGCTTCAGGTCGGGGTCGGCGTAGCGCAGCTCGTCCGGCAGCAGGTCGGCGATGTAGTCGGCCAGATCGCCGGTCATCTCCGCTTGCGAGGGCGCGCGCATGCCCACCGAGAACGTCATGCACGGCCCGCCGAACGCGATGCCGTCGTGCGGCACGCCCGGCGGCAGGTACAGCATGTCGCCCGGTTGCAGTAGCCACTCGTGCGTGGGCTCGAAGGTCGCCAGCTGTTTCAATTCCACGTCCGGGCGGAACGCCTTCGGCGCCAGCGGATCGTCGCTGATCGCCCAGTGGCGCTGGCCCAGTCCCTGCAACAGGAATACGTCGTACTGATCCACGTGGGCGCCGACGCCGCCCTCCGGTTCGGCGTACGAGACCATGACGTCGTCCACGCGCCAGCTGGGCAGGAAGCTGAAAGGTTCCAGCAGGCGCGCCACGTCCGCGTCCCATTTGTCCACGTCCTGCACCAGCAAGGTCCAGTGGCTGTCCGGGGTGCGGGCGAAATCGGCTTCGCTCAGCGGGCCCGAGTTGACGTGCCAGCGGTCGCGCCTGGGGTCATGCACGATCAGCCGCGCCAGCGCGGCCGGCTCGCAGGCCAGACCGGCCAGGTCGTCCGGCTGCAGCGGCGGCTCGAAATCCGGAAAGGCGCCGCGGATCAGCAGGGGCCGTTTCTGCCAGTAGTCGCGCAGGAACCGGGCCGGGCTCATGCCCAGCGGCTGGCTTGCGCTGCCGCGGACTTCGATGGGGAACGTTGGGGTCGGGGTCATCCGGCCATTGTAATGGCAGTGGTGCTCAGACAATCAGCCGGAACGCATTGTGCAGGCCCAGCGCCAGCACGGCGAAACCGGCGAGATAGGTAGCCAGCCGGCCGGGGATCCGGCGGATGAACAGGGCGCCGAACGGTGCCGCCAGCACGCCGCCGATGATCAGCCCGAAAACGGCGGTGAGATGGGTGGTGCCGATGCTGAGCAGGAAGCTGATGCTGGCTGCCACGCTGACCACGCATTTGGCCAGGTGCACGCTGCCGATCACGGCGCGCGGCGGCAATCCGCGCGCCAGCAGGACGGTGACGGTCAGCGCGCTCCAGCCGCCGCCACCGATGGCATCCACGAAGCCGGCGACCGAACCGAGGACCGACGTGCCACGCGGCACATCCGTGCGGTCACCGGGCGGGCGGGTGCCGCGGAACAGCAGGAACAACCCCATGCCCAGCAGATACGGCGTCAGCGCCACCCGCATCCAGTGCGCCGGCACGTTGATCGCCACGTAGGCGCCCAGCAGGGCGCCGATCACGCCGGGGATCACCAGCGCCAGGAACAGCCGCCGGCGCACATTGCCGGCCAGCAGGTGGCTGAGCCCGGAGGCGCCGCAGGTGAACGTTTCCGCGTAATGCACGCTGGCGCTGGCCGACACCGGCGGTACGCCCAGGCCCATCAACAGCCCGGCGGAAGTCACGCCATAGGCCATGCCCAGCGCTCCATCGACCAGTTGGGCGAAAGCACCGACGGCGATGAAAACGAACAGCTCGGCGAAATTGGGCATGGATATCTGGTGATGGAGGCCGGCGAGAGTATCAGACCGTCATCGCCTGCGCTGAAATGAAGAGCGGGCATAAGCACATGCCGACATATGCTTTTACCTGATACCGGCACGTACCTAGGATTGGACGCCAAGAAGTAAAGACGTCCAAAAGGAAGCGCCGTGAACGTTGCGTTGAAACCCATTCTTCCCACCCCTGCACTTGGGGAGGAACGGCTCGCGCTGCTGGCGCGTTTGACTGAAGGCCTCTCGCCGGCGGATCTCTATTGGGTGTCCGCGTACGCCGCGGCGCTGGCCTCGCTGGCTACCCGCATCCCCGGTCACGCCGGCCTGGCGGTGGTGGCCGACGCCCCGGCACCGACCGAGCGCCCGGCCGAGCGGCTGACTGTCGTCTACGGCAGCCAGACCGGCAACTCCAAGCGCGTGGCGGAAAAGCTCGCCGGCAAGGCCGAAGCCGCCGGCCTGAGCGTCAGGCTGCTGCGCGCCGGTGCCTATCCGCTGCGTGAACTGGCGCAGGAGCGCCACCTGGTGGTGGTGATCAGCAGCCAGGGCGAGGGCGATCCGCCGGACGATGCGATCGGTTTCATGGAGTTCATTGCCGGCAAGCGTGCGCCGAAACTGCCGCAGCTGAAGTTCGCGGTGATGGGCCTGGGCGATTCCAGTTATGCGAAGTATTGCGCGGTAAGCCGCGACCTCGATGCCCGGTTGGCCGAGCTGGGCGCCACCCGGTTCGCGGCGCTCGGCGAGGCCGACGTGGATTTCGAGACGGCGGCGGCGACCTGGTCGCAGGGCGCGCTGGAAACAGTGAAGAAGGCGCTGAGCACCCCCACGGCAGCGGCGCGCCCGGTCAGCCCGCTGCATGCCGTCAATGCGGCACCGCTGCATTCGCGCGACAAGCCGTTTGCCGCCGAAGTGCTGGAGAACCAGCGCATCGTGTCGCGCGACAGCAATCGCGACGTGCGCCATCTGGAGCTGTCGCTGGAAGGTTCCGGCCTGCATTACGAGGCCGGTGATGCCATCGGTGTGTGGCCGACCAATCCACCGGTGCTGGTCGACCAGTGGTTGTCGGCGCTCAAGCTCGACGGCAGCCGCGAGGTCGCCCACGAGGGCAAGCGCCTGCCGCTGGCGCGCTGGTTGAGCCAGGAACGTGATATCACCCGCTTGACCCGTCCCCTGCTGGCCGCGCACGCCACCCTCAGTGGCAACCGTGATCTGCAACGCCTGCTCGAGCCCGAACACAAGGCGGACTTTGCCGCGCTGCTGGAGAGCCATCAGCCGATCGACCTGCTGCGCGAGTTCCCCGCCGCGTGGGATGCCGAGCAACTGGTCGCCGCGTTGCGTCCGATGACGCCGCGGCTGTACTCGATCGCCTCCAGCCCCAAGCTGGTCGGTCACGACGAGGTGCATCTCACGGTGGCCGTGGTCGAATACGAAAGGCACGGCAGCAAGCATTTCGGAGCCGCCTCCACTTATCTCGCCACCACCGATGACGACACCCGCGTACCGGTGTTCATCGAAGAGAACGAGCGCTTCCGCCTGCCCGCCGATGGCAGCCGTGACGTGATCATGATCGGCCCGGGCACCGGCATCGCGCCATTCCGTGCGTTCGTGCAGGAGCGTCAGGCGACGGGTGCCAGCGGCCGCAACTGGCTGTTCTTCGGCAATCGCCATTTCTCGCAGGATTTCCTCTACCAGGTGGAATGGCAGGAAGCCTTGCGCAGCGGCGCGCTGCATCGGCTGGACCTGGCGTTCTCCCGCGATCAGGCCGAAAAGTTGTACGTGCAACAGCGGCTGCGCGAGAAGGGCCGCGAGTTGTACGCGTGGCTGAGCGAGGGCGCCCACCTGTATGTCTGCGGCGACTCCGCGCACATGGCCAAGGATGTGCACGAAGCGTTGCTCGACGTGGCATCCGTCCACGGCGGCCTCAGCGCGGATGACGCCAAGGCCTGGCTGGCCGACTTGCTGCAACAGGGCCGCTACGCCCGCGACGTATATTGATCAGAGCTCCCCATGCCTTCCCATCTCGAACACATCAAATCCGAAAGCCGTCTTCTTCGCGGCACCATCGCCGAAGGACTAGCCGACACCGTCACCGGTGCCATCGCCGAGTCGGATACCAAGCTGCTGAAGTTCCACGGCAGCTACATGCAGGACGACCGCGACATCCGCGACGAGCGCCGCCGCCAAAAGCTGGAGCCGGCCTATGCGTTCATGCTGCGCGCGCGTTTGCCCGGTGGCGTGATGACGCCCGCGCAGTGGCTGGCGTTCGATGCGCTGGCCAGCAACTACGCCAGCAGCGGCCTGCGCATCACCACGCGGCAGACCTTCCAGTGGCACGGCATCCTCAAGAAGAACCTGAAAGCCAGCATCGCGGCCATCAACGCCGCGGCGGCCAGCACCATCGCCGCCTGCGGCGACGTCAACCGCAACGTGATCTGCAACACCAACCCGATCGAGTCCGAAGCCCACGAGGCGGCCTACGCCTGGGCCGCGCGGCTATCGGAGCACTTGAAGCCGAAAACCCGCGCGTACCACGAGTTCTGGCTGGACGGCGAAAAGCTGGTGGGCGAGGAAGCCGCCAACGAGCAGGAGCCGCTGTACGGCCCCACCTACCTGCCGCGCAAGTTCAAGATCGGCATCGCGATCCCGCCGCTCAACGATATCGACGTCTATTCGCAGGATCTGGCCCTTATCGCGATCATCGAGAATGGCGAGCTGGTCGGCTTCAACGCCGGCATCGGCGGCGGCATGGGCGCCACCCATGGCGACCCGGCCACCTATCCGCGGCTGGCCGACATCATCGGTTTCGTGCGGCCGGAGAACCTGATTGCGCTGGCCGAAACCGTCATCGGCGTGCAGCGCGACTGGGGCGACCGCGAGGAGCGCAAGCACGCGCGCCTGAAGTACACCGTGGACACCTACGGCGTCGAGGCCACCAAGGCCGAGATCGAAAAGCGCCTGGGCTTCGCGCTGGAGCCGGCGCGCGACTTCCATTTCGACCACAACGGTGACCGCTACGGCTGGGTCAAGGGCCATGCCGGTCGCTGGCACCTCACGCTGCAGGTGGAATCGGGCCGTCTGCTCGATACCGAGGCGCATACCTGGCTCAGCGGCATGCGCGAGTTGGCGCATATCCACACGGGCGACATCCGCCTGACCTGCAACCAGAACCTCATCATCGCCAACGTGGCCGCCGAGGATCGCGACACCATCGACGAGCTGGTGGCCCGCCATCGCATGGATGGCTACAAGCGGTACAGCGGCATCCGCCAGCATTCGATCGCCTGCGTGGCCTTGCCCACCTGTGGTCTGGCGATGGCGGAAAGCGAGCGTTACCTGCCCAGCCTGCTGCTGAAGCTGGAAACCCTGCTGGACCGCCACGGACTGATCGATGCGCCGATCCTGCTGCGCCTGTCCGGCTGCCCCAACGGCTGCTCGCGTCCCTACCTGGCGGAAATCGCCCTGGTCGGCCGCGCGCCGGGCCGCTACGACCTGCGTCTGGGCGCGGATTTCCAGGGCCAACGGCTCAACCAGGCGTATCGCGAGAACGTCGACGAGGCGGTCATCCTGGAAGTGCTGGATGGCTTGTTCGGCCGTTACGCGGGCGAGCGCAACGCGGGCGAGTATTTCGGCGATTTCCTGTTGCGTGTGGGTGTGCTGAGCGAACCGCGGAAGATTCCGCTGAAGGTGAACGCATGAACGCGATCCAGCTCCCTTTCAATGACCACAGCCCGCGCGCACTGGCGGATATCAACGCATGGATGGCGAGCCTGACTGCCGAGCAGCGGGTGGAGTGGGCGCTGAAGCACACCGCCGGCAACCACGCGCTGTCGTCGAGCTTTGGCGCGCAGGCCGCCGTCTCGCTGCATCTGGTGAGCCAGCAGAAGCCGGACATCCCGGTGATCCTGATCGACACCGGCTACCTGTTCCCCGAGACCTATCAGTTCGTCGATACGTTGACGGAACAGCTTTCGCTGAACCTGAAGGTCTATCGCCCCGCAATCGGTCGTGCCTGGGCGGAAGCCCGCTATGGCCGGCTGTGGGAGCAGGGCCTGGAAGGCCTGGAGCAGTACAACCGCATCCGCAAGGTCGAGCCCATGCAGCGCGCACTGGCCGAGCTGGAGATCAACGGCTGGTTCGCCGGCCTGCGTCGCAGCCAGTCCAGGAGCCGCCACGAAATCCCGTTCGTCGAATGGCAGCGCGGCCACTGGAAGTTCCACCCCATCGCCGACTGGACCGACCGCGACGTGGGCATGTACCTGCAACGCCACGGGCTGCCATACCACCCGCTGTGGGAGCAGGGCTACGTCTCCATCGGCGACACCCACACCACCCGCCGCTGGGAGCCAGGCATGGACGTCGAAGACACCCGCTTCTTCGGCCTCAAGCGGGAATGCGGCCTGCACGAACTGGTGTAACGAGGCCTTTCCTTCTCCCGCAATGCGGAGGAAGCAAAGGCCCTAGCCCCACGCCTTGAGCCGAAACCCCACGCCTTCCTTCTCCCGCTAGCGGGAGAAGGTGCCGAAGGCGGAAGAGGGCGCTCTTGCTTGGCTGGCGCCGAACGAAAAGCACCCCCTTCAGCCCTCCGGGCAGCTTCCCCCGCGATGCGGGGGAAGCAAAGGCCGCGGCCCATGTCTTGAGCCGAAACCCCACGCTTTCCTTCCCCCGCTTGCGGGGGAAGGTGCCGAAGGCGGATGGGGGCGCTCTTGGCTTGGCTGGCACCGAACGAAAAGCACCCCCTTCAGCCCTCCGGGCA